>QCHG01000007.1 GCA_003278045.1 Prochlorococcus sp. AG-402-A04 | reverse complement strand
CTAAAAGAGTTAAAGGGTTTCAAGAGTACTTAACTGGAGCTTTGCAGAATCTTTCACAAAACGTAGAGAAACTTGAATTAGTTTCTCAACCAATAATCGTAAAGCCTTCTCCCCTTGATGAGAAAAAGCAAGACAATAGCACAAATAATGTAGTTAATGTTCCTGCTCTTTCCGAGACATTTAAGCCAGATGAAAGGATTATAAAAAGTTGCTTTTCAAGTTTCACAGAACAACCCGACTTTTATGCGGAACCTTGGAAATTAAGACGGAGTCTTGATTCCTCAGATATAGAAATTATGGATGATTGGTTTTTTAACATGGGCGGAAGAGGTTCTCTTGAAAGTAGAGGATCTCGACAAAAAAATGCCTTGTTATCAGCTGGCTTAATATCTATTCTTGGCGAATTATATGGAGATCAATTTCAGACTCTTATTTTAGCTTCGCAGCCTGAACGATTAGGTGAATGGAGAAGAATTCTTCAAGATTCACTTGGTTTAACAAGGGATGACTTTGGACCTAATAGCGGGATTGTTCTTTTTGAAAGGCCTGAAGGTGTAATCGAGAGAGCTGATAGATTAGAAGCGAATGAAGAATTGCCATTTATTATCATTGATGCAGCAGAAACCTCTGTTGAAATTCCAATACTTCAATTTCCATTATGGGTTGCATTTGCTGGTTCAGATAATGAAATTTACGATGATCTTGAACTAAACTAAGCTTTATGAATATCTTAATAATTTTTGCAAGTTATCTTTTAGGATCACTTCCGACAGGTTTTTTAATTGGAAAATATCTCAAAAATATAGATCTAAGAACTATAGGTTCTGGATCTACAGGTGCCACAAATGTCTTAAGAAATGTTGGGAAATGGCCAGCACTTTTTGTATTTATCATTGACGTTGGGAAAGGCCTTATTGCAGTAAAAATTGCTCAATATTACACAGATCAAGGATTAATAGAAGTTATAGCAGGGATATCCGCTATCTCAGGACATATTTGGCCAATATGGCTTAGAGGTAAAGGAGGGAAAGCTGTTGCAACTGGATTAGGTATGTTTTTAGCTCTTTCTTGGAAAGTTGGACTCGCATCTCTTGGCATTTTTTTAATAGTCCTAACAAAAACTAAATTTGTTTCTTTATCAAGTATTTCAGCTGCAATCTTACTTCCTATTTTTATGTTTTTTTACCTAAGTAAATTTATGCACTCATACTTTTTTATAAGTTTAATTGTTGCATTATTAGTAATCTGGAAACATAGAACAAACATAACAAGATTGCTTAAGGGAGAAGAATCCAAAATTAATCAGAATCAATAGATTTAAATATTTCTATTAGAGCTTTATTAGGATCTATAGCTTTTGAAATTGATCTACCAATGACCAACTTAGAAGACCCATTATCTATAGCTTCATAGGGAGTCATTATTCTATTTTGATCATCTTTATTGTCAATATTTAATCTGATACCTGGTGTAATAAGTTCAAAATTATCCTTATAAATAGATCTCAACATTTTTACCTCCCAAGGGGAACAAACACATCCATCTAATCCGGCATCAAAAGACAACTTTGCAAGTCTCAAAACATTTTCTTCAATTGAATTATTTCTATCAAGATCATTTTGAAAATCTTTAAGAGAAAAGCTTGTTAAAACAGTTATTCCTACAACCAATGGAGGTTTTACACTGACTGAGGTGGCTCCTTCTAAAGATGCTTTTTTCGAATCCTTAAGAGCTTTTAAACCTGCTGAAGCATGAATAGAAATTATATCAACTCCTAATTTTGAAACTTGGAAACATGCTGCACGCATGGTATTTGGAATATCATGAAATTTTAAGTCTAAAAAAATTTTTTTATTTAAACCTTTTAATATTTCAATAACTCTTGGACCTTCCCTAACAAAAAGTTCTAAACCAACTTTAACCCACTTAATATTGGGACATTTTTCCAAAAGTAATTTTGCTTGACTTACATCTAATCCATCAATTGCCAATATTATTTTATCTTCTGAATTAAATCTGTTATTCATCAATTTTCAGTTTTCAAATCTCTTAATTATTTTTTTTCCAATTTGCAAAATTTTTCCTTCCAAATCGTTTTTTGAATTAAAAACTAAATCAGGATTTATTACTTTTTGACTATCAATTTTTACACCCCCACCTTTAATAGATCTTTTGGATTCGCTGCTAGATTTGAAAAGTTTTAGCGCACTTAATAAGTAGAAAAACTTTACTGGAAAAACTACTTCTTTTAAAGAAATCTCTGGAATTTCTCCAACTTTTTCTTTGTGTCCAAGGAATAATTTTTCGCAGTTTGATTGCGCCTTTAATGCTTCTTCTGCTCCATGGAATAAAGTAGTAACTTCTAAAGCCATTCTTCTCTGTAATTCACGAGGATTTGAGTTTTCCAGAAAACTTAAATCTAATTCAGTAAGTAATTCAAAATAGGTGGGTATTATATTATCGGGTACTTTTTCTAATTTTGAATACATTGAAAGAGGATCTTCAGTTAATCCGACGGTGTTAAATTCAGATTTACTCATCTTCTTAACTCCATCTAAACCTGTCAAAATTGGCAGCAGAACACCAAATTGAGGTTTTTGTTTAAAATGCCTTTGAAGGTCTCTTCCTATTGCAATATTAAATTTCTGATCTGTGCCTCCAAGCTCAATATCTGATTGGACAACTACCGAATCGTAACCTTGTAATAGTGGATATAAGAATTCATGCAAAGAAATTGGAACTTGCGCAGTGTACCTTTTATTAAATTCTTCCTTAGCTAGCATTTGACTAACTGTTGCACTCCCCATTAAGTCAATTATGGAATTAAGATTTAATCCTTTTAACCATTCACTATTATATCTAATTTCTATTCTATCTTTTGAATCAAAATCTAAAATAGATTCATTGGCTGGCTTTCCCATCCCTAGTTGGGTTAAGTATGTTTTTGCATTATCCTTAACTTGTTTTTCCGATAACTGAACTCTTGTTTTATTTTTTCCGGTTGGATCTCCAATTTGAGCAGTAAAATCCCCAATAATTAAAACTGCAATATGTCCATTATCTTGGAATGCCCTAAGTTTTTTAAATAATATGCTGTGCCCAAGATGAATATCGGTTCCAGTTGGATCGATGCCGAGTTTAACCCTTAATTTTTTATTATTTTTTTTCGCATGATCAATTATCTCCGAAAAGGTTTGATCTGTTCCCTTAATTGGAAAATATTCTTCTATTCCTCTTGAAAGCCATGATGGCAATTTTAAATTATCTGTCATGAAGCTTTAACCGTTAACTTTAAGAAGTTTTATCAAGTTCATCCTTCATTCTTATTAAGGTTTTATTCATTTGATCGAACATTTGATCAGGAGTAATCCCAAATTGACTTAACTGTGTCTTTAGTTGTTCTACTGTCATTTTTGCTTGAAAATCTTCAGACAATTCAAATCTCTTCATAAAAACCTTATAACGATCCATAAGAGATTCCATTTTTTTTATAAACATTTTTTTCCCTTCTCTGTCAAATTTTCCATAATCAGAGCCAAGTTTCATAAGTTCTTGGTAATCTGTAAAAAGCTTTTTAGCTTCTTCTTGAACGATGTCTGACTCAAAGAATCCCATTTCTATTTTTTTACTTCGCAGATTAAGTCTCAATTACAAGATAACAAGAATCTTTTAAATTGATTAGTAGATTAATAAATTTTAGTTTATAAATAATTCTTTGATTTATATTTTTTCAGAATTAAATTTAGTAAACATGTTTTATAAATATTGAAAAAATTTAACGTAAATAATATTTCAAACCAAAATAGACAATTTGAATTATTTGGTTCCAATGTAAATACATCAATAAATTTTCAACACTCAAATAATCTAAAAATCAAAGGCGAAATCCTAATTGAATGGAGGGATAGAATATATAATCACCAATTCAAAATTTCAAAAGATACTCACAATAAAACTTTGCATCAAACAAGTCTTCCTATAAATACCATTTCCGATGAAAGAAAAATTGATCCGTTTTCCTTGCAGCCATTATCATTGAACTTTTGGAGAACCAATCAATATATACACAATGGGCCAGCAATGTATTTTGTAATTGACTCGATGGAGAGTTCTAAAATAATCCTTTATATAGGAGAAACAAATTCAGCAAATAAAAGATGGAAGGGAGAACATGACTGTAAAAATTACCTCATGAACTATAAAGAAGCCCTAGCTCATAACAAACTCTCAAGTCGCCAAGATATTCGTTTCTTCTTAGATGTACCTAAAGAAGTAAAATTAAGACGTAAATTAGAACAGCAACTGATATATTTATGGTTACCACCTTTTAATAAAGAAACTCGAGATAGGTGGGGAACTACTTTCACAAACAATTAAAAGTTAATTAAAACAATTTTACAAATGCAATTTTCCACATTCCAAAAAAATCTAGATAACTGGCATGGTGCTTCATTAATTTTTGGAGTTTTAGAGGAAGATATTGCAAGCCAACTTGAAAACATAAAATTTGTTATTGACCCAAAATTATTACTAAAAAAAGTTAATCAAAAAAAATTTAAAGGAGAAATAGGAAAAACTTTAAGCTTTGAATTTTTAGATCAAAAATTAGAAACTTTATTCATAGTTGGTCTTGGCAAATCAAAAGGCCTAAATAAAAGTGATATAGAAAACTCTATAGGAAATCTAGTTAGGAAAACTGTTGATAAAAATGAAAAAATGAGCATCTTGCTACCTTGGGAATTTATAAATTCACAACTAGAAATAAATCAATTAGCAGAGTCAGTCAGATTATCTGCCTATAAGGACAATAGATTTAATAAGAAAAAAGATGAAAAGAAAGTTCTTAAAGAAATAGAGTTTTTGAATTTGAAAAAATTTGAGAATATTAGCTTTGAAGAGACAGCACAAATATGTGAAGGTGTAGAACTAGCAAGAAGACTTGTAGCCGCCCCTCCAAATAGCCTTACTCCTCAGGAAATGTCTATACAAGCTTCTCAAATAGCTAAAGATCATGGTTTGGAAGTAAAAATTTTAGAGGCAAAAGATTGTGAAGATTTAGGGATGGGTGCATATTTAGCTGTATCAAAAGGATCTGATCTAGATCCTAAATTTATACATCTTACTTTAAAGTCAGAGGGACCTATAAAAGAAAAGATTGCGCTTGTTGGGAAGGGTTTAACCTTTGATTCTGGCGGATACAATCTGAAAGTGGGAGCTTCTCAAATTGAAATGATGAAATATGATATGGGCGGAAGCGCTGCAGTTTTAGGCGCAGCAAAAGCACTTGGGGCAATAAAACCAAAGGGATTAGAAATTCATTTTATTGTGGCATCTTGCGAAAACATGATAAATGGATCTGCAGTGCATCCTGGGGATGTAGTTAAAGCATCTAATGGTAAGACAATTGAAATAAATAACACTGATGCAGAAGGTAGACTCACATTAGCTGATGCTTTAACTTACGCATCAAATTTAAAGCCGGATTCAATAATAGATCTCGCCACTTTAACAGGAGCTATTGTTGTTGCATTAGGGAATGATGTAGCTGGATTCTGGAGTAATAATGATGATCTAGCAAATGACCTAAAAGCTGCATCAGCCCAATCTGGAGAAGAATTATGGCAAATGCCTTTACAAAAATCTTATAAAGAAGGGTTAAAGTCTCATATAGCTGACATGAAAAATACAGGTCCTAGAGCAGGTGGGTCAATAACTGCTGCTTTGTTTTTAGAGGAATTCTTTGATAAAGAGATTAAATGGGCTCATATTGATATTGCTGGGACTTGTTGGACTGATAAAAATAAGGGAATAAACCCATCAGGTGCAACCGGTTTTGGAGTTAAAACTCTTGTTCAATGGATTAAAAATAAATAACTATATTTAAAATCATTCAGTCCAAAGATTTATTGACCTAGCGTTATCCCCCCATAATTTATCCAATCTCTGGTCTCTCCCACATGAGAATCTATAGAACTTATATTTTAATTCATTTCTCTCAGCAAAATCCTGATGATATTCTTCAGCCAACCAAAATTTACCTTTTGATTTTAGTTCTACAGATATTTTTTCTAAAGGCACTCGCAATTCATTGGAGGCCGAAAGAATTGCATTTTTTGCATCACTTTCCTCCGTTTCATCTTTGAAAAAGATCACTGGTCTATAAGAATCTCCACGATCACAAAATTGACCCTTGCCGTCTAGAGGATCAATATTTCTAAAATAGAGCCTAAGAATCTCGGGTAAAGTTACCAATTGGGAATCATAGTCCACCAAAACCACTTCCTGATGTCCTTCATGATTTTCGTAGTTAGGATTTAGTAAATCTCCACCTGAATAGCCACTTTGTACAAAATTTATCCCCCTTAATGACTCTAAATCATGTTCTAAACACCAAAAACAACCTCCTGCAAGAATCAATTCCTCTGCGAAAGCGTTTACAGGGTTGATTAACATTGAAAGAGCGATTATTAAAGTTAAAAAATATTTCATTTTTTTATTATAAAGTTCAAATAATAGAATTAATAATCTCTTTAGCAGCTCTCTGGACTACGCCCTCTTCACCTAATTCTTTTTTTAAAAAAGCATAACCTTTTTTTATTTTTATTTTTTCTGATTTCCCCTCAAGAATTCTACAAGATTTATAGAAAATTTTCTTTTCATCAAACTCCTTTTGTACAAACTCAGGGATTATTAATTTATTAACTAACAAATTTACAGGGGAAATAAATTTTACTTTGAAATTGAGAATTTTTTTAGCAATAAAAGCAGTTACCCTACTTACTCTGTAACCAACAATCTGTGGAATTCCATATAAAGCTAATTCCATATTAACTGTCCCCGATTTACAAAGAGCAATTTTAGTGAGGGAATAAATATAGGGCTTTAAATTTGCACTATCTTTTTGAGAAATTACAAGTCCTTTAACTTGATATTTTCTAAAGGCTTTTTTAAATATTTCATCAAAAGCATCCCGACAGGAGGGAATATAGACCACCAAACTTGGATATTTTTGTTGTAGTTTTTTAGCCGATTTCATAAAAGTAGGTAATATATATCGCAATTCTTGAGGTCTTGATGCGGGCATTAAAAGTATGATGCTTTGATCTGGGCGAAGGTTTAAAATAGTTCTAGCATCTTTCTTTAGAGGAAGTTTTTTTGTTAAATCAATCATTGGATGTCCAACCCAAAAAACATTTCCGCCCCTCTTTTTATAAAATGCTGCTTCTTTCTTGAAAATTGCAAAAATCTTATCAGAAAACTTTATTAGATTTGTTGTAGTATTATTGCCAACTCTCCAAGCCCACTCTTGAGGAGCAATATAGTAAAAAATTGGAATTTTAGTCTTCGATCTTTTTAATTTTGTACCAATTTTTATATTAGGTCCCATATAGTCGATCAAAATTAAGCAATCAGGAGGATATTTTTTTAGTAATTTGTAGAACCTTTTTTGAATTCTTATTGTTGGAATAATAAGAGGTAAAGCCTCCCAAATTCCTATTGCACTAATTGATGTAGTATCTTGAAGAATTTTTACACCTTCTTTATTCATCCTTTCCCCGCCTAATCCGCAAATTTCTAGATCTATAGATTTTTTTTTAGCTTCATCTAATAATGCTTTTGATAACAAACTTCCATGCAAATCTCCAGAGACTTCTCCAGTACTTATAAATATCTTTTTATTCATACATTCATGACAGGCATTGGTCCTCGTCTTTCTTTAGATATTGACTCTTTTAAAAAACTACATAATCTTGAAGATGAAATATCTAATTCTCCTTTCATTACCTTTCCTAATGAATTTGAAATAGCATCATTAGATTTAAAAAGTAGATTCCAAGTACTTTGAAGTAATTTTAAGTCAAAATCTTTATTTTCCATTAAACCACTTCTCTTTATTCCAATCCTATTTAAACCTCTCAATCTTCCTGGATGTCCTTCGGCCAGACAAAAAGGAGGTACATCTCTATCTACTCTAGTCATCCCTCCAATCATTGCTAAATATCCAATATGTACAAATTGATGAATACCTAAACAACCGCCAATAATAGCTTTATCTTCAATCTTTACATGACCTGCAACTTGAACACTATTTGATAGAACTATCCTGTTACCAAGTTCACAATTATGGCCGATATGAGTGTAAGCCATCAACAAATTATTATTACCAATAATAGTTTTTTCTCCTTCATCAGTTGCTTTATTAATAGTTACACATTCTCTGAAAGTATTATTATTTCCAATAATTACTTCAGTAGGTGCGCCTTTATATTTAAGGTCTTGCGGATCAAGACCTATAAAAACACTTGGGAAAACTTTATTGTTTTCACCAATATGAGTTCTTCCTGAAATAACAGCATTAGGGCCTATTTCCGTTCCTTTCCCGATAATCACATTAGGGCCGACAATAGCTCCTTGAGAGATAATAACCCCATCATGTAATTCAGCACTTGGATCTACAAAAGCATTTGGATGGACTTTTACACCACTAAAACTTGAGTTTAATTCAGTATTTTTATTATCCATATCCCTAATCAACTAATGAGAACATTAACTCTCCAGCACAAACCAACTTCCCATCAACATGCGCCTCACCTTTAACTTTCCCAAATCTTTGTCTTTTAATAGACAATAACTCACAAGAAATTATCAATTGATCTCCAGGCACAACTGGTTTTCTGAATTTAACATTATTGATTCCAGCAAAGACGAAAAGGCCTTTTGGGAGATCGGGCATTTGAGTCACAATTATTCCACCAACTTGAGCCATTGATTCAACAATAAGAACACCTGGCATCAAGGGTCTCTCAGGAAAGTGTCCTTGAAATTGAGGCTCATTTATAGTTACATTTTTTACTGCAACAGCTCTTTCCCCAGGAATATGCTCTATTACCTTATCCACAAGAGCAAAAGGATATCTGTGAGGTAACAAACCTAGTATGTGCTCAGAGGAAAGTTGATTATTTTCACTGGATAATTTCTTTTCCAAAACAATTAAAGATAAAGTTAATTTTTTAGCGATGAGGCCAATAAAGCATTTAAAGAATGTGATCCTTTATAAACTAAAATTTGAGCCTTAGGTAACCCTACCAAAGCCAAGTCCCCAATCAGGTCTAAAATTTTATGTCTTATTGGTTCATTATCAAATCTTAATGGTGGATTTACCCATTTATCACCGTCACAAACAAGGGCATTTTCCAAACTTCCGCCTTTTATTAATCCAAGCTCACTTAACTCTTGAAATTGATCTTTAAAACCAAATGTTCTAGCAGGAGCAATCATTTCAACAAAACTTTTTGGATTTAAATCAATCACAAAAGTTTGATTTCCAATTGCTTTATAGGCAAAACTTATAGTGGATATAATTGTTGTTTTGTCAGAAGGGGTTGCTGCTATTACTGAACCTTCTTTATTTAAGATTATTGATTTATTAATCTCTCGAAAAAAATTATTTGGTGTAGGTGCCTTTTTTATCCCTGCTTCTTCAAAATCTCTAACCCACTGGATTGCCGATCCATCTAAAAGAGGAATCTCTTTCCCATCAACCTCAATATGTATATAACTTAACCCACACCCTGCCATTGAAGATAATAAATGTTCAATAGTATACAAATTTCTCCCCCCTAATTTAACCGCCGTACAAAGCATCGTACTTCCAATTAAATCCTGAGTTAACTTAAAAATCTCATTAGGTTTATCCCTAAAAGAGACATAATATCCTTCTTTCTCATAGGAAGAAATTGTAACTCTTGTTTTTTCTCCACTATGTAGGCCTATACCCTCTCTGGAGATAACTCCAGCTATGGTATAACAAGAATCATAATTAGCAGGCCAAGAAAACACTTAAAACTTCCATCCAACTCCAAGTGTATATCTCCAATCTCCACTTAGGTCCTTGCTAGCGACATCTAATCTTAATGGACCTATTGGTGTTTTAACGCCAACTCCCCCTCCAAGAGAAAAACCAGAACCTGATTTTTGTAATAATTTACCGGGTTTTCCAGGAACTGACTTTTGAGAGCCTAGATCAGTTCCTCCATCGACGAATAAAGCTCCTGATATCATTCTCCAAACAGGGAATCTATATTCTGCTGTGCCCTCAACAAAACTTCTACTTACAGCTAAATCACAAGATCCCCAACCTCTAACAGATGATGTTCCTCCCATACAAAATGCTTCGTAAGGAGGCAATTCTCCAATAGTAGTTCCCGCCTTAAGTTGAAATCCAATAGCTTGAGGACATTCTTCACTATTAGATTTACTAGACTTACATGCTTTAGTTAAATTTATTATTTTTGTTGGAATAAAAAATGAATATGTAGCTTTCATTCTATTAAAAGTTGGAGAGTTTTTCCCCATTGAAACAAATTGTTCGGTACCAAAGCTCAATTTATTTCCTGCAGTTGGGTTGATGGAATTATTTAAATTATTTCTAGAAGTACTTGCAATAACACTCACTAATATATTTTCTTCAGGGCATGAACCATCATTTGGAGTAAATCCAATACAAATAATATCGCTTATATTGTTTCTGGTTGTGGTTGGCGTTCTATCACCATAGGGTTTTTTGTTTCCATCACCATCAATCATCTTTACTTTCTTAAAATTCATTCCTGCAAGGACTCTCCATTTAGCGACCTTAAATGGATCTCCACCATTTAATGGCCTTGAGAAAGAAAACCCGCCTCCTGTTTTTTCTAAAACTATTGACGAAAAAGTATCAGAGCTAGATGGTCTTTGATCATCTACTGCATATAATTTCCCATTATTTTCACTTTTAAATTCTTGTGGATAATCTCTACTTAAAAAAATATTTGTTCTAAAAGATGTTTTATGTTTATCTCCTTTAATCCATGGATCAGATAAAGAAAAATTATAGGTAGTTGAATATTCTCCAAAATTTAGATTAAAGTTTGTAGACCACGCTCTTCCTAGTGCATTTGTTTCCTGCAAACCAATTGATGCGAATATACCTGAACCATTGCTATAACCAAGTCCACCTGTTAACGATCCTGTTCTTTGCTCACTCAAGTCTAAAAAAATTATGACTTGACCAGGATTTAAAATATCCTGGCCAAGAGAAACCTTTACATCATCAAATAATGATGTGGCATAGAGTCTACCGATATCAGCTTCTAAAATTTTTCTATTAAAAATGGTGCCAGGTTGTGTTTTTAATTCTCTCTTAA
The DNA here is from genome assembly GCA_003278045.1 of Prochlorococcus sp. AG-402-A04. Lineage (GTDB taxonomy): Bacteria > Cyanobacteriota > Cyanobacteriia > PCC-6307 > Cyanobiaceae > Prochlorococcus_A. Next base: position 49,644 of record QCHG01000007.1, on the reverse strand, counting down.
TAACCCAGTCTTTTGTTTTCCCTTTTCTGGGTTTTCCATCAATAATAAATTCACCATCAGAATTTGGGAATCTTATTTTTACGTCAGATATTATGCCCTCAGTAACTTTTAATCTTACTACTCCGTTCTCAGAGATTCTATCTGGGCTACTAATTCTAGCTAAAGAATAACCCGCCTTTTCATAACGTTCTTTTATTATTTCTATCTTATTTTGAAATTCCCTTAAGTTAAGAGTTGTCCCATAATAATTTTTAAAAATATCATCTACGTATTCATTTGAGACTATAGAGTTTATTGGTCTAAGTTCAACTTTCTTCAAGATTGGATTAGGCACTACATTTACTATTAGCCTTACACCTAGTGGCCCATCTTGAGACTTTATTTTAACTCCTGAAAACCAACCACTTGCATATATTGCATTAAGGTCTTGATTTAAAATTCGATTATCAACTATACTTCCAGGCTTTATGCTCATGGAATCATATGCAGCCAATTCAAGTTTTCTACCCTCAGGATGATTTTCCCAACCTTCGATAATTATTTCTGAGATAAGAACACTTTCTTCACTAACATCATTATTATTTTCTGCGAGAAGAAATTTTTTCTCTTTTTTGATATCAATCCCTTGAAATAAAACATTATTAGTTTTTGGTATTTCTAAAGTTTTTATTGATTGATCAACGTCATTTGGCAAATACTTTGCAGCCAGTTCTGAATTATTTGATATCAAAATCAAGGGAGAGCAGGCAACATTTATAAAAACCTTTCCAAATTTTAAAAAATGTTTTTGCATAGTACTTGTGATTAAAATAAATAAGTCATTATTTATTCAATTAGGTTTAAGAAAATCGTTTATTCTTCGGTGGATTTCACTGTAAGCTTCAATTAAACCACCTAAATCATTTCTAAATCTATCTTTATCCAGGCTTACTATCATATCATTTTTTTGATTTAGATCCCACAATCTACAATTATCAGGACTTATTTCATCCCCTAAAATAATATTATTTCTAAAATCATAACCAAATTCCAATTTAAAATCTACAAGTTGAAGTTGTATATTTTTGAAAAAACTTTTCAAGATTTCATTAATTTTTAAGGTTAAATTTATTATTATTTCTAAATCGTAAGAGCTTAATATATTCATTAATTCAATTCTATCTTTTGTAAGAAGGGGATCATTAAGTTCATCATTTTTAAGATAAATATCAATTAATGGTTTTGATAAAAAAGTTCCAGGTTTAATAATGGTTTGTTTGCACAAAGAACCATAAGCAATATTTCTAAGAACAATCTCTAATGGAATTACTTTTATTTTTTTTGCAATCATTGTATTCTCATTTTCAAGTTCAATAAAATGAGTTGGAATATTTTTCTTAATAAGAATCTCAAAAATTCTTGCACTTATTAAGCAATTAAGTTTGCCTTTACCTTCAAATTTTTCTTTTTTCAATGCATTAAACGCTGTAGCTTCATCTTTAAATTCAATTTTTACTTTATTTGAATCATCATGAGTAAATACTTTTTTTGCTTTGCCTTCATAAATCAACTCATGTTTTTTATTCATTAACTTAAAACCTCATTATTATTAATAAAGTACTTTTTATAATTAACATAATTATTAGAGGTCAACTTCAAATGTTTTATTTTCATTTTAACTGATTATTCATCGAAACCTCATAACCTTAAAAAACAACTATATGAGAATTGATTCACCAAGTTCTAAAAACTTTACTAGATTAGAAAATATTTTAATAATTGGAAATGGCGGGAGAGAAAACTCTTTGGCTTGGGCTATTCAAAAAAATGAATTAGTTAAAAAAGTTTATTTAATGCCTGGTAACGCTGGTTCAGAAAGAATAAATAAATGTGAAAGAATAAAAATTGATATAAACAATAAAAATGAACTAGTCGAAAAGCTTGATTTTTTTAAGATAGATTTAGTCGTTATTGGACCAGAAATTCCTCTGGCAAATGGATTAGCTGATTTTCTTAGAGAGAAAGATTTTAAAGTGTTTGGTCCTAATCAAGATGGAGCAAAACTAGAATTTAGCAAATCTTGGGCAAAGAAATTTATGCAAGACGCAAATATTCCAACTGCAAACTTTTGGAAAGTAAATTCTGTTGAAGAAGCAAAAAAAATCATCAATGCAGCATCAATTCCACTGGTAGTAAAAGCTGATGGTCTAGCTTCAGGTAAAGGTGTTTTTATTCCTAATTCAAAAGATGAATGCTTCAAAGCAGCAGAGTCGATTTTTAATGGTAGATTTGGCAACTCTGGGAAAGTAGTTGTTCTAGAAGAAAAAATTCAAGGCCCAGAAGTTTCAGTTTTTGCTTTATGCGATGGGGAGAGATACACATTACTACCAACCGCCCAAGATCACAAACGACTTAATGAGCAAGATAAAGGGCCAAATACAGGAGGTATGGGGGCTTATTCTCCTGCCCCATTATTAACAGAAGATTACCTTAATAGAATTATCAAAGAGATAATTGAACCAACCATAAGTGAACTAAATAAAAGAAATATTGACTACAGGGGTGTAATTTACTTTGGATTAATGATCACAGAATCTGGGCCCAAAGTTATAGAATATAATTGCAGATTTGGTGATCCAGAATGTCAAACAATAATGCCCCTGATGGATCAAAATTTTGTATTCCTTTTAGAAAAATGCTCAATGGGAAAATTAATTGGTGATGAAATAATTAATACTTCTGACAAAGTTAGTGGTTGTGTAATAGCCACCTCTAAAGGTTATCCTCACGAATATAAAACTGGCTTCCAAATAAATATAGATAAGATTGACACAAATGATTGTCAAATCTTCGACTCAGGAACTACTTTAAGCGAAGATGGGAAATTATTAACTAATGGAGGAAGAGTCTTAAGTATTGTCTGCCAAGATAAAGACTTCGATAAGGTTTTTGAAAAAGCATATAAAAATTTAAAAAAAATTCATTTTGAGGGTATTTACTTCAGAAATGACATAGGTTATCAAGTCAGAAAAAAATTTTCTAAGGAGAATTAAGCTTATGGTAGATACCAATAATCGAGAAAACAGAAAATATAATATCACTGAAAATGAAGATATTAATAGTAACTATTGGATTAATGGACTCATTGCTTGGTGGAGTGGATTCAGTTTAAGAACAAAGTTGTTAGCTATAGCAACTCTCGTCGTAAGCCTCCTAATGACAGGAATAACTTTTTTTGCGTTAAATAGTATCCAAAGAGATGCAGGAATGAATGATACTAGATATGCTCGAGATCTTGGCTTATTGTTATCTGGGAATGTTACAGAATTAGTCGCTAATAACCAAAAAAAAGAAATTTCAAATGTAGCTGAAAAGTTTTGGAGATCAAGTCGAAACCTCCGTTATATATTCTTTACAGACGCTGAAGATGTTGTGCAACTTGGGATACCGATCAGTGCGACACCCACAAGCTCAGACAGTCAATTTCAGCTCACGCGAAAATTAAAACTACCCTCTGAACTAAAAAAAAGACCGCAATTCCCATTAGTAAGACAGCATGCCACACCTCAAGGTCAAGTAACAGATGTATTTGTGCCAATGTTGTGGAAAGGCAAATATCTTGGAACTTTAGCTTTGGGAGTCACACCCAATAAAAAAGCACTAGCCAGTGCTGCATTAACCAGAGAGGTAACCATTGCAGTTTTTATTTCCATTTGGGTTTTAGTAATACTTGGAGCTGTATTTAATGCACTAACTATTACAAGACCCGTCAGAGAATTAGTAAGAGGTGTTAGAGAAATTTCAAGAGGAAATTTTAAATCGAGAATTTCTTTGCCTATGACGGGCGATCTAGGAGAACTCTTAAATGGATTTAACCGAATGGCCACACAGCTAGAAAATTATGACGAGGCAAATATAGAAGAATTAAAAGCGGCACAGATCAAGCAACAATCCCTTATAGCTACAATGGCTGATGGAGCTATATTGTTGGACTCACAAGGCAAGATAGTACTTACCAATCCAACAGCTAAGAGACTATTTCGTTGGGAAGGAAGATTCCTAGAGGGTAAATATTTTTTAAATGAAATCCCTGAAATTTTATCTAACGACTTACATACGAACATAGAATCCATTTTAAACAGGGAAAAGGAGAAGGACGATTTAAGGTTCAGTTTAGGAGAGCCAGCAAGAACCTTAAGGATTGTCTTGCAATCAGTTTTAGATACAAATAAAGTTGAATTAAAAGGAATTGCTGTAACTATCCAAGACTTGACGAGAGAAGTTGAATTGAACGCGGCACAAAATAGATTTATTAGTAATGTTTCGCACGAATTAAGAACACCACTTTTCAATATCAAAAGTTATGTAGAGACCTTACACGATTTAAAAGATCAGCTTTCTGATGAAGAACAAATAGAATTTTTAGGAATTGCCAATTCAGAGACTGATAGGTTAACGAGACTTGTGAATGATGTATTAGATTTATCTAGATTGGAGTCTGGGAAAATTGTTCAACTAGAGCAAATGGACATTAAACCAGCAATAGAACAGACTCTTAGAAATTATAGACTTAATGCTACAGAAAAAAATGTTTCATTAGCTCATGATATAGAGGAGACTATTCCTCCAATTCTTGGAAATTTTGATTTACTTTTACAGGTTTTTGATAATTTGCTGGGTAATGGATTGAAATTTAGTCCAAAAAACAGCTCCCTTATTATAAGAGCTTATACTTGGCCAGATTCCTGTCCAGCTTTCCCTCCAAGTATTACAAATGATGCAGCCCCTCAATGTGAATTAGTTTCACCACTACCAAAAGTAAGAATTGAGATTACTGATACTGGCTCAGGAATATCACAGGCTGATCAAGAAAAGATATTTGATCGTTTTTATAGAGTAGAGAATTCTGTTCATACTGAGCAAGGTACCGGTTTAGGTTTATCTATAGTTCGGGGAATAATAGAAAAACACGGTGGGGAAATTCGCATGGCTAGTGAATTAGGAGTAGGAACAACTTTCTGGTTTGATTTAGCCTTAGCTCAATCTGATAAAGATGAACTATTGACAAAAGCTATTAATAATTCCAATTCTTTTTCAGATTCTGAAATTAAAGAAATTACCTAATTATTATCTAATCCTTTAAAAACATTTTGAACACTTTGATCAGGCACGACTCTGTGAGGTGCACCACTAAATATTTGTTCAAAGTTAGAAAAAGAATCCTTTATTTCAGGGCCACTATTTGTAATGATAAATTCTCTTATTCGTTTATCATGCCATGATCCACGCATTTTAAAGACATTTAAAGCTCTTGCCATCTCACCTTTTATTTCTACATATTGAAGCAACAATATGGTATCTGTAATTGTTGAGATATGAGAATCAGTTATAGAGTGACTACCCATAAATTCTTCTGCAGTATTAGTAAAAAAGCCTGCTATTTCCTCTTGTTTTGTATAACCAGTAACAGCAATTACAAATTGTCTAAATGCATTCAAACTTACTCCTCTGGCTAATGCAGAGAGAGAATCAATTGCCATTCTTTTTGGTTTAAATTGATTAATTTGCGTTTTTATAATTTGTAAGTGATCTTCTAAACCAGTTGATTCAGGATATGCACAAATAATTTTCAATAAACCATCACTTTCCATCTTTTCAAAATCTATTCCCCAGCTAGTCGCATTCCTAAGCAATTGAGCCCTAGATTCTTCATATGCAAAAAGTATTGCTCTTTCATTATTGTTGTAAGCATCTTCAACAAATTTTGATACAAGCATTGTTTTGCCTGTACCAGTAGCTCCAGTAGCGAGAATGATGGAATCTTGAAAATATCCACCACCACACATATCATCAAGATCTTTAACTCCAGAGCTAATCCTAATATTTGAGGATCTCTGGGTTAATCTCATTGCTCCTAGGGCAAACACACTAATTCCATCCATCCCCATAGTAAATGGATATTCACCTTTCATATGTACAGTACCTCTTAACTTCAAAACTTCTAAAGTTCTTCTTCTCTTCTCTGACTCAAGAACATTTCTTAATAAGACAACATTATCAGATACAAATTCTTCTACTCCATATCTAGCAATTGGTCCATAATCATCAACCCTTTCTGTAGTCATAACTGTCGTTACACCTATCTCTTTTAATCTTGCTATGAGTCTAAATATTTCCCGTCTAACAACATAAATAGCATCATACTGTTGAAAGACGGCAGTTATTGAATCTATTGCAACTCTTTTAGCTTTATATTTTCTAATTGCATAACTAATTCTCTCAATAAGACCAGACAAATCAAAGTTACCAGCGACATCCTGACCATCAGGGTCAGGAGAAGCATCTAAAATAAAAAGTTTATTTTGATCAATTAATTCTTGCAAATCCCAACCAAAACTGGCGGCATTTCTAATAATATCTAAGGGTGACTCCTCAAATGTTACAAAGATTCCAGGCTCATCAAAATTACAAATTCCATGGTGTAAATATTGCAGTGAAAAAACAGTTTTACCAGTCCCTGAGGTGCCACTAACGAGTGTACTTCGTGATACAGGCAGCCCACCCCTACAAACATCATCAAAGCCTTCTATTCCAGTTGGTAATTTTTGTACTTGCATTTTATTTGATTTGCCAAATTTCTTATCATTCATAGTTTTGTACTAATTAAAAAAAAGTAAAATAAATCTTTTGAATTTAACTTTAAATTACAAAAGTTTTAAAAATATTATTTATCACCACTATATTCAGTTTCAGTTAATTCATCAAAAAGTAGATCTAAACCAATTAAAACTTTCTCTCTATCTGAGAGATCTCCTATTATTTTTCTCACTGGTGGCGGTAAAATTTTAGCTAAGGTTGGGGTGGCTAAAATCTTATCTTCTTCTGCAAGTTGTGGTTGCTTGAGTACATCAATAACCTTCAACGCATAAACTCCTTTGAATTCATTTTCTAATATTTCTCTTAAAGTATTCAAAGCTCTCATTGAATTTGGAGTGTTTCCAGCAACATATAGTTTTAATATGTATGTTTTTCTTACTGCCATTGTTATAGTTCCTGAATAGATATAAAAGATTTAAAACAACCCTTGACTTATTACACTACAAAATAAGAAAATAAACAAACTATTACGACCGCTTATTTGGCTAAATCAAATTATAAATTTGAGCCTGATGGCGTCTTTAAGATATGACAAATTCTAAAAACCCCTCAAACAATTCTTCAAAAAGCAATGAGTTGTACGCCATAGCTGAAACTTCTGGTCAACAATTTTTTTTCGAAGTAAACAGATACTATGATATAGACAGGTTAAATGCAAAAGAGAAAGATAAGATAACAGTAGAAAAAGTTTTACTTTTAAAAGACAAAGACTCTATCACTGTTGGTAAACCATACGTTAAGGATGCAAAAATTGAATTAGAAGTAGTCTCACATAGAAGAGATAAGAAGATTCTTGTGTACAAAATGCGTCCGAAAAAAAAGACAAGAAGAAAAATGGGACATAGGCAAGAACTTACAAGAGTTATGGTAAAATCTATTTCAATAGGTAAAAGCACTCCTAAGTCTTCTTCAAAAAAAGAAACTGTTAAGAAGGAAACTAAACCAAAATCCGAAAAATCCACAAATTAAACATTTCTAATGGCACATAAAAAAGGAACAGGTTCTACAAGAAACGGCCGAGATTCAAATTCCAAAAGACTGGGCGTAAAAGCTTATGGTGGAGAAAAAGTAACTGCTGGATCAATTTTAATTCGCCAAAGAGGTACATCATTTCTGCCAGGAAACAATGTTGGTAAAGGCAAAGACGACACCCTTTTTGCACTCAAAGAAGGAACTGTAAGTTTCGAAAGTATTAAAAGAAATTTAAGAAATAGAAAAAGAGTTAATATAGTTATCTAATTTTCTTGTAAGCTCTTGTAGTTATAAGAACAGGATGAAATACTTCTAAAAAATTTGATTGAAGTGTCTCAAAAAACTTTTCAACTATTTGTCTATCGTCGATATGAAATGGGTATTCATTCTTGTCGCCTTTGTAAAAATACCAATTGAATAAAGCAATAGAATTACTATCCATAAGCCCACTGAAAGTATTAATTTGAGAAGCTGGATCTGCAAGATGTTCCAAGACATCAAGACAAACTATCGTATCAAATTTCAATATTTGTGTATCTTGAATTGTCTTACAAAAGGAAAGTTTTTTTTCGACTCCTAATTTCTTAGCCCTGTATTCAACAAAATTTCTATTTGTTTGATTAATATCTACAAAAAAAACATGCTTAACTCTTGATGACATAGCGTTAGCTAAGGCATGAGTACCAATACCTCCTCCAAAATCCAAAACTAAATCTCTAGAAAATCTCTGTTGAAGTTTTAAAGTATCAGCGATGTAGTCCCTACTTGTGATATGCCAAGCAGCTAAATCAGCCACATGCCTATCTCCCACAATCTCAGTATAAAAATCCGAAACATCATTTAAGGCATCTCCAGGATGGGAATTTGCCAAATTCATCTTTGCATTTGAAAGGAATCCATCTAAATCACATTCTCTAATAGATAAATATTCCATTAAATGTGATTTCAAATTAAAAGCATTGTCTAAAAATTCTTTTAAAATAAAATTATTCTTCTGCAATTTCTTACTCTAAATATCCAATAACAAAATCATAGAATGTTTATAAATCTTTCTCAAAGTATTCTTAATATTAAAAATGGAAACTAAAGATGGATTCTTAGTAATTAATAAAGATAAAGGCTGTACCTCTCATGATTGTGTTAAACAAATAAGGAGGTTACTTAATACAAAAAAAGTCGGTCACACAGGAACCCTAGACCCTGAAGTTATAGGAACATTACCAATCGCAATCGGAAGTGCAACAAGATTTATTCAATATCTTCCTCAGGGTAAAACTTACATTGGACAAATTAAATTAGGTATAAGAACTAACACTGATGATATTCACGGAGAAATAATTAATCAAAAAAGTTGGCCTAAAATCAGTGATGAAAAATTAGATCAATACTTAAATAGATTTAGAGGAATTATCAAACAAATTCCGCCGAAAGTATCTAGTGTTCACATTAATGGTGAGAGGGCTTATAAAAAATCTTTCAGGAATGAATTTTTTGAATTAGCACCAAGAGAAATAAAAATTGACGAACTTATTTTAATGAAATGGGACCAAATTAACGGAATCATAGAAATAAAAGTAAAGTGTTCAGCAGGCACATATATAAGATCAATCGCGAGAGATATAGGAGAAATGCTCAAGTCCGAAGGTTGCCTTCTAAAACTAAAAAGAATTTCAGCTTGTGGCTTTGATGAAGAAAACTCGATAAAAATATCTGATATCGAAAAAGAAAACGGAAAGAAAAATGCGAAAAATTTTATTATTCCAACAATTTCTGCTCTTAATCACATTTCAACATTTACCTTAAGTGATGAAGAACAAATCAATTTTTGGCAAACAGGAAGAGCTATTAAAGTTGATATTAATAACTTCCAGGAAAGCAAATCTTTTGACTATAAAAAACCCATAAAAGTAATAGATAAAAAGCAAACATTACTTGGAATAGGCTTCTTAAATAAAGAGCAATCTAATATAAATCCAAAATTAGTCCTTAATGCAAAATAACTTTTATAGGTAATCTTTTCTAAAAGGTTTAATCTGAACACCCTTATAAAAATGCTTTAATATTCTTTCAGCTTTTTGACCGCTAGACGCCAGATATTTAGCACCCCATTGACTCATTCCTACCCCATGACCTGATCCCTGTCCAAAAACTATCAACCCTTTCTTTTGGGAAGTGTTATTGTTTAATTCTTCCTCAAAAAATTTAAATCTCATAAAATTACTTTTAAGGCCTAATCTTTTTCTTAAAGCTACCCCAGACATTTGATCAGAACCATAAGCCCCAATAAGTTTTAAATTTTTTACCCTCCCTGTACTAGTAATATCTAAAATCTCTATATTGTTTAAACCTCCAATCTTTGGAAATAAATTTATTAATTCTTTACTCGAAATTTTTTTTTGCCATCTAAATTTTGGATTATTTTTATCAAAATCTTTCACACTTGATAAATATGGATATTTATTCTTCCATACATCTTGACTATTTTCTGTCATTCCACCTGAGCTGCTATGAAACAAAGCATTAATTAATTTATTTTTATACGTTAAAACCAAAGATCTTGTACTTTTAACGGCTCTGATAGTTTTATAAGTTCTTGACTCCAAGCCATTGTAGACTTGGTTTTTTTGGGTTGAATCTATATCAAATAAATTATTTCCCTTTTGCTTTAAAGCATAAGTTCTAGAGGCAATTGCTTGTGCCTTTAATGCTTCAATAGGCCATTTTGTTGGCATTTCTGAACCCACTACGCTATTAAGGTATTTTTCTATTCCTAGAACATTTACTACCAATATTTCGGAGTCAAGAACAAAGAGATTAAGCTTACCAGCAAATCTCTTCTGACCTACCCATATTCCTCTTCCATCAGAAGAACTCACTTGAAATTGTTGATTACTTTTTAAGTCATATTTTTTTTGTTTATTCTTATCGAAATATAAAATTTTTCTATTTTTCTCATTTTTCAAAGTTAAGCCTTTGATTTTTTTGCTTGAAAAAAATTTACCCTCTATGGTTAAAGGAATTGATCTATCTGATCTGATCCTTAAATTATTATTTTTTGATATCAAAACTCTAATTTTTGGCTCTCTCGATGCAAAGACACTTTCACTTTGAAAAACACAAATAAATAAAATACTTATAAGGCAATATTTGCTATATTTATTATTAAATTTAAGTATCACTTTGTTTAAAAACAAATGCTAAATTTGCCTAAGTTTGACTAAAAGTCTACATTTAATCCAGATATAACAATAAAAATATCATAAATAAGTGAATATCACCTTCTTAGGGACGAGCTCAGGTGTCCCATCCTTAACGAGAAATGTTTCTTCCCTAGCGCTTAAATTATCACAGTCATCTGAAGTTTGGCTTTTTGATTGCGGAGAAGGAACGCAACATCAAATAATGAAAAGCAATATTAAATCTTCACAAATTAAGAAAATATTTATTACACATATGCATGGTGATCATATTTATGGTTTGCCTGGACTTTTAGCTACCTTAGGTTTATCAGGAAATAGTGAGGGTATTGAAATATATGGTCCTTCAGGGTTGCGAAGTTTTATAAATTCAGCGCTTAAAAGTAGTTTTTGCAAATTGTCTTTCCCATTACATTTTGTAGAAGTTGAAAATTTTGCATCAGAAAATAAAATTCTATTTGAAAACAACATAATAAAAGTAAATTGTGCCTGCCTTAAACATAAAATACCTGCTTATGGTTTTAGGGTAAGTGAAAAAGATAAGCCAGGTATATTTAATATCAAAAAAGCAGAGTCTCTAAAAATTGCGCCTGGACCAATTTATTCAGAACTGCAACAAGGTAAAAAAGTCGTATTAGCGGATGGTAGGGCATTCGATGGGAAAGAATTCTGTGGACCTCCTAGAAAGGGTGAAAGTTTTGTTTATTGCACAGATACAGTGTTTAGCGAATCAGCTGTTTCACTATCAAAAAATGCCGATTTACTAGTACATGAATCGACTTTTTCAGAGGAGGATGAAAGCATGGCCTACGAAAAATTACATTCCACAACAATCATGGCTGCCAAAACAGCATTATTATCTAACACAAAAAAATTAATTATTACTCATTTAAGTCCAAGGTACACCAATAAGAATGCAATCACGCCAAGCGATTTGCTTAAAGAGGCTCAAAAAGTCTTTCCGAATACTGAACTTGCAAAAGATTTTCTAACGGCAGAAATAAAATAAACTGCAACAGTTCGTGAGAAGAAGGGTCGCAAATGACCAACCCATGGAATAATAGTCATAGGTTTTCTATATTGATGTTGATCGAAATGGTTTCTATTTTTTCATCACTACATAAGTCTTGTAAAAGACTGTTTATTTTTCTTCCATTAATTATTGGTTTACTTATTAATCCAATCTGCGCAAACGCACTCTATCCTAGTGATCCTTCATCAGTTGACGTACTAAAAGATGATCTTCACGGCGCCGACCTTCATAATACTGAATACGTTAAATATGATTTATCTAATCAAGATTTAGGAGAAGCTAATCTTCAAGGCGCATATATGAGCGTAACAACCGCAAAAAACTCCAGTTTTAAAGGAGCCAATATGACGGACCTCATTGCATATGCAACACGCTTTGATAATGCTGATTTTACAGATGCCAATCTTACCAATGGTGAGCTTATGAAAAGTGTTTTTGATGGAGCAATTATTGATGGAGCAGACTTTACTGACGCAAATCTTGATCTTTCTCAGAGAAAATCTTTATGTGAAAGAGCTAGTGGAACTAACTCACAAACTGGAGTTAATACAATTGATAGTCTTGAATGCACCGGCTTAAAAGGTTATATGCCTCCAAAGCCAAAAGCATAATATTTAAAGCTAACTAACTTCATAAGGGAATATATTACCAGGCTCTTTTGAGCCTGGTTTTTTGCTATACCACCATTCTTGTATATCAGAAGAAAATTTCTTCGAAAAAAGAGTTATTACTGTCTCAACAGGTTTAGATCCAGGTTCCAAGATCTGAACTGAGTAAGATGGGCATTTTCTTGAAGCCATATCAGCAACGAACCTAGAACCTATTCTTCTCCAACTAGGCTCTTTACTTCTCCAAGCAAGCCTTGAGCAGGGCCAAGGTAACTCTTCCCTATCATAAAGTCTGCAACATGGTCCAATTATTTTATAACTGTACTGACCTCCATAACTTGATTGAACACTGCCAGTCTTGAAAAATTCAAATTTATTCATTTACAAAAAAAGCCACCTTAATAGAGGGTGGCAGAGAAATAATTAATAATCAACTTAGAAAAGTTAATTTTTTATAATTAATACAATTCTTCCTCAGCATGAGTTGTAATTGTTACATCAGATGTTGGATAAGCAACACATGTAAGAACAAAACCAGCTTCTAGTTGGTCATCATCCAAAAAGCTTTGATCAGATTGATCAACACTACCTGAGGTAACTTTTCCAGCACATGTTGAACATGCTCCAGCTCTGCAGGAATAAGGAAGGTCGATACCTTGTTCTTCAGCCGCATCGAGGATGTATTGGTCATCAGGAACTTCAATAGTTGAATTGAGGCCTTCACCTTCGCTGATGAGAGTAACTTTGTAAGAAGCCATTTAAATAAAAAATTGTTGGTAATTAATACCTATCAAATACATTTTTAACATCGATTAGGTCGATATGTGAGATTTTGAAGTAAAAAATGACACAATAAAATGTATGAAAGAGTATCTATAAGAAAAACTTATACTTAGGTTGGATTGCTGGCTTTTTGCGCAGAAACACATGCCCAATCTTTTCTAGTTGATACATCCATTAATTTCAAGTCATTCTGGATTAATATTTTTATAATTTCATCTTTTTGTGAATTCAGAATTCCACTGAAAATGACTTCCCCATTATTACTCAAGCACTTATAAATATTTGGAATCATTTCTTTTATTACTTCAGCAAGAATATTGCATAAAACAAAATCAAATTGTGTGAGTTGATTTTTTAAAATTACCTCATTAAAAGATCCCAAATATGTATTTAAATTGTTTAAATTGCCGAAATTCAATTGAAAATTAGAATTAGTCGAATTTATAGCTAAATAATCATTATCCACTGCGCAAACCTCTTTGGCGCCAAGTAATCTTGCGGCAACACTCAAAATCCCGCTACCACTCCCAATATCTAGTACCTTTTTATCAGAAAATAAAATATTCTCCATTTTTTCCAAGCAAAGATAAGTCGAGGGATGACTTCCTGTACCAAAGGCTGCTCCAGGATCAATTTTAATGATTTGCTTATCTTTAAACTTTTTATTTAGATTTATCCAACAAGGCAATATTAAAAAATGATTTCCTACTAATTCAGGAGCCCAATATTTCTTCCAGCTTGTCAACCAATCCTCCTCTTTAATGATACTCCAGTTAAAAAATTGATTCTTAGAGGGTTTAATATTTAGAAGTTTGCTAATTATTTTTTCAAAATTACTTCTAGAACTCTCGCCCCAATCATCAATTGGAAGCCATATATTCACTTCTTTTTTATTTTCATTTTTAATTAAATATTCAAATGAAAAACTAAATATTCCCAGCTCATTTAATTTCCAAATAATAATCTCTTCAGAATCACTTTCTATCAGAAAAGTTAGTTTATACCATTCTTTAATTGCCATTAATAGATTAGGCCACTTTATAGAGTAACTGGATTAGCGTTGGTAATTCCCTCTACTTCAATAATAGTGTCAAGCAACTTATTAGGAATTGGATCATCAATACTTAGAACCATAACAGCTTCACCTCTAACAATTTTGCGCCCAACTTGCATTGAGGCAATATTTACATTGTTGCTACCCAATAAAGAACCAAGCTTACCAATAATACCAGGCATATCCCTATGCCTGGTAACAAGCATGTATCTACTTGGAGATACATTAACAGGATATTGATCAATACTAATAATTCTTAATTCCCCATCAGCAAAAATGCTTCCTGCTACGCTATGGTCGCCATTATCTCCAAAAGTGGTTAACTGAAGTGATCCACTAGCAAATTCAGGTCTTGCCTCATCTTTACTCTCGACTACTGAAATGCCTCTTGAATCTGCTTCTAGTGAAGCATTTACATAATTGATCCTATCTCCCAAAGCTTTACTTAGAAGCCCTTTCAGACTAGCTATTATTAATGGCTGGGATGGATGTTGAACAAATTCGCCTTGAAGCTTAACCTCTAATTTCTGTATCTGTCCACCTGAAAGCTGGCTTATAAGCAGACCCATTGTTTCAGCTAACTGCAAATGAGGTTTTAGACTATCCATAATATCAGGGCTCAAACCTGGTATGTTAACTGCAGTTCTCGCAGATAAGCCAAGCAAGACATCTCGAATTTGTTCTGCAACGTCAACCGCTACATTTTCTTGTGCTTCCCGAGTAGATGCTCCTAAGTGAGGGGTAAGAATAAGATTCTTTTCAACCTTCAAAAGTGGTGAATTAGATTCCAAAGGTTCTTTTGAAAAGACATCTATTGCAGCCCCTCCAATCAATGATTTATTTAAAGCTTCTGCTAATGCTTCTTCGTCAATCAAGCCTCCTCGGGCACAATTAATTAATTTTGCGCTACTTTTCATACTTTTAAGCACCTCCATATTTACTAAATTTTCTGTCTCTGGTGTGCGAGGTAAATGCAAAGTTACATAATCGGATTGTTGGAATAAATCTTCTAGATCAGATAGTTTAACTTGGATTTGTTGAGCTCTTTCAGTTGAAACAAAGGGATCATATCCGCAAACTTCCATTCCTAATGCATTAGCAACTTTCGCTACATGAGCGCCAATTTTCCCTAAACCTACTACACCTAATTTTTTCTTATAAAGCTCATTCCCAACGAATTTCTTTCTCTCCCATTTACCTAGCAAAGTACTACTATTAGCAATTGGAATATGTCTAGATAAGGCCAACATCATAGCTATAGTATGTTCAGCCGCAGCTATTGTGTTACCCCCTGGAGAATTAACCACGAGGACACCTTTTTGCGTAGCAGCCTTAACATCTACATTATCGACTCCAACTCCTGCTCTCCCAATGATTCTCAGTTTACTTGAAGAGTTAATAATCTCTTCAGTCACTTGAGTACCAGAGCGAATCATTAGAGCATCATAATCTTTAATAATGGAAACTAACTCAGCGTCTGAGATTCCTATCTTCTGATCAACCTGAGCAACTTGTGAAAGAATATCGATTCCTGTTTGATCAATTGGATCTGTAATGAGAACTTTTGTCATTTAAGATTGGTTCTTTAATCTTTTACTTTAACTTAATCTATAGTGTATGTATCTTATTTTATTAATTTGAATAACACACAAACATTTGAGGATTGAAATTTGACTAAAAGTATCGTGATATTTGAAGACATTGATAAATGTATCCAGCTATTTGATGTTTTCAAAGAAAAATCAGTAATGCTCTCTGAAGCTATTTTGATCCCACCAATAAGTGAGAAAATATCATTAGACGAAACAGAATTGCTCAATGCGAAAGCAAATATCTTATTTAAATCTCAAAATTTTGAAGATATAAGAATCTTAAATCCTAAACTTGATAGAAAGATCAGACAACAAGATATGAGTAGATGGCTTATGCCATTTGGGTTTATAGCTGGAATAGCTTTTTCAAATATGACAAATTTATCTACCTTCAGCTTTCTTGGTTTAAATAACATCGGGGATTCATTAATTGGAGGTCTTTTAGGAATGGGTTCAGGATATTTAGGAAGCCTTGTTTCTTCTGCAAGTATCAACATTAATAGAAATAAAGAGTTAAGATCGATCATTAATTTTAATAAAGAGGGTAAATGGCTTGTTCTACTTGAAAATCAAATTGGAGCTGAATTACCATGGGCTTTGATAAAACAATCAGAAGCAAAAGATATAATTTTTTTAGAAGGCTAAATGATTGACTTAAAAGAGATCTTAATAAATTCAAACCACAAAAAAGAAACTGAGGAATTAATAAATATTGCTAACTTAGCCTACAAACACTGGGAAACTTATTGGACTGGGTTTAATTCAACTTATATTTGCGAAGAGATTTTAAAAGATTTTGAAAATTTAAATGATTTCAAATTTTTTATTTATGGAGGATTCTCCTCTTCTCAAAGATCTAGGATAGCTTGCTTTAGAGGAGATAATATTCCTGAAGAGGATGCGCTAAAAAGTAATTTTCCAGCTCAAGGAATAAAAATTAATGGAAATTTTTTATTTGATAATGCTACACAAGACGACTTTAGATCTCTCTTAATTGAAAATGGGGTTAATCAAATAAAAGTTGGAGATATATGGACTATTGGCGATAGGGGAGCACAAGGGATAATTGATAATTCAAATATTAAGCATCTAGATGAAAAGATTTTTTATTTAAGAGACGTAAAAGTAAAAATTAATGTAGTAGGTATAGATGAATTACAAATACCTTCTGGAAGATCAAGAAAACTTGTCAATACAGTAGAAGCTTCAACAAGATTAGATGCTATAGCTTCAGCTGGCTTTAGGGTATCACGAACCAAAATCATTGAAAGGATAGAAAATGGAATGCTCAGATTAAATGGAAGTAAAGTTAATAAGCCAACAATTAATCTAAAAATTGGCGACAAACTAGAACTTGAAAATAAAGGATTTATCGAAATTCTAAATTTAGAAATAACCAAAAGAGAACGATGGAAAGTTAAATTACTTAGAAAATGAAACGCAACCTGCTATTTTCTTATAAGGGGTATTAAAAATTCCTCAATTGGGGCGATTAGCTCAGTGGTAGAGCACTACCTCGACACGGTAGTGGCCACTGGTTCGAATCCAGTATCGCCCATTAAAACTATTAACGACCTAGGTTATATCCACAGAAAATAATTTCATTTTTTAGATTATTAAAAAAGATGAAACTTAATCAAATAATTAATCTACATAAGGGGCTCACTGCATTTGTAGTGATAGGTCTAATGATTTTTTTTGATAATTTTACGATCGCTCCTTATGTTTATTTAGCTCTGCATGGTACTTATGGATTACTTTGGCTTCTAAAAGAAAAGATATTCCCAGATCCTTATTTTAAAGAAAAAATCAATTTTTTAACTTCAGTTACTGGTTTTATTTTCCTTGGAAGTTACTGGGTAGCTCCCTACATTCTTATCTCATCTCAGAAATCTGTTCCAAATATCCTAATAGCTGCATCTGTATCTATAAATATAATTGGTGTGTTTTTACACTTTGCTAGTGATGCTCAAAAATATTTTTCTCTTAAATTAAAAAAAGATCTAATTAAAGAAGGATTTTTCAAAAATATAAGGAATACAAATTATCTAGGAGAAATACTAATTTATCTATCATTCGCCATACTTTCAATGAGTTTCATACCATTAGTAATCCTTGCAATATTTTTCTCTATAGTTTTTCTACCAAGAATGATAAAAAAAGATAAATCTCTTTCAAAATATGATTCATTCGAAGAATATAAAAAGAAAAGTGGTCTTATATTGCCTAAATTAAATGCCTGATAACAACTTACCCAGTTGGAGGCAAGATTTAAAATCTTCTAGAAAAAAAGAGGGCAAATCACCCTCTAATAGATGGATACAGCTTGCAACAGTCAGCGAAGAAAATGAGCCAAGATTAAGAACAGTTGTTTTCAGAGGATGGCATAAAGATAGTTCAATGGCTATTTTTACAGATAGAAGAAGTGAAAAAATCGGACATTTAAAATCCAACCCTAATGCAGAAATATTATGGTTTTTTTTGAAAACCAAATCACAATATAGATTCAAAGGAAAAATACATGAAATAAGTGATAACAAAAATTATTGGGATTTTTTGTCAGAAAAAGCAAAATCTTCTTGGTTTTGGGGAACTCCTGGAGAGAAAATAAACCCAAAAGTCCAATCTGCTTATGAAATATTATCCAATTTTCCCAAGTCAGAAAATTTTGTAGTTCTAAATTTTGAAATCGATGCAGTAGATCTTCTTAAATTAGAACAACCTGTTCATAAAAGATATCTTTGGGAAAAAAGTAAGAAATGGGAAAAAGTTGAAATTAATCCTTAAATATTTCTAAATTGTATATTTAGGTTGAAAAACATATCATGATCAGTCAGTTTAAAAAAAGAAGTATTAATCATATGAAGTTCTCAGAAATTCCGGAAAACCCTTTTATTTTTTTATCCTGGGTGACAGCTATAGGGCTTTTTATAAGTCTTTCTGAAGCAACAATAAAGATAAAACTTGAAAAGAGAAACAGTTATAGAAAAAGGTTAAAACTAATCAATAACCTTTATCCTAAAAAGTTAGCTTGAAGTGTCTGACAGTATGTTAGCTTGCAGAAATTGAAATAAACCACCTTTACTTGTTTCTTCTTTAACTTCGACTTCCTTAGAATTCTTTGATTTTGTTGAAGGAATGATTTCATCTTCATCTTCTGATTGCAAAATTCTGATAATGACTTCATCTAATGAAAAATTACCAGGCCCTGTTAATGCAATTGAGGTTGCTGAAGCGAAATACAAAAGTAAAAGCTCTAGTAAGAAAATATTAAAACCTGAAGTAACGAGTGCATGATATATAGCGACAGAAATTGTTCCCACAATCGCCAAAGCCCCGAATCTTGTAGCTAATCCGATAATTAGTAGCCAACTACCACCTATTTCAGAGAATGCCGCTATGTATGATAAAAATATTGGGAATGGAAGATGTAAAGGTCTTACAAAAGCATCAGCGAAGTTTTCTATATTTGCTAATTTCTCATAACCGTGATGAATAAGAACAGTTCCAGTTATAACTCTAAGAATTAATAAAGCAGTATCTTTGCTAAACGACTTGGTAAGAATTGTTGAAAGCACTATAAAAAAATTATCCTTAAGTAAAAATAACTAGTCACAGTATCCATCGTGGATTAAACCGCAAAAGTCGCACCTAATTAAGTATTTATACTTAGTACTCTAGTGAATTCTTTTTCTGATTAGGAATTCAACTAAGTTAAAAAT
Organism: Prochlorococcus sp. AG-402-A04; assembly: GCA_003278045.1. Taxonomy (GTDB): domain Bacteria; phylum Cyanobacteriota; class Cyanobacteriia; order PCC-6307; family Cyanobiaceae; genus Prochlorococcus_A. Next base: position 30,047 of record QCHG01000007.1, on the reverse strand, counting down.
TATTTTTTGAATAATTTTCTAATATTCTCTGATTGATTTTCGGAATATTTTCTTTAAATTTGAAAAACCCTTTTTTGGCGAATTTCCAAGCAAATAAATCTTCATCTCTAACAAGGTTAAAAAATTTTTTTTGGTGTAAATTTTTAAACTCAGCTATGAAATCATAATTTTCTCCCACTCCAGGATAAATAATATCTATTTCGTTAGTATTTTTAAAAGTATTTTCCAGTGAATAAGGATCAATCTGTTCAACATTATCAAAATCTTCTACAAATTCAGAGACCAAATCTTGTTTAAATTTCAAAACAGATTCAGACAATTTAATTTGTCTTTGTTCATTTTTTAAAAGGATAATAAATACTTTTTTATAGCTTGTAAGTAAATTTTTAAGGGTTGCAAGGTGCAGATCATTTTCAAACATAATCAGATTATCTGATTTAGGATACATATCATTTTTATAAATCTCATCTTCTAATGGTATTTGATTAGATTCTTCAAGAAAAATTTGTTGATTAATTATTTTTTCTGCATTAAATCTATTATTTGAAAATTTTCTGAGGTTTGATGATGAAAAAAGATATTGTTTTCCCTTCGTTTGCAATCCTCCGACCCATCTCCAGCTAAGGAGATTAGATGCAGCATCACCATCAAAAAGATATTTAAAGAAAAACTTTGCTCCCAATTGCCATGGAAGGCCTAAATTAAATATCCAAGTACTCGCAAACCACATTCTTGTATGGTTATGCAAATAGTTGTACTGCTTTAATTCATGGACCCAAGAATTAAAAAAATCTAATTCTGTATTGCCATTAATTGCACTTTCATATAGCTCATAATCAAAATCGAGATTGTTTTCTGAAATAAAATTTCTCCAAACTTTAGGTCTATTTTCCATCCAGCCTTTCCAGTAAACTCTCCAAAATATTTCTTCAACAAATTTAGTTGAATTTTTGATTTTGTACTTACTTTTAATATCATGAATTAGATCATATTCCGATAAAATTCTGTGAGTAATAAAAGGCGATAATTTTGAAACTGAACTTTCGTTATTTGGCCCAAAATCAAAATTTCTTAATTTTGCATAATCATTAATTTTGTATTTCGCAAAATTTTCCCATGTATTTTGAGCTTTTAATAAAAATGACATTTTCTGATAACTGTAAAAAATTTTTTTTCGTATTGATAGAAATTTCAAAATTTGCCTTCAAATTAATCCTTAAAATTTTCTATTTCACTTTTAAGTAAATATGTTTGATTGAAGTATTTAATTTAAACTCCTAATCCGTACATTTTATACTCTTAAAACGCTCTCTGCGTAGGAGGATATTTAGTGGTCAATTACTTTTTAAATTTAATTTTAATTTTCAAATCTTTATTTAAATGATTTTTTCTAAAAGGTTTTTAAATATTTATCAAAATTATTATGAATAAGTTATTAGTGAGAAATGTTAAGTATCTAGATGAACAATACAGAATAGGTAAAGGCATAATTTCGGATGGTGCATTTAAGCAACTTGAAAAGCTCTTTATTCCTGTTGATCAAGAACCTGACTATTTTAATCAAAAAAATAATAAACTTTTGCCAAAATTAGCTAAAGAAAACTATAAAGAATTTTTGAAAAGTTTATTAACAAAAACAAGATTAAGTATTCAACCAAAAATTGATGGCTGTGCTATCGCAATTAGATATATAGATGGCAATTTTAATAAAGCTATTACAAAAAAAGGATTAGATGTCTCAAGCAAAATTAAACAAATTAAAAATGTCCCCGATTGTATTCCTATCAAACGAGATTTTCAAATTAGAGGTGAACTATACGCTACAGACCAAGTTGCCGGCATTTCCCAAAGAATTACAAGAAAATACCTCAATGATAAGAAAGGGATTGGAGAAAGTCTCCGCTTTTGCTGTTTCCAAATACTTAATGGAAGACTTAATCAATACGAAACCCTTAACTATCTTAAAAAATGTGGCTTCAGCACCCCTGAAAGTTACTTCACAAATCATACAAGCGAAATCAAAATATATTTAAAAAATTGGCTAGAAAGAAAAATATTTGCGAAATATCCAACTAATGGGATAGTTATAAAAATAAATAGTAGGAAATTACAGTTACTTAGAGAGAAAAGTTTATCTCAAAATAACGAATGGCAATATGCAATTCAAAAATAATACATAATAGTACCTTCAAAAAGAGGTCACGATACTGACTTCCAGTATTTACAGTGGAACAGTAATTAAATTTCGATTAAATTCCAAAGCAATTTGCAGGATTACAAAATGACTGCCACTATTTCAAGACCTAAAATCTCTAACTGGGAAACATCTAATATTCAAAACCTTGCAGGCAAAACAGCCCTAATTACTGGTGCGAATAGTGGTCTCGGATACTACACTGCAAAGGCCTTAGCAGAAAAAAATGCTCATGTTATTGTAGCTTGTAGATCGTTTGAAAAAGCTAATCAAACTATAAAAAAACTTAAAGGTCTTAATCCTGAAGGATTATTTACACCTTTAGAATTAGATTTGTCAGATTTAAAAAATATTGTTGAAGTTCAGTCCAAAATTTTTGATAATTTTGAAAATTTGGATTTACTTATCAATAATGCAGGCATTATGCATCCACCCAAAACTCTTAGCGCCCAGGGATATGAAATACAATTTGCTGTTAATCATCTAGCTCACATGCTTTTAACTCTAAAGCTACTTCCAATTATTGAAAAAAAAGAAGAATCTAGAATAGTGACGGTTACTTCCGGAGCGCAATTTTTTGGCAAAGTTGGTTGGAAAAATCTGAAAGCCGAGAACTATTACAACAAATGGGAATCTTACTCCAATAGCAAATTGGCAAATGTAATGTTTGCTTTGGAACTAAATGAGAACTTAAAGCACAAAAATATACTTTCTTTAGCTGCTCACCCAGGAATTGCAAAAACAAATCTCTTTACTGCTCAAAAACCTAACCCTGGTCCATTAGAAACATTCTCTTTGGAACTATTTAGCCCTATTTTTCAAACTGCTGAGATGGGTGCTTTACCTCAACTTTTTGCAGCTACTTCACCAGACGCAAGAGGCGGTGATCATTATGGTCCTAGATTTAATTTCAGAGGTCATCCAAAACTATCCCCTACTTCTCCTTTTGCCATGCATAAAAAAGAAAGAAAAAATTTATGGGAAAAAAGCCTCGAAATACTCAATAACTTCTTATAAATTTTTCATTTTTACTAACTTTAGAAAATACTTCAAGATATGTAATTCACTCTCTGAGAGTTTCATAAATTCTGTTAAGGCATCATAATTTTTTTCATCAATTTTTTTTGACAATTGAATAAAACTATCATGGTTTTCATTAACAAAGCGTTCAGCAATCTGAGAAGGAGTTAAACCCTGTTCAATTAATTCACCTGGAGCATTTTTCTCCCACTTTTCATAAAACCAAGAGAACCAATATTTTGCAGTATTATCTTCCATTAATTAACTTTTCTTGGGCGAATACTATAAATACTGAAGAAAAATCTCATGATTGAATTACCCCTTAAACACAATTAATATAAATGCAATTATAAATTAAATGATAGATAATCATTCAAGTAAAAGAAATATTAATCTTGTAATTGGATTAGGTAAATCTGGATTTTGGGCTGCCAAGTATTTGAGAAGCATCAATAAGAGAGTAATTGTTTGGGAAAGTAAAGGTGGGATAGAATTCTTAGAAAGAAAAACAGAATTAGAAGAGCTTAATATAATAGTTTCTCTAAATAAAGAATTTGTATTTGAAGAAGTTCAACCTTTTATGAAAGAGATCGAATCTGTTGTTGTAAGTCCATCAATACCTTATGACCATATAACTATTATTGAATTAAAAAAAAAGGGAATTAAAGTAATTGGAGAAATTAATGTTGCTTGGGAAATTTTAAAAGACACAAATTGGATAGGTATTACTGGCACTAATGGCAAAACTACTGTTACTCATCTTCTAAGCCATATACTCTGCGATACTGGATTATATGCTCCTTTTGCTGGAAATATTGGGACACCTTTATGTAAATATGCTCACTCCAAAAAAATTGAAAAAATTGATTGGGTTGTAGCTGAATTAAGCAGTTATCAAATAGAAATATCTCCAGAAGTAAAACCTAATATTGGAATCTGGACAACCTTCACAGAAGATCATCTTGAAAGACATAAAACACTTGAAAACTATTTCAACATAAAAAAAAGCTTGTTAGATAAATCTGATTTTAGAATTTATAATTATGACGATAAAAACCTAAGAAATCACTACAGTTCGCTATCAAGAGGGGTTTGGATAACAACTAGTTTCGATAAATCAAATTTTATTCATTGCGATTATTGGATAGATGATCAAGCATACATCGTTGAAAGAGGGAAGAAATTATTCAAACTTGAACATTTTTCTTTAAAAGGAATGCATAATCTTCAAAATCTTTTATTGGTAATTGCAGGAGCAAGAAAAGTTGGATTATCTGGCAAGAAGATTAAAGATTCTTTATCTAATTACAAACAATTACCCCATAGGATGGAAACAATTTATAAAAATAATGATCTGGAAATCATTAATGATAGTAAAGCTACAAATTTTGACTCATCTATTGCGGGAATAAGTTCAATTAAAGGTCAAATAATAATCATTGCTGGGGGTAGATTAAAAGGCAATGAATATAGTGAGTGGATAAAAGTTTTAAAGAAAAAAGTTAAATGTGTTTTCCTTTTTGGAGAAAGCTCAAAAGTCCTAAAAATGGCGCTTATTAGTGAAGGATTTAAAAAAAATATTTATGAATTTTCAGAACTAAAAGAGCTTTTAAATTTTGTTTTTGATTATTTACAAAATAATAGGGTTGGAACATTATTATTCTCACCTTCATGCTCTAGTTTTGATCAATTTAAAAATTATGAAGAGCGTGGAGATTATTTCAAGAAACTAATAAGTGAAAAATTAAAGGTTAATAAATCCATTTTTTGTTGAAGTATCATTTCGTAATTTTCAGGTCGGTCATCACAACCGTTTACCCTCTAGCAAATATTGACTTAATTAGTTAAATTTTTACTATAAATTATCTAATAGCAATGAGTGAATCTAACAATTTACCTCAAGCAATAAGTCATAAAAAATTAAGTTACTTGATGCTTAAGGCTCAAAAGGATGCTCATTTTTCTGATGAATTAGCAGAAATAGAAAGCCCCGAAAAAAGAGAATTTGAAGAGTTAATAAACAATTGGGAATCTTCAACTAAGAAGTTAGTTAATGAGTTATCAAAAAGAAAAGATAATTTACTAAAAGATAAATCACCAAATTCTTTAATTGCTCTTGGTGCTATGGAAGTTCACCTTAATATGGCTTTGCAAGCCCTAAATGCATTTAATAAAGGAGTTGATGGGTAAAAGTAACAAATAAATTATAAAGAAGGCATCGAAAATAAGAGAAAATCTAAGTCTTTTTCAGTATCTATAGAGACATCATAATAATAATTAACTTCAAAACCCAAGCCATCTCCAGATTCGAGAAATATATTTGAATTAGAATCTTTACTTTTTAATAAAAGATTACCTTCTATTATTTGTATCCAATTAAATTTATCGATTTTTAAGGGCAATTTTTTTTCTTTAATTGGCTTATATTTACAACGCCATAAAGAGATACTTTGATTTAGAAAAAGCTTATTATTTTTACCGTCTTTGTAATTAAAAATAAGATTGTCCCACAACTTTTCATTTAATGAAATTTGATCATATCGAGGTTTGATATTTTCTTTTTGAGGGTATATCCAAATCTGGAACAACTTACAGGTCTCATTTTCTTCATTCTTCTCGCTATGAGAGATTCCAGTACCTGCAGACATTACTTGTACTTGATCTTTGTGAATTTTTCCAAGATTGTTTAAAGAGTCTCTATGAGTAATTGCTCCTTTTGTTACGACAGTAATTATTTCCATATTTGCATGAGAATGTGTATTAAATCCTGCATTAGGAGAAATAATATCTTCGTTTATAACTCTAATTTTCCCAAAATTATCCCATTTTGGATCTCTATGCTCTGCGAAAGAAAATGAATGCATCGAATTTAGCCATTCTCTAGTCGATCTAAATCTTTCGTGCGATTTCCTTATTTTAATTATTTTGAAGGACATAAATACTAAGAAATAAATTTAAGGTATTTGTGTAAATTCAATATTTTTGAAAATTATAAATTATGGATAAGTAAAATATTTTTTATTTATTTATTGATTTTACTTTGTGCTTTATTTGCTTTATTAATTATTTTTTTTGCTTCTTCTCTTGTAGAACATTTTTCTGCCTCAACATTCAAGTTTTTTAGTTTATTTAATTGCTTTGAAATTTTCATATTAGGTTAACTTAACAAATAGAAATTAACATATATTTAATGTAATAGCTAAAAATACTGGTTTGGATTTGAGCCTTACCACCTAAAAATAAGATTGGAGGATGGAATTATCAGAACAATATAGAGGGTGTATTGGATTATCTTTGATTGTTTTCTTAATTAAAAGAGGTCCAAGAGGATTATCAAAATTATTTTTCCTAATTGAGTTATATTGCATTATTTTTTTTAATATTCTTTTATTTCTTTTTAAAAATTTACCTTTGTTACCCCAACCTAACCATAAATCACAATTTTTACTTTCAGACCAGTGTTTTAAGTTCTTATAAATATGATTATTGTTTAGATAACCCACAGGGTTTTTATGTTTAAAAAGTTTTTCTGGTTTGCTTGAAATAAGAGCAAATAGATTTATTAATTTTACTTTGCCATAATTATTTTTTTTCGAAATTTTGATTATCTTTTTTGTTGTGTTGTCCAAGAAAACTTCATCCGATAATGAGGGATTTAAACCAATAAAGATAATCTCTTTTTTAGATTTAGAAATCCTATAACTTAAACTCCATCTATATAGTTTGTTAGCACTTATTAAACAATTTCTTTCTAGAAATAAATTAGTCAACCTAAACCTACACCTCTAGCCATGAGAGTGGCAAACAAAGGTATTGTTGCAAAGCCCACTAATTCGGTAGTAATGATTAGTCTGAACCTCTTAACTAGATTTTCAGATATTTCAGGTAATTTCTTCTTACTTAATGGAATGGCCCATAAGATATAGGTTGTTGTTGGATATAAAGAAAGTAATCCCACCAGAATGTAAAGAGAAACCTTTATCCAAAAAACAGGATTACCTGTATAAAAATCACCTCCTTGACCAAAATACTTAACACGCAAAATCCCAGTAACCAATATTGCAACTCCTGCCAAACCATAGACCACATCTGCAATTATCATTGAAATCGTCTCATTTCTATTAAGACCTACTTTGAGGGTCAATCTTTCAAATAAAAGAGAACCGAAACACAAAATAATTCCTAAATAATGAACATATGCTACTAATGCACTTTTAGCAATTTCACCTGTTAATAAAGTTCCCAATAACATTTTCTAGTCAAAATTTATACAATACTAACTACCAAATAAAGAATTTGTTTAGAAAATAGATTAAACAATAAAAAGCAAATTATTTATTCTAGGACTCTAAAAACCTTTTTTGACCATCTTCAAAAAAATCCTTTTTATTCCATACTTCGATTACATCTGGGAAATGTTTTTCCATACAATTATCACAAACCCCATGACTGAATCTAATATCACTAATTTTTGAAAGATATTTTTCTAAATGCATCCAATCGCCCTCCTTATTTTTCACTTCTCGGCAATATGAACATACAGATAAAATCCCTTCCTGTTTATGCAAATTAGACAACGCATCTAGCAAATTTAATGACTTTTTTCTAAGCTCTAAAAATGAAACTATTTGCTTGGACAATAATTCCATAATATTAAATTGTTGTGTAGTTAGATTTCCTGGCTTTCTGTCTATCACACAAAGAGTTCCAAGCTTATTACCATCACTGTTTCTAAGGGGAAAACCTGCATAAAAACGAATCTTTGGATCTCCAGTTACCAATGGATTATTTATAAATCTTTCATCTTGGAAAGCATCATGAATTATTAATGGACTATTTTCTTTTATTGCATGTGTACAAAAAGACCAATCTCTTCTAGTTTCTGATATTTGAAGTCCTATTTTGGATTTAAACCATTGTTTATCTTTGTCTACCAAAGTCATTAAAGAAATAGGCACATTACAGGTTGCAGCAGCAATTTTTGTAATATCGTCATAACATGATTCTGGTTTGGTTCCCAAAATCCTATATTCTGCTAAAGCTTTTAATCTTCTTTCCTCTTCTTCTTTTTTTGATACAAGATTCTGCATTAATCTTCACCAATAATTAAAACTTTAAAATTAAAGTTTCTTCAAAAAACTTTTTCCTTCTAATACTTAATAAAAAAAAGATAAACTTATTGATTTGTTACTTAATAATTTAACTTTGGGACTGCCATCCCAGCGATCCATCCACTTGTCCAACAATGTTGAAAATTAAATCCACCTGTGATCCCATCAACATCTAAAACTTCTCCAGAAAAAAATAACCCTGGACAAATTAAGCTCTCCATACTTTTAAAGTTAACTTCATTAATTTTTACGCCTCCAGAAGTAACAAATTCCTCTCCAAATGGTCCTTTGCCTGAAATTACATATTTGTCCCTCATTAGGATATTTATCATTCTCTCTCTTTCATCCGCCAGTAAATCAGACCACTTTTTCTCTTTATCAATACCTATTTTCTTTAATAAAAAAATCCATAATCTTTTTGTTAATAGCGGAACAGGTCTACTATTGATAAGATTCACCTTGCCTTTATTTAATCTTAAATAATTAATTTTTTCTTTTAACTCCTCATAACTTAAAGAAGACCATTTAATGATTAGATTAAATTTATATTTTTGGCTATAAAGTTCCCTTGCTGCAATTGATGAAAGTTTTAATACTGCTGGCCCACTAAACCCCCAATGCGTTATTAATAAATCGCCTCTATTTTGAAAATTCTTATTGTTTAATTTAATTTCTAAATCTATGCCCTTTATCGATACCCCACTACATTCATCCAAATTTGGTTCTTTTGTAGAAAAAGTAAAAAGCGATGGTACAGGTTTAACAATGGTGTGTCCAAGATTTTGAGCTAATTTATATCCGCTTGGATTTCCTCCAGTTGAAAGAATAATATTTTTTGCAGTTACCTTTGCTTTTTTAAGACTAAAAATATTGAATATATTATCTGGAGTTTTTGCAATTTCTTTTACAAAAAATTTTGTTAATATCTCTACGTTTTTTGATAAAGCACTTTTTCTCAAACAATCAATAACATCTGAAGAAGAATTAGACACTGGGAATACTCTTAGATCTTCCTCAATTTTTAATTTTAACCCTTTTTTCTCAAACCAATCGTATACATCTCCAGCAGCAAAACGATTAAATGATTCCAAGAGCTGAATTCCACCTCTGGGGTAATTCTCAATTAGTTCATTCGGTATCCATGTCGCATTAGTGACGTTACATCTTCCCCCTCCACTAATCCTTACTTTCTCCATAAGTTTTGAAGTTCCTTCAAGAATTATTATTCTTTTTACTCCATTTTCAGCAGCAGTTATTGCTGTCATAAAACCGGCTGCACCGCCTCCAACAACTGCTAAATCAAAAGGTTCCAAAAACTTATTATTTAATATGCTTCAATCTGATAATAGCAAGGAGTTATAAAGAAAAATTAGTCCAAAAACCATAAAAAAATAAATATAAAACTTTAAAACTACATAATAAATAGCTACGATTCGCTAATTTTTAAATTTCTAGAAAAATCAACACAGTCGTTATTTTTATGCTTTAAGTTAATTAAATGAGTCTGCTATTTTCTTACGTTAAATATTCTGAGGCCAGTTTTCCTATGACTGGTCAGTATACTGCTCTTCTTTTAATAACTTCTGCTATTTGGGTTCTACTTTGGTTTGGATATAGACAAAATAAGATAAATGATGAGATTAAGAAAAAAGAAAAAGAAGAAAGAATTAATGCGAAAGTTCAAAGAAGAAAGAAGCTAGAGAGTTTGTACCCTACTAATAAAAAAACTGTTTAAAGTAAGCTATTTTAGAAAATATGAAAAAAAATAACTTCAAATCACTAATTCAGTACTTACCGGGGATTTTGGTTCTTATTTATGTATTCTTTTTAGTATTTACTCAATTTATAAAATAAAATTTTAAAAATTATTCGTTTTGATTGGAATCCTTTCTGCTTTTGGAGCTGCTACATCTTGGACATATGCGTGCTTTATTTGGCGCTCGCAAACTCAAAAATATAAATCAATAGATATTAATTTAATAAAAAATATAATAGCTTTTTTATTTTTTATACCTGCTTTTATCAATCTAAGTTCTACAACTGAATTAAAAAACATATTTATCCTACTAATTAGTGGAATAATAGGTATTGGTTTAGGTGATACTTTCTATTTAAAGTCACTACAAAAAATTGGCACAAGAAAAACTTTATCTATAGAAACTCTTTCTCCGTTAATGGCTGCTTTGTCAGGGGAATTTTTTATTAATGAAAATTTAACAACTAAATCATGGTTAGGGATAATTATAGTAACGATTTCGCTATTCATAATTCTCAGAAAAGGTAACGATTTTAAAGAGGAAAAATCCTCTTTCTCAGAAAAAAATAACTTTAAGATTTTTGCTTTTCCTTTTTTATCAGTTTTATGTGCTGTTCTTGGAGGTCTTTTATCGAGGATGGTTTTCCTTCAAAGCAATTTATCTCCTTTCCTTACAACTGAAATAAGATTATTAGGTGCAATAATTTTTTTGATTAGTCTAAAAGGTTTTAAGATTAATTTTTTCTTAAAAAACATAGACAAAAAACAACAAAAAAGATTTTTTATTTCAATACTTCTTGGAACAAATATAGGAATATTTCTACAACAAGTTGTGTTTAAAACCCTTCCCATAGGAGTAGGATGGGCTTTATTAAGCATATCTCCAGTAATTTCCTTATTTTTTGCTAAGACTGAGGAAAGAGAAATTACCAAAAAAATAATATTTTTTACTTGTTTTTTATTTTTTGGCTTGACATTAATAATTCTCTAATCTCTGAGTTAATGTAAAAAATACTCATGTTAATAAAAATCAAATTAAATAAAATAACACTATAAACACTCAAAACAATGAAAACATTAAAGAAAAAAAGAGTCGGCACATTGGAAGTTTATGTTATTTTTTTAAGCTGCATTTATGCAGGCTTTATAGGTTATAAATCTCTATTAAATGTTTTATTTACTTGGAATTAATTAATTCTTTCTAATGACTTAATCAACTTACCTCCATCTTGGTCATCATCATCATTTGAAGCGAAAAATAAAAAAAATATTCCTAGAGAAGCTATAGATAGCGAAATTGACAATATAGAAAGCTCATCCATAAATTAGAAATTTTTTTTATGATAATCGAAAAAAAATAAAAGACAGTAAAGAAATACACATTCTCAAAAATAAATATTTCTTTTTTTTGTAAAATAAAAAAGCACATCCGAACTATTTCGTGAAAGTTCTAATATCTTCCCCTTGTAGTGCAAGCGTAATTATTCAGTATGGAATAAAAAATTGGCCTATTTGGGAATGTGAGCCAAGCAAATTTCAATGGGATTACTATGATAAGGAAATTTGCTTAATTATTGAAGGTCAAGCGAAAATAAGTACCCAAAACGGTGACATTTACGTGATTAAAGCTGGGGATCTAGTTGAGTTTCCTGCTGGACTTAACTGCGAATGGGAAGTAACCAAAAGTATTAAAAAACATTATCGATTGGGCAGCTAGATTTAAGAAAAAAGATTTTTTCTTCTTTACTGTTAAGTCAATGTAGATAAAATATGGTTAATAAATAATTTTCAAGAAGGAAACTTATATTATGCCTTTTACTGATCAAGAATATTTTGAGGTTATTGAAAAAAACGAAATAGTAAAAAAGGCCTTTGAAAATATTAAGCAAATTTGCATTGATTTACAAAAACAAACAAATTGTCCTGAAGAGGATCTAAAAGATTTTCTTGAATTTATTTCTAAACAATGGAATAAGTAATAATTAACAAGCCTTTTAAGTACTAAATTTAAAATTTCAATTTAGTTTTCAGACACAATAAGTTCTAATCTAATTCCTTTTTTGGTTTTGTATTTATACTGGAAGTTCCCTTAGCAGCAGAAACGAAGAAAAAGAAGCCTACAATTCCTGATATGCCAAATATCGCAGCTAAAGGATCAAAAGTGAAAGAAAACATAGAATTTATAAAATCAAGATAAATAATAGTTTTTGAATCAAAATTGTACAATTATTGTTAAGTATAAAAAATAACAATGACGCGATTCATTATGTCATTATTAGTTTCTCAGTAGGTTCAAGAAAATTATTATTTAATTCGATTTTAAGAATAAAAATATCAATACATACCAAAATATATTCTTGCGAAAGAGAAAAGTTTTTAAAAATATTTATAGAAATATTGAATAAAACACTACCCAGAGGATCCACAATTGTTGTTTCTTTAGATTAATATCAATTCATGACAGAATTTTACTCAGCTTCTTCCTCAGTTAGTCCTTTTACAGCGATATTGTGGTGCCTTTATCCAGTAGCTGTACTAGTAATTATTGAATTACTTCTGGGGGGTGGGTTTGATGATGACAATAATGACGATCAAGATGGTGGAATGCTAATACCTGCTTACTCTAGATCAGACGCTTGAATTTTTATAAATTAAAGACTCATAAATAATCTAATTAAATTGGCCAACAATTTTGATACAACTCATATTTCTCTAATTACACTTACCATCCTTATGATTTCCTCTCTAACCTGGCTCGTCTTAAGAACCCTTAAGGAAGGTAGAAAAGCTTTAACAGAAATAAATAAGGACAGATCGTGAAATACAATAAACATTTAAAAATTTAGAATTTGATTAGATTTATTAAATTCTTAGATTTATAAGTTTTACTAAATAAATAGATATATTCCAAAAATTTAAAAACTTTTCCATCTCAAAGTTTTGGAAAAGCATAAAAAACTTAAATAAATACTAGAATTTATTTGATTGTTAAGTCAAAAATTACCAATCTGTTGAAATCCCATTTTTATGAAAGTCCCTCTTTGTTATCACTTTAATAAATAAAAATGCATCTAAATTCTTTACTTTACATTTGTTCTATATCTTTATTCATTTATATAATGGCGCTGTTTTGGAGAGACTTGCCAAATCAAAAAAAGTAAATAAATAATTAATATTAAATTTATTGCCTATAAAAATAAATTGAGTTATTAATTTAATATTGGATTTAATTTTTTTATATAAATGCTGAAAGAATCTTCAAATAACAATAACAAAAATATATTCTCAGAAACTACAAGTATTGAAAAAGAAAAGATGATTTGCAAAGACGGATTCTGTTCATTACCAAATCGAGATGAGCTCCCAAAACAAGATTCAAATGATATGAATTTATTTGATCCTATTTAGTAAATAAAAAACATTTTGAGAAATTGAAGATTAAATTGATATTATTAAATCCTTTGAATTTTTAATATATGCTTAATAACTTTTTTAATGCATATAAAGAGTTTTGGATTAAAGCTACAGAATTCAAAGGATTCACATCTCGATCAGACTGGTGGTTAGTTCAATTAGCGAATCTTATCATTTCTTTACTAACTATCCCAATATTTTTAAAAACGTTTGGTTTCAATGCCTATGGATTAGTTTGTGTCATTCCTCAAATAGCTATTGATATAAGAAGGATCAGAGACTTTGGAAAAGATTGGAAATGGATCTTTATTAATTTAATACCTATCTTCGGTTGGATCTTGTGGTTCATCTGGCTAGGCTTTGGTAAGACTGGTAATGGGAAAAATAAACTTATATAGAAATTAACTCCTCATTTTTTTCTTTTTTTAAAATCTACAAACCTTACCTTCTTTCTTAACTCTATTTGTTTTTCAAGAATTCTAAACACATGCATCTCACATTCGGTTAATTTAAGAAACTGATCGAGTGTATCTTTATCTTCTTCATCAAAATTCTCGAAAACTTCTGAGATAGCAGTACTATTTCTAGAAATAAAATCCTCTGCCACATCTTGTGGATTCTTTCCTGATTCGAAATCCTGAAAAGCTTCATAAGAATTAAGTTCTCTTGTTAACCATTTAAACCATGGTTCATTTTTATTATGTTTTTTATTTATGATTTTCTTCATGAAAAAATTTTTACTAGTTTAATCATTATTAGTTATTCATTCTTTGACAGCTGTACAAATACTTATTTTAAAAAAACAATTAAAGATTAACCTTATTTATTTTTTACAAAATAACTAGCATAATTACCAAAAGCTTTCTAAAGAATAAGTATTTATTACTCATTTTTTTGTTTATGAGATAGCTAAAATTTAGTTTTAGTAAAGTACATTGTCAATTCCATTTTACGACTTTCCTTCATCTCCAATTTTAATAATTGGTGCTCTTGGCATTGCAGTAGCGATAGCAGTTTTTTTTGTCTCTTACCAAAAATATTTCAATTCTCCTTTGAACAAAGAGCGTGCAGAAAAGAAAAAATCCTTAATTAAGGAACAAAAAGAATTAAATGAAAGATTAGAAAAAATAGAACAAGAATTAAAAAATTTGTAAAAATAATACTTAAATAGGTATGAGTGAATGATCTCGAATTCAAGACCTTAATTTTTTAAAAAGGAATTTTGGTCTATAAGGAATTATGGATAAAGATCATCTTATTGATTTAATTTCTAATAGTCTTCTTTACGAGAGCAAAAATTCTGACTCTTCTAGGAATCTTAGTGACTTTAAAAATTACTTAGAAAGATTAAATCTAGATCAATTGAGAACTATGTCTAAAGAATTTATTCTTTAATATGACTTTTAAAAATTTTATTGTTAATTAAATAATCAATACTTTTTAAAAATTGTTAGTATCAAAAAATTAAAAGCGAAATATGCTTAAAGTAAAAAGAAGCGATTTTTTAATAAAGCCATTTTTAAAAAGAAATAATATTAGAGCTTGTTATCAAATTATTTCTACCATCTTCCCAATAATTTCTATTTGGCTAATTGTTCACCAAATAATAATTCAAACTTTTCCATTATTGATTAAAGTATTCCTATTGGTGCCTTTTATAGTTCTTCTAACTCTGTTCTCTTCTCGAACATTCTCATTAATGCACGATTGCGGACATAATTCTCTTTTTACAAAACAGAAATTAAACCGCTTTTTTGGATTTTTACTTGGCTTAGTTAATGGTATTCCCCAGAAGTCATGGTCAATTGATCATGCATTTCATCATAGAAATAATGGAAATTGGGAAATTTACAAAGGGCCGATAGATGTTTTAAGTCTTGAAGACTATAATTCCCTTACAAAAATAGAGCAAATATTTTATAAAGTAAGTCGAAACTGGATTATGCTTTTCCCTGGCGGTTTTTTTTACTTAGTTTTAAAACCTAGATTAGGACTGGTTATTATTATTTTTAATTTCACTAAAGATATATTGGAAGAGACTTTTATCAAAATAAAAAACAGAGAAATTTCTCAACTTTTAGCTATTAGTTCAAGAGTTAAACCACCTTTTTCTGATTATGGAGATAATTTTAGTGAACTATTTGAATTAATAATCAATAACATAGTTGTAATAATAGGTTGGATTTTTATGTGCAAATGGTTGGGATTAGTTTTTTTCTTATCATTTTATTCCGTGATATTAACCTTATCAGCAGCAATTTTAATATGTGTTTTTTTTGTACAACATAACTACGAAAATGCATATGCTAAAAATACAAAAAATTGGGACCTCATCAATGGAGCTATTTTAGGTAGTAGCAATTTAGATATCCCTAATTGGCTAAATTGGTTTTTAGCAGACATATCCTTCCACAGCATTCACCATCTCTCTGAGAGAATACCAAATTACAACTTAAGAGCTTGTCATAAAGCAAACATTCATTTACTCCAACAATCAAAGTTCTTAAAATTAAGCGATTTTTCAAACTGCTTCAAATATATTATTTGGGATAATAAAAATGAAAAATTAATTCCAATAAATTAATACCTAATTCAACCTTCTTCTCAATTTTCTTTTTAGAGGAATACTGCTATATGCATGAGTACCAATAGATGGAGGCAAGTCATTCTTTAAAGGATGCATAAAAGCATTTGCCATACTCTCTAACATTTTCGAAAGCCAAGTAATTACTGATTTCATTTGAAAATCTAAAAGTGTACTTTTTTATCATCTAACTAAATTACTGAAAAGTAAATCAGTCTTTATGCTGATTTTTTAAGTAGATTACCTTATAAATTAATATTAAATAATCAAAATTATTTTTTACTTTTTTGTTGTAAAAGAAGAATATTACTATCTTTTTCAAGGTAAACCAGTTGCAAAAAAAATTTAGTAAATAATACTTATTTTTTCTGATTGACTTAATAAATTAAATTATTGAACATAAATTCGTGCTATATCTCTATTCCAAATAAATCCAACAATATTATGAGTGATTCATTTGTTTCTGCCAACCAGAATACAGAAATAGATTCTGTTAATTCATATTTCGAGTGTATTACTGAATGCAGTATTGTGGATGGTCATCAAGAATGTATTACTCGTTGTTTAGAAGTTCATTTAAAGGGAGGTGATCAAAATGAATAAAAAAAATTCACCTCAAAGGAAAACAACTTTAAAATGGAACTCGAATGGAGAGCTTTCCGAAATTGATATGTTAAGAATTTTAGAAAAGATATCATCACATGATCTTAATCAATGTGAATTAACATGCGATTCTGATACAAATTAAGATATGTTTTTCAATATATTTCTAATACTGCTGATAAAGAGGCAGCTTATTGGATTTTTGTAGGATTTTAATTAATCAGATTTCAATAAAGATTTAGAACATTTTCATAAAACTATAGTTTTATTCTAAAAATTAATTTTTAGAACTCTTACCTTTTTTTAAGAATGTTTTACTAATTTCTTTTTTTGTTAGTTGAATCGGTTTTACTAATCCTGAATCACCATGAGTTGGACAATAATAAGTCATAAGCATCCAATTTTTTTCTTGATCCATAACTAATTACTTAAATTTAAATAATGATTAAGTAGATAGGATAAATTTTGAAAAAATTGCTTTTTTTTAAGCATTTTTTCTTTTTTACTTAATATTTTATAAAAATTTTGAATTTATTCTCACAAAATAGATATAAATACGCATGACTTTAGAAAAAAATCCTGCTATTTATTAATAAATTCAAAATTATTCATGTCTCTAGAATCTATATTGATGGTAGTTGCCCCAATCTGTCTTTTTACAGTAGGAGTTATTGTTTTACCTATCCTAGTAAAGCCACGTAAACAATCTGGTTTACCTAAGAGGTATATACGCGGTCTTTAAATTAATTAAGCTTTAAAGAAGAGCAAAACAATCAGCATAAAAAGAAAGAAAAAATTAATAAGATTGCCCTAAAAGAATAAAATAAAAAATGTTTGGCAAAGATAATTTTATTTGAAGATGAAATTAAAATCTGAAAAACTTTATCGAAAAAAAATTTATAAATTATTTTCATTATGAGATCCTGTGATGGATAATAGAGTATATAAATTCACTTTTATTTAACAAAATTCTTACCTAACAAAAATTTGAGTAATATAAAGTTTTCTGGTCTTAAAGGCCAAGCGCTTGTAATAGAGGATAAAGATATTCCAAGCATAAAAGAATTTCGGGATGTTATCCCAGATCACTACTTCAGGTGCAATACCAAAACTTCTTTGAGGTATCTTTTACAATCAGCTTTCATTCAATCATTAGTAGTTGCAATAGGGTTATCTATTCCATTTACCCCAAAAATGATCCCAATTTGGATAATTTACGCATTAATATCAGGTACCACTGCAATGGGATTCTGGGTAATTGCACATGAATGTGGGCATGGAGCATTCTCTAAAAACAAAATATTGGAATCTGTAACTGGTTATTTACTACATTCATTACTTCTGGTACCTTATTTTTCTTGGCAGCGTTCTCATGCCGTTCATCATCGATTCACAAATAACATAACTAATGGAGAAACTCACGTCCCTTTAGTCATTAAAGGGAACGGGGTTACAGAAAAAGTTGGCGGAGAAAAAGAATTACATTTTTCAAATTCCTTAGGTAAGAAAAATTATGGAATTCTTCAACTTGTTTTACATCTAATATTTGGCTGGCCTGCTTATTTACTTACTGGAAGTACAGGAGGTGTTAAATATGGCACTTCAAATCATTTTTGGCCAATTAAACCATTTTCTAAAGCATTATGGCCATCAGTATGGGCCAAGAAAGTTTGGATATCAGATATTGGCGTAGGTTTGACATTAGTTGGCATTGTTTATTTAGTTTTCAAGTATGGATTATTTCCAGTAATTACTCTGTATTTTGGCCCTTTATTAGTGGTTAATTGTTGGCTAGTAGTTTATACATGGCTTCATCATACAGATTCAGATGTACCTCATCTTTCAAACACGGAATTTTCCTTTATGAGAGGAGCATTTCTATCTATTGACAGGCCTTATGGTAGAGTCCTTAATTTTCTTCACCATAATATAGGTTCTAGCCATGTCGTTCATCATGTATGTCCAACGATCCCTCATTATCATGCAAAAAAGGCAACTGTCTTAATTAAAAAAGCCTTTAAAAAAGCATATCTTTTTAATCCTGATCCAATACACAAAGCTTTATGGAATATTGCTTGCAATTGCGTTGCTGTTGAGCCAGACATAAAGAGTAGAAGATATATATGGCAATCTTCTTACAAAAATGGTGGATTAAAAACACAATAAGCATCAATTCTTTATCACTTTAATTTACGCAAATCTGAAAAAAATATAAAAGAATTAGCAATAACAAATTTTTCATCTTAGAAAATACTCACAAGCTTAGTAATTCTATGAGTGGCGACAATCTACATGGTAAACAGCCTATTAAATTTTATTCGGAAAAAATAACACTTACAAAAGTTGAATTATTAGAAAGACAGTTGAGTTTAGGCGAAAAAATTTCAGATTTAGATCAAAAGCATAAAGAATGGAGCAAAAAACTATCAGGTTGATCATCTAATATGATCAATCTTAATAACTTATCGATATTTGTATTTGCCTAATCAAGAAACTTTTCTGTAAATTATTGAAAAATTATTTGCAGGCATACTTATGATATCCTCTTGAGAAAAACCATTTTTCTTACTCTCATCACAAACTTCCTCAAGATTTTTAATACCCCAAAGATCATTTTGCATTCTTAATGAATTATCGAATAAATAATTACTTTCACTTGTATGCTTATTACAAATTTTAAATGGCCCATACAAAATCAAAAATTGCCCCTTATTGAGTAATTTTCCTGACTCTCTAAAGAGTGCTACAGTAGAAGACCACTTTGCTACATGAATCATATTTATAGAGACTATTCCTTGCAAAGAACGAGTTAATATAAAAGGAATTTTCCAAGGAATTTTTTCTACATCAATATCAAGAGGCTGAGGCATTTTCTCAGTTAAGTTTTCATACTCAATCCAAGAACTTATACTTTTTCTATGTACTAACTCTGGGTCACTTGTTTGCCAAATTATTTCAGGAAAGCGTTTTTGAAAGACCACTCCATGTTCACCGCTTCCACTCCCGATCTCTAATACTGAACCTTTTTTTATAATGCTGGATATTACATTACCAATGCACTCCCTATTTCTTTGAGTTGCCGGAAAAAAAAGTCTATTATCCAAAATCAAAAAAATTAGGCGCTTCAGTTAAAAGAATAATTCACAAATCCTTGATTATTTAACCTTTCTCAATTTAGGAGTCTTGAAAAACATTATTTTAAGGCTAAAGAATAATATTGAAATTGTAAGAGCAGGCAAGATATAAAGTATTAAATCAGAACTCACTAGAGAAGGAATTTTTCCAAAAATTAAATGCATGTAATAGGTCGCGAATGACATAAATCCATATACAACTAATTTATTAATAGCAATTATTTGAATTCTAAAAACTACTTTTTATCAAAAACCAAAAATTGTCAAAAAAAAAAGAGTCAGCCTGTATCCCTACTAGCTGACTCTTAGAGTATATTAATTTAAATTACCTCTAAATGAGGATATACTTCTAAAAAAAAAGTGAATAGCTTATATTTTTTTTCCAAATTTAAAAAACATCAATAAGGTATATTTCGACACATATATGTACCAGTTTTTAAATTTTTCAGGCAAATCAAAGAATAATTACTCCATTTCTTTACATTACTAAATAAATATGTTATATTTTTTAACAATTACACTAAAAAAATGACTCCAGAAGCAGAACGTTTTAATGGTTGGGCAGCAATGTTAGGTTTCGTTGCAGCAGTTGGCGCCTATGTCACAACAGGACAGATTATTCCAGGCTGGTTCTAATGAAAAATAACCAACCAAAATTAGTTGAAAAAGAAAAAATCGTTGCCGAAAAGCTAAATGGTAGATTCGCAATGTTAGGTTTTATTGCTCTAGTTGGAGCATACCTAACTACAGGTCAAATTATTCCTGGTTTTATTTAAAAAAAATTTTTATTTTTTAATTGCCTAATTCAAAAATTGAATTAGGCTTTTTTATTTGGAATTTTTAATTGACAATAAATGCTCTTTATTAATTGAAGTTTGTATAATACTTTTTCAAACTAAAAATATACTAAAAATCAATGTAAAAAGCTATCTAATTGCTAAAAATTAAATTCCAAATTTTTTTAAGTTTTAAGAATAATATATATTGCCAAATTATTTGGAGAGATTTTATGAGTTATTTTTATAATTTATATTTTTGGAAGAACAAAAGCCAAGATAGTTTATAAGCAAAAGTGTTAAACAATCATTAAAAAAAATATTAATTTATTTTTATTCTTCTTTCAAACTTTAATTAATTTGTTACTTGATGCTATCTTTATCAAGATGATTTATGGATTAAATGAGAGTAAAGCTTGAACCGGAGACAGCATTTATAGGAAAAAAATTTGCTTATCTTTTCCTTGGTATAATATTTAGCCTTAACGCAATAACGTTTATTTGGTTTTTCTTATTCTCAAATTTAAAATAAAATAACGAATTTAAATAGGGTCAAGGGTTTTAAATTTTTTATTTTAAAAAACAATTATTATGTATTTTTAAAAGAAAAGTACATAAAATTAATCTAAATGCTAAAAAATTCCTGGAATAATCTGTCCTGTTGTTACATAAGCACCTAGTAATGCAACGAAACCAACCATAGCCCATCTACCATTTACTTTTTCAGCATTCTGTGGATACCCATCGTAGGATACAGTTTCATCGATATAAGGTCTAGTTTCAGATGGGAACATATTCTGTCTTCCACCTGATTCTGTTGTAACTCCTGATTTTGTCATTTAAAAAAAATAATTGTAAATTAATGTAACACAATTATTAACTAATGTAAACCATAAGCATTTTATGTTTACCACTTAGTATTTAGATGCTTAAAACAATTAACGGCAAGTTTTTTTTATAAAGTCTCTTCTTAATATCAAATTTGCAGATAAATCATCATAAATGAGCATTTATACTCACAATAAGTAATTTTACTTAGTAGGATAAATTTAGCATTTAGGAAGTGCTTAGCTGGTTAAAGTCAAAAAATCTGAATTTAACTAGTTCGTCATGAGCTTGCCTGTGGGATACTTGCAAGCTCTTCCAATTTTTAAAGAAACTAAATAAAATCAATTATTGATAAATTTTTTATAAATAAATATCTGGGTAGTTATGAAAATGTCAATGAATAAATTTATTGCTAAATAAAAAATAGAGTTAAAAAAGTTATGTCTTTAGATTTTATTCTCATCCCTTCTTGCATTGTTATTATCCTTTTTCTTTTAAATAGAGAAAATATTATCTACAAGAAAAATCAAAAGGCTAAGTAATTGTACTATATACATGAGGAATAATATTGAAGAACCAAAAAACTTTGTTGTTAATTTGAAATTATTGATTTTTAAACAAACTAGGATGACATTTTTCTTAAAATTAAATTATTCCAATAAATTTTTGAATTATTAATTTGATTTATTTTTTGTTGGCAGTGTATGCACTTACATTCATTCACAAAAGTTTTATTTTTCATTCCTAACCCCTTTCTTTTTAAGAAACCAAAATTTTTGTTTTACTGCAAGTAAAAAAACTAATTTTTTAAAAATTGGTAAATTAAAATCTTCTATTCATACAAATTTTATCTTGGTTTATACAACATTCATATTTTATAATGCGGTGAAAGACAGTACAAATTAAATAAATTTCTTTTGAAACTTTCAAATCAACTAATAATTAAAAAAACTTTCAGAAAAATAATTGCTCCTTGGTATTCAATACCCTTAATAGATAGGTGGCTACTAGGTCAAATCATACCTCCCATGATATTTGCAATTTCTGCATTTACTGTTATTTCATTATCTGTTGGGGTAATGTTCGATCTTATAAGGAAAATTGTTGAATTTGGTTTACCTCTCTTTTTAGCTTTAAAAGTTCTTTTTTTTAGTTTGCCTAGCTTTTTAGTTTTGTCATTCCCAATGGCAGTTTTGCTTTCGACATTATTAGCCTATGGGAAATTATCAAGCAATTCAGAATTATTAGCTTTGAAATCTTTAGGGATAAAAACTTCAAGAATTATTTCTCCAGCCATTGCTCTTTCAATATTTATGACGGGTTTAACTTTCTATTTCAATGATAATTTAGTCCCTGCAAGTAATAAATTGGCAGAGGTAACATTAAGAGCAGGAATTGGTAGTTCATTTAGTAGTGAAACGGGTAAAGCTAACATTATGTTTTCTAGATATGGCTCTAGAATAAATCCTTTGACTAACAAACCAACAAAACATAATAACTATCTAACTCATATATTCTATGCATCATGGTTTGAGAATAATATTATGGAGGGTGTTACTGTTTTAGATTTCTCGAGGGAAGATATACAACAAATATTAAAAGCAGAAAGTGCAACATTTGATAAAAAAAATTCTTCTTGGAATTTTATAAATGGAAGCATGATAACTATTGATCGAAATGGTCAAACTGGAAATATTAAATTTAAACGATACATATACCCATTTATAGAAGGACCGTTGGAATTAGCGCAAGTTCCTAAAGATGCTAATGAAATGACCTTAAAGCAGGCCATAAAAGCAGAAAAAATTTATAAAAAAACTGGAAACTTAAAGGAATTAAGAAGAATTAAAGTCCGCATTCAAGAAAAATTTACTCTACCTTTTGCATGCTTGGTATTTGGTCTAATAGGAAGCAGTTTGGGATCTAAATCTAATTTAAGATCTTCAAAAAGTCAGGGATTTGGATTGAGCGTAATTCTTATATTAATTTATTATGTAATGTCATTTATATTTAGTTCATTTGGAGTGAAAGGCATTTTAACTCCTATTTTGGCTGCATGGTTACCTGTCTTAATTTCTCTAGCAGGTGGACTTTATTTATTAAGAAAATCAAGTTCTTTTTAAGACTTTAAGAACATTATTAATATGCATATTAGTAATTAGCATAATTTTTTCAAGTACAAGATTCTTGGATACCTATATCCCATCTATTTTTTGATAACCATACCAATCAGGATAATTGTTTTCTTCAATAAAATTATTATCTGGGGTTAATTCTATTTCCCATTTACCTATCTTTTTTATTAGTTCACAATCATAACAACACAACAACATTTCTAAAGAAGCAATATCATCTTTATGCTTCTTTTTACAGCCAATAAGCCATTTAGATTTAGCTATATTTTTTGCTTCTAATTTAGTTGAAGCTACAACCAATCCAAACTCATGTTTTTCCTGCATAGAAGTTGGAATATAGGCTCCAATATTGACAAAAAATAAATGTTTTTTGGCCTTATTTTTTTTGACTAATTGCTTTTTTTCAATTTTATCTTTTTCAAAGTTTATTAAATTAATCTTATAGCCATCAATACATTTTATTTTTTTATAACTATCAATATGCAAACCTTTTGGAGATCCAAACCATTCCTTTCTTAAAGTATCGAATGTATCCTCAATTTTAGATCCAACAACCCATCTAACATCGTGTAGTTCAGTGTGAGCTTTTTTTGCTCTTCCACCAAGCACTACCAAATAAAGAAAAAAATTTTCTAATTTATTCACTTTTAATAAAGTTTATTATAGTGTATTACTTAGACTTAAGTTGAATTATCAAGATTAACCTTGCAGATTATTTTACTAATTAAGGAATTAACTTAATTGAACCAACCTTTTTTCTTTTCTTTAACTTTTGGTGAAGTCTGAATCTTAGGCTCTTCGTCTACCCTACCTTTAATAATCATTAAGGGAACTGTTGCCCATAGAGCTAAAAATAATATCCAGAAAAGGTAAATGTTCATTCTATTAAAGATCAATAAAATAATAATAAAATTAATTAAATATGATTCGTGAGTTTCTTTTTAAAGTTCTAATTTAAATGTATAATACAAATTTATTTATGAATTAAAGCAAAATAAAATATCTAAAAAATTTTTTATAAATAATAGGTTTATCTTAGAGAGATTAAAAGGAAAAATTAGAAAATATTTTCAGCCAACTAATAAATAATCGCACTCAACAAAACCACGACTTTGCTTCAAGGATGTGTAGAGTGCATTATTATAATGACACGATAAAAATTTTTTCGTGAATAATTTAAATCAACCATATTTTTGTCTAAAATCAATTAAGAATAGTAATAGATAATTGAAAAAATGTGATTTATGTCATAAGCCAGATACAATTCATTACAGAGTTAAATCCATAATTTATAAAGACTGGATTTTTTGTTGTAAACAATGTTGGGATGTAATTTCTAAAGATAATAATTATTCCTACGGTGGCACAAGAAAGTCAAAAAAATAAATTTTTCTGCAAACTTATATGAAAAATAATCAAATAATTAGAAGTTTAGAAATTTATAAAATTATTTAAAATTAGGACTTGACAATTAATGATGATTTATAAACATGATTTATGAAATTTGCCAACAAAAATAACCTTCTTTTTTTATTTGATTTATTTTTTTAATGTACTTTTTTTATAATAGAGTCTTGTCTTATTTTGCTAAACCAAACTTTATAGTTTATGACGAATGGTTTGATGATGAATATAAAAAAACTAAACTTGATTTGAAAAATAAAAAAATTTTAAATATTTCAAACATGCATGAATTTTTTTATAAAGAATCGAATTACAAAGTTGGTGCCTCTGAAAATAACTCGCAAATAGACATTGATAAAAATAGGACAGAAATATTTAATAATTACTACTTTGACAAAAATTCTGAAAAATATTATTCATTACAAAATAAAAAATTTCTGTTCTTTGAAAAAATAATCAAAAACAAACTTAAATTTAATATCAAAAAGAAAATAATTTATTCTTTATCAATTTTTGGATTTTTAATTATTTTGGGATTACTACTATTTTTTATTTCGGAATCTAAAAAAAATGAACCAACAATAACAAATAAATTATTTTTATTAGAAAAAAGATTTTAATTTTCTAAAAAAAATCATTAATTTCTTTTTTTATAGATTTATATTCTAAATTAATTTCTTTAATAAATTCATCTACTTTTTTTTTAGTATTCTTATATTCATTTATTTTTTGTTTGGTTTTCTCATAGAAAATAGATTCAAATTTTCCTGGACTTATCTCCTCAATCCAATATCCTGCTAAACAATAAATTTGGTTTGGAATAAAAGTTATAATAAATAATTTTTTGGAATTTTTATATTGATCAATTATCTTATTAGCTAATTTACCTTTAGTTTTATCAGTCCCAAATACAGAAATATCTTTTGCTAAAGGCTTAAAATTCTTCGATAGACTCTTAGTTTTTTCTACTGTATTTCGAGAAATTATTTTTTCTAGAGAGTAACAATAATCGAAAATATTAGTATTTTCTTTTTTTGAAGGATATATAATTATGAGGGAACTTAAAAGTAAAAAAGAAGTTAAAAGAAATTTTTTAAACATTTTTTTTATTTTAATTTATCATTTAATAAATATAAAAAGACAATTCATAAATTACTATTAATTACCTTAATAAGATTCACATTATTTAAAAAGATTTCTATTAATTTAGCTAAACCTCTTTGAGAAAAATTTAAAAGTATTTAAGACTAATTAAGTATTTATCAAACGCATAAAATTTTTTTTTCTTATAATAGGGTCATGAAGAAAAATTCTTTTTTAAAAAATAAAAGGATAAAATCTTTTTTAGATTTTTTTTCAAGAGTATCAATTTCAACAATATTTATCTCAGCCATACCAGTCAAAATAAACGATTTTGAAAGAACAGTTGAATATATTTCTTCAAAAGGCATTCCTGAACAAATTTCATCTATCTTTCTAGTGGGAGCCATTATATGTCTTATCTTAGGTTCAGGATTTTTTATCTTTGGAGAAAGCCAAAAAATCGGTTCAATCTTTTTATTGCTATTTCTTATTCCAACAACAATAATTTTTCATATATTCCCTTTCCATCAAAGAGCAGTATTTATGAATCTTGGATTGATAGGTGGATTGATAATTGCTGCAATAAGAGAACCAAAATAATTAACGAAATTAGATAAACCTAAAAATTTTTTTATTTTTTCTCTCTTAACTCAGGGAAGCAATTCGCAATATGAATTAATTCATAAACCTCCTTGCTATCGTATTTTTTATTAGGAATTCCACTTCCTACCTCTATGCCTCTCTCTTTCATCTTCTTTAATATCAATTCTTGTCTTTGCATACTTGACATAGACTTAAATCTTTTAATGCGTTCTTCTTTATTCACTAGATCATAGTTTATTTAAAATTTATTTTTAAGGTTTTATCAATTAGCGATTCATTAAATAAGTAAGAAAACCAGTAAATGTGAGTAATTTAAATCCAATGAAGAAAGGCAAATATTTTTTGACCTTTTTGCCAACAGGCAATAATTTGTTAAATGAATTAATCATAATTTACATCGCAAGTCTAATTATATTGAACATCCTAACGAATTTTTTTTAAAATCTAATTTCGATTTGTACATTTTAGACCGTAGATCTAAACTAGAAGGATTACTTCCCTTTTTTATGAATGATAAAGAAAGCATAATTTCATTATTAAATGAATTTGCTAATCCAAAAAAAATGGCCTCATTTTTTGTTAACAATGCGACTTCAGATTTTTTATTCATAAGACCAAGTGGAAATCCTATAGATGCAAAAGGGTTCGAACAAATGGTTACTGGTGATATAGTTCAAGAAAAGGCAGAAATAACCAAAGTTCACCGACTCGAATTTTTAAGCGAAACTATAGTAATGTGCATTTTTACACTAGGTTCAAAATTTACTTATAAAGGAACACCTAATAATGACTTACCAACAGTTACGTCAATTTTTAAAAAAGTAAATAATGTTTGGAAAATTCACTGGATGCAAAGATCTACAGGAAATTCGGATTTATCTTTATGGGATTAGCAAAGTTAATAGCTCTTTTAATGGTGCTACTACTTGTAGGTAGTTCTTTTATTGGTTTAATTTTTTATTTTATAAAATAAATACATCAAATAAAGAATACCAGGTAACTATTTCTTTTTTTTAGAAAACCATTGCTTCTTTTATTAAGTAATTTTATTTTCAGGTAAAAATAAAAACTTTAGACAGACTAACGCCTATATCTAATGCTAATAAAGCAACTAGAAATTTACTCATTTTTTAGAACTCTCAACTATTTTTTTGTAAAGTTCTTCAGAAATAGGTTGCATAACCTTGAAAAATCTAATAACAAAATAGTTATTTAAAAATTAATTTCTCGTTACTAAATATACGAATATATAAATTTTTAAATAGGTAAAAAATATCTCAACAATAAGTTTTTCTTATAACGCATTAATAATTACTGATTTCAAAAACTTCAATAAATGTTCTAACTTTTTTAAAAAATGAAATTAGAAAGCTTATTTCAGGTAAATAGATCCTCTATAAGTTAGCTTTATAACCCTTTCTTCTTGTTTTCTACAATATACGAATGACTTTCCATTGAAATACATGTTTACCATGATGCAGCTCCTAAACTTGCCCAAGTCCCCGTCCTATGGCTTGAGTCGTACTGCGGTCTATCAGATGGTAGATCGGACGATTTTGTAGTATTCACTACAATCTATTTATAAAGTATTTATACTTAGATGTCAACAATTAATAGAAACTAAACTTCAATTTAAAATTTGATTCTGCTATCAGAAACTCCCTAAAAAGAATATAGAACATATAACTACGAGTAACTCCCATAAAAACTGAGACAAATGCTAGAACTACACAAATAGGGCAATGTGGGAATCCCATTATTTATTTTCCAATATAAATTTCAATTCGGCCTCCGCATTGCGAATGTCAATTCTTCTCTTAAGTAGTTTAAAAAATTTAATTATTTTTTTCAAAATTAAACCTTATTTAGGCATCAACAATAATATTATTCTAAGAATGAATATATCAATGAGCAAAAATACTGAATCCACTGATATAACTAAAGTTTTGTAGCATAATTATACAATAAACAATATCAACATATACTCAGATACTCTTGATCAATAAACGCTTATTCAGAATCAAATATAATAATTGGTAATATAGTTATCTTGCAGTCCTATTTTTCTTTTGCTAAAAAAATAGAGCGGGCTAAAGTCCAATACTCCACGAGGATTTAGTCCGCTGCCTAAAGCTTTAGAGTGCAAATTTTTCTTAATTAATATGCAACTATGCTTTATGAGATAAATATATTGATTGCTTGATAAATTTAATTTGTATATTGCTATTACAAAAATTATGAGGTTACTTAAATTAGTTACTAAATCCTCGTGGAGAAAGCTTTAGTAAATTTCTTTTACTTGTTACTAATAAGATCAGCCGAATCTCATTATGGAGAATCATTTGTATCTATAGAAGTTCCATCTAATTCAATCAAAAGTTTTTCATAATTTTAAAAAGTTTATTATTTGAATTTTTTAATATTTAAATTCATAGCTAACAAAACATTGAATAACTAATTTGAGTTAAGTTGATTAATTATCTCTATTGCAAAAAAGGATAAGGTTGTTAATCTTGCGTTTAAAGAAGAAACTTAATTTCTTAAACTGATGCAATTTGATCATTTAAATTTCAACGAAGATGATGGCCTCATGTCAATAGAAGATTTAAGGGCTTTACGTCTTCGAAAAAAGAAAATTGAAAGTGATAAGAAAGCCAGGAAGTATATCCTGGATATAAATCAAAGATATAGAAAAATGAGTACCCGCCAAAGTAATAATTTTTTAAGGAATATGAACCCTTTTAAAAAGGCCGCATAAATTGTTAATCTTGATTTTGTTAATTTGTTTAACTTTGCAACTTTCAGAGTAAGATTTTAATGGTGTTTCTTTGGAAGAGTTTCACCAAGAGGGGTCAATTTTTGGCCCCTTCTTTGCGGAGATATTTTTTAAATGAAACTCTCTCTAAAATAAAAGTAATACTTTCTTAGAAGGCGAAAGTGATTTAAATCTTTTATTTAAAGTTTTTTATTATCACTTAATAAAAACCCTATATCTTTAACTAAATCCTCTTATAAAAAACAAAAGTTTTAGCTCATGGACCAAATACCTAAATTTTTGGAATTTTTCAACAATTATAAATTTTTTATTAGAGATTTTTAATGGCTTCATCTACAAGTTGGCAATTCTACAAAGAAGTTAAAACTAAGATTTTATGGGTAAATATTTGTACCCAAAATTTAGATGGAGTGGCTATTTCGATCAATAAATGGTGGAAGACAAGATATCCAGCATACAAAATCAGAATAGTTTCCAAAAAAGAATTTGAGCTAGTAAAAATGCAAGCTGAGAAAAAGGAGCAATAAAATTATTCTTTGGTAAATATTGATGCTGAATATTTAATTTTTGCAGCTATTATAAAAACAATAAATTAAGGAGAAAATGAACACTGCATTTGCAAAAGT
>QCHG01000006.1 GCA_003278045.1 Prochlorococcus sp. AG-402-A04 | reverse complement strand
TCAATAGTACTCAAATATTCAATAACCTCTTCTTTAGTCACAGTAATATTTAACTCGTTGCCAATATCGCATATTTTATCTAAGGCTTTTTTGGGATTAGTTAAGGCTGTCATAAATAGACTTTGTTTCTTTTTGGAATCGTTGGCTATTAACTTATAGAGCTTTTCAGCATTACTGGACATGTTTTTAAAAATCTATTTATTAATAGATTATTACTTCAAGCTACATTTTGTTCATTATATTTATTTTTAGATAAATCATTATCGACATCTTTTATCTCTTTTGCAGAGGCATCTGCCATACTTCTTGCGTCTAAACATAAAACTTTTCTTAGTTTCGCAAAGTTAGCTGCGTGAGATTTTCTACCATCTTTTTGAGCATAATACTCAGACTGCTGAAGAATATGGTGAAGATGAGTTAACAAATATGGACTAATTACAGCTGATACCAAAACGTCACTATTTTCATTATCTTGAGAATCACAATTGACTAATCTTTTTTTCGGTTTATCAATTATCGACCTTTTAGGAGAATCAATTTTTCTTGAATTTTTCATGGGACAATAAAACAATTAATTGATACGGACATAAATTTCCTTACTAATAATATACACAAAGATAGTATCCTTGACTAACTGTGTATACTAATAAGTAACAGTTATCAACTTGTACTCATGGCTACCCGCCAAAACTCAACTAATGGGAAGCCTAAATCCCCAAGAATACAAGTAGTTCTTCCCGAATTAATATGTGAGCAATTAACTATTTTGGCTAATAATGAATCTAGGACAGTTAGTAATATGGCAAAAGTGTTAATACAAGAGGGTATAAAAAAATATTTCGAAAAAGAAAGTAAATCACCTGTTTCAGAAAATAATTTAAATACTGATAAATTCAGAGATGAACTTGAAAAACAAAGCGTCAGAAGATTAAAAAGAGCTCCTCAAAGGATTAGATACTATAAAAAATCTGATTAAAAATAATTAATTTTGAGGCAATTTCTGTAAATCTACAGTTTTACCCATGACTACCAAAATATTTCCTCTTTCCAAAATATATTTTGCTGGAGGGTTAACTGTTAACTCTTCAGCAGGTCCTGCAGCAAGAACATTTACTAAAAAATTTTTCCTCAAATTTAAATCTCTTAAAGATCTTCCAATAAATTCCTCTGGAACAGTTATTTCATCTATACCAGTCTGATTATCTAGTTCCAATCTTTCGATTAAGTTTGGTCTTACTAGTTCTAAACCTAATCTTTCTCCTTGCATCCTAGATGGGAAAACAACTTTATCTGCACCTACCCTTTTTAACATTTTTTCGTGCAAGTCGCTGGTAGCTCTTGCTATTACTCTTTTTACTTTGCTACCTTCACTATCCTTCGCAATAAGAGTTGTAGTTATACTTGCTTCAATAGGTTCACTAATACCCACTACAACAGTATTCATTTCAAGAATTCCCGATTCCTTCATAGACTCTTCATCAGTACAATCTACAACTCTCGCTTCTATCGAAGGTTCTAATTGCCTTAAATCATCAATAGCTTTTTCCGAATAATCTGCAGCCAAAACATCAGCACCATTACTAATAAGTTCTCTACAAACTGCGGTTCCAAATCTTCCAACGCCGACAACTGCAAAAGTGAGTGCTTCATTTTCTCTCTTTTGAGACCACTGCCACCAATCAGCCATAATAAAACTCAGTCAATTCTAAACATATAGATCAGCCCTAGGATAGCCAATTCTCTTTTGTCTATCTATTCTACTCTTATAAAGAGCCTGCCAAAGTGCACTTAAAAGCAAAAGGATCCCAAGTCTACCCACAAACATACCCACAATAAGAATAAATTGACCAAAATGATTTAATTTTGCGGTTAAACCAATATCAAAACCAACTGTTGCAAATGCAGATATGCAAGTGAACAGAATTTCTAGGAATGTGAATGATTCTTTTTTAACAAAAGCATTAGTTGTACTTAGCAACATTGCCATTAAAAGAACAAAAAGCAAAGATCCAACTGTAATTCCAACTGCCTTTAAAATAACTTTATCTGAAATTAATCTATTGCTAATAATTACATCTTTCTGACCTCTTAAAGTTGATCTAGTTGCAGCCATTAAAGCAATAAATGTAGTTGTTTTTATGCCTCCACCAGTACCTCCTGTACTTGCTCCAATAAACATAAGCGTCATTAATAATAAGAGGCCCGTATCTGAGATAGAGTTCAAAGAAATCGGAAAATTTGTAAAACCTGCAGTTCTTGCACTAACTGTTTCGAAGATAGATGAAATTAACCGTTCAAACAAATTTAAATCATCAAAAAATTGACTATTTAGCAATGATTCAGTGATAAAGAATCCTAAAGATCCGAACAATATTAGAGACAAACTTGTCCTAATGACCAGTCTGGAATGAAGGCTTAATTTCTTATAAGAAAGATTTTTTTTATGACTCCAAATATCATCAATAACCCGCCAGCCCAATCCACCCATAACAATGAGAAAAACAAAAACACTATTAACCAAATAATTTGTTCTATAGTCTTGAAGACTATTTGACATTAAAGAAAATCCTGCATTGTTATATGCAGAAATGCTGTGAAAAATAGAGGACCATAGTCTTTCCCAATTATTTTGAATGTCTACAAATCCAAAAGAATATAAGACAATTGCACCCAAGGATATAATACTAATCGCAGTAAAAGCAATACTTTGAAAAGTTCGACCAATTCCTCCAACTCCAAATTCATCTAAAGTCTTTCCTTTATCTAATCTAGTTCGTAGCTTTGTCCCCTTTACGACAAACCCTTGTAAAAATGTTGTAATGGCCATTAATCCTAGACCACCTGATAAAAGCATAAAAGCTAAGAAAACTTGGCCAAAGAAATTTAAATCAACACCAATATCTATTATGGTTAAGCCAGTAACGGTAATTGCAGAAGTAGATGTAAAAAATGCTTCCCACAAACCAACCTTTGAAGATGAACACAATGGAGAGCTCAAAATTAAAGTTCCAAGGCAAATAATAAACAAGCCTGTAACAATAGTAAATTGAGGTACAGATAGCTTTTTATATGCATCTTTTAACTTATAAACTGAGAATGGGAATTTCACGATACTACCCGTAATTTAAAATTATCAATGCTGGCACAGTAAATGACATTATAAGTGTTAACCCAGCTCCGTATTTTGCGATATCAAAAAATCTATATCTTCCAGGACCATAAACCATTAAATTTGTTTGATAACCCATTGGAGTCAAGAAAGATTGACTTGCACCAAATAAAACAAGCATTATTAAAGCGCTTGGTGAAATGCCTAAAACATTTGAGAATTCAATAGCAACAGGCAAAATCAAAGCAACCGAAGCAGCATTACTTATAAATTGCGTAAGAATAACTGTAGATACAAAAATTACGACTAGTGCAAAATAAAGAGGCATTCCGTTAAGGGCAAAGTTTAGATTGACCGCAATTAAATCCGCTAATCCTGTTGCTTGGATAGCCACACTAAAGCATGATAAAGATCCCAGCAATAAAATGATGTCTAACCTAATTGATTTTTGTATCTCTGCAGGTCTTAAACATCCACAAGCAACCATTGCAATCACTGCCAAAAGAACTGAACCTACTAATGGAATATTAGAAACCGAAGGCAAAACCACCATTCCTATTGCAATTGCAATCGATATAGGTTTTTTTATCAAAAAAGGTAAGTCATCTTCGAATTGATCTAAAATAAGCAAATCATTACTAGCTTGCAAACCTCTTATCGAATCTAGCGGTGCTTGCAATAATAAAACATCTCCAGCCCTTAAAACAGCTTGGCCTAATCTCTCCTGAACAGTTTGTTGACCTCTTCTTAATGCTAAAACTGTTGCATTATGACGCTGCCTAAATCTTAATTCTCTCAAACTTGCACCGGCTAAAGTTGAACCAGCTGGTAACAAGGCTTCAAAGGTCTTAGTACCTTCATCATCTGAGAAAACATTAACCCCATCGAAAGATGTTTTGTTTTCTCCTAACAAAATAGTATGTTCCTGCTGCAGCCTAAATAAGTCTGCCCTTGTAACGCGGATTATTAATCTATCATCCGGTTCAATCTTTCTATCAGCCAAAGGAGGAAGAATAACTTTTCCATTTCGTTGCAATTCCAGAACATCAACGTCAAATCGTCTTTGCAATCTACTATTTCTGACAGATTGTCCAACTAATTCTGAAGTAGAGGGAATAGTAACTTCGGTAAAATATATATTCATATCACCATTTTTAATAAACTCCTTATCTCTCCCTCTATCTGGCAAAAGCATGTCAGAAACAAGAATCATATAGGTTGTGCCTATAAGCCATACAGGAATTCCTATTGATGTCAAACTAAATAATTCCAAACCTCCATAACCTAATTGTTGACTAATATCACTGACAAGAAGATTTACTGAGCTACCCAATAATGTCAGAGTTCCACCGAGTAAAGTAGCAAAAGAAAGAGGTAATAAAACTTTTGATGGTGATATTTTTCTTCGCTCACACCAACTTTCAATTAAAGGTAACAAAGATGCTACTACTGGAGTATTAGGTACAATTCCAGATATTGGAGCAATCAAAAAAGCTATTAAAGAAATTAATTTCCTTGGAGTTCGAATACTTTCAGAAGAAATCAATTCTCTTACTCTGTCTAAGGCGCCGCTTTTAAATAATGCTGAGGAAACTGCAAATAAACCCATAAGGGTAATTAAAGAAGGGCTTCCAAATCCAGCTAAAGCTTTTTCAGGAGAAAGAACCCCAGTAGATATAAATATTCCGACACATAACAAACCAGTCAATTCTGGTGCAATAGTATTTCTAATAAACAAAATTATTGACATTATTAAAACAACTACCGTTATAAACGCATCAAAATTATTACTAACAACTGCAATTAAATTCATACAAAACTTATTTAACTCAATATACCCAAAAACAATATTTCAAAAAAGTTTAATTGGAATAATCATCCTTTTTAAGAAACTTTTTAAAAATAGATTTTTTTTGGAATATCCATGAAGATGCAGATTTTAAGCTTTCTGTAATATCAGGCAACTTGGAAGCATATATTAGTCTTCTTGCCTCAAAAGCCAATTTCCCAGATAAAGTAACCCCAAGCCCAGAAATTGAAGCGTCATCTATTCCTAAGCTAATCATTTCACCGTTGTCTTGAAATTCAAAGGGTAAAGGATCTTTTCCTTGAATTAACAGTTCTAAATTATTAGCAAGATGATTTCCTTCCTGCATAGCGACCTGAGCAGTTATGGGTAAATCCTCCATTCCTTCAATCACTGAAATATCACCAATAGCAAAACAGTTTTTATGGTTTTCTATTTGCAAATTATTATTAACTAAAATTCGTCCAAATTTTTTTATTATTTGATCATTTTCTAAGTAAGACAAATTAGGTTTAACACCTGCAGTCCAAATAACAATATCTTTATCCAAGGAAGATATTCCAACCTCACTAGAAATACTAATCTTAGTTTCTGAGACTTCTTTAACTGTGGAATTCAAAAGAACGTTGATTTTTCTTTTTTCTAATGCCTTCTCTGCTTGTTCTCTATTAAAAATTTTGTTTTTATTGAGGATTTCGTTTGATTTTTCTATTACATTAATTTCAAATTGGTCTGAAAATATATCTTTAATTTTGCATGCTAACTCTATGCCAGAGGGACCACCTCCAACTATGAATAACTTTTTATGAAGCGCAGTATCTTGTGATTTTCTTAAAAAAGAATTTAATTTATTTAAATCGTAAATATCATTAAAAAAATAACAATTTTCATCTACACCTTTTATAAAAAAACTATTTGGAATAGATCCTGTACAGATAACGAGATACTGATAACTTAATTTTAAGTCATCACTGAATTCAAGAATATTTTCTTTGAAGGAAATCTTGGTTAAACAATTTCTCAAAAAAGTTATACCCGCATCAGAAAAAATATTTGCAAATTTTGGGGTAGCTTCCCAACTTCTTATTTCTTTACTTAAAACTTCGTACATTAAAGGTTTAAATATAAAGTTAGTTTCCGAATCAACAACAAGAATCGGTAAAGAAGGATTAAGATTCTTTAAATTCAAAGCAAATGTCATACCTGCAAAACCTGCTCCAACTATTACTATTGGTTTTTGTATTGATTTCATTAGAGAAATATTGTTATGCGTAAATGTATTATTAAACTATACGAATAATTTTTAAATTGAGCGAAATAAAATTAAACTCATAATCAAACTGAAGAATGATTGCAAAAATCCACAAAGATATTCAAACTAACTTGAGAATATATAATCAAGAGCTTGTAGATATGAAGCCTCAAGGAATGCTTACATGGGGTTATGAAAAGTTTGATAATCAATTTGCTATCACAACGAGTTTTGGTATACAGTCATCAGTCCTTTTAGATATGGTCAGTAAATTATCGCTACAAAAAAAAATCAAAATATTTTGGATAGATACAGGTTACCTTCCTCCAGAAACATACCATTATGCTGAAAAGCTTATTGATAATTTATCCTTGGAAGTTGAGGTTCTGCAAAGTGAATTATCTCCAGCAAGAATGGAGGCCAAATACGGAAAACTTTGGGAAACAAAAAAAGAGAGTGATTTAGATAAGTATCATGAATTAAGAAAAATCAAACCTTTAGAAAATGGTCTAAAAAAGTATGATATTTTCTGCTGGGCAAGTGGTGTTAGATCAAGTCAAACAGAAAATAGAAACAAAATGAAATTCATAGATGTAATTCGTCAAAGATTCTCTTTAAGACCTTTATTGAATTGGACAAATAAAGATATTTTTTATTATATGGAAGAGAATAATTTACCTGCCCATCCACTTTTTATCAAAGGTTATTCTTCTGTAGGAGACTGGCATTCAAGTAGTCCTGATGGTATTGAAACGAAGGGCAGAGATACAAGATTTGGAGGGATTAAACAAGAATGTGGAATACACACTAATAATTAAATTGATCATAGAACAATGATCTCAGATATAAATTTTTTATTAGTAGGCAATAGTAGGCTTCATTGGGCAAAATATTCTAAAAATCAATCTAAATTCTTCCATACCAAAAAAGAGCAAAAAGTTCCAGAAAATATAGATCTTGATCAATTAATTTGGGCTTCTGTAGGAAAACTACCGAATTTTTTGCTAAAAAAAGAAAATGAAATAAAAACTAAAGATATCCAATTATCAAATCTTCCTGATTATTTTGGAGTTGATAGAGCTCTTGCCTCTATTGCCGCCTTAAAAAATATTGAAAACCCTTTCAAAAAAGATTTGCTAATTGCAGATTTTGGAACAATATTATCAATAACAAAATTGAATTCAAATGGATCTATTATTGGAGGTCAACTTCTTCCAGGTTTTCTAACACAATTAAAATCAATGGAACAAAATACAAAAAATCTTAAAGTTCCCAAAAAATATGATATTCCGATCAAAGATTTTCTAATTAATACAGAAGAAGCAATTATTAAAGGAGTAATTAACTCTCTTACTGGCGTGATTAGTAGTTTATTTAATCCCGAAAAGGATATTTTAATAATATGTGGAGGAGACTCTCAATTACTCACAAAATCTCTAAAAACTAAAAAAGAAAATATTATCAATTCTCCTAATTTAGTTATGGAGGGGATGATTATTCACCACCTGTCCATAAACAATTAGCTTAACCCAAGGTCTGCAATTATATGATCAGCCATTATTGCTGCTTTTACCTTTAAGTAAATTTTTTCGATGTTACCTTCAGTATCAATTAAAAAGGTATTTCTCATCATTCCCATATATTCTTTTCCCATGAATTTTTTCAATCCATAGCTATCGTAATCAGAAGAAACTTTGAAAGGTTCAGGATCAGTTAAAAGAATAAAAGGTAAATTAAATTTTTCTATAAACTTCTGATGAGAGGATGCATTATCTTTACTAATACCAAGCACAACAATATTATTTTTTTGGAGTAAATCCCAATTCTCTTTAAAATTACATGCTTCTTTAGTACATCCTGGAGTATTATCTTTTGGATAAAAATATAGTATTATTCTTTTACCTTTAAAGTCACTAAGAGAAACTTCTTTCTCGAAAGAATCTTTTAATTTAAATTCTGGTGCTTTGTCGCCAACCTTAAGAGCCATTGAAATTATTAAATGAGTATGAATATAAAATACCAAAAATTTGGTTTTATGAGATTAAAGGTGTGCAAGATGTCGCAACTATAGAAGAAATTCAAACTGCAAAGAACCTAACAAATTCAAGATCAAAGATTTTCTTAGAAACAAGAGCTTATTTGCGACAATCACTTTCAACACTTTTTGATTTAGATCCCCTAGAAATTCCAATTAATGCTCAACCTGGAGAACCTCCAAGTTTACCCTCTGGCATGGGAAATATCAGTTTAAGTCATTGTAAAGATGCAATTACTATAGTCTGGCATAAACGCAAAATAGGGATTGATATTGAGAGAACAGATAGAGATTTTAACCATATAAAATTTGCAAAAAAATATTTTTTTCATACCAATAAATCAAACCATAATAATTTTTTAACAAAAAAAATGATATTAAATCAATGGTGTGCTGTTGAAGCGGCTATAAAATGGGATCATGGAAAAATAGCTAAAGACATTAAATATTGGCAATTTTTTGAAAAGCCAAAAGAGTTAATTCATAAGAAGAAAAACATACATTTAAATTATTCACAGATTAACTTCCATAATTGGACTATAGCTTTAGCCTACGAAGAACAAAATTCTTTTAATCCGGAGATTATTTGTTGTTCGAAAAATTTTTAATTTTCTTTTCTTCTAAGCAGTTCTTCATATTTAGTTTTTTCCCATCCATTATTATTTGGTTCCCATATTTTTAAACCTCTTAAAGATTTAGGAAGATATTCTTGTGCGACCCAATTACCTGGATAAATATGAGGATTGACATAACTATTAGAATTATTTTTTAAATGAAGTGGGACTTCAAAAGCATTGGTAGATTTGATTGTGTCAATTGCTTTAAAAATACTTTTCGTGCTATTACTTTTTGGAGAAATAGCTAAATATAAAGAAGCCTGCGTTAAAAAATATAATCCTTCTGGAAAACCAACTCTATCAAAAGCATCACAACAGGATTGTACAACTACTATGGCATTAGGATCAGCTATTCCAATATCTTCACTAGCAGATATAAGTAGTCTTCTAAAAATAAAATTAGGATCTTCACCAGCCTCCAGCATATTCGCAAGCCATAATAAAGTTGCATCTGGATCAGAACCTCTTATGGACTTAATAAAGGCACTTATTACATCGTAATGATTTTGACCATTTTTATCGTAAACAATATTTTTCTTTTGTAATGCATCCTCTGCTATTGAGAGATTAATGTTAATTTCTTTAGCATCATTTTCAGCAGTTGATTCTATGGCCATCTCTAGCGCATTGATTAATGTCCTTGCATCTCCACCAGAAAATTTAATTA
This sequence comes from Prochlorococcus sp. AG-402-A04, assembly GCA_003278045.1. Lineage (GTDB taxonomy): Bacteria > Cyanobacteriota > Cyanobacteriia > PCC-6307 > Cyanobiaceae > Prochlorococcus_A. The sequence goes on along the minus strand of QCHG01000006.1, from coordinate 67,641 downwards.
AATGACTTATAGCATCTTGAGTTAAATAAACCTTTTTTAAATCTTTTTGTTTTGAATAGTGAGTAATGACTTTTTGTATGATTTTCTGCAAATCATTTTCTGCCAAAGGAAGTAATGTAAAAATACGAGACCTACTAACAAGCGCTTTGTTAACAGCAAAGAAAGGGTTTTCAGTTGTAGCACCAATAAAAGTTATAGTTCCATTTTCTATTGAAGGTAATAAAGCATCTTGCTGAACTGATGTAAATCTATGAACCTCATCGATAAATAAAATTGTTTTTCTTTTTGAATTTATTAATCTATCTTTTGCATTAGCGATTTCATTTCTTAATTCTTTAACACTTGATAATACTGCATTTAACTTAATTAATTTTGAACGCGTATTAAAAGAAATAATTTCAATTAGAGTAGTTTTTCCAACACCAGGAGGGCCAGAAAAAATAAAATTACTAATCTTATCGTTTAATATTGCACTTCTTAAAAGCGAATTCTCATTCAGGATTGGTTCTTGACCAAAAAAATCTTCCAAATTCTTTGGTCTTAATTTATCTGCCAAAGGTGCATTGTTTTCTATTTGGGAATAATGTGTAAATAAATTTTCTGAATGCATATAAATAAAATCAAAAAATCATTACTTTCAATTCTATGTAATTACTGTAGGAGTTTCCATTTGAGTAAGTTTTGAAATGTTCAATAAAACATCTAAATCATCTATTAGAGGTTTCAAAGCGATCTGAGGATTTAACGAAAGATTCTTTTGAGGATCGAAAAATTTCTCAAAGTAAAGTCTTAATGTTGCACCCTTAGTTCCAGTTCCAGAAAGGCGCACAATTACTCGAGAATTATCATCAAGGACCAATCTTAAACCTTGATTTTCACTTATGGAATTATCAACGGGATCTAAATATGAAAAGTTATCTGCAACTGTAACTAAATGGCCAGCAAAACTATTTCCTTTTAAATTTTCGAGCATAGAAGTTAGATTACCAAAGATTTGATTAGCAATATTTGAAGGAATTGCCTCATAATCATGTCTTGAATAATAATTCCTACCAAATTGTTGCCAATGATTCTGCATCAAATCACTTACCGAACATTTTTTTTCGGCTAAAACTTGTAACCAATACAAAACTGCCCATAGTCCATCTTTCTCTCTCACATGATTACTACCTGTTCCGAAACTTTCTTCTCCACATAAAGTAATTAAATTAGAATCTAAAAGATTTCCAAAAAACTTCCAGCCAGTAGGTGTCTCGAAACAAGGTATATTTAATACTCGAGCAACATTGTCAACCGCAGAGCTGGTTGGCATTGATCGTGCCACACCTGTAATACCATCTTTATAACCAGGGACACATTTTGTGTTCGCAGTGATGACTGCAAGGCTATCACTAGGATTTACAAAACATCCACTTCCTAAAATCATATTCCTATCTCCATCTCCATCACATGCAGCACCAAAACTATAAGATTTTTTATTTAATAACAAATCAGCCAAGTGGGATGCGTAAGTAAGATTAGGATCAGGATGTAAACCTCCAAAATCTCTTAACGGGGTACCATTCATGACACAATCAGGTGCAAGACCCATTTTTTCAACAAAAATATTTTTTGCATATGGGCCTGTAACCGCATTCATCGCATCAAAGATTAACGAGAAGTCTTTTTTTAAAAAATCACTAATTTGATCAAAATCAAAAATTTTTTCCATCAAGCTAGAATAATCTGTTAATCCATCAATAATTTTTAAGGTAGTTTCGTCGTAAGTATAAGTTCCATATTCACTGAAATCAGGTAATTGAATTTTACAAATTTTATAACTAGTTAGTAATTGTGAAGCCTTGAAAATCTTATTAGTAATTATCTCAGGAGCTGGGCCACCATTAGAGATATTTAATTTCACTCCAAAGTCGCCATCAATCCCACCAGGATTATGGCTTGCAGAAAGAATAATTCCACCAATAGCATTTTCATTTCTAATTAAATGTGATGTCGCAGGAGTAGATAATAAACCGTATTTTGGAACAATAACCTTTTGAACTTTATGAGCAATGCATATTTGAACAATTTTGTCTATTGCTTCAATATTGCCATATCTACCGTCACCACCAACTACTAATGTTGAACCTTTTAAATCTTCTAATGATTGTAAGATTGCTTCAATAAAAACTTCTAGATAATGTTCTTCCTGAAACTTTAAAGTACTTTTTCTTAATCCAGAGGTACCTGGTTTTTGATCTAGAAAAGGAGAATTGATATTAATTACACTGACTTGATTCATTTTTTTAAGAAACTTCCAAAAATCTAACTAAATTAATGTGGCATTTCGGAAGTTCTTAACATAGCGATAAACCATAATGAAGAAATTAATAATGCACTAAGAATTCCATAGTTGACCCCAAATTTAGAAATTGTAATTGGAACTATTAGTGGAAAAGTTAATGCCCCAAACAAAGGAGTAAAAGCTACAATTTTTTTCAGCATTAATTTAATTTATTAAAACCATTCAGTCTCAGCATTATCTTTTTCATTAGTATCGTCAAGTGGTGTAGTTCTATCAAATTTCATGGATATACTTTTTTCTTGCTCACCAGATACATCAACAGCTTTAATATCATATTTTTGAGTCCCATCTCTAAATGGAACTTGAATTCTAAAAGTACCATCTGCAGCAAGAGGTACATCTTCTCCACCTATTGTCAGTTTTGCAGAGGGCTCTGTAGCTCCATAAACAATTAATTCAGCATCAGCAACAAGCCAAAAAGATCTATTTTTGACAATTCCGCTTCCAGAATCATTTAAACCTGATGACCATTTACCAGCACCTGAGTCTGTAAGATTATCATTGAGGTTTGTTGAATTTACATTTTCCATGAATTCTTCAGAACCAACTTTTCTTCTGAGAGGAATGTTGGTTGCTGCTTGGTATAACCTTTCATGCATACCATTTTGTTCTGAAACAACAGGATTAGAAATATCCTGGATTGACTCAGAAGTAGAATCTAAATTAAAAGGTACAAATTTATCAAGAATTTGCTCAGAAGGATGGGACCCAGGAACATGGCTGATCGAAGAAAATGCCAATGACATCCAGTTAAAACCATATTTGTAACCTAATTCAACTTTATAGTCTCTATCTGCAAGTGGAATTGGCAAGTACCACTCAGTACTGTAACTATCAACTGCTATCTCCCTTAGTGTTCCTTGATTAAAATTGCTTCCTTCAGAACCAGATGCATCAAATAATCGTAAACATAATTTATTAGCACCCAAAGATTGTGCTTTTTCTCTATCTACATCAGAAATTTGCCAAAAAACATAAGCCCAATCTGGATCTCGCGGTAGAAAAACTACATTTGTTTTAACTTCTTCACTACTGTTGAAAGAATTGGACTCATAAGTTCCTTCAGATTTTGACACAGAAGGTGAAGTGTATGCTTTCTTTGTAGATTTTTCTTGATATCTAAGTATTAAATCAACTAAAACAGCTTTTGTTTTGCGACTGTAGAGCGGAACCGATAATTTACTTGCTTCTTGACGTAATTGTCTGAGGGTTAGTGAGAGTAATTGATCTTTATTCATGATCCCATCAGCCACTTTAAAATCTCCGTTTTTGTTTGGGATCAGTATGTTCTTTTTTTTTAGGAATTGTGTGTCTTTTTGCCCTGTCGTCAGGATCCTCTGACTACTAAAAAATTCTCAGAATTGATATTTCTCTTCAAAACAGTTGGTATCAATGAAATTAATTAATTTTCAGATCTTTTTGAAATGTAAATTAATTTTCTTTTTTTTTAAATTTTATTACCTGAATTTGTTAACGACTCAACAAAAATATATTTTTTCTTCGGGATCAATTAAATATAAGGGAATTCATCGTTGTTCAACTAGAAATACTAAATCATCTATCTCTAGATCCTCAATACTTTTACCTATTTTTTTTGAAAAAGTACTTAATTTTTTCGAGGTGGTTTCTAACTGCTCATAAAAAAGATCACTAAATTTTTTATCATCAAATTTTTTGGATTGGTTATCACACCATTCTCTCAAGGGGTTTTTATTATGATTTTTTAAACTATTGTCTACATTAATAATTTTTAAAATCTGAAGGCAATGAGCGAGTATTCTTAAATGATGTTTCTGCATTATAGGTAGATCAAGATTATCAATTTCTTGAATAGTTTTTATGTTTAATGGGTTAGACAAGGGATCAAGATGATTAGACATTAATTTTTAGTTTTAATAAAGGAAAAAAACTCAATATTGGGGGTATCTTTCGTTAAAGTATATAAAGCTAATTGTAATAAGTTATTTTTGATAACATGGTAAACGAAAATTCAGTTAAAGATGTAGTAAAAGAGCCCTACAAATATGGTTTCATTACTGATATTGAAACTGAAAAAATAGAAAAGGGATTAAATGAAGATATCATAAAATTAATTTCACAGAAAAAAGAAGAGCCAAAATTTCTTCTCGATTTTAGATTAAAAGCCTTTAAAAAATGGCAAAAAATGAAAGAGCCTGATTGGGCAGCATTAGGATATAAAAAAATTGATTATCAAGATATTATTTACTACTCTGCTCCTAAGCAAAAGGAGAAAATTTCTAGCTTAGATGAAGTTGATCCCAAACTTCTTGAGACTTTTGACAAATTAGGAATACCCCTCACGGAGCAAAAAAAACTCACAAATGTAGCAGTAGATGCTGTCTTTGATAGTGTTTCTATAGCCACAACTTTTAGAGAAGAACTTGCTGAACATGGAGTTATATTTTGCTCAATTAGTGAAGCAGTAAAAAATCACGCGGATTTGATTGAAAAATATTTAGGCACAGTAGTTCCAGCTAGTGATAATTATTTTGCAGCACTAAATTCAGCAGTTTTTAGTGATGGTTCTTTTGTTTATATCCCAAAAGGTGTTACCTGCCCTATGGATCTATCTTCCTACTTCAGAATTAATAGTGGAGATTCAGGACAATTCGAAAGAACACTAATTATTGCTGAAGAATCAAGTTCTGTAAGTTATCTAGAAGGTTGTACAGCTCCAATGTTTGATACAAATACCCTACATGCAGCAGTTGTAGAGCTTATAGCACTAGACGACGCCTCAATAAAATATTCAACAGTACAAAATTGGTATGCTGGTGATGAAGAAGGTATTGGCGGAATTTTTAATTTTGTCACCAAGAGAGGAAAATGTCTTGGTAAGAGAAGTAAAATTAGCTGGTCTCAAGTTGAAACGGGGTCTGCAATTACATGGAAATATCCTAGCTGTCTTCTTTTAGGGGAAGAATCTGTAGGAGAATTTTATTCAGTGGCTCTCACCAATAATCTTCAGCAAGCAGATACCGGCACAAAAATGATCCATATTGGTCCTAAGACCAAATCAACTATTGTTAGCAAAGGTATTAGTGCAGGTAACTCAAAAAATAGCTATAGAGGTCTTGTCAAAATGGGAACAAAAGCTACAGGGTCAAGAAATTACAGTCAATGTGATTCAATGTTAATAGGGGATCAAGCTTCTGCAAATACATTCCCTTACATCAAATCTCAACAACCCAATTCTGAAATTGAGCATGAAGCAAGCACATGTAGAATCTCAGAAGATCAACTTTTTTATCTCCAAAGCAGAGGTATAGAATTTGAGGAGGCAGTATCTATGATGGTCAGCGGTTTTTGCAGAGATGTATTTAATCAATTACCTATGGAATTTGCTGCTGAAGCAGATAAGTTACTGGCACTTAAATTAGAGGGATCAGTAGGTTAATTAATCAATTTCTAAACTGAAATGCAAAGTATAATGAAAGAATCAGATCCAATTTTAGAAGTTGAAAATCTCTCTGCATCTACTGATAATCGTCCAATTTTAAAAGGGGTTTCACTTTCTGTCTATCCTGGAGAAATCCACGCCATTATGGGAAGAAATGGATGTGGCAAAAGTACTTTTTCGAAAATCATTGCAGGACATCCCTCTTATAATATTACAGATGGCGACATAAAATTTTTAGGTGAAAACATCAACTCTCTAGAACCTGAAGAGAGATCTCAATCAGGAATTTTTCTTGGTTTTCAATATCCAATTGAGATTCCAGGTGTAAGTAATCTTGAGTTTCTGAGAGTTTCAACTAATGCTAGAAGGAAATTCCTCAACAAAGAAGAATTGGATACTTTTGATTTTGAAGAATTAGTTAAAGAAAAGTTAGAAATTGTGAAAATGGATCACGCATTCCTATCAAGGAGTGTAAATCAAGGCTTTTCCGGAGGTGAAAAAAAAAGAAATGAGATTCTGCAAATGGCTTTACTTGAGCCCAAGATAGCAATATTAGATGAGACCGATTCAGGTCTAGATATCGATGCTCTAAGAATAGTGGCATCAGGAATTAAAAAAATATCAAATGCACAAACTGGAATTATACTTATTACCCACTACCAAAGATTATTGGATGAAATTAAACCAAATTATGTCCATGTTATGTCAGACGGACGAATCATAAAAACTGGTGAGAGTGATCTTGCTCTAGAGCTTGAGGAAAAAGGGTATGAATGGACTGATAACTTTATAAAAGAGACCTAAACAGATGGAAATTATTGAAAAAATAAAAACTAATAAATCGAATGATTACCTAACAGAAATACAAAAAATCTGTCGTCATAAATTACAATCAAGCCCTCTCCCTAATCCTAAAAGTGAACTTTGGAGACTTTCAAATAAGTCAAAATTGTCAAACTTTTTAGATTACACATTTAATGAAAAAGATTCGAAATTTGATATACCATATCCGAAAAATCCTCAAAGTACTATTAGATTAATAATTGGTGAGAATTGCCAAATTAAATTAATAGAGAAAAATTATTCAATACAGCAATTAAGTGAGGATGAATTACAAAAATATATCAAAGAACAGATATCTTTCTTTAAGCAAAACGAAAATTGGAGTGACCTACTAAATCTGTCTTTAAGTTGTAAAAATCATATTTTGGGATTAAAAATAAATGGATCAAAAATTCCTCCTATTGAAATTTTTAGTCATGCCTCAAGTAATTCTTTAAACGCAAAAACCCTCGTAATATTTTTAGAAAAGAATTGTGATGTTGAATTATTACAAGTAAATCTTGGTAAAGAAAACTCTTCATTATCTCAATCAACTTTCTTTTGCTTGAAAGAAAATAGTTCCGTAAATCATGGTGTTGTTTCTTACGGTGAAAACAGATCCAATCTATTAAATTCTCTCAATGTAATTCAACAAAAAAATAGTGCATACAATTTAGGATCTTTACATTTCAAATTCAATTACGCGAGATTTGAAATTAGTATTAAACAATCTGCGGGAAACGCTAAAACAAATATCAAAAGTATGCAAATAACAAAAAAAGATGAGCAAATTTCAACCTATACAAAAATCGAATTTAATGGCCCAAATGGATTTCTAGATCAAATTAATAAATCACTTGCTGATGATAAATCACATGCAATATTTGAAGGTTCAATAATAGTTCCGAAAATTGCCCAGAGAACTGATGCTTCCCAATTAAGCAGAAATTTACTTTTATCAAATCTCGCACAAATAGATACCAAACCTCAATTAGAAATAATTGCTGATGATGTCAAATGCAAACATGGAGCTACAATTTCGCAATTAAATGAAGAAGAACTTTTTTATATGCGAACAAGAGGGATCACATTAACAGAAGCAAGTAAACTACAATTAAGTTCTTACTTTCAAGAAATAATTTCATTTATTCCCATTTCAAAAGATAGATGGGATTTGCTTGATAAACTTTTAAATGAGAATTAATGGAAACGATTCAAAATTTTCCTGAAATAACGAAGAAAGACTTTCCTCTTTTAAATAAGAACTTAAAAAGTAATGAGCAAATTATTTATTTAGACCATGCTGCAACCACACAAAAACCAATACAAGTCTTAAAAAAAATTGATGAATATTACAAAAACTTTAATGCCAATGTACATAGAGGGGCTCATCAATTAAGTGCTAAAGCAACAGAAGAATTTGAAAATGCACGATATTTAATTAGCAAATATATAAAAGCGAATTCAGCAAAAGAAATTATTTTCACGAGAAATGCTACTGAAGCTATCAATCTAGTAGCTAGATCATGGGGCGAATATTCATTAAAAGAAAACGATGAAATTCTCTTATCAATAATGGAGCATCATAGCAATATTGTTCCATGGCAAATGGTTGCAGCAAAAAATAAATGCAAATTAAAATTTATAGGAATAGATAAGGATGGGAAATTAGATATAGACGACTTTAAATCAAAACTAACATCTAGAACAAAACTTGTTAGCCTAGTTCATGTTAGTAATACTCTAGGTTGCTGTAATCCAATCAAGGAAATAACTAAATTAGCCAAACAAAACGGTTCTTTAATGTTAATAGATGCTTGCCAAAGTTTGGCTCATCAAAAACTGGATGTGAGTGATCTTAATATAGATTTTTTAGCTGGATCAGGACATAAACTATGTGGTCCTACAGGTATTGGCTTCCTCTGGTCAAGAAAAGAAATCCTAGAAAAAATTCCACCTCTCTTTGGAGGTGGCGAAATGATTCAAGATGTTTTTGAAGAGACAAGTACTTGGGCAGAGCTACCACACAAATTTGAAGCTGGAACTCCAGCCATTGCAGAAGCAATAGGTCTTGCCGAAGCAATTAATTATATTAACAATATTGGATTGAATGAAATCCATGCATATGAAAAGACTATTACTAAATATTTATTTGAAAAATTAAATCAAATAGAAAATATTGAAATCATAGGTCCATCGCCGGAAATAGATCCAGACAGAGCTTCACTTGCCACCTTTTATATAAAAAACATACATTCAAATGATATTGCAGAAATTCTTGATTCAAAAGGAATTTGCATTAGAAGCGGCCACCATTGCTGTCAACCTCTTCACAGATACATTGGAATTAAATCAACAGCTAGAATCAGCATGAATTTCACAACCAATAAGGAAGAAATTGATATGTTTATAGAAAAATTAAAAGATACTATTGATTTTCTAAAAATCAATTCTTAAATATTCAAAGCATTTTTTAAAAATTCCTGAGATTTTTGCATCACTACTTCTTTATTTTCAATATTTCTAAAACCATGCCCTTCATTATCAAAAAAAATGACTTCTGAATATTTATTATTCTGAATCAAAATTTCTTGAATTTTTAAAGTTTGTTTATAAGAAATAACTGTATCTTTTTTTCCATGAAACAATAAGATAGGTTTTTTTATTTTGTTAATTTGATTTATTGGCGATCTATTTATGTAATCATCCAAATATTCCTCATAATTTCCTAATAAAGATTTTAAATAATCTTTTTCAAATCTATGAGTATTGTAGTGCATATCCTTCAAATCAATAACAGGATATTTACAAATTGCTGCTGTAAAAATAGACCCATATAATAAACAATTCAGGGCAGTTAATCCACCAGCACTATTCCCAAAAATTACTACTTTTTCACTATCAACTTGATTTGATTTAATCAATTCAAGAGCTAGTGCTTTGCAATCATAAGAATCAACAATACCCCATTTATAATTCAACCTCTCTCTATATGCTTTGCCAAATCCTGATGATCCTCCATAATTGACTTCAGCAACAAAAAATCCCTTCGAAGTCCAATATTGAACTTCAGAATTGTATGATCCATCAAAACATGAAGTTGGTCCGCTATGTGCTCTTAGAAGGAGCGGTGGCTTTTTAAAATTTTCAACAAGCGGCCTATAAAGAAAAGAATGAGTAGATTGATCTTCAAAACCTTTAAACCAAAATGATTCAGGTTTTGAACAAACTTTTATATGATCAACAAATATCTGCTTAGAAAAATTTGATAAAACTTTTTCTGCAAAATCAATTTCGAATACAATTCCCAAAAAATCAGATCCATAACCTTTTAAAAGAACTTTTTTGCGAAAAACACTAAATTCACTTATTGAGGTAAAAGGAGTAAAAAATTCTTTAACGAATTCAAGATTTTTATATTGTTCTACTATGAAATTATTTTCTTTTTTTGCTAGGCAAAATAAATTTTTTATTGTCCCTGAAAAAAATGTTATTCCTGAGACCCATTGTGGTACTCCATATTCAATCAAATTTCTCTCTACTTTTTTCTTAATAAGAATATTCTCAATTTCACTAACATCTAAAAACAATAAGTTCCACCATCCAGAACTATCTTCCGAACATACTAAAAGTGTTTCACTTATCCAATAGGGTTGAAAAAAAGAAACTTTTTTTTTTTCATTTATCAGCTTATTTGAGAATTTTTTTATTTTTTGTATCTCTCCATCTAAATCTATTTGAGCAAAAAACAGATCATTTTTCTCCCAGGGCATGTATGGAGAATCCCACTCTATCCAAGAAAGTAAGTTAGCAGAAGTATTAGAAGATAGTTCCCCAGCAAAATTTTTAAATTTTTTTATTCGATGAATATCTTGTTTAGTTTTGTTTAAGTTTAACGAAAATAAATAATCTCTATTATCTATTTCGCAAATACCATACAAAAGATTTTTTTCAGAAATGACAAATGAAGAATCAAAATTTCCAGCGATTGATTTAGATAGTTGTCTAGGTTCTTGAACTGAATCCAGATATTTATTTTGACTTCTATAACTTGACGCTACTTCTTTAAAAATTTGAAACCATACTGCCTTGGTAATCTGATCTATCCATATCAAATAAAAATTATTTTTTAAATTTATACATTTATAAGATTTACCGCCATATCCATGGAAATTATTTCTAATATTATATTTTTTAATTGTTAATTTCTGAGGAAACGCCCCTTTTTCATTAAATGGTCTTGCAAAAATGGCATTCTCATTTTGGCCTTGATCAACAACATCAATCCAAAAAATAATATCCCTAATAATAGTTAATTCCTTAAAAGCTTTTTTTTTAGATTCAGTTTTCCCAACTTTTAAAGTATCATTCTTACTCATTGATAAAAACTATAAAGAAAGTAAATTAAAGTGCTAGTATTTTTATAGCTAAACTCTCAATTAAAAACTTTTCTTAACGTGGCTAACCATTTTTCACAACTTGCAAAAAAGTCAAGAACAAATGGAAGCTCAGAAAAAATTGCAAAAGAACAAAAAGGTAAGCCATCTCTAGACATCTATAAACTTGGTGATGATGTATTAAGACAAAATTCCAAAAGGATAACTAAGGTTGACGAATCGATTAGAAAACTTGCTAGAGAAATGCTCCAAAGCATGTATGCAGCTAAAGGAATTGGTCTTGCCGCACCTCAAATTGGTGTCAACAAAGAGCTTCTTGTCATAGATGTAAATTTTGAAGATTCAGCAGCAGAACCTTTAATATTAATTAATCCAGAAATTACAGACTTTGGAACAACCCTTAATTCATACGAAGAAGGCTGCTTGAGTATACCTGGCGTCTATTTAAATGTAGTAAGACCATCAACGATAAAATTAAAATTTAGGGATGAAATGGGGAGACCACGTAAAATGAAAGCAGACGGACTTCTAGCGAGGTGTATTCAACACGAAATGGATCACTTAAATGGAATACTATTTGTTGATAGAGTTACAGCAAAAGATGATTTGAACAAAGAACTTACTAAGGAAGGGTTTAACGAAAAAGACGTAATTTCTATCAATTAATCTAATGACTGAAACTACAATATTTCAAAAAATAATTAATGAAGAAATACCATGCGATAAGCTTTATGAAGACGACTTTTGTATTGCTTTTAATGATATCCAAGCGCAAGCACCAGTTCATTTTTTAGTGATTCCAAAAAAGCCAATTATTAGTTTATTAGATTGTATTGAAGAAGATTCAAATTTATTAGGGCATTTACTTTATATTGGTAGCAAAATAGCTAAATCAAAAAATTTAACTAATTGGAGAACAGTAATTAATACTGGAGCAGAATCGGGACAAACAGTTTTTCATTTACATATTCATTTTTTATCCGGAAGAAAAATGAATTGGCCTCCAGGTTAAAACTCTCGAAAGATATGTTAATGGGTTATAAATAAGTAAAAACAAAATGAATACACCAGATTCCTTAAATACAGAATCCAAAAATTTATTCAATTTAATCTCAAAAAATTGGGAAAATCTAGACGATTCACTCAAAACTAAGCTAATAAAAATTTGGAGAGTATTAACTTATAAATGGCAATTACAAGTTTTATTTAATCTACCTTTTCTTTTATGGTGGGTATTAGATAAATCTTTTCCAAAAGTTCATGAATTTAATATGACAATCTTGAATTACTTAAATTTACCTGACTGGGCACTTTCATTTATTGGCTTTGGTCAATAGACTGCGAAAAGTTATAATTTATTTTATAAAACTAGTCGAGTAATGAATAAAGCAGTTAATAATAAATCCAAAATACTGTACCAGTTACAAAAATTAAGGAAACTATCTCAACCATTTTTTCTTCCCATAGATCAATGTAATGGATTCCAATTCATATGGCTTTTGATTTCACTTTTATTTTGTGTTGGTGGAGTAGTACTTGTTGGTCTTACAGGAATAATCAGTTTTTTTGAAAGTTTTCAACCAGTTTTTCTTGAAAAATATTTCGGAGGTGTAGTAAGTACTGTCAATTCAATTTGGGCTGGTAGCTGGGGATTGCTTTTCTCTGCTTTATTTCTAATTGGATCTGGCAGTTTTTTTAGCTTAAGACGTCAATTAAAAAACCGTAGATGGTTACATTGGTTATTCCTTGCGATAATTGTATTAATGCTTTTAGCTGTAAACGGAATAAACGCAGGTATTGGATTCATAGCGAGAGATTTAACAAATGCTTTAGTAGAAAAACAAGAAGATGGTTTTTATCGGATATTGGGGATTTACGCTTGTTGTTTCGCTGTGGCTCTACCAATACGTGTTTCCCAAATATTTTTTACATATAAGTTAGGAATAATTTGGAGAGAATGGCTTTCAAAAAGTTTAGTCAAAGACTATATGACTAATAAAGCTTATTACCAATTAAATCCCAATGATGAAGAGCAAACCGATGTAGATAATCCTGATCAAAGAATCACAGATGATACCAGAGCTTTTACCGGCCAAAGTCTCTCATTCACATTAGGTATTTTTGATGCCCTACTAACATTTTCACTTAATATTCTTATTTTATGGAGTATCAGTACAACACTTACTTTTTCCTTATTTGGTTACGCTGCTTTTGCAACTTCTATCCTTTTAATCGCTGGAAAAAATCTTGTAAAGATTGACTTTGATCAACTCAGATATGAAGCAGATTTTCGATATGGCCTAGTACATATTAGAGATAATGCTGAATCAATAGCCTTTTACTCTGGGGAGAATCCAGAGCGAAGTGAAACTGAAAGACGCTTAGGAGAAGTGGTGAGAAACTTTAATCTACTGATTATTTGGAGAGTAATAATAGACGTCATGAGAAGATCAATTAATTATGCTGGAAATTTCTTTCCATATTTAATAATGGCAATACCTTACTTTAAAGGTGATATTGATTATGGACGTTTTATTCAAGCAAGTTTTGCATTTGGAATGGTCGAAGGTTCGTTATTTTTCATTGTCAATCAAATCGAAGAACTTGCAAAATTTACTGCTGGTATTGGCAGATTAGAAGGTTTCCAATCAAAAGTTGAATCCATTAGTCAAACCAACCCAACAAGCAATCAAAACGTTATTTCAGATTACCCTTCAATTCTTATTAATAATGCTGACCTTTGCCCACCCGGATCAAATAAAACAATAATTAAGAATTTAAATTTAAGCATCGACAATAATCAATCACTTTTGGTTGTAGGACCATCTGGATGCGGAAAAACATCTTTACTAAGAATGATTAGTGGTTTATGGGAACCCGATCAAGGAGTAATTAAAAAACCAAAAATTGGGGAATTGTTATTCATACCTCAAAAACCATATATGTTACTAGGTTCTTTAAGAGAACAATTATGTTATCCCACAGAAGTTAAGAAATTTAGTGATGAACATCTTACTTCTGTACTTCATGAAGTAAATCTAAAAACCTTAGTGGATCGGTATCCTAATCTTGATATCAAACAAGATTGGCCACGAATTCTTTCCCTAGGCGAGCAACAAAGATTAGCTTTTGCAAGACTCTTACTAAATTCCCCAAGATTTGCGGTACTTGATGAAGCAACAAGTGCTTTAGATATTAACACTGAGAAAAAACTATATAGTTTACTAAAAGAACGAGAACTTTCTCTTATTAGTGTTGGACATAGACCTAGCTTAAAAGATTTTCACGAGAATATTTTAGAATTAAATGGAAAAGGAGACTGGAAATTATTGACTTCTGATAAGTATAATTTTAAGGATTAACAAAAAAAATGAATTCTAAAGAAGAACAAACTAATTCGGAAGGAACTAATTTAGAGAATGAGAGTTTTATAGAACAACAGAAAGAGCCAAATTACATCAATGAACAAATTGAAGAAAATCAATTAGATGAAAAATCTATAGAAATTGAAGATGAATATAAATTCGGATGGAGTAGTTATTCTGAAATAATTAATGGCAGATTTGCAATGATTGGCTTTCTTGCAATAATATTGATTGAATTATTTAGTAAAGAATCGTTTTTGAAATGGGCAGGAATCTTATAATTAATCATCAAATCTAGAACTGTTATCTCTAGGTTTCTTTTTATTTGTTCCAACGTTATATCTACTATTTTGATTTTTTGAACTTGATCTAGCTGAGGAGCTTACTCTACGAGTCTCACGTGTTTTTTTAGCTTGATTTGCATCTTTAAATGAAGCATCTTCTACTTGAGTTGTTGAAGTTTGCTGCCTAATAGAGGATCTAGTAGGTTTCTTTCTTAATGGAGAAGCATCACCAGGAGCAGGGATATTATCTTGTCTAGAAACTGTACGATTCATTCTGGGTCTTGACCCTGTTTTAACTTCATCGCGAGATAAATTTCTTCTCTCCCCAAAATTATTTGTTTCTGGTTGTTTACTGTTTCTATCTTCAGAAGTCTGTCTTCTCCTTCTTATAGGTTCGTCATTTTCAAACTGACCTATTTGTCTTGTAGATGGCCTACTTCTACTTGCTGCAGCAGAAGGTATAGCTCTTGAAATATTCCTCCTACGAGATCTGCCCTCCGTATAGTCTTCTTCAAATTCATCTTCTTGAGGTTTAAATCTTCTGGATGGTCTTTCAGATTCTTCAAACCTATCGTAATCTTCGTTAAATCGGCCTCTAGAATTTCTAGGAACATCAGAAATAGGATCATCATCAAAATAAGATGACCTTCTAGCCTGATCAGTAGCAACTCCCCTCAATCGCACACTTTCATATGCAAAAAAAACTGTAGTTCCTGCTAATAAAAACTGACCAAACTGAAGGATAGGATCTAACCTCCAGCCTTGAAAAAATAATATTCCGCCGCATAAAAGTCCAATTGCTGCGAAGAAAACATCATAATCCCTTGCCAAGGCAGGCTTAAAAGACCTCAAAAAATAAAGACCTCCTCCACATACCGCGAGAACTATACCAACAATACTGGCCCAATTGAGACTAGCATTGACCACATTCTTTCTCCAAAAATTTATTTTTTAAAGGGTTAGTAATATCCCCTATATATATAGTGTACTTAAAACTTCTACAAAAACTAGCGTCTTCCAGTAGAAGTACGATCGAGGGAATCTTTCTGGCTGACAAAAATCAAAAATGCAGTGGCTGGAATAACGATAAGTAAGGCAGCGGCAATAAAGCTACCTATCATTCCAACTGCGGAATTATTTGCAACTTCAGCAGAAAAATCTGCGACTAGTAATAAATTTGAGATTTGAAACACTTTTTAAATATTAAATTCTCAATTTATAATACGAATTAAATACGTTTCAATGGGTTATTTATTAAGATGAATTAAATAATTGTGATTTCCTTGCTTGTAAACTCTCTTCAAATTTTAGATATTAGTTTAGGAATTTCTCTTTCATATCTAATTATAGTTTTTCTAATAAGATTAATACTTACTTGGTACCCAAAAATTAATTTAAGTAAAGGATTGTGGTTATTCATTTCAATACCATCAAGCTCTATTCTTAATTTAACAAGAAAACTAATTCCTCCTATAGGAGGCGTTGATGTTGGACCTGTGATTTGGATCGGAGTTATAAGCTTTTTAAGAGAAATTTTAGTCGGTCAGCAAGGGCTTATAAAACTTGCATTGCATACACATATTTCCTAGAAATCATTTAATTATTTCTCAGTAATTTGGCAATAATTCTTCTTCTACATATTTAGTATGTATCTTTCCCTGCTTGAATTTAGATTTATTCAGTAAGGTTAGATGAAAGTTAATTGTTGTAGGAATACCCGTTACTGCACATTCATTTAAAGCCCTATTCATACGTTTAATTGCAGTATTACGATCTTTTCCCCACACTATTAATTTACCAATTAATGAGTCATAGAAAGGAGGTATTTCATAGCCTGTATAAACATGGCTATCCACCCTTACACCAGGACCACCAGGAGGCAGCCACCCAGTTATTTTTCCAGGCGATGGTCGGAAATTATGAGAAGGATCTTCAGCATTGATTCTACATTCAATGGCATGACCATTTAAATGGATATCATCCTGATTAAACTCCAAGTTTGCTCCGCTTGCGATTTTAATTTGCTCAGCTATTAAATCAACTCCTGTAACCATTTCAGTAACAGGATGTTCAACTTGAATCCTAGTATTCATTTCCATAAAATAAAAATTATCATCATCATCAACTAAAAATTCAACTGTGCCCGCTCCTTCGTAGCCGATACTTTTTGCTGCAGCAATAGCCGCGTTACCCATTTTTTTTCTTAGTTCAGTGTTAATTGCAGGACTAGGAGATTCTTCAAGTAACTTCTGATGTCTTCTTTGAACTGAACAATCTCGCTCTCCTAAATGAACAACATTACCCGACCTGTCGGCCAAAATTTGAATTTCTACATGTCTTGGCTTCTTAATAAATTTCTCCATATATAAACCATCATTACCAAAAGCTGCTTCTGCTTCGCCTTGAGCTGCTTTAAACATTTTTTCGAGATTATCAGAGTTTTCAACCAACCTCATACCTCTTCCACCTCCTCCAGCAGTCGCTTTAATAATTACCGGATAGCCAATATCATCTGCCAATTTATAAGCCTCATCAACATTTGATAACAAGCCTTTACTACCAGGTACTGTTGGAACTCCAACTGCTTCCATAGTTTCTTTAGCTGTAGATTTATCTCCCATAGATCTAATAGCTTTAGGAGATGGACCAATAAAAACTATGCCGTGATCGTTACACATCTCAGCAAATTTATCATTTTCTGCAAGAAATCCATAACCAGGATGAATAGCATCAACTCCTCTCGATGTAGCAGCAGCAAGAATATTTGGAATATTTAAATAACTCTTATTACTTAATGAATCTCCGACGCAAACCGCCTCATCAGCAAGCTGAACATGCAATGCTTTTTTATCTACAGTGCTAAAAACTGCAACTGTTGCAATACCTAGTTCTCTACAACTTCTAACAATTCGTAAAGCTATTTCTCCACGATTAGCAATTAAAACTTTTTCAACCATTATGAAAATAAAATTGAAGAAATGAAATGACTTAAAATAAAAAATTATTTGCCAAAGTATTCAACAAAATTTTTTAGTGATCAGAGGACATTTTTTTACAATACAACCTAAAACGTTATATATGTATAAATATTTGTTTTATGCAATAGAAAAACTATTCATTATATTCAAAAATACTATTTTCGAACTACATGCTTATTCCATCCAATAATGTATGATATTTTAAAGGTTTAGGTATCCTCGGGTTGCTGAAAACCCTTTGCGGACGTGGCGGAACTGGTAGACGCGCACGTCTAAGGAGCGTGTGGCTTCGGCCTTGCGAGTTCAAGTCTCGCCGTCCGCATTTAATATATTCTGGTTTATCTGCAATGAAAAAAAAATCAGTTGCAGTAGTAATAATTTCTAATGGTCCTGGTGAATTAACTACATGGGTAAATCCTGTAGTTGATGAGCTTAACAAAATAAATAATTCACTATGTGATGACGATAAACACGATTTCACTCTTAGGTTAGTCCTTGTTCCTTGCCCGAATGCCACTGGTAAAGAATTTTTAGTTGCAAATTCATGGAATAAATTCGAATTAATTACAAAATCTAAAAGTTTTTGGAAACTATTAATAAAGCCACATTCTTTTGCTAAATGGCCAAAAAAAGGGGTAGTTATTTTCCTTGGTGGGGATCAATTTTGGAGCATTTTGTTAGCTAAAAGATTAGGTTATTTAAATATCACATATGCTGAATGGGTTTCGCGATGGCCTCAATGGACCAACGAAATTGCTGCTATGAATGTAAAGGTAAAAAAGTTAATACCTAAAAGATACAAATATAAATGTAAAGTAATTGGCGATTTGATGGCAGATATCAAACTTAATAGCGAAATATCATTAAGAAATAAAGAAAAAAACTACATTGCATTGTTGCCTGGTTCTAAGAAAGCAAAGCTTTCTGTTGGAATTCCTTTCTTCTTAGAAGTTGCAGATCATATTGCTGAAGAAAATAAAAATATAAATTTTATAATTCCAATTGCCCCAACTACTGATAAAAGTGAATATTTATTTTTTCAAAGCAACAAAAATCCAATTGCTAAATATTACTCATCAAAAATCAAAACAATTAAAAAATTCAAAGACTCTCGTTTTGAGTATGTAATTGAAACTTCAAAAAGTACAAAAATTTATCTAATCAATAAACATCCTTGCTATGAAATATTAAAAGAATGTGATCTTGCAATTACCACTGTAGGAGCAAATACCGCAGAATTAGCCGCAATTAGTCTTCCAATGTTAGTTGTTCTACCAACTCAACATTTAAATATGATGAATGCCTGGGATGGCATTTTTGGAGTAATTGGAAAAATTTCCTTCATAAATAGATTCCTAACTTTTATAATTAAAAATTTCTATTTTAAAAAAAAGAAGTTTTTTGCTTGGCCAAATATTAAAGCTAAAAGAATGATTGTTCCTGAAAGGATAGGTAATATTTCGCCAAAAAAAATTGCAAGAGAAGTATTATTTCTCATTAAAAATAGAGATCAATTAAAAAGTATTAGGGACGATCTACACAAAGAAAGAGGCGATAAAGGTGCTTCAAAAAAACTTGCTTCTATAATTATTAATTCGATAAAAAAACTTTAACAATTACCAGGGATCATCAATTTCAAACTTTTCTGATTTTTTATTATCTTGAACTAAATTTTGTTCATCTAGTGGTTCGATATCTAAAGTTTCAGTTGCATTTTGAATTGGTCTTTTCGAAGTTAAGTTAGCAGTTGATTGTTTATTTTGCTTAAAATCAATATTGTTTTCTTCATCTATTTGATTAACACTATTTTGACTCTCGATCGGATCAGAATAATCATTTTCCATGTATAGTTTTTTTCTGTTATTTATTTCCTCTTCAGTACCCTTTATTTCAACATATTCAAGTTGATCTTCATAATCATCTTCATAATCATCTTGTTCAACAACTTCTTCATATTCCTCAACCAAATTGGTTTGCTGTTCTGATTCAGAACCTGAAAGCAACTGATTCTCCACAGGCACAAGATTTGCCGAATATCCATTAGCTTCCCTTTCATCCCATGAAGAACCCCCGACTCCAAGTTTCTCAAGTAGTCCACTACTTAGTTGCTTCAATTTCTCTTCAGCACCTTCATAAACAATAATCCTATCAGTACCACTACTTACAATTTCTTCAACAGGTATTTCCCAAGTACTTAAAACTCCCTCACCTAAAAGCGGAACCCCAACAGCACCCATAACAAGAGAAATCAAATCCCCAGTCTCAATGTCAAAAGAAAAGCCAAGAACTCTTCCTAAAAGTTGTCCAGATTCTGTAATCACTTGACAATTAATTACCTTCCCATATCTTTCTGGAGAAAAACTCTCACTCAAAGAATCTAGGGAATCAACTAATATGACATCTCCAACTTGCTTTATGCTTTCTAAAGGCATCCATTTTGGTAAGCCTGGTAAAAATCTTGTAAGTGGATTATCTCTTAGTCCCAAAGCGACCACCTCTCTTCTATCGATATCAACAACAACTTCGCCAACTACGCCTAGCCGCCTCCCAGTATCAGTAGTTATCACTTGTGTTCCCATTAATTCTGACCTTAACCATAAACGTTCGCTAGGAACCGAGTTAGGAAGATTCTTATTAGCAGATGTGTTAGACAAGCTCATAAATTTCTTTTTATCATTCTGACGTATAAATTTAAAAAAGTGTGTTTATGCAGCATTTGGTAACCCAAGAACTTGAGTATTAGCACCTCTTGCTTGCGCAACCCCAATTGTTCGTTCAGATGCACTAATCATAGGCCTTCTATGACTTACGACTATAAATTGAGCATTTGATGACTGATTCGATATTAGTTTTGACAACCTTTCAACATTAATACCGTCTAAAAAACTATCAACCTCATCTAATGCATAAAAAGGTGAAGGTTTATACTTTTGCAAAGCGAATAAAAAACTTAAAGCAGTTAACGATTTTTCACCCCCTGACATAGAGGCTAATCTTCGGACATTTTTTCCCTTAGGGTGAGCTACTAAAGTTAATCCTCCTTCTAAAGGAGAATTAGGATTTTCTAGTTGAAGAAATCCATCTCCATCAGATAAATTGGCAAAAATTTCTCTAAAATGTTTATCAACTTCCGTAAATGCTTGCATAAAAGCCTCCTGACGCATCGTAGATACAGTTTCTATTCTTAGCAATAATTCAGATCTTTCATTAGTTAAAATTTCTAATTTTTCTCGCAAACTATTTAATCTCTCAATTAACTCTTCTAATTCATCAAGAGCCAACATATTAACAGGTTCTAAGCTTTGTAGTTTTGCATTTATAATCGAAATTTCTGATTGCAAAGATTCAAGACTCTTCCCTTCATATTCTCCAAAATCCGGGTAAGGATTAGGTAGATCTTTTTTGTAATTTTCTAATTTTATTTTCTCGCTCCTCATCTCTTCTTTAAGAGAATGCATATCCCTTTCAAGATATTCAAGCTTCAACAGAAAGTTATTATATTCTTGCCTTTTATTTGAAATAGAAGAGTTTAATTCATCTCTTTTCCTTCTCAATAAACCTAAATCCTTCTCTAAAGAATTTTTTTGATTATCGAGATTTAAAAGCTCTTTTTTAAATTCATCTCTTTTTTCTATCCATTCATTATGAGCAATTGCAAGCTGTTTAATAGATTCCTGCAAGTTTTTTTCTTCTAGTAAAGTAATTTTTAATGAATTATTGATTCGCTCTTTATTTAAGGCAAATCTATTCTTTTTATCTAGTAATGTATCTCTCTCCTTTATAAGTAATTCAAGTTTTTTATCAAGATTATTAAAGTCGTTATTAAAAGCTATTAATGATGATTTTTGATTTTTTTCATAATTAGCCTTTTGAATAGTTTGTAATTGATCAAACTTATCATGAAAAGGCTTCAATTCATTTTTTAAATGATCTAACTCGTTAACTAATAAATTATTAGCAATTTCGATTTTACTTAATCTCGATTTACAATCCTCAATTCTTTGGGAGACAGCCTTAAGAGAATCTTGATTTACTTCAATTTCTTTATTGAATGAGGCACAATCCTCAATTATTTGACTGCGGTTAGAATTTAATTTACTAAGTCTATTATTTTTTATTATCAAATCATTATTTGACTCTTTTAAAGCTTCTTCGATAACTAATAATCTTTCTTTTATGGGACTGGAATCATCAATATCATTATGAATACCAAACTTATAAGCCAAATCTTTATTTAACTTACTGCCTCCTGTAATAGCACCACTTGCCTCTAATAATTCACCACCTAAGGTAACCAACCTATTTTTTTGTTTGGATAACCTAGCTGAGGATAAGTCTGAAAAAACCAAAGTTTCTCCAAATACGTATCGAAAAACATCTGAATAGACTTCATCAAATGTAATTAGATTAATAGCTTTATCAATAAATCCATTCTCCCTGTTAGTTTCAAATCTTGAAATTGCATAATTCTTTTTTTGACTTTTAATTCTATTTAAAGGTAAGAAAGTTAATCTTCCCGCTTTCTTCTTTTTAAGGATTTCAATTGCTTGAGCAGCAATATGATCATTGTCAACAACAATTTGTCCTAATCTATTTCCAGCAGCAATTTCTAATGCATATTTATTTTTCTCACTGACCTCTCCTAGTTGAGCGACATAACCATGTATACCCTCTAACCCTGCTTCTAAGATAATTCTGAGAGCATATGAACCTCTAGATTCATTTAAAGCTTCCTTCCTGCTTTCGAATCTAGATAAATCCTTTTCAAGCCTTAATTGCTCGTTGTTAAGCCTTGATTTAGTTTTAATTAATAAATCAATTTCATTTTTTAAAGAATTAATCTCTGAGCTATTACTTGCCAAGTTTTTAGTTTTTGTATCTGATGTCTCTTTTTTTCTTTGATTTCCCTCAAAAAGTTTCTGCTTTTCTAAGTCTAAGGCGTCAATCTGAGAGAATATCTCATCTTTTTGAATATTATTTTGAATAATTTCTTCTTCAATTTTCCTTTTTTTCATTTCCAAAGGATTAATTTGATTTTTTATACTTTCAAGCTCAGTATTTAATTTGATACTTTGTTTTGAGAATTCTCCGGATTCTCCAGCCGCATCAGAAAGTTTTTTTCTAGATAGTTTGTGTTTTAAAGTAAGTTCATCCATTTGCAAGTTCAATTGATTTAAATAGTTATCATCGAATTTTTCTTGACTCATCTTTTCTGACTCGATATTCCTCTTAGAAATTGCAATTTCATCTCTCTGCTTTTGTAATTTAGTACCTTCTTCTTTATTCAGACTTGATATCCTATCAAGTTCTCTCAAGCTAGAATTTATACTTCCAATATCAGAATTCACTTTTATCAATTTATCCTCTCCTTTCTCCTTAAGCTCATCAACCAGTATTTTCAAAGCATCTTCTAAGACTGATATTTCTTTACTAATTAATCCTTTTTGTTTATTAAATAATATTTTATTTTCTTTAATTTCACTTTCTTTTTTTTCTATAGATTCAACATGCTTAACTTGTTTATCAAAAATAAGAACTTTCTCTAATTCCATTATTTGTGTTAATTTTGCCTTTAACTCTTTATATCGCTTTGCTTTTTCACATTCTTTTTCAAGCTTATTCTTACTAGATTGCAATTCATTTTCTAAAATTTCACATCTTTCTTGTCTTTCGAAAACGTCATTTAATTTTGCATTAGTTTGATCTATTCTTGTATCAAAAAGTGCAACTCCTGCTAATTCATCAATAAGATTTCTTCTCTCCTTATTATTCATTGATACTATTCTTGTTACATCACCTTGCATAACAACATTGCTGCCCTCAGGATCAACACTAATATCTCTTAATATTCTCTGTATTTGTTGCAAGGTACATTGTTTTCCATCAGAAGTATAAGTAGAAGCATAAGAACCACCTGGCATAAGCCTTAATTTTCTAGAAACTACCCATTCTTTTTGATCTTTATTTAGAGCAATTTCTTCTTCTTCTAGTTCCAAAGGCGGAAGGTCTTCTCTGGGAGACCAATCTTCAATATTAAATTTTACCGATACAGATGTTTCTGATGACTTACCCTCCTTAACTTTGGAATTATTTATTAGATCTGGTAATCTTTCAGCCCTCATTCCTCTACTATTAGCTAAACCTAAACAGAATAAAATTCCATCTAAAATATTACTTTTCCCAGAACCGTTAGGACCCGTAACCACCGTAAAGCCTTCTTCAAGAGGAATTTTTACATTTCCCCCAAAAGATTTAAAATTTTCAAACTCGACCTGATTGATATGTACCAATCTCAAGTCTCAATAGCTAAATAAGAATAACTAATTTGCAAAAATTCTCAATAGAAATATTACGTTTATTTATAAATCAATATTAATAATTTTTTCTCAATCTACATGAATTACCCGAAATTTCAAACAAACCATTAAGAAGTTCACCATCCAAAATGAATCGATAATATTCAGGGTCCAATTTATCAGAAACGCTTTTAAATATTCCATGATCAATTCTTCTAACAAACCCTCTCTTATCAGAAAGTTCATGTTCTCTCCTGGATAACCATACAAGTCTATGATTTGGCTGCTTAGAGATATCTATAGAAGCTTGATTTAATAAAGGTATTTTTAAAAATTTCCAAGTTAGACAATCTACACCATTTTCAACGAGAAAATCATAATGAATATCGTAAGAGTTAGCAGAATAAACTTTATGTTCAAGCAAAACCCATTTATTCATTATCTAATTGATAAATAAATCGAATCTATTTTCAAAACAAAGTTGAGATAAAGATATATTTTCTTAAAGATGGTTCCTGTTATTTAATTACTTGCATCAGGAACAAATCTTAAAGCAATAAATAGCAAACTTCCAGCTCCAGCTATAGCTGCAGCTACTAATCCAAAATCTGTAGGGATTGTGCGAGATGCAAAAATTAACGATGCAAATGTAATATCCATGATGAAATTTAAACTGATTTAATAAATTCAGTAATAGCTTAACAAAACCTTCTTGCAGAACAGAGTAGATAAATAAAATGTAAATAAACTTTTATATGTTTTCATTCTATATAAATCGAACAATTCTTTAGATAAGGGTTCCAAATTAAGAAATAGGGTCTAATCTTAAAATAAATAACTTTAAATAATGGAGACTTATCATCCTCCCAAAGAAGTAGAAGAAAAAGAAAATAACTCTGATCTTCCTGAAAAAGAAGTTATTTCGGAAAAATGGTTACTTGAAAAAATTGACAGTTTAATACCTTTAATAAAAGAAAAATGGCCAAATATTGCACAACAAACCCTTGAAGCCACAAAAGGGAGTATTGATGATTTAGTTGAAGTAATAGCTAGTCATAGTGGAACCTCAGCAATTGGAATAAAAAACCAATTATTTGAAATCATTGATTCAATAAGAGAAAACAATTGGGAAATATCAGAAAAAATTGAACCTATCGAAAATCAATTAGAAGAATTATTAGAAGAACTTAACAATACACTTAGACCAAAAATAGAAAATCCAATAAGAAAAAAACCACTATTATCTATTGCTATTGCTGCTGGTATTGGTTTACTAATAGGAACTCTCCTAAACAATGGCAGAAAATAATATGGAAAAACCAAAAAATAAAAATTTTGCAAATACCGCCTCCAGAATTTCAGCGATCGCAAGTTCAGTGATGGATTTGCATGTAAGAATAGCTCTTCAAGAAGTAGATAGAGAAAAAAGAAGATTAATTAGTGGTGGAATATTTTTGGCAATTGGCAGCACATTATTGTTATTAATACTAATTTGCATCCATATTATATTTTATCTTTTTCTGACGAAATACAATAACTGGAATATTGAATATAATTTATTACTAATAATATTTATAGATTTATTTCTTGCAGGCTTAAGTTTGAAGCTTGGAGGAAAATTAGCCAAAGGACCTTATCTTCCTCAAACATTAGAGGGTTTAGGCAAGACAACAAAGGCCGTCTTAGGAAAAAAATAAATCATCTTATTAAATACTTTATCCATCTACAATCTATTCCCCCATTGCTAACGGGAATTTTCAATGAAGATTTCATTTTCAAATATTTTGTTAGTTTAGGATTTCCACTTAGCAGCCAAAATTCCCAACCTGAAAAATTATTCTTTAGGAAGATTCCCATTTGTTCATATAGACAAATCAATTCATTTTCATCGCCTAATTTTTTGCCGTATGGAGGATTACACAGAATAATCCCAGGTGTACAGTTTTGTTGGAGTACTAAAAAATCATTATTTATAATTTCAATATAATTTTCAAGTCCAGCCAATGATATATTTGCTTTCGCCTGTTCAAAAACTTCTTTATTAATTTCACAACCTATTATTGTTGGCAATTTTTCATAATTAATAATTTTATTTTTTGCCTTATTTTTTTCATTAAGATAAATATCCCTCCTAAAGTCCAACCAATTCTCAAAAAGATATACTTGATCTATATTTATGGGAACTTCAAGAAATTGGTTAACTGCCTCAATTAAAAAAGTTCCTGAGCCGCACATAAAATCAATTAAAGGGACTTTGCCATTCCATTGAGTCATATTTATCAATCCAGAAGCTAAATTTTCTTTTAATGGGGCATTTCCAACTGCGGGTCTATAGCCTCTTTTGTGTAAGCTTTCCACACTGCTTTGAAGACTGATAATTGCTTTATTATTATTTAAATGAAGATGAATAATATAATCAGGATTTTCTAAAGAAATATTTGATCTTTTATTCCAAACTGCCTTTTGCAAATCAGTTATAGAATTTTTAACTTCAAGTGCAGTGAAATGTGTATGACTTAAGGAAGATGTTCTCCCAGTTACTTGAACATTAAACGTTTTTTCATAGTGCAACCAATTTAACCAATCAAATGAATCTCTAACCCCTTCATATAAAGATCGTTTGTCGTAGCAATTAAAACTGGCAATTTCTCTATAAAAACGAAAAGCTAATCTGGAATAAAAATGAACTCTATAAAAAGTTTCAAAATCACATTCAAAATTAATATATCTTTTATAAGTATTAATATTAAAGCCACCTAAATTTAAAATTTCTTTAGCTAAATATTTCTCTAGTCCCTCTGGAGCTGATGCCACTACATTCATATACGATAAAAACTTAAAAAAAACTATTCAATACTCATTTTGCCTGTCAGAATATAAATGTCCAATTGGACTAGGTGATCTCAACCGATGTTTCGGACAGCGGTTCGATTCCGCTCAACTCCATTAACTGGGGTTGTAATGGTTTCGACGGGGCATAAGGAAGGTGACTGAAGCCGGCTCGGTTAGAGCAAAAACACAAACGCTAACAAAATCGTTAGTTTCTCCCGTCAAACAGCACCAGTTGCTGCTTGATCCTTAAGGAGATGGGGTCATATCAGCCTTATCAACCAAATGATGCGCGGAGTCTGGAAGGACTCCACTTTTTTAAATACATAAAAAGTTGTAGTAGATAATTGATTAGTGTGTAAATAATGCTGCAGTTGTTTGTATTAAAAAAAAATTTTTTAATTTTATGAGTATAAATACTGAGAAGATTGATTTTAAATTAATTTATCTTATTAGAAACCCAAATCCTGCACAATGGAACCTAATAAAAACCTAGATGACTTGATATTAAATCTGAAACCTAAAGTTATTAGATTCACTGGCGAAAAATTTCCCACTGAACTATGGAATAGTAGTTGTCAAATAAAAAAAAATAAAAAGATATCTAGCTAAGAATTTAATTAAATACTTGAAAAAGGATTTTTAGGCATTTTTTTTAAACATTTTTTTGAAAATTCCTGAAGCACTTTAAATTCATTTTTATTTAAATTCCACTTGAATACATTCGATACATCAATGACTTGAGATTTTTTTCGCATTCCAACGATTGGAATAACTCCTTGATAACAACACCAATTAATTGCTACTTGCGCTTGGGAAACTGATCTTTGATTTGCAATTCTTTTTAAACACCTCCGCAACTCATATGTTGGTTTTTTATAGTTTTCAAATAATGCATTACGAATAAAACTTTTTTCTTTATTGTCTTCTTTATCTGGATCAACACAAAGTATTCCAAAGGACAAAGGACTATAAGCAAAGAAATCAATATTATTTTCTTCGCAAATTTTTTTTACCTGATATTGTTTTCCTAAATCAGGAGCAAGCAAAGAAAACTGTATCTGAACACTCTTTAGGCTCTGATCTCTTTTTGCTAAAAAATTAATTAATTTCATCAATCTTTTAGGGCCTATATTTGATAAGCCTATTTGAAAATCAAAGCCTTCATCTTTTAAATCGCAAAGATTATTCAACAGCACAAATTCCTGCCAAGGATTGTATTTGGCAGTTGACCAATGTAATTGCACTATATCTAATTTGTTATTAAGTCTTTCTAAACTTTTCAAAAAAGGTTTATTAAAACCTTTGTTACCTATTCTCCAGGGATAAGGTGCAAGTTTGGTTGCTACTTGAATTCTTTTTTTCTTTGCTGAAGGAGTATTTAGTAAAAATTTGCCTATCAACAATTCACTTCTACCCTGAAGATTCCCAGTACCGTAAGAATCTGCAGTATCAATTAGATCGAAACCTCTTCGTAACGCTTCATTATATGTCTCAAGTAAATCATCGTCATTTGTAGATTGGTAATTCCAAAAAAGCTTATTCCCCCAAGACCACGTACCTAATCCAATTCTTTTCTTCACTATCCAATTAAACTAAGGAACTTTTTAAGGTTATCTAAAAATATTAACTTCTTTAAAATATTTCAAAAAATAAGTTTTAAATCATTAAAAATCAATTTCTCTTGACATTAAGAAATTATTCTCCAAAGTAAAAGAAATAAAAATAAAAAATTGTTCATTACCGTTTGCGGACAAAAAGGGGGTGTGGCCAAGACCTGCACAAGTATTCACCTTGCTAGTGTTTGGCATTCTGAAGGTAAAAAAGTTTGCATAGTCGATGCCGACAAGAATAGATCTGCTTTAGCGTACGCATCAAGAGGCAATCTTCCGTTTCCAGTTTTCCCCGTCAGTTCAGCTGCTAAAGCATCAAGATCATCAGAAATTGTAATAACTGATGGCCAGGCTAGCAGTGATCAAGAAGAACTTAAACACTTAGCTTATGGTTCAGATTTAGTTATCTTACCTACAACTGCAAAAGCAAGATCAGTAGAATTAACTGTTGAACTAGCTAATTTATTAAGCAACTTAAAAGTTAACCATGCAGTAGTAATAGTAAAAGTTGATTTTAGACAGCAAAAAGCAGCGCAACAAGCCAAAGCAGCTCTAGAAAATTTTGGTTTGTATGTTTTTGATACATTTATACCCTTACTTTCAGCATTTGATAAAGCAGAAGCCTCGGGGAATGCTGTATTTGAAGCTGTAGACGATTTAGGTAGATCAGATCCTCGTCGAATGACGGGCTGGTCTGCTTATTGTTCAATTGCATCACAAATTCCATGCCTGATTTCGAAGCCCTTATCCGACACCAACAACTTAAACAACCAACAACCAATCAGCGCTTAAAAGTAGTTGATTCTCATAATTTTGAAGAAGAAAAAGACAAAGAAACAACAATTAGACAATCTGGATTATTAGTTAATTTTTTTGGAGGTTTTGTTGGCTCTGTAATTGGAACTTTAACAATACTGTTTCTTTATACAAATGAATATCTACCATTAGATTTATTAAAACTTAAGTAGTATAATTACTTCTAATTTCAACCTTAGGCAAATAATAGTATATACACCTTGCTGTAATGCGTCTCTTTGACAATAAGCAGCTTCTAGAAAATAATCACAATTTTATATTTTTGAAAAAGAAATAGTTGTCGATATATTTTGCAGAAACATAATAATAATAAATTATTTATTATTATGAAAAAATTATTAACTTATTCATTTCTTGCATCAACTTTTTTATTGGGAAGTTATCCCGCAAAAGCAGATTGGGATTATTGGGCAATTGATTATAATATTTCCACAGAGCTTAATGAAGTTTATACATGCATCTCTAGCACAGGTAATTGCACACTAAGATCCACAAGAGATTTTGTCGGCCCAGGATGGGATTCAAAATACACCTATTCAGATGATGACAAAATTTATATATCCACAGATGCAGGTTATGAAGTTTATGACTTGAGTGAAAATTCATGGACAATCACTTCAAATTGGCAAAGTACTTTTGGAGGTACTTTTGAGAAAAAAAATATCACAAAAAAAGAAAATGGTGATGTCTCAATTGAACTAACTGGAAATAAATTAATTGAAAAAAAAGTAGATGGTTCTGTTCAAATTGGTGGGGATACTGATGATATAGATATAGTCTCTGATGGTTTAAATATTGATGGGGCTGCTGTTATTACTAAAAATACAGATGGGTCTATTCAAATTGGTGCTGATGGAAATGATATTGACATTACAGCAGAGGGTTTAACTGTAGATGGAGTTTCACTTATAACCAAAAAAGAATCTGGTGAAATTCACATTGGTAAAAATTCATTAATTACCAAAG
Source organism: Prochlorococcus sp. AG-402-A04 (assembly GCA_003278045.1). Lineage (GTDB taxonomy): Bacteria > Cyanobacteriota > Cyanobacteriia > PCC-6307 > Cyanobiaceae > Prochlorococcus_A. The sequence continues at coordinate 37,510 of QCHG01000006.1, read as the reverse complement.
AAGAAGATGGAGTACAGAAACTTTATGCTCAAGATGAAAATGGAAATGCTATCAATATCGATGTAACTAACGGCAGTAAATTACTAATTGATGGAGTTGAAGTTACACCATCTGGAACAATTCCTCAAGTTACAACAAATAAAAATAATATTTCTACTAATAAAGCAAATATCAAAAACCTTGGAGAAGGAGTTGCAGGGTCAACTGCACTTACAGCAGCATTATCTGCATTACCTCAGACATCAAAAGAATCTAAATTAAGTTGCGGTGTTGGAACTGGTGCATATAGCAGTAGGTATGCAGTTGGTTTTGGTTGTGCTTCTAAAGTTAATGAAAGAGTTGATGTTAATGCTGGTGGTTCATATGTTTTTGGTGGATCTAAATCTTATGGTGGAGGAACTTTAGATAGTGGAGTTGTTAAAGCAGGATTTGTTTTTAAATTAGGCGAGTTAAATAAATCTACTCAAATCAGCATGAAAGATAAAAAAGTAATGGAGACAAAAATTGAATCACTTGAAAAGAAAAACAAAACAATACTTTCCAAAAATCAAAAATTAGAGAATAAACTGTCTATCTTGATGGCAAGATTAGAAAAAATTGAAAAAATTGCACTAGGTGAAAGTAAATCAAAAGATTTAGCAGTTTATCAACTCAAATAAAAATTTTTACGTAGAAATTTACTGGTACTTTAGTGGTACCAAAAATTTCGTATACCTGAAAACCACTGTGTTGGAATAGATTTAGTGTTAGGTTGTGTACTCGCTATTAATATCTATATAATCCATAAACCTTTGCTATCACTATGTTTTACTTCTGAAAATAGTGGTACTTAGGTGGTACCTAACTATTTTTAACCATTCGAGAATTAGTCATAATAGAAACTAGTGGTACTTTACCGGTACCAGGCAAGTAAAGGTTAGTATTATAAATTCTTCTATGTATTTATTCTAAAAATTTAAAAAATTGATTTGTGTCTAGCAAATATTTTCTTTTGAATCAAAATATGTTTAATCTATTTTGATTTATGAAAAAATTTTTAGCATTATCATTGATAGGAACATCATTATTTATTGGATCTAGTCCTCTAAAAGCAGATTCGACTTTTGACTATTGGGGACTTAAAAGAGGAGGTAATAAATTAGACAAAATTGAAATTTATACTATTAATTCCACCACAGGAGTTTCAACATTAAAAGGTGAATTTTGTAAAATGCAGTACTTTGATGCGTGTTATTTTTTAGATTCCTCTGATAAAAGTTTTATAGATGATTCGGGAACTTTAAACATTAGTCTAGGTGGATACTCAAAATATATTAAATATGATCCTGATAATAATACTTTCTCAGATGGTGAATCTAAATGGCGAAATAACTATAGTGATCTTCTCGAAAAACCGATATTATCAAAAGATGATACAGGTAATATATCTATTGGAGATGATTTAATTAAAAAAAAGACATCTGGAGAAGTACAAATTGGTAGAGATACTGACGACATTGACATAGTTACAGATGGTTTGAATATTGATGGTGCTGCTGTTATAACTAAAAATGCTGATGGGTCTATTCAAATTGGTGCTGATGGAAATGATATTGACTTAACCTCAGAAGGTCTAACTGTTGATGGTATATCACTCATAACAAAAAAAAATTCTGGTGAAATTCATATTGGTAAAAATTCGCTAATCACTATAGAAGAAGATGGAGTACAAAAACTCTATGCTAAAGATGAAAATGGTGATGCAATAAATATCAATGTGACAGAGGGGACTAAATTATTAATTGATGGAGTAGAAGTACAGACAGGAAATAGCACTCAAGTTACAACCAACAAAAATAATATCTCAACTAATACTTCTAATATCTCAACTAATACCTCTAATATCTCAACTAATACCTCTAATATCTCAACTAATACCTCTAATATTAAAAATCTGGGTTCAGGAGTGGCTGGATCAACTGCTTTAACAGCAGCACTTACTGCGTTACCTCAGACATCTAAAGAATCTAAATTAAGTTGTGGTGTTGGTAGTGGTGCTTATAGTAGCAGATATGCAATTGGTTTTGGTTGTGCTTCTAAAGTCAATGAGAGAGTTGATATCAATGCTGGTGGATCTTATGTTTTTGGAGGTTCTAAGTCTTATGGTGAAGGAACGTTAGATAGTGGAGTAGTAAAAGCAGGATTTGTTTTTAAATTAGGTGAATTAAAAAAACCAACTCAAATCAGCATAAAAGATAAAAAAGTAATGGAGACAAAAATTGAAACTCTTGAAGAAAAAAATAAACAACTTTTAGCAAGATTAGAGCGACTTGAAAAAATTGCACTAGGTGAAAGCAAATCACTAGATTTAGCAGTTTATCAACTCAAATAAAAATTTTTACGTAGAAATTTACTGGTACTTTAGTGGTACCAAAAATTTCGTATACCTGAAAACCACTGTGTTGGAATAGATTTAGTGTTAGGTTGTGTACTCGCTATTGATACATATATAACCCCAAATCCATTGGCATCACTGGGTTCTTACTTCTAAAATTAGTGTTATATAGGTGTTACAAACCTTTTTTCACAGGGTCAAACCATTTGGTATCACTGAACTAGTGTTATAAAGGTGCTACAACAACATGAAATTAGATATTATTTAGCGTCAGTTATCTTTATTTAATTAATTATTCTTTGTTAGCAACATCTTCTAATAATGTTGAATCAAATAATTCAAGAATCCTACCTTCTTTGTTAACTAATCTATGGGCAGTATGTGTTGCAAAATATTTATTTACTCCATGATTGATTGCTGTCGAATAATCATAAAAAGTATCTAATCTTTTCCATTCACCCTTAATAGTCAACATTTCCAGGTGGACTTTATTTTTTTCAAAAAATTCTTTTTCAGGTACTTTCATTTCTTAAATAAATCTTGAATGACATATACATCCTCTGCATTTGGATATTTCTGTTGAAAGACGCTTATCGCATTAGTAGGCGAAATAGCAAATAAATTTATTTTAATCCTGTAAGAGTCAACTAAACCTGATATCAAATATTTTTTCATTATGAATATGATCTCTTTTTTTAAGAGTAGTAAAAATAATTTTTTGGAGCATTAAATATTTTGATATGCCTGGATAGAAAGAAAAAAGTATCTAAATCAGTTAAATCTAAATAAGTCAATTTTTATATTATGGATCGAATAACTGAAATGCCACATGAAATAGAACTGGAACTCAAAAAATTCGAACTTAAAATTTCCAAACTAAACAAAGAAGAAATGTTTAAAGAACTAATGCTGCTTAAATTTGATTCAGAAAACAATTTTTATTTTATAAAAAAGTATTTAAGCAAACATGGAATGAAAATATCAAGACAAATCATTCAAAGGCATAATACTGATCATGTAGTGATCGCTTTTGGATATTTATCCGAAAAAATGCATAAATTATTTAAAAAGAATATTTTCCCTGAAGTTAAACTTGAATCCCAAAGATTAATCGATCTAATAATAAATAATCGATCTACTAAAAAAGTAAGAATCCATGAAAAAAATTAGACAAATTTTTCTTCTATCTTTCTTAATATTTTTACTTTCGGTGCCATATGAAATATTTGCAACAAATAATAAGAATGTCCTGGATTTAGAAAGATCAAGAGAACTATTTTTAGATGGTTACATACAAAGTGACTTTGATAATCATCAACTAGCAATTGAATACTTTACTGAAGCAATAAGACTAAATCCAAAAAATCTTTTTGCTTTCTTAAATAGAGCATATTCCAAGCATGAAATAAAAGACATTGCAGGTGCTTGGAATGACTTAAATATTGCACTAGAAATTGATCCTAATAATGGCATTGCTTTTTATAATCGTGCAATTGTGAATTGGAAACTTGGTCATCAATTAAGTGCCATTAAAGATTATTCAAAAGCAATCAATAAGAATATCAAATTAAAAAATGCATATGCTATTAGAGGAATTCTTAAATCAAACATTGGAGATGCTGAAGGCGCATGTGTTGATTGGCAAAAAGCAAGCGAAAACAAAAATGAAAGAGCAACTTTGTGGGTTCAAGAAAACTGTTTACCAAATATTTCCGAAGAGTTTAAAAAGAAAACAAAAAATAAAGTACTTATGGCCAATGCCAGAAGAAAGTATTTCTCAGGTGAAATTAGACAATCTTGTAATTACTATAAAAAAGCAAAAATAAATGGTTATAAAGCAAACAACTTAAAGGACAAATTAACTCTTATGATTATTACTGATCCGATGTGCTTGATCTTTTAATTCCTCAAGATGGCAACCTTTGATGAATTCTTTTCTTCTTTAGATTTAGATGAAGAAGGAAACGTTAAAAAAGATAAAACAGAAAAAGGTCTGCCTTTTGAACAAATATTCGTCAAATGGTTTTTAAAAAATGATCCTATTTGGAGTTCTATAGTTGATCAATTTCTTGAAACGAATAAGAAAGATTTAGGTATAGATTTAATTTTTAAAGATAAAGATGGAAATAAATGGGCAGTCCAGTCAAAAGGTTACTCACCAAAAACTTACATAACTAAAGAATCAATTGATAGTTTCATATCAGCATCACCTACATCGAAATTTTATAAAAGACTTTTAATTGCTAGTACTGATCGAATAGGCGCAAATGCAGATATTACTCTTAAAGAAAATAAAGTTGTCAGATTTATATTAAAAGATTTTCGTAATTCAAAAATAGATTTTCCTCCAAGCATAAAAGAACTATCAAAAGTAAAAAAAATAAAACCTTTTCCAAGAAAAGAGCATCAAAAAAAAGCAATAAATGAAGTCTTACAAAAAATTGAAAGCATTGAAAGGGGTCAAGTCTTGATGGCATGTGGAACAGGCAAGACATTGACATCTTTATGGATTAAAGAAGATGTAAAAGCAAAGCAAGTATTAGTCCTGGTTCCATCTTTAAATTTACTGGGTCAGACATTGAGCGTATGGCGAAATAATCTCTCTGATCCATTTATATGGCAATGTGTATGCTCTGATAAAACAGTCCATAAAAAGAAAAACAATGATTTAGATGAGAATTGGATAAATGATCCTTCTGAATTAGGAATCCCAGTTACAAGTGATAAAAGCGAAATAAAAAAATTTCTTCTAAAAAGTAAATCTAAAGTTTTATTTTCAACTTACCAATCCTCAGAGTTAATTGTAGAAGCACAGAAAGATGAATTAATTCCTCCCTTTGATATTGTCTTTGCTGATGAAGCACACAAATGCGCTGGAAAAATTTCTGAAGACTACAGTTTTGTATTAGATCAAGAAAAAATTAGAGCAAATAAAAGATTATTTTTTACCGCAACTCCAAGAGTTTTATCTAAAAAGATTAAACAACAAGCAATAAAAACTGAAACTGAAATTGCATCTATGGATAATAAAGCATTATTTGGAGGTGTATTGCATTCTCTAAAATTTTCTGATGCTATTAAAGCGGAAATACTTACTGACTATCAAGTCATAGTAATTGGGGTTGACGATCAAAGTATTAATGAAACAATTTCTAAACGTGATTTTCTTAAAACAAAAGATGGGGATTTAATCGATTCAGAAACCCTTGCATTACAAATAGCACTTGCTAAAGGAATAAAACAACATAATTTAAAAAGAATTATAAATTTCCATTCAAGAATTGAGGGAGCAAAATTATTTAAAGACACTTTTCAAAAGACCTTAAATGAAATGCCAATAAATGATAGACCTGATGGTGAAATTATTTGTGATTATGTAGAAGGAAAAATGCGAACTGAAGAAAGACTTGAAAAAATTAGAGATCTTGAAAATATAAGGGAAAATGAAAGGAAAATTCTTGGTAATGCCAAATGCTTATCTGAAGGAGTTGATGTCCCATCGTTGGATGGTGTTACTTTTGTAGATCCTAAAAGCAGCGAAGTAGATATAGTTCAAGCAGTTGGAAGAGTTATACGCAAAGGAGAAAAACAAAAGGGAACGATATTAATACCAATTTATCTTCAAGACTTGACCAATGTAGAAGACCAAGTTTTAGAAAGTAGATTCAGTGATGTATGGAGAATTATTCACGCATTAAAATTTCACGATGATGTTCTCAAAGAAAATATAGATAATTTAAGAATTTCCTTAGGGAAAAGAAGATCTAAAAGAATAGGATATAAAGGACTTGAGAAAGTTCATTTTGATTTACCAACCGAGAGAATTAATAAAAATTTTATAGATTCAATATCAACTTTATTAGTAGAAAATACTTCAGAACTGTGGATGGAAAATTATGGAGAATTATTAAACTACAAAGAAAAACATGGTGATACGAAAGTACCTCAGGATTTTGGAAAACTTGGCACATGGGTAGCAAATATTAGAAGAAGAAAAGATACAATAAGTCCAGAAAAAATAAAATTATTAGATAATATCGGTTTTATATGGGATCCCGCGTCCTACTTCTGGAACGAACAAATAACACTTCTTAAACAATTTAAAGAAAATCACGGACACACGAATGTTCCTCATGGTTCTGGCAAACTTGGTTCATGGGTAGATAGTCAAAGATTTAGAAAAGATAGACTTACACCAGAACAAATTCAAAAATTAGATGAAATCGGTTTTATTTGGGACCCTACATCATACTTATGGAAAAGAAATATCGATCTTTTAAAAAAATTTAAAATTAAAAATGGACATACAAATGTTCCCTATGGTGAAAAAATTATTGGCAAATGGATAAGTAAAATCAGAAATGATCAAAAAAAACTTACACCAGAACAAATTCAAGAATTAGATGAAATCGGTTTTATTAAAGATTTAAAATCCTACTTATGGAATGAGAATATAACTCTTCTCAAACAATTTAAAGAAAATCACGGACACACGAATGTACCTACTAAAGAATCTAAATTTGGTGGTTGGGTAGAGTAATTGAAGTAGAAAAGATAAACTTACACCAGAACAAATTCAAGAATTAGATGAAATCGGTTTTATTTGGAATGTAGCATCTTACTTATGGAATGAGAATATAACTCTTCTCAAACAATTTAAGGAAGAATATGGACATACAAAGGTACCTCAGAGTTTTAATAAAATTGGTTTATGGGTAGCAAATACTAGACGTAGAAAAGATAAACTTACACCAGAAAAAATTAAAGAATTAAATGATATTGGTTTTATTTGGTAATGTTGCTTTTATGAAAAATTAATCAAGAATAAGATTTAAAATTTTATGTGGAAATCTAGTGTTATATTTATGGTACATGATTTTTATAATCTCTGTAATCAACTGATATGACTATAGTTTGAGGTCAAGTAGTATATTCGCTATTTATTTCAACATACTTTTTCGAAAGATCGCACCCCCAAGCTGTGCCTTTCGATTCGCCAGAATTTATATTAATCATAATTTTTACAATATCATCTACTAAATATTTACCTTTCATTCTGGACTTAATATATTCTGTGACTTCTTGTGGATCATATTTTTTTAACTTACCGTTTTCCAAAATCTGAGCGTTTCCTATATATAAGTCAACTTCATTCAAGTCAAATTTAACTCCAGAATTACCTGCAGCAGAAATGATTCTTCCCCAATTAGGATCACAACCATGTACAGCAGTTTTTACTAAGGCAGAATTACAAATAGATTTCGCGAGTATAATTGCATCATCAGTATTTTTTGCTCCTTGAACAATAACTTCTAATAAACAATTTGCTCCCTCTCCATCCCTTGCAATATTTTTTGCCAAGTTTTGACATACAATATCAATCCCTTTTTGGATAATTGGAAAAAACCTTTTTTCAATTTTTTCTCCTGCATTTATTCCAACAAAAGAATCATTTGTGCTTGTCTCTCCATCAACTGATATTGCATTAAAAGATTTTTTAACGGCAATAGCAATCATTTTGTCCCATTCTTCTTTTTGAATACCTGCATCACATGTTAGAAAAGCAAGCATTGTAGCCATATTTGGGTAAATCATTCCTGAACCTTTTGCAAATCCTGCTATTTTTATTTTTCTACCTTGAATAGTCGTCTCTATTAAAACTTTTTTCAAAGTCAAATCAGTAGTTAAAATTGCTTCTGCTGCATTTTGAAAATTATTACTCTTTAAATCACTAACTAAATTCGGTAAATTTTTTATTAAATCATTTATTTGAATTGGAACACCAATTACACCAGTTGAACACATTAAAACTTCTTCTTCTTTTATTCCTAAAAGTTCCGCAATCTTTCCTGTAGCAATTTGAAAATGTTGAATTCCAAGAATTCCTGTACATGCATTCGCTTGTCCAGAATTAATTAGTATTGCTCGTACAAAACCTGAAGTTTTTTTAATCCTTTCCTCACAAATATCCACACAAGAAGCGCGAACTATTGATTGGGTAAACATCCCACTAAAAATACTTCCTTCTGGAGCAAGTATTAGTGCTAAATCTTTTTTATTAGAGGCTTTTAATCCAGCAGATATCCCAGCAAAATGAAACCCCTCGGGTGTAGTAACCTTACTGTCATCAACGAACGACCAATTGGAATCTAACTGGCTCAAACTTTTTGGTATTTTAATTCATACTAACTACTCTTTAATACTAAAGAAACTAAGTAATTATATTATTATGAAATATATGGATATTCTTCAAAAATCAAAAAACAAACAAAGAAGAATTGGTTTGACAGGAGGTATTGCAAGTGGGAAGTCAACAATAACTAATTACATTAGAAAATATAAAAATATTCCAATATTAGATGCAGATCATTTATCAAGAGAATTAATCAAACCAAACACATATGGATATAAGAAAATTTTAAATTATTTTGGAAATAAAATTATTGATAATAAAAACAACTCAGAAAGGGAAATAAACAGAAAACTTTTAAGGAAAATTATTTTTAAAAATTCAGACAGCAAAGAATGGATTGAAAAACTGCTTCACCCCTTAATTAAAGAAAAAATGATAGAAGAATGCAGTCAATACAAAAATAATCAAACCATAATATTGGTTATTCCATTATTATTTGAAGCAAAATTTGAAGATATTTGCACTGAAATATGGTTAGTTAAATGTCCTAAAGAACTGCAAAAAAAAAGACTTATCACAAGAGATAAAATTAGCGAAAAAGAAGCATATGAATTAATAAATTTTCAATTAAGTTTTGAAAAAAAAAGAAAATTTTCAAATATTATTTTAGATAATTCTGATGATCAAAATAAATGGATCAATACAATAAAAGAGCTTCTTTAAACTTTAGCTATTCAATTTTTCCATAAGAAGTTTATTTGCAAGTTTCGGGTCAGCTTTACCTTTAGTTCTTTTCATAAGTTGACCAACAAAAAAACCAAGTAACTTAGTTTTACCATTTTTAAATGCTTGAACTTCATTTGGATGTTCATTTATAAGTTCATCAATTATTGGTAAAATACTGGAAGAATCAGATATCATTGCCAACCCTTTTTCTTCAACTAATTTTTTCGGAGAAACATTTTTTTGAATAAGTTCAGGTAAAATTTCTTTTGCAATTTTTCCACTAATTATATTTTTTGAAATCATGCTAATCATTTCAGCAAGATTTTCAGGACTAAGCTTTAATTCACTAAAACTTAGTTTATTTGATTTTAAATAGCCCACAATATCACTTGTTACCCAATTTGAAGCTAGTTTAGCCTCGGCACCATTTGCTACTGTTTCTTCAAAAAAGTTTGCCATGCTTATTTCATCAGAAATTACCCTTGCATCATATGCAGACAACCCAAATTGACTTACATATTTATTTCTTTTCTTTGGAGGTAATTCTGGTAGTTCTTTAAACCATATCTCTTGTTGGGATTTTGTTATTTCAATTGGTCCTAAGTCAGGATCAGGAAAATATCTATAGTCACTGCTACCCTCTTTTAATCTCATACTTTTAGTTAATTGCTTAGCTTCATCCCATAACCTTGTTTCTTGGAAAATTTTTCCTCCATTTTCATAAACTTCTATTTGTCTAGCTATTTCATAATCACAAGCCTTTTGAATTGCAGAAAATGAATTCATATTTTTTATTTCCACTTTGGTACCAAAAGGAGCATTAGGTCCTTTTCTAACTGAAATATTGACATCACAGCGTAATGAACCCTCTTGCATATTTCCGTCTGATACTCCTAGATATCTAACTGTTCTTCTAATCTCTGAAGCATATTCAGAAGCCTCTTTACCTGATCTAATATCTGGTTTACTTACAATCTCACAAAGTGCTATTCCGGCACGATTGTAATCGACTAAAGAGTACTTAGAGCCAGCTAATCTATCACTACCTGAATGGACTAATTTTCCTGCGTCTTCTTCCATATGTAGCCTTTCTATTCCAATTTTTTTGATATAAGGTTCTTTATCCTTTTCAATTATTTCAACCTCTAACCAACCATTTTCAGCTAATGGCTCATCAAATTGCGAAATTTGATAATTTTTAGGCAGATCAGGATAAAAATATTGTTTTCTATCAAATTTACAATGTTCTGCAACATTTAAATTTAATGCTAAGGAAGTTTTTACAGCATACTCAAGAACAGTCTGATTCAAAACTGGCAGAGTTCCTGGTAACCCACAAACTACAGGATCTATATGCGTATTAGGTTTATCACCAAAAGCTGTTGAAGCAGATGTGAATATTTTACTTTTCGTATTAAGCTGTACATGAGTTTCTAAACCAATCACAGCTTCCCAAGATTCCAAATTTTTCATTATCAAAAGTCTCTTTATTAATATTATTGGATATAAAGGAAAAGATGACCAAAACACAAATAAAAATATTAATTATTAAATGACACAAGAAACAAACAATTCAATATTAATTATTGGAGGTGGACTTGTTGGTTTATCTATTGCTTATGAATTTGCAAGAAATAATTTCAAAGTTTTAGTTTTAAGCAAAAATAGAAATGAATCAGCTGGGTTTGTTGCTGCAGGAATGTTAGCTACTCATGCCGAAGGGCTCGAAGATGAATTACTTAAATTTGGCCAAGAAAGTCAAAGTCTAATTCCAAAGTGGATAAAAAGTATTGAACAAGATAGTAATATTAAATGCGGTTTAAAAAAATGTGGCATAGTAGTTCCTTTTAAAAATAAACAAGATCTTGAAGAGTTTCCCACTTATGAATATGGAAAATATTTAAATCACAAAGATCTTCAAACAGAAATTAATGGAATAAATTCTATTTGGAAACATGGTTTACTTTTTGAACAAGATGGTCAAATAGATAACCGAAGAAGACTGATGCGTGCTCTTGAGAGAGCATGCTCCTTGCATGGAGTCGAATTTCAAGAGGGATCAGAAGTAGAGGATTTGACATTCGAAAAAAACAAAATTACAGGTGCAACAGTTTTATGTGCGACTGGGGAAATAAAAAAAATAAACTGCGAAAAAGCAATTATATGCAGTGGTGCTTGGAGTAAAAAAATTTTTAATAAGATTCCAGTCTTTCCTGTCAAGGGACAAATGCTATCAATACAAGGTCCAACAAATTTTTTGAAAAGAGTTATTTTTGGTCCAAAAACTTATCTAGTTCCGCGTGATGATGGACTTATTATAGTTGGGGCGACAGTTGAAAAAGATTCAAAATTTAATCAGGGTAATACTCCTAATGGAATACAACAACTACAAGAAGGCATTCGCTCCTTATTACCAGAAGCTATTAATTGGCCGCAAATGGAACATTGGTGGGGATTTAGGCCTTGCACACCAGATCTAAAACCAATAATTGGAAAATCAAAAATTGAAAATCTTTTTATAGCTACAGGACATTACAGAAATGGAGTGTTATTTTCTGCAATAACAAGTGATCTTCTTTTGAAAATAGTTCAAAATAAAAATCTCAAAGAAATAGAAAAAAGCTTTTTAGAAAAATTTAGTTTAGATAGATTTGCGATTTAAATTTTAATTTTCAGATCGCCATTTCGAATCAGAATTTTCCCACTCACATAATTCCTCTTCGTTAAACCAAAGATCAATTTCAAATTTTGCTGTATCTTCTCCATCAGAACCATGAATAATATTCCTGCCAATATCAATAGCTAAATCACCTCTAATTGTTCCAGGCTCTGCTTCCAAAGGTTTTGTCGCCCCTATTAGTTTTCTAGCACTCAAAATAACTCCTTCGCCTTCCCACACCATTGCTACAACAGGACCACTTGAAATAAAGTCTACTAAATCACCAAAAAAGGGTCTTTCTCTATGTACTCCATAATGATTTTGAGCAAGTTCTTTTGAAGGAATTAATTGCTTTAATCCAACCAATTTAAATCCTTTTTTTTCAAATCTGCCAATAATCTCAGCAACATATCCTCTTTGAACTCCATCTGGTTTAATTGCAATAAAGGTTCTCTCTTTGGTCATTTAGTTAATAATCACTCTATGTATATTCAACTTTTGGGTGGTAACTTGGCAAGTAATCATTAAAATAAAAGATATTGTTTTGAGTTATTTTCAAAAACATTTATTAATCACTAAGACATAAATTGACCAATTTTGAGCCGAAAAAATTAAAGAATATTTGGACTATTGAAGATAGTATTTCGACTTATAACATAGACAAATGGGGAGATAAATATTTTTCTATAAATTCCAAAGGAAATATATCAGTAACTAAAGATATAAAATCTGAAAATAAGATTGATCTTTTTAGGCTTGTCAAAGAACTTAAAAGTAGAGAAATAAATCCTCCATTAATCATAAGATTTAATGATATCTTAAAAGATCGCATCAATGCACTACATGACTCTTTTTTAAAAGCAATAAAAACCTATAAATATAAGAACATTTATCAAGGGGTTTTTCCTGTCAAATGTAATCAACAGAAGAATGTCCTAGAAAAGATAATAGAGTTTGGTAGCAAATGGAATTTTGGTTTAGAAGTAGGAAGTAAATCAGAACTATTAATTGGCCTTGCACTTCTTGAAAACCAAAATTCATTATTGATATGCAACGGATATAAAGATAAAAAATATATTGAGATTGCTACTTTGGCGAGAAAACTCGGCAAAAATCCAATAATAGTTATTGAACAACGAGATGAGGTAAAAAGAATTATTCAAGCAGTTCAAGAACTTAACGCGACTCCATTAATAGGAATTAGAGCAAAGTTATCAAGTAAAAGTAGTGGTAGGTGGGGTAAATCTATTGGAGATAATTCCAAATTTGGATTATCAATCCCAGAAATTATGTCGACAATAAAAGAACTTAAAGAAGCAAATCTTATCAACGAAATGAAATTGCTCCATTTTCATATTGGAAGTCAAATAAGTGATATTGCTGTGATCAAAGACGCATTACAAGAAGCGAGTCAAATATATGTTGAACTATGCAAACTAGGAGCACCGATGCAATATATCGACGTTGGGGGAGGGTTAGGAATAGATTTTGATGGAACTAAAACCTCCTCCAACACATCTACTAATTATTCTCTCCAAAATTACGCTAACGATGTAATTGCAACTATTAAAGATTCATGTGAATTAAATAATATCAAGCATCCAATCATAATCTCAGAAAGTGGAAGAGCAATAATTAGTCATTGTTCAGTTTTGATTTTTAATGTCTTAGGAACAAGCCATGTTAGTTCCAAACTACAAATTTTTGATAAAAAAAATCAACAATTAATAATTTCAAATTTACTTGAAACTTTCTATGAATTAAAAAAACTTAAAAATAAAAAAATAAATTTATCTCAAATAATTGAATTATGGAATGATGCAAAAAAGTTTAAAGAAGATTGCTTAGTCGCTTTTAGATTAGGATTTTTAAGTTTGGCAGAAAGAGCTTATGCCGAAGAACTTACTTGGGCATGCGCAAAAGAAATTTCAAATAACCTGAATAATGATGAAATCAATCACCCTAATTTATCTGAAATTACAGAAACTCTTGCATCAACTTATTATGCAAATTTATCTATCTTTAAATCTATTCCTGATAGCTGGGCAATAAATCAGATTTTTCCAATAGTACCAATACATAGGCACTTAGAGGAGCCTTTCTGCAAAGGCAACTTTGCAGATTTAACTTGTGATTCAGATGGGAAACTAAATAATTTTATTGATAATGGAAAAGTCAAATCATTACTAAATTTACATAAGCCAGAGGAAGATAAAGATTATCTAATTGGAATTTTTATGACTGGAGCCTATCAAGAAGCATTAGGAAACATGCACAATTTATTTGGCAGTACAAACGTTGTTCATATAGATATAAATCAAGATAATTCATATAAGGTGAAAAATATTATTAAAGAGGACAGTAAATCTGAAATTTTACAATTATTAGATTACAGTTCAGCGTCTTTGGTTGAATCTATAAGAATTAATACTGAATCAGCAATTGATCAAAAAAAATTAACTATTGAAGAAGCAAGGAAATTAATGGATCAAATCGAAATTAGTCTCAGAAAAAGTAGTTACTTATCAGAATGACTCTAATGTTTTTTGCAAATGATTTTTAGCATATTCTAGAGCATCACTTAACTTATCAATATCTTTAGCACCTGCTTGAGCAAAGTTAGGCTTTCCTCCTCCACCTCCCGAACAAATTCTTGCAATCTCATTAATTAATTTACCTGCATGCAATCCTATTTTTACAGCATCATCACCTAAAGAAACTACAAATAACAACTTTCTATTTTCTAGATTTGGTATTCCACCAAGAATCACTATTCCTTTATTTCCCAAATCAGAAGTTAAATTAAGTGCTGCAGATTGCAAAGAATTCCCATCTAAGCCATCAATCTGATTTACTAAAATTGAAAAAGAATTTACTATTTCTGCGGATGATTTGATAGAAGAGTATTTAAAATATGCAATTTCGTCTTTCATTTTTTTTATCTCTTTATTCTTATTAATAAGCTCTACTTGCAAATTAGTAACCCTTTCAAAAAGTTGATTAGGATTGGCTTTTAACAAATCACTTAGTTGATTCACTAAAGCATTTCTATCACTAAAATAGTCTAATGCTGATTGGCCTGATAATGCTTCGATTCTTCTTACTCCGGCTGAGATTCCTTCCTCACTAATTATTTTGAAAGAACCTAATTCGGATGTAGTTTGAACATGTGTGCCACCACAAAGTTCCATTGAAACTCCTGGTACATTAACAACTCGCACTTCATCATCATATTTTTCTCCAAACATGGCGATTGCGCCCTTTTCAAGAGCCTCACTCTTAGACATATTTTTTATTTCTAGGGCATGATTTTCCATAATCCAAGAGTTAACTAAAGTCTCAATCTTAGAAATTTGATCTTTAGAAATAGGATTAGAGGAATTAAAGTCAAATCGTAATTTATTAAAGGCTACTAATGAACCTTTTTGTCCAACACTTTCATTAATAACTGATTTAAGTGCAGATTGTAATAAATGAGTAGCTGTATGATTTGCAGCAGCCTTAGCTCTATTAGAGGAGCTAACATTAGTCTTAACTTTTTGTCCAATAGTTAATTTTCCTTTTTTAATCGTTCCATAATGTAAAAAAACATTTTTCTTTCGCATGACATTATCAACCAAGACCTCAACATCGTTTGAAAATATCGTTCCAATATCACCAACTTGCCCGCCAGATTCTCCATAAAAAGTTGTCTGATCAAGAACAATTAAAACTTTCTGACCTTCACTTGCTTCCTTAACTAATGTTGAATCCAAGAATATACCCTTTATTTCAGCTCCCGAAAGGAGTGACTCATAACCATTAAAAACAGTTTTGTTAAAAAGATCTATTTCTCGCTCTAATGATCCCTCTAATGTCAAATCAATATTACTTGAAGCCGCTTTAGCTCTCTCTTTTTGTTTATTCATTTCTTCTTCAAAACCCTTTACATCTACACTGATACTATGTTCTTCAGCAATTTCTACAGTAAGTTCTAGAGGAAATCCATAAGTATCATAAAGTTCAAAAGCTTTAAAACCAGAAATTAATTTCTGCCCTGAAGAAATTAACTCATCTAGCAATTTCTCTCCTCTTTCAAGAGTTTCCCTAAATCTTATTTCTTCAATTTTTATCTCATTCAAAATTAAATCATTATTATTTTTTAAATCAGGATAATTATTTTGCATTAAATTAATTCCGACAGTAGCAATATGAGGTAAAAATTCATCTGTTATACCTAATAATCTGCCATGTCTGACCATTCTTCTAATAAGCCTTCTTAATATATATCCCCTTCCGAGATTACTTGCTGATACTCCATCAGAAATTAAATGAATAACAGCTCTTGTATGATCACCAATGATTTTTAAAGAAATTTTGTTTTTATCATCTGAAGAAAAATAATCAATATTTGCAATCTCACAAATTTTTTGAATAATAGGAAAAATTAAATCTGTCTCATAATTATTTTGCTTTTTTTGTAGTATTTGAGCCATCCTTTCAAGACCCATTCCTGTATCAATATTTTTAAATTTTAAATCTGTCAATTTTCCATTAGGATCACGGTTATATTGCATAAAAACAAGATTATAAAATTCAATAAAACGCTCTCCATCTTCTAAATCAATATTCAGCAGACCCTTTTCAGGTTGAAAATCATAATAAAGTTCTGAACAAGGTCCACATGGACCTGTTTTGCCAGATGACCAAAAATTATCTTCCGCACCTAGTTTGACTATCCTATCTGGATGAATACCAATTTCATCTCTCCAAATTTTTGCAGACTCTTCGTCTTCGTGAAAAACACTCACAATTATATTTTCAACAGAAAGTTGATAAATATTAGTAACTAATTCCCAAGCCCATTGGATAGCCTCTCGTTTAAAATAATCTCCAAAAGAGAAATTACCAAGCATTTCAAAAAAAGTGTGGTGTCTAGCTGTAACTCCAACGTTTTCTATATCGTTTGTTCTGATGCACTTTTGGCTAGATGTAGCCCTTTTTGATGGTCTTTCTTTTAAACCTAAAAAAACTGGTTTAAAAGGTAGCATTCCAGCAATTGTGAGCATAACCGTAGGATCATCTGGAATCAAAGATGCACTTGGAATGATTTTATGTAATTTTTCACTGTAAAATTTTAAAAAAGCATTTCTTATTTCATCTCCAGTAACTATTTTTTTAATTAATTGAGATGTCATTTATCCAGAATAAGAAGTGTAAAAATTAAAGAAAAGCGTAATTTCGGTTATTTCGCAAAGATAATCACGCGAATTTATATTCTATATAACTAAAGTTAATTTATAAAGCTAATTATCCTATGATAGCCTCTGCCCAGACAAGTAATTTTAAATTGGCACAAACTAATAACAAGTTGACGGTTCAATCTCAAAACTTTGCTGATGATTCTTGTGCCATAAGATCTTTGGATTGGGATCGCAGTAGATTTGATATTGAATTTGGTTTAAGAAATGGAACTACTTACAATAGTTTTATTATTAAAGGCGAGAAACTAGCAATTATTGATACTAGTCACGCAAAGTTTGAAGAATTATGGTTTGAAGAATTACTGAAAAAGGTAAATCCGCAAGAAGTTGATTATCTAATTACTAGCCATACAGAACCTGATCATTCTGGTTTAATAGGTAATCTTTTAGAATTAAACCAAAATATCACAGTAGTTGGATCAAAATTAGCACTTAAATTTATTGAAGACCAAATACATATTCCCTTTAAACGTCAAGAGGTTAAGAGTGGAGAGTTTTTAAATCTCGGAACTAATCCTAGTAGTGGTTTAGAACATAATATTGAATTTATAAGTGCACCAAATTTACATTGGCCAGATACCATATTTTCATATGATCACAGCACAAATGTTCTATATACATGCGATGCATTTGGACTCCATTATTGTTCTGACGAATTTTTTGACACTGATCAAAAAGAAATATATGATGATTTCCGTTTTTATTACGATTGCCTTATGGGTCCAAACGCTAGAAGCGTCATGCAGGCAATTAAAAGAATAGATAAGCTACCTGAATTAAAAACAATAGCTGTTGGTCATGGGCCTCTGCTCCATAATCAGGTCAATTTTTGGAAAGGAAAATATCTTGAATGGAGTAGAAATAAAAGCAAAGGCAATGATTTTGTGTCAGTCTGCTACATAAGCGACTATGGTTATTGTGATCGACTAAGTCAAGCGATATCTCATGGAATAAGCAAAGCAGATGCTCAGGTTCAGTTAATTGATTTAAGATCTTCTGACCCGCAGGAATTAACAAGTTTAATTTCCGAATCAAAAGCAGTAGTCATTCCCACATGGCCAGTAGACTCAGATAATGAATTAAAAGAATCTCTCGGTACTTTATTTGCAGCACTAAAACCAAAGCAATTTACTGCAGTTTATGATGCATTTGGTGGAAATGATGAGCCTATAGATTCCTTAGCAAATAAATTAAGAGAACTTGGTCAAAAAGAAGCTTTCTCTCCCTTAAGAGTTAAAAATATTCCAGATCCCATTGTTTATCAGCAATTCGAAGAAGCTGGAACTGACTTGGGTCAATTGATCAATAAAAAGAAGAATATTGCCTCTATGAAGAGCCTTGATTCAAATTTAGATAAAGCGTTAGGGAGATTAAGTGGTGGATTATATGTAGTTACAGCGAGCCAAGGCGAAGGTTCTACATTTAGACAAAGTGCAATGGTCGCAAGTTGGGTTAGTCAAGCAAGCTTTTCTCCACCAGGTATTACAGTTGCAGTAGCAAAAGATAGAGCTATTGAATCATATATGCAAGTTGGGAAAGGTTTTGTTGTGAATATTCTGAGAGAAGATAACTATCAAAAAATGTTCAGACATTTTTTAAAAAGATTTGCCCCTGGAGCTGATAGATTTGCAGATGTAGATGTAATTAGCAATATCGCAGAAGGAGGACCAGTTCTTTCAGATTCACTCGCCTTTTTAGATTGTAAAGTTAGTTCCAGGCTCGAGACTCCAGACCATTGGATAATTTACGGAATTGTTGAAAATGGTAATGTTTCTGACTTATCATGCAAGACAGCAGTTCATCACAGAAAAGTTGCTAATCACTATTAAAAAATAAGTCTTTAAAATGTCAGAAATTAATATAGGCTTACTTGCAGAAAATCAAAACTTATCAGAATTTGAAATTACAGAAAATTTTTCTTGTGTAAGATTCTTAGACCAAAATAAAGAAAGATTTGAACTTGAATTTAACCTTGAAAAAGGAACCTCTTTTAATACTTTTTTCATTAGAAGTCATGATGAACTTTTTATTATTCATCCACCTGAGAAACAATATTTAAATTCATTTAATGAGATAATATCTAACTTTTTTAATCAATATAAATTAGAAAAGATTAACGTCATCTCTGGACATATAAATCCCCAAATCATAGAAACTATAAAAAACGTTAGTAAGCAATTTAAAGACTTAACTATAACTTGCTCTAATCCAGGTTATAAACTTATTAGCGAACTTTGGAATCAAAGAAATCCTAACTTAAAAGAATTCGTTGATATTCAATTACCTGAAATTAACATAATCAAAAAAGAACTTAATTTAGAATTAGACAACATCTCACTAGAGTTAATTCCTATTCCAACTGCACGTTGGCCTGGAGGACTAATAATTTATGAACGTAATCAAGAAATACTTCTAAGTGAAAAAATTTTCTCTGCACACATTGCATCTGAATATTGGTCTGAGACAAATCGAATTAGTACAGAAATTGATAGAAAACACTTTTATGATTGTTTGATGGCACCAATGTCTAATCAAGTAGTATCAATAACTGAAAAAATTTCAGATTATGACATTAAAACTATTGCACCATTACACGGTCCAGCTATCGAATATAGCTTAAAAAGCTTTTTAAATGACTACATTAGATGGGGTGAAAATCTCTCAACAAATAATCCTAAAATCGCTCTTATTTATGCAAGTGCTTATGGAAATACAGCCTCCATAGGTGATGCTTTGGCCAAAGGGATAAATAGAACTTCTGTTGAAGTACAAAGTATTAATTGTGAATTTACATCAAATGATGTACTTATAAAATCCATCCAAAATGCTGATGGATATTTAATAGGATCTCCCACAATTGGGGGGCACGCCCCTACTCCAATAGTTAGTGCACTAGGAACATTATTAGCAGAGGGTAACAGAGATAAGCCAGTGGGAATTTTTGGCAGTTTTGGCTGGAGCGGCGAAGCTATAGATTTACTCGAATCAAAATTAAAAGACGGTGGTTTTAAGTTTAGTTTTGACCCTATAAGGATTAAATTCAGTCCAAATAAACCAAAGATTAAAGAATTAGAAGAAATAGGAACGCACTTTGGAAGAAAAATTATAAAAAAAGCAAAGAAAAAACCCAGAAAATCCGATACTGGAATGATTACAAGCAAAACGGATCCAAAGCTACAAGCTCTTGGAAGAGTAATTGGTTCACTTTGCGTCCTGACAGCCTCTAAAGGCAAAGATGAGAATAATATTAAAGGAGCTATGCTTGCATCTTGGGTTAGTCAAGCAAGTTTTTCTCCGCCAGGGTTAAGTATTGCAGTAGCAAAAGATAGATCGGTAGAGTCTCTTCTGCAAATAGGAGATTCATTCGCCTTAAATATTCTTGGTGAAAAAGATTTTAAAGAACCTTTAAAAAAATTTACAAAGCCCTTTGCACCTGGAGAAGATAGATTTGAAGGAATAAATATTGAATTAACTCCTAATCAACAGATAATCATTCCTGAATCGCTTGCATGGTTAGATGCTTATGTAAAAGAGAGGATGGAATGTGGAGATCATTGGGTAATTTACGCCGAAGTACTACACGGTAATGTATTAAAATCCGATAGTCTAACGGCAGTTCATCACCGCAAAACAGGTGCTAACTATTAAATTTATTTATCTAATTCATGACTGAAACAAAAGATCTAATAATAATTACTGCTAGTTGTGGTAAAAACCTAGAACTTTCTGAAAAATTTCTTGAAAAAAGTAATGAACTTAAATTAAGTTCTGAAATTTTAGATCTTACCACTCTTGATATTCCATTATTTAATCCAAGAATTCACAGCAAAGAAAATATTCCAGAAGAAATAGAAGAATTAAAAAAAAAGCTTTTCAAGATTGAAAGATGGGTGATTTGTGCGCCTGAATATAATGGATCCATACCTCCCATTCTCTCCAACTTCATAGCATGGCTTTCTATTTCAGGTGATGACTTTAGGAATTTATTTAATGGTCAACCGATTGCAATTGCAACATTTTCTGGTGGTATAGGTTTAGAACTGCTTACCTCATTACGCATTCAATTAGTGCATTTAGGAAGTCAAGTATTAGGAAGACAACTTTTGTCCTCATATAGTAAACCTATAGATACAAAAACTATTGAAGATATTATTCAAAGACTTTTACAAATGAAAAAATTAAAAACATGAACATTTAAAACCTAATAAAATTTTATTCTTTTTTATTCCAAACTTTCAAAATTTCTCTTGCCATAGGCAATGCATGAACAGATCCCCCACCAGGAGTATTTTGTGCAAAAGCAACTACAAGTAATTCGCTTTTTTCAGAGGGAGTAAAGCAAACGAACCAAGCGTGATCTAATCCACCTTCACCATCTTCCGCAGTTCCAGTTTTTCCTGAAACTGGAGGTAAATTTGAAACTCCATAATTAATTGATACTCCTGTACCAGACTCTACTACTTTCCTGAGACCACTTTTTATCAATTGAATATTATTTGAATCAATATCAATTTTAGTAAGTTTTTTATCTGTAAGATTTTCTTCATCTTTTTTAACTAAATATGGACTAACTAGATAACCTCCATTTGCAATTGCTGCATATGCTCTAGCTATTTGAATAGGGGTAACTTGCACAACAAATTGTCCAATAGACATACTCGCAATATCTTCTGGAACCCAAGGGGTTCTTCCTGGTTGCCCCCATCCTCTGCCTTCTTTAGCCCATTGACTACTAGCTACTAATCCTATATTTTCTTGTTCAGAAATTTCAATTCCAGATAAAGAATTAAAGCCAAGCTTTCGTGAGACCTTATAAATTTCATCAACTCCTACTCCATAACCTATTTGATAAAAAAATGTATTACTAGAAACTCTTAAAGCATCTTCATAACCTATTACCCCAAAACCTAAATCATTATGCTCTCTAAAACATTGGCTCCCATAAGTTATACATGGTTTCGTATCTAACATAGTTTCTCTAGGGAATTTTCCACTTTCCAAGCCAGCTAAAGCCGTTACAATTTTCCAAACGCTTCCTGGATCGTAAGCATTTAATGCTCTATTAAATAAAGGTTTTTCAGGAGAATTAAAAATTTTATTATATTCTTTCTGAGGTTTGAAATTCTTTGAGAAAAAATTTAAATCAAATGTAGGCTTACTTGCCATTGCTCTTATGGCGCCATCTCTTGGATCCATTACTATTATGGCTCCAGCTTTTTTATCTTTAAGAACTTCCTCAGCAACTAATTGCAGATTAAGGTCGATTGTTAGTTCAATATCATTACCTCGTACTGGAGGTCTTATACCCAATGATCTTTGAAATTTTCCTAATGAATTTACTTCAACCATTTCCCCCCCCCATTCACCTCTTATATAATCTTCGTAAACATATTCAATTCCAGTTCTACCAATTAAGTCATTTAATTTATAACCATTCTTAGATAAGAATTTATATTCTAATTCAGTAATTGGCTGAGTATAACCAATTACATGAGCAGCAAGGGATCTATAAGGATAATTTCTAATTAATTTGGTAGCTACTTCAAAACTATTTAAGTTGCCTTCATTCTCCTTAAATTTTATTAATTGATCTACATTTAAATCATCAAGGATAATTACTGAAAGTTTTTGATTTTTTAAACCATCAGAGTATTTTTTTTGAATTACATTACTTTCAATATTTAAAACGTTAGAAATATTTGACTTATGGTTTTCCCAATTGCTTTTATTAACAGATTGAGGCTTTATTATTAAAGAATATTTCACTCTACTATCTGCTAAAACATAACCATTTTTATCTAGAATTCTTCCGCGTATTGGCTGTGCAGCAATCAGTCTGATTCTATTCTCATCTGACATCTTCTTAAAAGATTCATAATTTAAAAGTTGTAAAAAAATTAACCTACATAGAATCAATAAAAATGATATGGAAGAAAAAATAAGTAAGACTAAAGGTTGTCTCTTTAATGAAATAAGTTTTTTATTAGGACCTGTTTTTATCAAAAATATAAAATTTATTTAAACATTGTTTTTTCTAATAAAGAAATGGTTGATTTTATCTCATTAAGTCTAGTGATTAAATCTTTATAATCACTGTCCTCATTATTAAGATTAAACTCATCTTTTTCAATATAATTTGAATTTGAATTTTCACTCATAACACTTATATTTTTTAGGAAATTATTTCTATTAATAGAATTCTAAATAATAAATTTATTTTTTCAAAATTTTTATTAGCTTAGACACTAAAAATATCAAAAGAAATTATTTTAATTGTTCTATATTTTGTTCAAAATAAGGATTACAACTATTCTTTGATATCCCTAAAGACCATCCAATAAATGCAGAAACAAATATAGTTACTATTAACGGCAAAAGGGCTTGTTGAGTATTTGCTAAACTAAACCATTCCTTCCAGCTACTATAAAATCTTTCTCTTTCAAATTTTCTTTTTTCGTTTTCTAGCAATCTTGCTTTTTTGGCAAAAGATTTTGTCACCCACTTTTCAAATGGAATCTTTTTTATAATTGCCATTTTTCTCTCCACTTCTAATAGTTGTCCGGAACTAAGATAAGGATGAAATGTACTTATCAATTCAAGAGTTTTTAAAAACATCTCTACAGTTGCATCTTTTATAAGCTTTTGCTCATGACTTAAATCAGCCCACTCTATTTCTGGATAAAAACGGTTCCTATTTGGTGAGATTTGATCCTCTGACATTTGACCAGGTTCTCTAAGCCATCTATTAGTGTTTTCGTCGAATCTCCGCCAATATAAAAAAGGATTAATAAAAATTGTTTTACCAGATAACTTCACTACATCTTGTTGAAGATGATTAGTTATCTTTCTTTCAGAATTTTTCGATTTTATCAAGAGCCTAAATTAATAATCTAATTAAAGATTATCTTTTATTCACTATTTTTCCAGAAATATAAAAAATTATCCTATTCATATTAAGTTTTAGACAACTGCCAACGTTTCTTTAAATAATTACAATATTCACAATTTAAGGAGGGTTTGGGGAAATTATTCGAACGTAATAAATTGACCGTATCAATTATCTTATTTTCTACCCATGAAGTAGAACAATCTAATTTAATTAGATGTACGTCAAAATTTAATTTGTTATTAAAAAACTCTTCATTTTTCTTTCCATTAAAATATAAAAGATAAGCTTCTTTAGCTACTTGAAAACCATTTTTTTTAAACAACCACTGATACATTTCTAACTGTCTTTTATAAGCTTTTGCATATTCGTATTTATTAAAAGTCTCAAACCAATCAAAATTATTTCTAGATGTTGCTTTTACATCAACGATAATAAGATGACCATTTTTTTTCTGCCAAATATCATCTACAGCTCCACCAAAGTCATAGTTGTGTTCAATTGACTTATATCTTATCCCTTGAAAATTACTTCTCCAACGTTCTAAATCTTTGTGTTTGAAAGGTACAGCATCAATTCCATGTTCAATAAATAAAGGGTGGGGCTCCTGAATTTTTCTATAATAATCAAATTCATTTTTACATAAATTATCTACAGCTATATTTAAAGTAAATGGTAATGATGGCGGCTTAATTTGATATTTTTTGTCCAGTACACAACATCTTGGACAACTAAGATATTTCTCAACTGTAGATCGACTTAATTTAATAATATCGGGCATTATGTTTTAAATCTCATTTAAAGATTTCTTGCTTAAATAAAGAATTTTAAATTTTTTTAAAATTTTGAAGACTTACTCCCACTCAATAGTTCCAGGAGGTTTGCTTGTAATATCATAAACAACTCTATTAACTGAACTTACTTCGTTTACGATTCTATTTGCAATCCTCTCCAAAATCTGAAAAGGAATTTTTGACCAATCGGCTGTCATACCATCTTCGCTAGATACACAACGTAAAACTATTGGCCATGCATAAGTCCTTTTATCACCCATAACTCCTACTGTTTTTACAGGTAGCAATACTGCAAAAGCTTGCCAAATATCATTGTAAAGACCTGATTTTTTAATTTCATCTCTTACTATCCAGTCTGCATCTCTTAAACAATCAAGTTTTTCATTATTCACCTCTCCCAAAATTCTTATAGCTAATCCTGGTCCTGGAAATGGATGCCTTTTTATAATTTCATCCGGCAAACCTAAAGCAGCGCCGACTTTTCGGACTTCATCCTTAAAAAGTTTTCTTAATGGCTCAACTAATTTAAATTGTAAATCTTTTGGCAATCCACCCACATTATGATGACTCTTTATTTTCACAGCTATTCTTTCTCCTGTTTTTGGATCAATATTAGTTCCTGCACTTTCAATAACATCAGGATAAAGAGTACCTTGGGCTAAATACTGAAAAGGTCCCAATCTATTGCTTTCTTCCTCAAATACTCTAATAAATTCTTCACCTATAATTTTTCTTTTTTGTTCTGGATCAGTAATACCTTTTAATTTGGCAATAAATCTTTCCCTTGCATTAATATATTCAACTTTTATGTGAAATTTCTTATCAAAAAAATTCATTAAAAATTCTGGTTCACCTTTTCTCATGAAACCTTGGTCTATAAACATGCATGTAAGCTGATTTCCAATAGCTTTATTGAGAAGAAAAGCAAGAGTAGACGAATCAACTCCTCCAGATAAGGCAAGCAAAACTTTTTTATTACCAACTTGCTCTCTTATCCTGGGAATAGTTTCCTCTATGTAGGTTTCGGTTGTCCAATCAGCTGCACAACCAGAAATTTTATAAACAAAATTTTTAATTACCGTCATCCCAAACTCTGAATGAATAACTTCAGGATGAAATTGTACGCCAAATAATTTCTTTACATCATTTGAAATTGCTGCATGGATTGTGTTCTCAGTAAAAGCAATTTTATTAAATCCATCAGGCAAACAATTAATAGAATCGCCATGACTCATCCACATAATAGATTTATCTTCTACATCAGAAAGGAGGTCAGATTCATGGTCTATATTTATTGGTGCTCTACCATATTCAGCTCTTTTGGTTGCTGAAATAACAGATCCTCCAAGTTCTTTGACCATTAATTGCATTCCATAGCATATGCCAAGAATAGGAATTCCTAAATTAAAAATTTTTTTATCACACTTAGGCGCATTTTGTTCATATACAGAATTTGGGCCTCCACTCAAAATAATCCCTTGAGGGTTAATATTTTTAATTTCCTCAATTGAAATGTAATTACTTACAACAAGGGAGAAAACATTAGTTTCTCTAATTCTTCTTGCAATCAATTCAGAATATTGGGATCCGAAATCCAAAATTAATATTGAAGGATCTCGTTCTTTTTTTAAAATTATTTGACTCATGTATAAAAGTTAACTCAATTTATTTGCAAAAGCATAATGAATCACAAATTAATCTCATTGAAAATAAGAAATATAATTGTTGCCGTTAATTCCAGCCCACCTAATTTTCCTTTTTCTATCAAAAATGATTGATGCGATTTCCATATCGGTTTTTACATACCTATTTACGTAAGTAATAGAACGCTTTTCGATCGTATTTGATAAATTCTTGAATAATTTATCAGCCAAAGATTTATTAAATCTTTCAAGAAGTTGTAATGCATTCTCAAGATTATCTAAATGAGATAATTCAACTATTATTTCAGGTGGTAACTTTTCTTGAACGGCTAAATAAACAAGAATCTCAATTCTTGCATCAGCCAAATGATTATGTGTATGAAAAATACCACCTGCTAATTTAATTAATTTCCCATGATAACCAAAAAGAATTACAGTTTTAACTTTTTTTATTGCAGCATCAACTAATAATGGTCCTATCCAATTTCCAATTTTGATAATTGGCAAATTAACATTATAAGTTTTAGCCAAACTTAACCCATTTTCACCAATAACAAATATAACTTCCCCTTTAAAATCATTTTTAATTAACTTTGCTAGATGATTTTTTGCCTCTTCTAATTGATCAGGTGAAGCACTCGAATAAGTCTCAGCAGAAGTACCAATAATAGATAATCCATCAACAATACCAAATGACTTATTACTAGTTCTTTCTGCTAAAAAAGCCCCATTTGGAAAAATAATTTCTAATTTCAAATTAAAACCGGCAGGAATACTATCTAATAAATTTTCATATAAAACTTCTTTGGCAAAATTAGAAATACATATCTCTGATGTATCTTCTTTTATGCCAACTCCAGATCCGGCAATAATATTTATTGGAATTTTTTGAACAGGATTATTAAAAGAAATTTTTTCTAAAGAGGCTATTGTCCATATCTCTAAGTTTTGTGTAATGTCAAGTTCTAAGCCAGACTTTGCAAAAGTAATTCCTAATGCATGCGACTCATCTTTAAGTAAACCAACAGAATGAATCTCGATTTTTATTTCTTTTTTTTCATTAGGAATTTTAATAAGTTCATAATTCTTAAATGGTAAACCTACTAGTTTGTTTAATGCTGACCTAGCAGCTCCAGCAACCCACAAAGGTAAAGAAAATCCTTTTTTCAAATCAAGTAATTGAAAAATATATAATGAGAACTAATCTAAGAATGACCTATTTAATAAAAAGTGGCCATACAACAAAAATTATCATTGATGATTCCTGGACCCACACCAGTTCCAGAAAAAGTTTTACAAGCATTAAGTAAGCATCCAATAGGCCATCGCAGTAAAGAATTTCAAGATCTCGTAGAGAGTACAACTAAAAATTTACAGTGGCTTCATCAAACTCAAAATGATGTTCTTACAATCACTGGTAGTGGGACTGCCGCAATGGAGGCTGGAATAATAAATACCTTAAGTAAAGGAGATAAAGTAATTTGTGGAGAAAATGGAAAATTTGGCGAAAGATGGGTAAAAGTTGCCAAAGAATTTGGTCTGGAAGTAATAAAAATTGATTCCGAATGGGGTACTCCACTTGATCCAGAAGAATTCAAAAAGGTATTAGAGGAAGATAAACAAAAAGAAATAAAAGCAGTTATTTTGACACATTCGGAGACTTCAACAGGTGTAATTAATGATTTAGAAACAATTAGTCGATATATTCGTGCACACAACACAGCTTTATCAATTATTGACTGCGTTACAAGTCTTGGAGCTTGCAATGTACCAGTGGATGAATGGAAATTAGATATCGTTGCTTCAGGATCACAAAAAGGATATATGATACCTCCAGGCCTTAGCTTTATAGCAATAAGCCAAAAAGCATGGGAAGCTGCAGAAAAATCTAATTTACCAAAATTTTATTTAAATTTAAAATCCTATAGAAAAAGTCTTTTAACAAATAGTAATCCATACACCCCAGCAGTTAATTTAATTTTTGCTTTAGATGAAGCTTTAAAAATGATGAGAGAAGAAGGCTTAGATAACATTTTCTTAAGACACAATAAACACAAATTAGCCATGAGCAATGCAGTCAAGGCTTTAAATCTAAAATTATTTGCTGATGAAAAATATTTAAGTCCTTCAATTACTGCAATAAAAACTGAAGGGATTGATGCTGAAGAATTTAGAAAAACAATAAAAAATAATTTTGATATTCTACTTGCAGGTGGTCAAGATCATCTGAAGGGGAAAATATTCAGAGTAGGACATTTGGGTTATGTAAATGATCGAGATATTATTACGGTGGTTTCTGCTATAAGTAATACACTTCTCAACCTCGGTAAAATTACAGCCCAACAAGCTGGTGAAGCGTTGGTTATGGTATCAAAATTTCTAGAGGGAAATTAAGTTAAGTTCCTGGCTCTTCAACGTTTCCACCTAATTCAACAATCTTTTTTCTAAGAACAATTGATTTTTTTTCATCACCCTTAGTTTGAGCTATCGCAAGGGCGAACTCTAATTTTTCGAGCTGGTGGCCACCCTCAAAAAAAGATAATTTTTTCTTTATTCGGCTTTTATTATCTTTGTAAGAAATTTGTGAAGACATAAAAATCATGCTTTAGTTAATATTATGCCAACAAAAGGGGACATTACGAGAGGAAACTAAAAATATTATTTGACTATAAATGTAAACAAAAAAAATTTTTTCTAATATTATGTTCAAACATCCATGAAATTTATGCCTAACATAAATCTAATCTATTATCTTTTTGCAGGTTGCATTATTGGCTCTTTAGCTCTAAAAACGGGTATTCCTGCAGCTCCTCTAGCAGGTGCTTTAATAGGCTCAAGCATACTTAGCATAAGTGGCAAAGTCGACATCGCAGAGTGGCCAATAGGTACAAGAACAATTTTAGAAATCGGAATTGGAACGGTCATTGGTACTTCATTAACAAAAGACTCATTAGTTGATATTCAAAATTTATGGAAGCCAGCTATATTAATAACTTTTACTCTAGTTATTACTGGATTAGCAATTGGATTATGGACAAGCAGATTACTTAATATAGATATCATTACAACAATTCTAGGAGCTGCACCAGGAGGAATTAGTGGAATGAGTCTTGTAGGGTCTGAATACGGAGTGGGGGCTGCAGTTGCAACATTACACGCTGTAAGATTGATTACTGTACTCTTAATTCTTCCTTTAGTTGTGAAATGCTTGAATATATTTGGAGTGATTAAATCTTAAATTTCTATAGACATATTCACAATAAAAGATATTTTTAGATAGTAGATAAAAGCCTAATGCAAAGATTAAAGAAGAAAAAACTAATACCATTAGCGTTGGGAATTTTCGCTCCTCTAACACTTACTATGCCAAGAGTAAATGCAAGTGCATTTGGAGCAGAAATTTTTTGTACTATGAGAGATGGCGGAAATGACCATGAAAGTAGTTGGGAAGCAGCTTACACATATATAAAAAAACAAAAGGGGGGGTTTTTCAAAGTTTCACCTAAAAATGCAGCAGCTCAAATTACTGAAACAGTTATAAGAGAAAGAGAAAAATTTAGTTATTGCGTTGAATATTTAGATAATCTTCATCCAAATAGAAAACTAATACGAGATTTAGAAAAAGAAGAAGAAAGAAAAGAAAAAGAAGCAAAAGATAGAGAAAAGAAAAGAAAAAAATTAGAAAAAGAATTAGAAGAAGCTAATGAAGAAATTTCTGAAGAATTTACTGATGAAACACTTGATAGATATAGTTATTAATTAAAGTTTTAGAAAGATAAAATTTTTTGCTAAATTTAATAAATACTATTTTGTATCTAAAAACACTAAATCAAATTTTACTAGCAAATTTAAGCAAAAAAAAATAAATAAATATTGACTTTTAATATATTCAAGCCATTATTTATTTAACTAAATATTCTGAATGCATATTAATGATGCGGTGTTTTTAGAGGATTTATGTCCTAAGTTCAGATTTAGACAATGGCGAAAATCTATTCATAAGTTTACAGGAAAAAGTTGTATATACTGCGGAAAACCATCTGAGTCTATTGACCATGTAATACCAAGAAGCCAAGGAGGTTTAAGTACAACAGAAAACTGTGTCCCTGCGTGTCTTTCGTGTAATGGGGATAAATCAGATGAAAATGCTTTGTATTGGTATAGAAGGCAAAAATTTTATGATCCTCGAAGAGCAATGGCTATAAGAGCTTGGTTAGAAGGAGATTTAAGATTAGCTATTAGATTACTACAATGGGCTAATCCTAATTTTAAGATTAAAAATAAAAATTACATAAAAGATAAATCAGAATATAAAGCAGCTTGACTACCAAACATTACATACTTTTATAGAGTTATAACTCTCACATATATTTTCCAATTCTCTTGGCGATTCTGGGAATATTAAAATTGTCGAAAATGAAAGAAGAAAGACAAATAACTTTTGGTAGAATTTAAAATTAACTAAACTTACTTCTTTCTCTATAAGAAGGGAGGAACTTTTGCTAACAAGAAAAGCTTTTGATTTTAAATCAGACTTAAGAGCTGTTTTCATCATCAATTAATACATATGTACTACTTTAACCTAGCATGAAAAAACCTGCAAGTTTACTCGGGAAAAAAAATAAATTTTTAATCTTGGGATGTGGTTTCAGCGGAAGTTTTTTTGCAAAAACTATTAGAAAATTCGGTTGCACTGTTCTTACAAGCTCAAGATCTGTAAGCAAAGATCCAAATAGTTTTATTTTCAACAGTGAAAACAATATGATTCCTGATGAAGAAATTTTTGATGGAGTCACGCATATTCTTAGTTGCATACCTCCTGACAAAAATGGCAACGATCCTGTATTAAAAAGCCTTAAAAGTAAATTAGAAGATTTATCCCTTGAATGGGTTGGATACTTATCTACCACTGGAGTTTATGGAAACACTGGAGGTGGTTGGGTTTCTGAGATAGATCAGCCTAAGCCTTTTCAAAAAAGAAGTCTTAATAGATTAAATTGCGAAAAAAAATGGATTGAATCCACTTTGCCCGTGCAAATTTTTAGATTGCCTGGCATCTATGGACCAGGAAGATCCACGTTTGAAGCAATCAAAAATCAAAAAATTCGAGTTATCTTAAAAAAAGCTCAAGTCTTTTCAAGAGTTCATGTTGCTGATATTACTCACGCGATTATTTACTTATTACAAAATAAAAATTGTTTAAAGTTTCACCAAATCATTAATATTGCAGATGATGAACCCTGTTCTCAGATAGAAGTTATTCAGTATTGCTACGATTTACTTGGTTTAACAATGCCAAAGCCAATATTATTTGAAGAAGCAAAAGATGAATTATCACCTATCGCTCAATCTTTTTGGATGGAAAATAGAAGAATTTCGAACAAACTTTTATGCGAAACACTTGGATATAAACTGATTTATAAAAACTATAAAATAGGCCTTAAAAATTGCTATCCGATTAGTTAAAAATCAACTTAAAGACTTTTTATGAATTTTCAAAATACAAACAAACTGCTGAAAGTAGTATTAAGTGTGGGAGATGAGTCAGGTATTGGACCTGAAATAATCTTAAAAGCACTTTTTTCTACTGAGATACCAGAAAATATTGACTATACAATTGTTGGATCAAAAAAAAATCTACAAAAAACATATAAACATCTTAGATCCTTAGGGTTAAATAAACTTGCAAATCCTGAAAATTTAAAGATACATGATCTCGAAATTTCTTCATCACATAATGAACCTAAATCAAGTTACGGTAATTCAAGTTTCCAATATTTAACAAAAGCAATAGAAATTGTAAAACAATCTCCTAATTCAGCACTTGTAACTGGACCAATTTGCAAGAAATCATGGTCTTTAGCAGGTCATTACTTCTCTGGCCAAACTGAAGTACTTGCGAAATCATGTGGAGCAAAAAACGTTGGAATGTTATTCACAGCGAAATCACCAATTACAGGTTGGAGATTTAATACTTTACTGGCTACAACCCACATAGCCCTTTCTGAGGTTCCCAAGAAATTAACTACAGAATTAATCCACTCTAAATTGGATCTTTTCAGAGATTTTTGTAATAGCTATACTGACAACCCTAGTTTAAGAGTAGCAGGATTAAACCCTCACGCCGGCGAAGAGGGTATATTAGGTCATGAAGAGAGAGATTGGCTCAATAATGCATTAATTACTTGGAATAAAAAGCATAAAGGTATTAAATTATTAGGCCCTTTATCACCAGACAGCTGCTGGAATTCTTCGGTAAAAGCATGGAATGACAAAAATGCCGAAAAGCATGATGGCATTCTTGCTATGTATCATGATCAAGGTTTAATACCAATGAAAGTGATAGCTCTTAATTACTCGGTCAATACCACAATCGGTTTACCTTTTATAAGAACATCTCCAGATCATGGAACAGGATTTGATATTGCTGGCAAAGGAATTGCTCAATCTCAGAGCATGATTGAGGCTATTAAAGCTGCTGTAGAAATGACAAACAATTCAAGACTGCTTAACACGCATTAAAACTTGACCAAATTCAACTGGTGTTCCATTTTCAACGAGAATCTCTACTATTTCAGCATTAAATTCAGATTCAATTTCATTCATTAACTTCATTGCTTCCAAAATACAAATAGTTTGACCGACCTTAACATTATTACCTATTTCAACAAATGGCTCTTCACCAGGCGCTGCAGCCCTATAAAATGTTCCAACCATAGGAGAAGTAATTTCAGTTAGATCAGAACGTCCTGGGGGTGCCACCTGAGCTGCTTCAGGCTCATTAACAACTGGGATATTATCATTAATAGTTTTTTGATTAGCAATTGTCTGCTTATCAAATGAAGTTTTAGAAACTAAATTATTAATAACTTGATTCTGATCAAATACGTTCCTTTTTATTTCGAGTTTAAAATCTTCTCCCTCTAGCGAGAACTCTTGTATATCACTTGTAGAGATTTTCTCTATTAAGCGATCTAAGTCATCATGATCTAATTTCATAGCCATTAATTTTCACGTCCAAGATAACTGTCATTACGAGTATCAACTTTAATCATTTCTCCCACAGAAATAAATAAAGGAACCATAACTTGAGCACCTGTTTCTAGAATAGCTGGTTTCGTGCCCCCACTAGCAGTATCACCTTTAACTCCAGGATCAGTCTCTGTAACTTTCAAAGTAATAGATATTGGAAGTTCTACTTCTAAAACTTTACCATTATGAAAAATTACATTAACTTCCATTCCCTCTTTTAAATATTTTGCACCTTTACCGATTTGTTGAGAGGTGAGTCTTGTCTCTTCAAAACTTGTCATGTCCATAAAAACATAATCACCAGACTCCACATAAGTATGCTGCAGGTTAGACTTCTCAAGGATAGCCTGCTGTACTGATTCTCCGGCTCGAAAAGTTTTTTCAACCACGTTGCCGCTTTGAACTGATTTTAATTTTGTTCGCACGAAAGCAGAACCCTTGCCAGGCTTGACATGTAGAAATTCTACAACACGCCAAACTTGTCCATCCAATTCGATGGTAGTACCTGTGCGAAAATCGTTACTGGAAATCATTCCTGTATTACATCCCCAAGGATCATAAACCTGCAAGAGTGCTATGCAAAAATTCTTATCAAATCAGAACAAACTTTTTTTAATTCTATTTATTGTAATTTTACAGGTTTTTCTCTTAAAACCTATTCAAGTATTAGCTGATTTACCTACTGGAAATGCAGTAAAAGACCCTAGTGCAATCCTCAGAAACGCTCTCCCTATCAAGCAATTTGAGTTGCAAGAACTTCAACACAAATTAGAAGACACTAGTGACCTTGTAAGAGGAGGAAGATGGCCCGCTCTTACGAAAACTGTTACAAAATGTCAATCTTTACTAAAAAAATACCAGAGTAAAATTATTCAAGAATTGCCAAACGATAAAAAGAAAATTGCTGAAAACACATTTTTAGAGCTCAAAGAAAATTTTGATAGTCTTCAAGATTTCTCAAAATCAAAAGATAAATACTCATTTATAACGACCCGAAGAGATGCTTTAGATAAAATAGGTGGATTAGAAGAATATTTTCTACCAAATGAATTTCCATACTCTATTCCCCAGGAATTTGATAATTTACCAAGATTACTTGGCAGAGCAAAAGTCAATATAAAAACCTCCAAAGGTGATATGCAAGCTATTGTTGATGGATTTAACGCACCACTTACAGCAGGAGCATTTATAGATTTATCTTCAAAAAATTTCTACAAAGATTTGCCTATCAACAGAGCAGAAGAATTTTTTGTACTGCAAACAGGTGATCCAATTGGGGAAGATATTGGTTACTTAGATCCTGAGACAAACGAAGAACGCCACGTTCCCTTAGAAATTAGAATTCCTGATGAAAAAGATACTTTTTATAATCAAACTTTTGAAGATTTAGGTCTTTACACAGAGACGCCGACATTACCTTTTGCAACACTTGGAACTCTAGGATGGTCACATTCAAATACCGCAGTTGATGATGGCTCATCGCAATTTTTCTTCTTTTTATATGAAGCAGAATTAAATCCAGCAGGTCGCAATTTAATTGACGGTAGGAATGCTGCCTTTGGTTACGTTGTAGATGGATTTGATGTATTAGAAGAGCTTACTAAAGATGACACAATAATTTCAATTGATGTTTTAGAAGGGATTGAAAACCTCAAATTAAATGCATAAAGAAATATTAGAAGATATAGGAGAAAAAGAATTAATAAATAGGCTAGGAAAATTTATGCCTCAAAACCAAACTTCAGATGATTGCGCTTTAATCAAAACTAAAAATGAAAATTTACTTGTTAATACTGATTCTTTGGTAGAAAATGTTCATTTCAATGACATTACCATTTGTCCTAGGGACCTTGGGTGGAAAGCAGTTATAAGCAACATTTCTGACTTATTATCTAGTGGAAGCAAGAAAACTATTGGTATTACAATAAGCCTAGTTCTACCTCCTAGAACTGAGTGGATTTGGGTTGAAGAACTATACAAAGGAATAAATAAAGCATTAAAAGAATATGGAGGGGTAATTCTAGGGGGAGATTGCTCAAAGGGAGATGAAAAAATCATTTCAATTACGGCCTTTGGAATTCAAGGTGAACTTGAATTACGAAGAAACGCATGTAAACCAGGTGAGATAATCTTAACTACAGGAATTCATGGTCTTAGCAAACTTGGATTTTTGATACAAAATAAAATTAATTTCGATAATAAATTTTCTCTTAATGAAAGATTAATCATTAAGTCCATTGAACATTTTTGTCGCCCTAAAGTGTATCCAAATTTTCTAAATAATCTCCTCAAAACTCGCTCCAATAAAAAAATAAGGAGAATAGGATGCACTGATAGCAGCGATGGTCTATTTCAAGCCTTACAAGATTTAGCAATAGCAAGCAACTGTAAAGCGATAATAAATTATGGGAAAATACCTAAAGATAAGGATTGGCCTAAAGGAGATAAATGGGACGAATATTATTTTTTTGGAGGTGAAGATTATGAATTGGTTTTCTCATTACCAAAAAAATGGGCAAAAAATTTATCTAAACTTGATAAAGATATTAACGAGATTGGTTTTTTTGCTGATGGTGAACCATCAATAGAATTTAATGATAATAAAAAAAACAAATTATTTAATAACACACCTTTCAAACACTTTTAGTTACTCCCAATTCTTAGCAACAATCTCTGCTAAATCTACAACTCTCTGACTATAACCCCACTCATTGTCATACCATGCAAGGACTTTTACAAGGTTATCTCCGATACACATAGTAAGGTCACTATCAACAATTGAGGATTCATTTGTACCTGCATAATCGCTTGACACTAATGGTTCATCACCATACTTAATAATGCCTTTCATTGAGCTTAGAGATGCTTCCTTGAGAGCATTATTGACTTCTTCAGCTGTAACAGATTTAGAAGATTCAAAAACAAAATCTACTGCTGAAACGTTAGGCGTTGGAACTCTCATTGCAATTCCTGTTAATTTGCCTTTCATTTCTGGGTATACCAGTGCTACTGCTTTCGCAGCACCTGTAGAAGTAGGAACGATGTTTGTAGCAGCAGCTCTAGCCCTTCTTAGATCTCTATGACTATTATCTAAAATTCTTTGATCCCCTGTATAACTATGAATTGTAGTCATCAAACCTTTGTTAATGCCAAAAGTTTGGTCTAAAACTTTAACTACTGGAGCCAAACAGTTCGTTGTACAACTAGCATTACTCAAAATATTATAATCATTGTGTTTATATGTATCAGCATTAACTCCAACTACATAGGTTCCAACGCCATCGCCTTTACCAGGAGCAGTTAAAATAACTTTTTTTGCTCCTACCTCTAAATGCTTACTTGCTCCTACGTCTGTATTAAATACTCCAGTAGATTCAATAACCAAATCTACACCCCAGTCTTTCCAAGGAAGATTCATTGGGTTTCTATCAGAGAAACATTTAATTGTCTTGTTATTAATTACAAAAGTATTATCAGTATATTGAATATCAACACCATCAAGTTGACCAAGGACTGAGTCATATTTTAGTAGATGAGCATTAGTCTTAGGATCTGATGTAACGTTAATTCCGACTACTTCAATATTGGTGTAAGCCCCTCTACTAAGCCAACAACGCATAAAGTTTCGACCAATTCTGCCAAAGCCGTTAATTGCAACACGCAAAGTCATAACTAATAATTTCTAAATGATTAACCTAAGTTGCTGATCATACTGAATTTTGTGCAATAACGTAAGGTTTTTTTGATTTATTAAGCAAATAAGTCTAGTTTTGTATTAATTCGAGGAAAAAAACATTTTTTTTTAAGAAAAAATAGCAAAATTTTACCTAGAAGTTATTTTGATTTAAGTAAAAGATAAACATTGGATAAAAAATTACTTTTGAAAAGTCATTATCATTTTATTGGGATTGGAGGCATTGGGATGTCAGCATTAGCAATGGGTTTACTTAAAAAAGGTTGTACAGTTTCAGGATCTGATTTAGTTAAAAACGATGAAACTAATAAATTAGAAAAATTAGG
>QCHG01000005.1 GCA_003278045.1 Prochlorococcus sp. AG-402-A04 | reverse complement strand
GCAGAATTTGAGAATTCGCTGGGAACTATTTTCATCAATCAATATTCGTATATGACCGTAATAAATATTCAGTCAAAAAGTGCGTTTAATTCTTTAGAAGATTTATTCAACAATAACTTTACCTACCATTCCAGCGCCTCTGTGTGGCTCGCAATAGTAGTCATAAGTTCCAGCAGTATCAAATGTTTCTTCCCAAGACTCTCCTGGAGCAAAAGCTAGGTCCGCATGACTTAATTCCTCATGCCCATCAAAAACAGCGTTGTGAGGTGCAAGTTTATTATTGACGAACTTAACTGTATCACCAGCACTAATGGTTACTGTACTTGGTTCAAATGCAAGCATTCCTGCATCCGTTCCGAGTTTTACTTCAACAGTCTTAGCTGAAACTGATGAAATACCTAGACCTAGAGTTAAAACTATTGCAAATAACCCTGCAAAAATTGAACGTAACATAATAAAAAATTTGCTTATCTGTATATATTACAAGGCTTTGGTAACCTAACTGCGAGAATTTTAATTGTTATTACAGCTTGGTAACTTTGATAACCTTAAAATATCATTCAGTGACTTGGCATAACTTTTAAGTTTGAAAGTCTCAGGATTAGTGATGGGGACATGATTAAAGTCATATTTTTTGATACTGAAACTATCCCAAGGAGTAGTTTGGATGGGGAGAATTCTTAATAATATTTTTAGAATTTTTTTTGTAAGCGGGATCGCAAAAAATCTCCTCATATTATGTCTTTTTAACAGTGTAATTATGGCATCATCAATTGAAATGAATTTTTGACCTAGCACAAATTTTCTAAAGCCTTTGTATTTCTCTTCTTTATGATTTTTAATTAGAAACCCACAAATCTGGGCGATATCATTTGCGTGTATAAAGTGAAATTTAGAATCGAGTTTTAAAAATCTTGCTAACCAAAGCCATTTCCCAATTTCTTTCAATCCACTAGTTAAATAACTCACAGGATATTTACTTTTTTTTCCAAGATTCCCTCCAAAAACCAAGGTAGGGAAAATAGCGAATGTTTTTTCTGCAAATGAGCTTTCTCTAAGTCTCTGGAAACATTCATATTTTGTTTGAATGTACTCTGTTCCATAAATCAATGATTCCCTCATTAATTCTGTTTGGGTATCAAGAATACTAGCTGTTGAAAAATAAATAATCTTTTCTAACTTTTCAATATCAAGCATTTCTAGTAATTCTTCAAAAGCTTTAATATTTACTTCATAGGCTCTTTTTGGATCTCCCCATGCTGTAGCAGTATGTATTAGGTAATTAATTTGACTAATTTCCTTTTTATACCTATTTGATTCCCTGATATCGCACACCATTAACTTGACTTTTTTATTTTCTTGAACAGAAATTGGTAACTTACTTTTGTCTCTTACCATGAGATAAAGCCTGAATTTTGTGTTTTTCAAAAACCAATCAACTAAATATTGGCCAACACATCCATTAGCGCCTGTTATTAATAGGTTTTTATATGCCAAGACTTTGACTAGTAAGTGAGTTTTTTTCCATGTTCAAAAAATGTTTGTGCATTTTCTTCTGGAGTCCCAGGTAAAATCCCATGACCCAAATTAAGAATATATTTCCTGTCTTTAATTTTATTGAAAGTATTATTTATCCTTTCTTTTATTGATTCTTTGTTTCCGAATAAAATGCCAGGGTCAACATTACCTTGAATTCCAATCCCCCTGGGGATTCTTTTACAAGCCTCTTCAATATCTACTGTCCAGTCTAATGAAATTATATCTACTCCAGTTTTTGCCATTCTTTCCAATACCCCAGCACTTCCTGAAATGTAAAGAATTATTGGTGTTTCAGGGTATTCCGCTTTTACAATTTCAACAACTTTTTTTTGATACGGCCCAGCAAAGATATCATAATCTTGTGGGCTAAGTTGGCCTGCCCATGAATCAAAAATTTGTACTACTTGCGCTCCAGATTTTATTTGATATTTAAGATATTCACCAATAGACTTTGCAAAATGATCAAGAAGTTTATGAAGTAAATCTGGTTCATTAAAAGCCATTGATTTTATTAAGGAATAATTTTTACTGCTTTTACCTTCAACTACATATGCAGCAAGAGTCCAAGGTGCGCCAACAAAACCTAAAACAGTTGCCTCGTTATTCACATCTTTTTTTAGTGAAGAAAGAACTTGCCCAACAAAGCTTAAACTCTCGTTTGGATTTAATTCTCTTAAATTTTCTACCTGATTAAGAGTTCTTATTGGGTCCTCAATAATTGGACCTTTACTTTCTATTATTTCAAAATTTATCCCCATCCCTGGAAGAGGTGTGAGAATATCTGAAAAAAGGATCACACCATCCGGTTTGAAAGCATGAAAAGGCTGCATGGAAATCTCATATGATAGTTCTGGATTTTCAGACCTCTCTCTAAAGCTTGGGTAACGCTCCCTTAAATCTCTATAGATTTTCATATATCTTCCTGCTTGCCTCATCATCCATACTGGAGGCCTATTTACTTTTTTACCTAGTGCGGCAGAAAGTAGTAGTGGTAAATCTTGACCCATTTTTCAATTCGATATTTTAAATAAAAATTAAAATCCAACTTAAAAATCTTACAATGTAAAGCAGAGCAAAAGCGTTATATGAACATTTATATGAAGCACTAAGTCAAATCAGCCTTCTTATTTTTTTGATTGATGTTTGAATATACTCACGCTTAATGGGGGCAAAGCAAGTTCTAGAGCATTTTGATAATCATGAATATTGTAATTTATAGTTTCTTTACCCCCCATATTTCCTTTGTTACTGCCCCCGTATCTAGAGCCATCTGAATTAAATATTTCTTTATAGAATCCTTCCATAGGAACACCTACTTTGTATGAACCATGAGTATTAGGTGTAAAGTTAGCAACAACAACAAGCCACTCATTGGTATCGTTTTCTCTTCTCATGAAACTTATAACTGAGTTGGATTTGTCATTACAATCAATCCATTGGAATCCATAAGGATCAAAGTCATTTTTCCATAATGCAGGTTCATTTTTATAAAGAACGTTTAGGTCATCAACCAAGTTTCTTATACCTTTATGGGGCTCAAATTCTAGTAAATCCCATTGCAGATCATCCCAAACATTCCATTCTTGTCTTTGCCCAAATTCCATTCCCATAAATATTGTTTTTTTACCAGGGTGGGTCCACATATAAGTTAGTAATGCTCGAGTATTTGCATATTTCTTCCAGTCATCGCCAGGCATTTTATGCAAAAGATGACTTTTACCATGGACAACCTCATCATGACTAAGTGCAAGCATAAAGTTCTCTGTATAGTTATATGTAATTGAGAAAGTCACACTATTTTGATGGAATTGCCTAAACCAAGGATCTATTTCAAAATAATCAAGCATATCGTGCATCCATCCCATATTCCATTTCAAGTTAAACCCTAACCCTCCCATGTCAGTTGGTTTGGTTACCATTGGCCAAGTTGTTGATTCTTCAGCTATAGAAAGTGCTCCTGGGAAGTGTTGGAAGAGTACATGATTAGCCTGTTGAAGAAATTTAACGGCTTCTATATTTTCATTCCCGCCATTTTCATTGGGTATCCATTCTCCATCAGGACGTAGATAATCTCTGTAAAGCATGGAAGCTACAGCATCTACTCTTATGCCATCAATATGAAACTCTTCAAACCAATAAACGAGATTTGCTACTAAGAAATTTCTTACTTCGTTTCTGCTGTAATTAAATATTAGGGTTCCCCATTCTTTGTGTTCACCTATTCGTGAATCTCCATGCTCATAAAGATGGCAGCCATCAAAAAATGCTAAACCATGCTTATCTTTTGGAAAATGACCGGGCACCCAATCAAGAATTACACCTATGCCCTCTTCATGACATTTATTTACAAACTCTCTAAATTCATTTGGGGTGCCAAATCTACTTGTTGGTGCATACCAGCCTGTGACTTGGTATCCCCATGAACCATCGAAAGGATGTTCAGATATTGGCATTAGTTCAATATGAGTGAATCCTCTTTCTTTTACGTAAGGGATTAGTTTCTTGGTTAACTCTGGATAAGTTAATAATCGTGTTCCAGGTTTTAAATCGGCTGCAGGTACTGGGTCTCTTGGTTCACCATTGTCCTCCAGATATTTATTATCTGTTGATTCATGGAGCCAACTACCTAAATGCATTTCATAAACTGAAATTGGCTTGTTAATTTGACTAGAAGAATCTCTGTTTGAAATCCAAGAACTATCATTCCAATTAAAATTTTTCAACTTTGAAACTATTGAACCATTTTGAGGTCTGATTTCATGAAGGAAACCATATGGATCAGCTTTCTCATAAATATGACCTTGTTGTGTTCTTATTTCGTATTTATATGTGTCGCCCTCTTGCATTGATGGCATGAATAGTTCCCAAATTCCCCCTAATCTTTTTTGCATTGGATGATGTCTTCCATCCCAAGAATTTATATCTCCAATTATCGAGATTGATTTTGCATTTGGAGCCCAAATGCAAAACATGACCCCTTTTTGATTCTTTTCTTCAATGAGATGTGCTCCCATTTTTTCCCAAATATGATGATGATTTCCTTCTGCAAAAAGATGTCTATCAACTTCTCCCATCCACTCTTCCGTATATGACCAAGGGTCATGTTGTGTATGTGTGATCCCTCCGCGCGAAATATTTATTTCGTATTGGTGATTTGGATTTTCAGGCAGGATAGCTTCAAAAAGCCATTTGTGGTTTATGCTTTCCGCCTTATAGGTATTGTTTTTAAAATTTATCTTAACTTCGTCGGCTTCAGGCATCCATACCCTAATTACCCATTGTTCTTCATAAAAATGAGGACCTAATATTTTTAGTGGATTATCATTGCAACAATTTTCTAGGTTGATAGCTTCTGATTTAATCCAGTCTGCTTGAATTGTCTCGATCATGACTGGTAGACATTAACGATTAATAATATCAAATGATTAACCAAAAAATTAATTATTTATAAAAAAAAGGGGTCATTTTCATAAATGTTTTATCAAGTCTAAAACTTAGAGTAATAACTCTATGATTTGCTGAAGGAGATCCAATATTTCCCTCCCCAAATCCAGGATTTACTCCAATAGCGGGATAAGCTGCTGCAGATATAGATAAGCGAAGCTTACTATCTTTTATCAAACAAATATTTGTTGGTTGCATTGTGATTTGATAAGTGCATTCTTCACTTATTTTGGAGTTTTTAACCCTCAAGAATCCGGTTGAAAATTGATTCACCTTTTCATTACCTTCTTCAACTAGAGATAAAGCAAGGCAGATATCGAAATTGGGCTGATCACTTTTTACTTGGATTTCTAATGTAGGGACTCCTGTTAAATATTGATCTTCTTCAAAAGAATTAGTTTGAAAAACACCTACATCCAGTCGTTTATCAATAATACTTCTATTAAACTTTCCTGGATTTGGACCTAAATGTCCACCGTCAGATGGAGTAGGTCTCCATGGGTCATGAACAATTGTGAACCACCCTAATCCTTTTGAATTTATGGTCAGACTTCCATCTTCAACCTCTACATTTGCTGTACCATCGCTTTTGAGTCCAAAAATAAATTCAGGATTAAATTTGTTATCTAAATCTTCCCATTTATTTAATGAAATATTCCATATTTTTTTCTCGTCTTTTAAATTCTTAGAATTAAAATTTTCATCTAATTTTAAATGTTTATCAAAAAAATTTAATAAAGATTCTTGTGATCCCTCCCACCAATTTAGATGTGTCGCATTCCCAATAATAATCTCTGGACTTCCACCAGCTTCTTTAGATTTTTTATAAAGATCAAAGGCACCTTTTAAATGTGGATCCCAAAATCCTCCAATAATTAACATAGGTTGTTTAATCCATGTTGAAATTGGTTTAAATTCTTCAAATGGGCGAGCATTATTTAAATTTTTAAGCCATTCCAAAACAAAGTTATTAGGATCATATTTTTTTAATATTTCAATTCCTTCCGTTAAATAACTTTTATTTTCTAAGGCTAATCTTATCTTTCCCCACTCAAACAAATTATTTTCTTTTTTCATTTTTAGTGCCGCGATTTGAAGTCCCCATGCAATATTGTTATGCCACCAATATGCTCCTCCATCTGAGCACCAATGATCCTTAATATTCATCCCAGTCATTGCTGGAGATAAACAATCGGGCGGCTTTGAATTCAATTCACCGGTTAGTTGAGTAAATCCTTGATATGAAAAACCATATAAGCCAAGTTTCCCATTACATTCTTTTAGAGACCTTACCCATTCATGAGTTTCTGAAGTATCGCTAGCTTCTTGAGAAAAACCATTAAAGACTCCTTCAGAAGAACCCATACCTCTAACGTCTTGAATTATGACCATATACCCTTTGGAAGCCCACCATTCAGGGTGAGAATAGGTAATAGTTGAAGCAATTTCTCTGCCATAAGGTTGTCTCATTAATAATGCAGGCCATGGCCCATTACTATTAGGTAACCAAATCCTTGATATAAGTTTTACTCCATCTCTAAGTATTAGAGACTTGTCAAACCATCTTGAACCAGACATTTAGGCTTTAGATAATGTCTGGACAGTGCAGCCCAATGACGTAAATAGAAAAAATCTCTGCGTTAACGGGAGTTAACTTTTTTTTGTTTGATACATACTCTATAGCTTTATCTGAACTGGCTGAAATACCTTTTGAATTAAACTCTCTAAACTTATTACATAAATTCCTAGCTTCGTTTGGATTCTTTTTTACAGTTTCCAGTAGGTTAGATTGACTAAAAACAGGGTATAAAGAATTTGAAAACAAAAATAAAAAAAATAACAAAGGTTTCATTATCACTGACTTTTTCTAAATTCTACATTAAAAAATTTTTTTATCCAAGATTTCTAATAGATTTGTCGATTTGACTAGCTTTTTTGATCCATTCTTTTAAGAGAGCAAAAGTTATATCTGTCTCAGTTTTTACTCTAAGAATTCTTTCTAATCTACTAATTTTGCGTTCTAATTCGTAAGGGGTAGATAGTGACAATGATTGCAGAGAAGAAATGCCGCAATGTAAAAGTAGATATGCTTGAGGTGGAGAAATTCCAATTTCTTTTTTAAAAATAGCTATAGCTCTAAT
Organism: Prochlorococcus sp. AG-402-A04; assembly: GCA_003278045.1. Classification (GTDB taxonomy): domain Bacteria; phylum Cyanobacteriota; class Cyanobacteriia; order PCC-6307; family Cyanobiaceae; genus Prochlorococcus_A. The sequence goes on along the minus strand of QCHG01000005.1, from coordinate 74,334 downwards.
TTTCTTTAGATTATTCCATGTACATAGTGAAGATTTTCTTTGAATCTCATTTATATCTAAGTCCGAAAGATTACTTAATTTTTCAAAGTCAGTTAGATTATTTTGTATAAAAAAAGATTTCTCATGTCTAAAATTATTTGGCAAAAAATCTAAAAAGGTTTTACTTTCCATTTTTTAAAAGACTAATTCATTTTGACATTTTTCTGAACTTCTCCTATAACCAATGGTTTACTTACGCCATCTGAAATTTTTTTAAGTTTTCTTATCTTTATTTTTACATTCGCACCAGATCTGCTGCCTTTCCTTAAGTTTTCCGATAATTGTTCTAAAGTTGGGTTAATAGATTCTTCTGGAAAGTCATCATCTGCTTTAGCAATAATTAAATCGAACCCATTGTCATAAACAATTGGAACATATTTTGCACCTTCTATTACAACCTTTTCGGAGTAACTTTGTATAAATGCCCAACTACTCAAAGAAAGCAATAATGAAAAGATAGTTGCTCCAATTATTCGAAATTTAAAACCAAAATTAAATATAAAAGATGCTATTGTGCAAATGAAAAGAAATATTCCAAAGAATCCAAAAATTTTGGGTGTGTTCTCTAATAGTTCAAAAAAAGACATTTAGTGGCTTTGACCTGATTAATTTCTTATATTTTGTAAGCCTACTCTATTTTTGGGCTCTAACTTGAAAAAAATTAGATCTCTAAATTTAAATACTAAGATTCTTTTGGTAGGGATGCTTTTACCTTTAGGTTTTTTAGGCACTTTTTTATTAAATAATTTTTTAAAAGAAACTTATAGTTCTAGGAAATTAGAACTAGAAAAAAGTATTGAGAATCTTTTAGATAAAAATGTTGATTTAGGTGATTATGTCGGGATTAGATTTCTAGGTATTTCTTTGGGTAATTCAAAAATTAATGATAAAAACAATATAGATTCTGAAATTACAGCCAAAAATGTATACGTTGGCATTATGCCTTTTAGATCTTTTTTAAAACAAAAATGGATTGTAAAAATAAGTCCTAAGGAAGCTGCCATAAATATAGATAGAGATTTTTTTAAAAGGGACGAATCTTATAAAGGTGATCGAATTACAAAAAAATCAAAATCTAAGTATGAGTTGAACTTTAACTTAAATAAATATTCAGATCTGAAGTTTAATAATGCAGGATTAAAAACAAAAGTAAAAGGTAATGTTATTTACAAGTCAAGAAATAGACAAATCATTGCAAATTTAAAATCAAATTTTGATGAAAAGGGTTTTTTAAAATTTAAATTTAATACAAAATTAAATCAAGACTTTTTAAAACTGGATTTATTTTCTAAGGGTTTAGATCTTGATAATTCTGAATATACTATTGGGAATAGAAAAATTAGCTTTAAAAAAGGTACCTTTAAATCTAACTTTAAATTTAATAAATCATCAAAGCGCACATTTTGTGAAGGAAGATTTTCTTTTACTAATTTAAAGATAAAACCCGAAGATTTAGCAGAGAATATAAATTCAGATTCAACTAGTTTTTTTTGTAAAGATAATAATTTAATTGGTAATACAGAAAAATTAAATTATGGAACTTTGACTTCGAATTTTAATCTAAATATGCCCTTTAATAGAAGTTCCAATAATATTGATCTAAAAGGAAGTATTGGATACATTAATAGCCTTAATCCAGATATCCAATTATCTGGTAATATTCCCTTTTGGTTTGATAGAAGAGGTATTAATTTTGGAGATTTAGATACTAGTTTTAAGATAAATAGAACTCAATTATCTAATTTAAATATTTTCCGAAAAAATGATATAAGGGGTTTCCTTACTGCTAAAGGAGAATTAAAAGGAAAAATCACTGATCCTGATATTTCGATAAACTTTAACCTTGATTACCCCCACTTTAAAGGTATCCGCATTAGAGAAATATGGGAGGGAAATATTAAAAATGAAAATAATGAATTTCTGCTTAATATGAAAAATAGATATTCTCCAATCCCTTCATTTCTTTCAATCAACTTTAATTCTGATCTTAAAATAAATAATGCAAATTTTATAAGAGTTTTTAATTCAAATAAAGGTACTATAGGCATAGTGAAAGAGGATGATGGTTATAATTGGCGAGCGGATAATTTTCCTCTTGATGAGCTTGAATTATCTATAGACAAAAATCAATTCGATAGAATTGATGGAATTATTAATGGTAAGGGATCAATTTCCTCAGACCAGTCATACCTTGATGGGCGAATTGCCTGGAGTTTAGGTAAATATGGGAATATTAATCTAGCCAATTCATTATTTGATTTCCGCGTCAAAGATAATTCTTTGTATATAAATTCCTCATTATATCCAATTGATGGAGGAATAATTGAAGTCGAATATGATTCAAGTAAAAATAATTTAATTAATTCAAAATTCAAGGATATAAGCACTAGTTGGACTATCCTTACCGCTTTTGATATTTTTAACTTTGATAATAAAAAAGTGATTTCTGTAAGTAAATCGAATGTCTTAGATGATTTGGAAATAAATAAAGATAATAAATCATTTAAAGAGAGAATAGGTTATATAAATAACTTTATTGAAAATAGTAATTTGTTAGAGGATAAATTTAATTTGCAAAAATATTTAAATAAATTTAGAAGTAGATACAATGGACAAATTACTATCCAGGGCGATAGACCAGTCAATTATAAATTGAATGCAAAATTAAATGGCTATCTTGATGTATCTAGAGAGGACTATAAGAATAATAAAGAGGAATTTTCTATTGATCTGGAAGGAGGATTATTAACAGGGAAAGGTTCTTTAAGAATTAAAAAATTTCCATTAAGTACAGCAAATATTTTTTTAAATAAACCAAGAGATTTTATTGGCGGGTTAGATATAAATTTGTTTTATGATCTTGATACAAAATCTTTCTCTAGCGATATTTTCTCCAATGATTCATCAATTGAAAATAAAATAATAAAATTTGATAAGGGACTAGTTAAATTTAATAATTCTATTTTTGATATTGATTTTTCCCTTCTGATAAATGATTCTGAAATACCAATTAATTTTGAAGGTTCAATACCTATAAATACGTCTGATAACTTAGATCTAAGATTGATTGGGAATGGAAAATTTATTGAGTTAATAGATATTTTTGCTGATGAATACTTTACATTTAAAGACGGCGATGTAAATCTAAGAGTGATTCTAAAAGGAACCTTAAATAAACCTTTATTAAATGGATTTATCGTAGTTAAGGATTCTGAAATTGATTTTCTAAACAATATAATAAAAGATATAAATAGTAGAATAATATTTGATTTTGACACTTTAGAGATCAATAATTTAGAAGCTAATGCTGAAGAATCTGGAAAAATTTTTGTAAAAGGTTCTTTGCCTTTTTATAGCCAGAATGAATCTGAAAATTCAGAAATTAATTTGATAACGAAAAGATTTACTTTAAAGAAAGATAATTTTAATTTTTTAATAGATTCTGATGTTGATTTAAGTGGATCATTTGAAAGTCCTGTTTTAGGAGGTTCTCTATCTTTTAATAATGGATTTATTAATTTTAATAGCACCAATCAAAATAATAAAAAAGAAAAAAATCGTATAAGAAAAAAGGATAAAAAAGATTGGCCAGAACTTTATTGGAACAATAATGAAAATATCGAAATAATTTCAAATGAAACAATCTTGAATTCAGTTCTTTTGGGAGAAACTTTGCCTAATTATTTGGATAATTTGAGTTTTAATAATCTTAAATTAAAACTTGGCCCAGATTTTAAAATTCAATATTCAGAATTAGTTCAAGCTTATTTAGATACCAAATTAGACCTTAATATAAACGGAAAGGTAGGTAATGATTTAAATGCTAGAGGTCTAATTTACCTTAAAAAAGGTAGAGCTAATCTATATACCACACCATTTAAACTTGATAAAAATAAAGATAATTATATTTTATTTGCATCAAGAAGTGGTGTTGTTCCATTTATTAATTTTTCTCTGGTTAGTAAAGTTCCAGATTCTATTATCCCTATAAGTGAAAATAATCAGGATTCAAATATCTCAAGTGATCTTGATGTAAATGCGACTTCAAGTGGTTTTGGATCATTTGGGATTGGCAATTCAAGGCTTATAAAAATTGAAGCATCTTATGAAGGATTTTTAGATCAATTATCTTTTGCTGATGAAAATAGAAGAATCCAATTAAGGAGCACGCCAAGTTATAACAGATCACAAATAATTGGTTTAATAGGAGGTAACTCTGCAAATTTAATAAATAGAGCATTTATTTCTCAACTAAATAATGCTGATGCATTTAGTGAAAGATTTCAGTTATCTCTATATCCTGCGTTAATAGAAAATAATGATTCATTCAATAATATTTTTTCTAATGAAAATTTAGATATAGAGAATGATGGTCAATCATCTTCTAATGAAGATTTCTCTTCTCAAGCCTGGGTGGCGGAAATAGGGCTTGATATTACTGATGCGATAAATTTTGCTTTTCAAACAGTTCCAGGTAGAGATGATATTTCACCTTTAGGAATTTTGACTTTTCAGGCAAATCCAAACTTAGAATTATTAGGTGCTTATGATTCCAATGGCGATTGGAAAAGTCAAGTTCAATTGTTTTTTAGATATTAACTCAGCATGAAATTCACTTTAAAGAATCGTTAATTTGAATTATTATTAAATTAACTAAAAAATATTATGGCAAATATCTTTGAAGTTCCTCAACCAGGTAATGATCTTCTAGAAAAAGCAGAGAAAGTTCGTTTTGCATCAATACAAATAAGTCAGACTGAAAATAAAAATCGAATTAAAGCCTTAAATTTTATGGCTGATTATCTAGAAAGAAATTCTAAAGAAATATTAGAGGCTAACAATGCGGATTATTCAAGTGCAGAAAAAAAAGGTATTTCTAGGGCTTTACTTTCTAGATTAAAGTTATCAAAATCAAAATTAAATTCAGGAATTGAAGGAGTAAGAAAAGTTGGAGACTTAGCTGATCCTGTAAATCAATTTCAAATAAAAAGAGAGCTTTCAAAGGGATTAATCTTAGAAAGAAAAACTGTACCAATTGGAGTTTTAGGGGTTATTTTTGAATCAAGGCCAGATGCAGTGATGCAGATTAGTTCATTAGCAATAAGATCAGGTAATGGAGTAATGTTAAAAGGTGGTAGTGAAGCTAATTTAACAAATACAGCAATAGTCAAGGCATTGCAAGAAGGTTTAAATGAATCAAATCTTGATAAAAATGCAATATGTTTACTAACAAGCAGAAAAGATAGCATGGCGATGTTAAATCTTGAGAAATACATTAATTTAATAATTCCAAGAGGAAGTAATGAATTAGTTAAATTTATTCAGGAGAATACAAAAATTCCTGTGTTAGGCCATGCTGATGGAATTTGTCATTTGTTTATAGATATTGAGGCAAACCTAGAGATGGCTTTATCAGTATCTTTGGATAGCAAAATTCAATATCCTGCAGCATGTAATGCTATCGAAACTTTATTAGTCCATAAAGATATAGCACCAGCTTTTTTAGAAAAGGCTATCCCTTTATTTAAATCTAATGATGTTAAATTAATTGGAGATAAGAGATCAGTTGAATTAGGGGTAAAGTATGAGGCTAGTCTAGAAGATTGGAAAACTGAATATTTGGATTTAATTTTATCGATAAAAATTGTTGATGATCTCGAGGAGGCAATCACACATATTCAAAAATATAGTTCAAAACATACAGATGGAATAATTACTGAAAATTCACATACTGCTAATAAATTTATGAATGTAGTTGATAGTGCAGGTGTTTTTCATAATTGTTCTACTAGGTTTGCAGATGGTTTTAGATATGGATTTGGAGCTGAAGTTGGTATATCTACTCAAACTCTTCCACCAAGGGGACCTGTAGGTCTTGAAGGTTTGGTAACTTATAAATATTTCCTAAAGGGTGATGGGAATATAGTTGATGATTTTTCATCAGGAAAGGCTAACTATACACATAAAGATCTTTAAAACTTTTAAAGATGGAAACTTTTTTAAAAATTGAGAATATTAAACTTTGGGCTAGGGTTGGCGTACTTGATGAAGAAAGGGAATTAGGCCAACTATTTATTTTAGATATATTTTTGTGGACTGATTTTGAAAAATGTACAATAAATGATGATATAAAAAAAACAGTTGACTATTCAAAATTAGTTCAAATTTTAAAAGATCAATCAAAGAAAATATATTGTTATACTATCGAAAAATATTCCAACGCAATTTTAGAAATCATTGATCAGGAATTTAAGATTTCTAAAATTAAAATTATTTTGACAAAGTGCAACCCTCCAATCACAGGTTTCGATGGGAAGGTTTCAATAGTAAGAATTCTTGAAAATAATTAAAGTAGTGAATAAAAGAAATCCAATTATATTGATTCATGGTCTTTGGAATACTGCAAGTATTTTTTCTTCTATTACGTCAAAACTTGATGATATTGGCATTGAATATTTCGCCCCAACTCTTAAGCATTCATTTGGAATGACTTCAATTCTGGATTTGACTAATAAATTAAACGAATTAATTTTAGAGAAATATGGTTTAGAAAAAGAAATAGATATTTTAGGATTTTCTATGGGGGGAATAATTGGTAGGTACTGGCTTCAAAAATTTAATGGATGTAAAAGAACAAGGAGATTAATATCAATAGGTTCCCCTCACAAAGGAACTTTGATGGCTCAATTAATACCTAAATATCCATTTAGAGGAATATCAGAAATGAAAATAAATAGTAAGTTTTTGAGGGAGCTTGCAATTAATGATTTTTTACTTGATGATATTGAGTGTATAAATTTCTTTACTTATTGGGATATGATGGTTTTTCCTGGCTGGTGGACAAATTTAAAATTTGGGAAAAAAATTTCAGTAAAAGTATATAAACATAGAAATCTGGTAAGAAACAAATCAGTCGTTGACAAAATAATCGATGAAATTATTATCTAGCTCCAGATAGACCCAAGTGTCTTATTAAAGAATCTGTTTGTGGCTCCCTCCCCCTGAATAATTTAAATATGTCTAATGGAGGTAAGCTTCCACCCAGACTTAGTATTGTATCTTTAAATTTTTTTCCTATTAATTTTAAATCTTCAGAGTTTTCTAAATCAGCCTCTTCAAACATTGAAAATGCATCAGCACTTAGAACTTCAGCCCATTTATATGAGTAATATCCTGCAGAATATCCTCCTGCAAATATATGACTAAAACAACAAAGAAATTGATCTTCTTGAATTGGTTCAATAACAGTAGTTTGTTTTGCAATTTCTCTTCTTATTTCATCTGCCGTTTTACCTTCGTTTTTATCAATACTACTGTGTAATCTGAGATCTGTTATTGCGAAATGTAGTTGTCTAAGAGTCGCCATTCCACAATTGAAAGTTCTATTCTTTAGGAGCTTCTCAAAATTTTCATCGGATAATTTTTCTCCTGTTTTATAGTGCTTAGCAATATTCAAAAGTGTGTTTTTGTGGAAACACCAGTTTTCCATGAATTGACTTGGAAGTTCGACTGCATCCCATTCAACATTATTGATACCAGCTGCTTGCGGAAGATTTACAGTGGTAAGCATGTGTTGAAGACCATGACCAAATTCATGGAACAGAGTCTGAACTTCTTCAAAACTCATCAAACTCGGCTTATCTTTTGATGGTGGAGTCTGATTACAAACGAGATAAGCTACAGGAAGGGTCTCTCTCCCAATATTGTTTTTATTCAAACATTCATCCATCCAAGCCCCTCCTCTCTTTGATTCAGGCCTCGAATACGGATCGAGGTAAAAGGATGCTATTTTCTTATCTTCTTTATTGAGGATATTAAAAAATAAAACGTCATCATTCCAAAGAGGCGCCTCATCAGTTGCCTCGACAACTTTAATTTCAAAAAGCTTTTCGCTTAATTTAAATAAACCTTTCAAAACATCATTTAGTGGGAACCAAGGTCTCAATGACTCTTGATCCAAATTGAGCTTTTCCTTTCTAAGATGTTCTGACCAATAACTAATATCCCATGGCTCGATATTCTGTGATTCTGAAAACCCATTAGCTTTAGAAAACTTATTAAGCATTTTTAATTCGATTTTTGCGGTTTTGAATGCTGGAGCTCTCAATTCTTCTAAAAGCTTTTCAACATTTTTAATTTCTTTCGCCATTTTTGTTGACAAACTTAGTTCTGCCCAACTTTTATAACCGAGTAGATTAGCCTTTTTAGTTCTAAGAGATAATATCTCTTCAATGATTTGAGAATTATTATTTTCTCCTTGAGATGCTCTACCAACGAATGCCTTATATAGTTTCTCTCTAAGATTACGGTCGGTGGCATATGTCATAAATGAAGTATAAGTTGGTATATCTAGACTTAATTTCCAAGGACCATTTTTGATATCGACTTCTTCATCTTTTTTTAAATGGTTATGTGCAGAAATTGCCATTAATTCAAGTACTCGTTCAGGAAGACCATCTACTTCAGATTTCTTATTTAATATTAAAAACCATTTATTTGTTGCATCAAGAACATTATTGCTGAAGTCTGTTGATAGCTTTCCAAGCTTTTCTGAAATTTTGTTGAATTCTTCTTGATCATCCTTTTGTAGTGAAATTCCTCTATGTTGCATCTCCAGAATTTCTTTATCCAAAATTCTGTTTTTAATTTGATCAAAGTTATTTGTCTTTTTAAGCTTGACTAAAGAATTGTAAATTACTTTACTTTGTCCGAATTTATTACTCAAGCTAATAATCTCAGGAAGAAATTTTGAATAAATTTCTCTTAGACTTTCAGAATTATTTACTGCATTTAGGTGACTTATTACTCCCCAACTCCATCTAAGAATTTCATTTACTTCATTTAAGGGATTTATTACCTTATCCCAATTTAAATCATTTTGAAGTAAATAATTAGATAAATTTTTTTCTATGTTTTTAAAATCTTCAGCTATCTTTTCTAGTACTACTGGGAATTGTTTACTTATGCTTTCGGGAGTAAATTTTTTAAATTCTGGTAATTCGCCATATTTAAAAATTGAGGTATCCATTTATTAAAGTAATTTAATTAACTAAAGTTGGTATTAATCCAACCAATTTAGCTAGAGTAAGCTGCTGACTGAGAGCATTGGTTGAAGATTCGTATAAATTTATCGCGATTTTTGGCCAAAAACCTATCACCAAAGTAGGTAACAATAAGCTGAAACCAATTGTCAATTCTCGACTATTCATCTCTTTGACTGTAGCTAGAGCAGGAATTCTAGGGCCAAAAAATACTCTTCTACACATTGATAGTAGATATATAGGTGTAAGAACTAAACCTATAGCTGCAATAAGAATAGTGATCGATCTAAAGATAGAGCTGAAACCTTCTTGACTAGTGATTCCTAAAAATACAGTTATTTCACTTATAAATCCGCTCATCCCAGGTAGTGCTAGAGAGGCCAATGAACTTGCCAAGAAAAAAGCAAAAGTTATTGGCAAGACCTTTGCTAAACCGCCCATATTTGGTATCGAAAGTGTATTGGTTCTTTCATAAAATGAGCCAGTAACAAAAAACATAGCTGCAGCTATAAGTCCGTGGCTTATCATTTGGAGCATTGCTCCGCTTATACCTAAAGCATCAACTGCTCCGATCCCTAATAGAACAAAACCCATATGACTCACAGAGCTACATGCAATTCTCCTTTTGACATTATCTTGAGCAAATGCATTAAGAGCTCCATAAATTATATTGATAATTCCAAGAATAATAAGCGCAGGTGCTATTTGAAGATGTACTTCAGGAAGTATTTGAACATTGAATCTTAAAAGAGCATAACCTCCCATTTTTAAAAGTATTCCAGCGAGTAACATTGAAACTGGAGCATTAGCCTCTCCATGTGCATCAGGTAACCAAGTATGAAGTGGAAAGATGGGAAGTTTTACTCCAAAACCAATTAAAAATCCTAAGTAAGATAATAAAGCTAGGCTGCCAGTTACGTGTTTATTAGTTAAATCGGTAATATTTAATGTAAATGTATCACCACTCAAGGCAAGTGCTAATCCACTTATGAGTATTAATAAAGAAGCTAAAGCTGTATAAAGAATGAATTTAGTGGCCGCATATAATTTCTTTTTACCTCCCCAAATTGCAATAAGAAGATATACCGGAACTAATTCAAGTTCCCATGCTAAGAAAAATAATAGGAAATCTTGAGAAAGGAAAACTAGTGCCTGTGCTGATGCTTGGACTAATAAAAGAGCAAAATATAGATTAGATTTTTTCTTAATTTTCCAACTAGCCGCAGCTGACAAAAATGTAATTAACCCACTTAATGCTATTAAAGGAGCAGATAACCCATCTACTCCAAGGGACCACTCTAAGCCAATTGAAGGTAACCATGAAGCTCTTTCTACAAGTTGTAAAGAGCTATCAGAAGTATTGAATTTTTGAAAAAGGACTCCAATTATTAGTAAAAAATCTATAAATAAAAAACTTAATGAGATATTTCTAGGGAGTTTATTATCTTCTCCTTCTTTTGAACTCAAGAAAGGTATTATTAATGCCCCAACTAAAGGCAGTAAAACTATAGAGGATAACCAAGGAAAAGATTCTAAATTCATTTATGTAATGAATAATTTTTTTATTCTAGTTGAAGTTGTACTAGCTTGAGACTATAACATTAAAAATGCCTAAGTAAAACTACTTACCAGAGATAGTGCTAAATTGACTGCCAGTTGTTTGAACGTTTAAGAACGGCGCTCTGCTAGCTACACCTGACTTCTCCCATGCTTTCACCATGGCTTGACTGACGTTATTGCCATTTTCTTTTTTACACAAAGCTAAGATACTTGGCCCAGCTCCACTAATTGCACATCCTAAAGCACCTGCATTTAGTGCCGCATCTTTAACTTCTAATCCACCCTTAATAAGTTTCCATCTGTAGGGTTCATGTAGCTTATCAAACATTCCCTCTTTTATGAGTTCAGCATTTCCTGCTTTTAAGCCGTTTAGTAACAAAGTGAGTGCCCCCATATTTGTAACTGCATCAGATATGGGTACATTCTTGGGCATAACCTTTCTTGCTTCACTTGTGCTTAGACGAATTGCAGGTATTGCTACAACAGCTTTAATTGAATCGTGCCAATCACATCTAATGATTCTCCATCTCTGAGAAGAAGCCCTGGCTGTCAAACAAAGCCCACCCAGAAGAGAGGGAACTACATTATCTGGATGACCTTCTATATCAATGGCAAGTTCAAGGAGTTTTTCTTTGGACAATGGAGAGTTCATTATTGCATTTGCTCCGATTAGTCCAGCAACTATTGCTGTAGCACTACTTCCAAGCCCGCGCGCAGGCGGCACTGCCAACTTAACTCTTGCTTCAAGTGCAAAAGGATCCATATTTGCGCTATCCCATACTTTCTGAGCTGCTCTAAAAACTAAGTTTTCAGGTCCTCCTCTTAAATGATTACCATCTGTACTTTCCATTATCAAATCAAATCTATCTCCACCACCTTCAATTCTTGTAAAAATAAACTCATTATACAAATCTAAGGCTGCTCCAAGGCAATCGAATCCAGGCCCCAAATTGGCAGTTGTGGAAGGCACTGTTACTCTTATTTTTTTACCTACTTCAGGAATAGACATTTTTTGTTTTTAAGTTTTTAAAATCATTTTTGCTCTGCAAGCTGCACTAAAAAGTCCATAATCTTCATCTAAAATTACTTTCATAGGTATTGTTTTAAGAATATCTTTTAATCTTCCCTTGTCGAAAAATTGTTTTAAAAATAAATCTGATTTAAAGTTTTTGAAATGTTTTGATGCGGTTCCTCCAGAAATCCATAATCCGCCAAAACACAATTCTTGGAGAGCAACATCTCCCAATAAAGAGGCATAAGCGCCTAACCATATCCTCTCAACTTCAATCATTATTTGATCCCCTTCTTTAGAAAGATTACAAATTTTTTCAGGTAGTTCTTTTCTCGCAGCATCAAAAATTTTAATTTCTTTTAAATACTTTTGTAGAGGATGGTTTTGGGCGTCAGGTTTGGTTAGTCTCCATTCGGCAATTCTTGATAAACCAGTGCCGCTAATAATTCTTTCACAGGATATCCTTTCAACTTTTAGATAATTCTTAAGCCAAATTTTTAATTCCCATTCTAATTTTGACTTTGGGGAGTACTCAACATGACCACCTTCACTAGGTAAAACTTTTACCTCTCCCCTTGATATTATTCCTCTTGCAATGCCCAAACCAGTCCCTGCGCCAACAATGGCATGCAAATCATTATTAGCACCTTCAGAATGGGATCCTTTTTGGATGGTAGAATATTGATTTTTTTTTAAATAAGGTATTCCATAAATTTGTACAGCGAAATCATTTATTAGCTCGCAGCTTTTAAAATTAAATTTGTTCTGTAAAGCATTTCCAGAAATATTCCATGACAAGTTAATGATTTTTGCGTTGTTATTAGATAGAGGACCGGCCACTGCGAAACATGCAGAAGAAGGATGAGTAAGATTTTTGCATTCTTTTTTGAGAAAATCTTCTAAGATTAGTTCAAAAGAATCCCAATCAGACGATATATATTTCTTCTTAAATATTAACTTAGGCGAATTATTATTTATTTCTTTTTCGAAAATTCCTAATAGAACTTTAGTACCTCCTAAATCGCAAGCGAGAAAATTCATATATTCGAGATTATTCTGTTCTCCCTTTTTTTTCTATTAATTCATCCATTAATTTGCAAAGATTAGTTAAATTGAAAATTCCTAAATTTTTTCCATTCAAGGCTCTTAAAGCGACTGAATCGATTTCCTCTTCTTTATCACCAATAACTGCAATTAAAGGAACTCTCCCGAGAGTAGCCTCTCGTATTTTATATCCAATTTTTTCATTCCTAATATCAACTTTTGATCGGTAACCATTATTATTTATTAATTCATTAAACTCTAAACACTTTTCAATATTTCTTTCAGTAATACTTACTATAATTATTTGATAAGGTGCAAGCCAAATTGGGAATTTTGCCTCATATTGTTCAATTAATATTCCTATAAATCTTTCAAAGGATCCTAAAATTGCCCTATGCAGCATTACTGGATTTCTTTTTTCATTATCAATATCTACATAAGTTGCATTCAATCTAATAGGCATTGAGAAATCAACCTGAATAGTTCCGCATTGCCAAACTCTATTAAGACAATCTTTTAACGAGAATTCTATTTTTGGACCATAAAAAGCCCCCTCTCCTGGTTGAAGTTCCCATTTTAGATTTTTATTATCGAGAGCTTTAGTAAGAGCCTCTTCTGATTTATCCCAAATTTCTTCACTACCTACCCTTTGTTCAGGACGAGTTGATAATTTGATAATGATTTCATCAAAACCAAAAGTTTTATAAACCTCGAAAACAAGATCTATAAAAATAGATACCTCTTCTTGAATTTGCTCTTCTGTACAAAATATGTGAGCATCATCTTGAGTAAAGTTTCTTACTCTCATTAAGCCGTGAAGTGCACCAGAGGGCTCATTTCTGTGACAAGAACCAAATTCAGCAAGACGAATAGGTAAATCCTTGTAACTTTTTAAACCTTGATTAAATACTTGAATATGGCATGGACAATTCATTGGTTTTATTGCATAAGTTCGATTTTCGGATGCAGTAGTGAACATATCGTCTCTAAATTTTTCCCAATGACCGGATTTTTCCCAGAGAGATTTATCAACAGCTTGGGGGGTTTTTATTTCTAAATAATTATTTTTTTTAAGTATTTCTCTTATGTATCTTTCCAGTACTTGGTAGATTGTCCATCCATTTGGATGCCAAAAAATCATTCCTGGAGATTCTTCTTGGATATGAAATAGTGAATGTTTTTTTCCAAGTTTTCTATGATCTCTTTTTTCCGCTTCTTCAATCCTTGTTAAATAATCTTTGAGTTCTTTTTCTTTAGCCCATGCAGTTCCATATATTCTCTGTAATGATTCATTCTCGCTATTACCTCTCCAGTATGAGCCTGATAATTTAAGTAACTTAAAGTGTCTCAAATGTCTTGTGTTGGGTACGTGAGGCCCTCTACACATGTCGATATATTCTTCGTGCTTGTATAAATTGATGAGACCTTTTTCAGGAATTTCTTCTATTATTCGTAATTTAAAAGTCTCATCTCTTTCTTTAAAAGTTTTAATTGCCTCCTCTTTAGAAACTTGTGAAATTTCAACGTCATAGTTTGTTTTTATTAATTTATTAATTCTATTTTCGATTTTTATTAAATCTTCAGGAGTAAATCTGTATTCAGAAAAAATATCGTAATAAAAACCATCTTCAATTACAGGCCCAATCGCCATTTTAATATCAGAGTAAATTTGTTTAACTGCATGGCCAATAAGGTGAGCAAAGGAATGCCTTATTATTTCAATCCCCTCTTTATCTTTTGATGTGATGATTACAACTTTGGAATCTCTATTTATAGGAATTGTTGCATCAAGAAGAACATCATTTACTTTCCCAGCTATTGTTGCTTTTGCTAATCCAGAGCCTATACTCTGGGCAATTTCTAGGATAGTTACAGATTTTTCGAAAACCTTTTTTGAACCATCAGGCAAGGTAATTGTTGGCATAATTTATTTCTCCATTGAAAAGAATCCCAATTTTGATTTAACTCTTTTTAAAGTCTGATTTGCTAAATCTTCAGCTTTTCCCTTCCCTTCATCAAGTATTTTATTTAATTGATAAGGATCATTAATTAATAATTTATATTTTTTCTGAATAGGTTCTAGTGATTCAATAAGTTGTTCAGTGATTAATTTTTTAAATGTCCCCCATCCAGTCTCTGAGAATTCATTTTCACATTGAGAAATTTCTTTGCCAGATAATATTGAATAAATCATCAAAAGATTTTTAGATTCTGGTCTCTCAGCGTTGTTAAATTCAATTCCAATAGAACTGTCACTTTTTGCTCTTTTTATTTTTTTTGTGATTATTTCAGGAGGATCTAATAAGTTGATGCGACTGCCCTCATTAGGATCACTTTTGCTCATCTTTTTTGAACCATCAATTAAACTCATTATTTTTGAACCATTCTTCATGATGATTGGTTGAGGGATTTTTAAAATATTTTTATCCTTACTAAATCTGGCATTAATTCTCTGTTGTGCAATATCTCTGGCAAGTTCAAGATGTTGTTTTTGGTCCTCACCTACAGGTACGAAGTCAGCGTCATAAAGAAGGATGTCTGCAGCCATCAATATTGGATAGTCAAATAATCCAATAGATACATTATTCCCTTGTTGTATGGATTTTTCTTTGAATTGAATCATTCTTTCCATCCAATTTATTGGGGTCATGCAATTCAATATCCAACAAAGTTCTGAATGTGCTGAAATCTGACTTTGGACAAAAATTGAGCATATTTTGGGATCTATTCCACAAGCGACGTACAAAGCTGCAGTAGAGATAGTGTTTTTAGATAATTCTTCGGGATTATATGCAGCTGTGATTGCGTGCAAATCAACTACACAAAGAAATGTTTCATATTGATCTTGAAGCTTAACCCAATTATTTATCGCCCCAAGCCAATTCCCAATATGTAAATCACCAGTTGGTTGAACTCCCGAAAGAATTCTTTTTTTATTTGTCATCCTCTTCTACTTCGCTAGATTGAATCTCTTCGGTTGATGTGCTTTTTAGTGGTCTTGCAAATGGGTCAGGAGCTGTTTTTGTCTTTTCTTCATAAGGATTTTGAGATTGTCTATTCTGAGAGGAGTTTTTATTATTTTTTGCATATTCTTTAATTGATTCAATCAATTTTTCGTCTTTGACCATTTCACTAAGTGTTCTAACAGAGAAACCCAGAACTGCAACGGTAGACCTTAATTGAAATTTCTCTTGAATTGATTTAACAGCTTTCATTTCGTTATCACTCAATCTTATGCGGAATCCTCCTTCATTTCTTCTACCACCTGATCTATCTCGGAAATTAGATCTCTCATTATTAGAATGAGCTCTGTAATTTTCTTGTCCAGGATTATTGCTGAAATTTGAATTAGACATCTTGATTTTTCTTAAGTTATTTAAATAGTCTATTAACTTAGCATCTTGTTATGCAATAAGTCTTTTTAAATTCCTTAAATTTTTATCTATTGATTAACGACTTATGTAATTTCGCTTTTCTCATTCACAACTTGCATTAAAATAAAATTAGAGAAAAAAAGCATTGTGTTTGATATTAGTAAAAACAACCTTTTAAAGGATTTCATAAAGTTCCCAAAAAAAAATCTTCTTATTATTCTATTGTTATTAGGTTTTGGTGAATGGTTTGTCAGTGACTTAATTCATTTTGCAGGAGGCTCAATAGGATTTTTTGCGTTGTGTTTGGGGGGATATTTTTACTTGAAGAATGATAAGCCTAAATTTAATGAGCCAAATAATTTAGATGGTTGGATAAATCTATGTAATGAAGATTTAAATTTTTTTGAAGAACTTGAGGCAACAAATGAATTAGAGAAACAGAATGCAAAAAGACAAAAAATACTTGAATCGATCCTTAATAGATGTGAAAAAGAAAAAATAAGTTGTATTGGACAAAAACATTATCAAAGTTGTCAGTCTGTTTTGAAAAGTTATTTTATAGCAGATAAGTTTGACTTTGATTTATTCGAAAAACTTCCTAAATACAATTCTTCTGAAATTATTCCAGAAGAAGCTTTGAATAGTGATGCAGTCTTGTATTTTATAAACTTGCCTTTGTCGGCAAATGATTTTTTGTGGCTGGAAAAGTTTCCTAAAAATATGCCAATCTGGTTGGTGGCTTTAACTTCCAACGAAATAGAAGCAAAAAATCAGATACAAGACCTAAAGTCTCAAATTTCAAATGACTTTATAAATAAAATTATTACTTTTGATGTGAATAAGAATGAAATAACAAATATACCTTTTTCGTTAAGGAAGTTTTTCATAAGTTCATCTAAAAATATTGAAAATACAAAAAAAAGGCTCTTGAAAGAACTTCATGTTTCCTGGCAATCTGAAATTGAAGGGATAAGAAGAATTCAGTTAAAAGGTATACAAAGAAAAAATCAAATTCTTGTCGCCACAACTGTTTTCTTATCTCCTATCCCATCAATTGATGTTATGGCAATGACAGTACTAAATTCATTAATGATTAAAGAAATCAAGTCTATATGGGGATGTAATTGGTCTCCTGAAATTTTAGATAAAGTGTCTAAAGAGATTTTAAAGACTGCAATTGCTCAGGGAGTTATTGAATGGAGCGGGCAGACTCTTATTGGTATAACAAAATTACATGGCCCAAATTGGCTTGTCTCTGGAACATTTCAGGCTGTCAGCGCTGCTTATTTAACAAGAGTAGTATCGAGTTCTTTGGCTGATTTTATGGCAATAACAAAAGGAGTAGAAGAACCTGATTTGGATTTTATAAAGAAAAATTCTGAGAAAATTGTTGAAAAAGCTTTTGAAAAAGAAAAAATAAATTGGAAAGGATTTATTTCTGATCTTAGAAAACCTCTTATGAAACTATCTTTTAGTTCATAATTTAAGGATGAATGTTAAATATGAGAAAGAATATTCTTTTTTTAAGTTTGTTACTTCTGCTCTCTCTAGCATCAGGATCATGTAAGAGAATATCAAATAAAAATGAAAGTAAAGAAGTAATACTGGCAAGTTTCACTGTTTTGGCGGACATAATTAGAAATGTTGCTAAAGATGACTTTATTGTTAGATCAATAACGAAACCTGGAGTTGAAGTTCATGGCTACCAACCCACTCCAAGCGATTTGGTAAATGCCTCTCGTGCTTTTGTTTTTATAGATAATGGATTTGGATTTGAATTATGGGCTGAAAAATTTGTTTCTAATTTAAAAGTTAAAAGAATTACTGTCGCCGAAGATTTAGATCCTATTTTTATCAGTGAAGATTTTTATGAAGGGAAACCCAATCCTCATGCCTGGATTTCTCCAAAAAGAGGGATCCTATATGTAGATATTCTCGTGGATTCTTTATCAGAATTGATGCCATCAAAAAGAAAAGTATTTGAAGAAAATGGAAAAATTTATAAAGATAAACTCTCGAAAATAGATAAAGAATTCTCACTTTTTATTAATAACTTAAATAAAGACAGGAGGTATCTAGTAAGTTGTGAAGGTGCTTTTTCATATTTAACAAATGATTATGGATTAGAGGAAGTTTATTTGTGGCCAGTTAATGCTGAAAGTCAAATTACTCCTAAAAGGATGACAAGAACAATCTCACTAGTTAAAGAAAAAAATGTCCCATCTGTATTTTGCGAAAGCACTGTAAGTAACGAGTCTCAAATGGTTGTTGTAAACGAAACTGGAGCTAATTTTGGAGGAAATCTTTTTGTTGATTCATTATCTGTTGATAGTGGGCCTGCTAGTTCCTATATAAAAATGCTTGAGCATAATTTGGATTTGATTAAAAAAGGGCTTTTTTGAATTATGGAAACAATCAATTATCAAAACTTTAGGATTGATGCAGAGAATATCTGCGTAGACTATAACGGTAAGGTAGCTTTGTATGATGCTAATTTAAGATTGAAACCTGGGCAGATCTGCGGGTTAGTAGGGATGAACGGGGCTGGTAAAACAACTTTTTTTAATGCTTTAACTGGTTTTGTAAATATTTCCAAGGGAAAAATTAGAATAAATGGAGAGTCTGTAAGATCTGCTCAAAAAGATCAGACAATTGCTTATGTCCCTCAAAATGAGGGAATTGATAGTCAATTTCCAATAAGTGTTTGGGATGTAGTGATGATGGGAAGATATGGTTCGATGAATATTTTTAGGTGTCCTAGAGAGTCGGATGTTCAGGCGGTTAAAGATGCTATTGAGAGAGTTGATCTTACTGATCATTTGTCTACTCCTATTGGTAACTTATCTGGAGGACAGCGAAAACGAACTTTTTTAGCTAGAGCAATTGCGCAAAGAGCGTCAATATTACTTCTTGATGAGCCTTTTTCAGGTGTTGATATAAGAACTGAGAAACTTATCTCGGAATTATTTATTCAATTTAAAAATGAGGGAAAAACTATATTATTATCGACGCATGATATGATTCATGTCCGTGAATTTTGTGATTTGGTTCTTTTAATAAATAAAACTGTTGTAGCTTATGGCGAGACCTCTGAAGTGTTTACTCCTGAAAATATTACAACTACTTTTGGAGGGATTTCACCTGATTTCTTGTTTGGACCAGAATCCTAAATTTTAAATTATATGGAGCTCTGTTCTTTTTTAACTTTAGATTCATTCATAACAGATCCATTAACTCATGGCTTTATGAGAAAAGCACTTCTTATGAGTTCATTAGTAGCAGCTGTTTGTGGTTTCCTATCTAGTTATTTAACTCTTAAAGGATGGGCTTTAATGGGAGATGCTGTGTCACATTCAGTAATGCCTGGTGTTGTGGTTGCTTATGCATTAGGTCTTCCTTTCTCATTAGGGGCATTTATTTTTGGAGTTGGTTCTGTCGCATTGATAGGGTTTATTAAGCAGAAATCTAGGATTAAGGAGGATACTGTTATTGGGTTGGTATTTACTGGATTTTTCGCTCTCGGAATCGTATTGGTTTCTAAGATTAAGAGTAATATTGATCTACACTCAATTCTTTTTGGCAGTCCATTAGGAATATCACTTTCAGATGTAAAACAAACCATATTCATTTCTTTATTGGTAGTAATCCTTTTATCAATTTTTAGAAAAGATTTAATGCTTTATTGTTTTGATCCTAGGCATGCAAAAACTGTAGGAATTAACGTGTTTTTTCTTCATTATTTACTCCTCACATGCTTATCTTTGGCAGCTGTTGTGGGCTTGCAGTCTGTTGGTATTATTTTGGTAGTTGCAATGTTGATTACACCAGGGGCTACAGCATATTTACTTACGGATAAGTTTGATAACATGACAGTAATTTCAGTACTAAGTGCAATTATCTCAAGCCTTATAGGAATCTATGTTAGTTTTTGGTTTGATCTTGAAACAGGTGGATCAATTGTCTTGGCGCAAACTTTTATATTTTTATTTGCCTTTTTATTCGCCCCAAGATACGGAATATTTAAGCTAAAGAAATTATTTGCTGGGTACAAATTATAGTGGTGGAAGAAACTTTAAATAAAAAATGGAATTGGTGGCCATTATTCCCCTTATATCCTTATGGGAAAAAGAAAACAATTTTAAGAGAATTAATTCCTGATCAAATATGGTCCTTGGAACAAATACAGGGACTTTATTATGTTGCAGTTCCAATAAGAATGACAGTAATTAAGGTTGATAATGGATTGATGCTAATAAATCCACTGCCTCCGACAAAAGAATTAATAAATGAGTTAGAAAAACTAATTAAGATTCAAGGCAACGTAAAAACAATAATTCTACCGAGTGCCTCTGGACTCGAACATAAAATCGGGCTACCAGCTCTTTCAAGAATTTTTAAAGATGCAGAAATTTGGCTTTGTCCTGGACAATGGAGTTTCCCCATTAATCTACCACTAGATTTTTTAGGAATTCCATCAAAAAGATCGAGAATACTGTTTGAGGAAGGTACTCCACATACAAACTCCTTTAAATGGTCTTCACTAGGCCCACTGAATTTAGGACTTGGAAGATACCAGGAGATAAGCTGTTTCCATTATCCCACGAACACTCTTCATGTAACAGACGCATTAGTTGGAATAGACTCCATACCACCTGAGATATTTGATTTTGATCCTACTCCGCTTCTTTTTCATTCTAGAGAGAGAGGAGATGAACCTTTGATTGACTCCATCGAACACAGAGAAAAAGGATGGAAAAGGTTGGTCTTATTTTCATCTTTTTTGAAACCAGGTAAATTAAATATTCCACCTTTAAAAAATATATTTAAGTATTCATTCAAAAAAGATCTTAGAAATTGGAGATCTCATTTCGGTATTTATCCTTTTTTATGGAACGAAGATTGGGAATCCTCTCTTGCTGAAATAATGGGTAAAGATGCTCCTAAGATTCAAGTTGCCCCAGTTTTACAGAAATTAATTTTTCCGCGTTCAAAAGAAGTTTTACTTAAATGGTTAGAAGATATCAAGTCTTTTAAAGATATGGAATATTTGATTCCAGCTCATTTTACGGCACCAATAAAATTTACAATAGAAGATTGTCAAAAATTAATTAATGAAATTAATTCCCAAAAATGGGATAAACTTCCTGAGGATAATAAATTTTTGATGAGTTTATATAAAAAGTTATTTGAACTAGGAATAATTCCTGAAGAAGTAAATCTTTAAAAACTATTGTTCTTCAATAGACATATTTTCATCATTTTTAAGAGTTTGTTCCAGCTCTTTTCTTTGCTCCATTTGTCTTAAGAAATATCCTGTCATCATTGCAGAAGATAATAAATTAGCAATGTTGTCTTTTGAAGATGTTATTTTTACATCAAATTGATCTGAAGGAAGCATTCCAAGAAGACCTTGAACATTATGTCTAATAATTTCTTGAATATCTTCACTAGCTGATTTTGCTACTCTTTGCAAAACTTCTGGAGATTGTTTTTGTAAATATTGGATTAAATCATTCTCATCGTTTGGATCATTATTTTCAGTAGCAAGAAATTCTGGATTAAACATTTCTACAATTTCAAGATATAAAAACCCTACAACATCACGTACCCATTAATCTAAATTATTAAGGGCAGGGAACCGAATAGGTCCAATTTTATTAATCGGCCAATATCTAAAAATAGCTTTACCAATAACCTTTTCATAGGGTAAAAATCCCCAAATATGTGAGTCCATACTGTTATTTCTATTATCTCCCATTACCCATAATGACTCTTCTGGGACAATAAAAGGCCCTATAGAGTAATTAATGTTTTTGTCAAAAACGTAATTTTTTTGAGCGATATCATTTAAGTAAAGGTTACCGTCTCTTACTTCTACCTTGTCTCCAGGTATCCCAATTACTCTTTTTATTAGTGCAGTGTCTGCTTCATAACCAGCATTAATTAATTGTTCAGGAACGTTAAAAACAACTATTTTATTTTTTAATTTTGTAAGATTTGATTTGGACGTGATTTTGGGGGTTACTTTCTCAACAAGAATTTTATCTTGTATTTGAAGAGTTGGAAGCATTGAACCTGATGGGATCCATCTTGGCTCTATAACCTGCCATCGTATAATTAAAGCAATAGATATCCAGATTAAAAGATTTTTAAAATCCTTTAGTATTGAATTTCTTTTTTCTTGAGTTGTAGACATGTTTTATTTAATTCAGTTATAAGGAAAATCCCAAAGCATTTATATAAATTATGACATCATCTATTGAATGCAAAAATTTTCTTAGAAGTTTACAACTTTTGAATCTTCTTATAAAAATTGGAGTTCAAAATTTAATAATATGTCCTGGTAGTAGATCAGCACCTCTAGCAATAGCTGCTGGAGAATTAAATAAACTAGGACTGGTAAATATTTTTAATTCAATTGATGAAAGATCTGCGGGATTCCACTCTCTTGGAATTTCTACTGCATCAGGTAATCTTTGTTTAGTCATTACTACTTCTGGGACTGCCGTAAGTAATTTAATGCCAGCAGCAGTAGAGGCAGACCGATCTTGTAAAGGCATTATATTTCTTACTGCTGATAGACCCTTAAGATTAAAAGATTGTGGCGCTAATCAAACAGTAAATCAAGAAGAATTTTTGAGTTCAGTTTGCAGAAGAGTTTTAAGTACAAATTTAAATGGACTTCATGAAACACAAGAAAATGAAATTTTAAATTTAGTTCGAATTACTGAGAAACAAATATCAACCTTCCCTGGTCCTATTCATTTAAATATTCCTATTGATAAGCCTTTAGGTATTTCATTTATGAATAAAAAAAATGTTTTAGAGGTTTTTGAGAGGATTTATTTAAAGAAAAAATATACATTTCAGGAAATTGAAATAAAGTCTGATAAAAACAAATTCTTAGAAATTTTAAAAAGTTTAAATTTAGATGAATCTGGCGTTATTTTGGTAGGTCCCTATCAAGGTTCCATAAATGATTTAAATTCTTTTAATAAATCTTTAGGGCAATTACAAGAAATTACTGGTTGGCCAGTATTTGCTGATCCTGTTTCAGGGGTTTATTCTGATTTGAGAGGATTAGTTTTGAATTGGGAATTAGTTTTAAGAAAAAATAATAATTTAATTAATTGTCGTCAACTTTTGAGGCTTGGTCCTATGTCATCCTCAATTGATTTAGAGAAGTTTTTAAAAACATTCGAAGGGATACAAATTCTTATAAAAGAAAAAAACTATAGAAAATTGGACCCAATAAAAAAATCATTTGAATATGATTTTGGGTTATCAAATTTTACTGCTCTATTGTTTGAAGAATTATCAATTAATAGAAAAAATAGAAAGTCTCTTACTCCGATGGCTCTAGATTTAATAAAGAAAGGCGAGCAGATTAAAGTAATTTTAAAAGAGAATATTACTCAAGATAATCAAATTACTGAGTATAAGCTTGCAAATCTTGTCCCAAAAATATGGCCAGCTAAAAATCCTATAATGCTCTCGGCGAGTAGCCCGATTAGAGATTGGCTTACATTTTCTGAGAATGGTACTTTAACAAGAAATTGTTTCAGCTTTAGAGGAGCTTCGGGCATAGATGGTACTTTATCGCTTGCATTAGGTATTTCTAGAATTAAAAATCCTCTACTTCTTGTGACTGGAGATTTGTCTTTTATTCATGATATAAACGGTTGGCTGATTGAAAATTCAATTGATATGAATTTAACAATTCTTTTGATAAATAATAATGGCGGAAATATATTTAATCGTATTTATAAAGAAAATTTAAAAGGAGATGAATTAAAAAAACTTTTTCTTATGCCAAAAGAAATAAACTGGCCAAAACTCGCAGAGGGCTATCAAGTAAACTTTAGAAATGTGACAAATTTTAAAAAATTACGAGAGGCTTTCGATTGGAGCATTTCTATCCAGAAATCTGTAATAATTAAAGTTGATATTGATCCGGAAAATGAAATTTGTGAAAAAAATGCCCTGCTAGAAAAAATAATTGGCAGTTAAATTTATCATTTTCTATCTTTGAATAATTAGGTTTCATGAAAGTATTACCTGGTAAAACAATTTTAAATTGGTCAGAATGTAAATCCTATGAGGATATATTGTTTCACAAATCAGATGAGGGAATTGCGAGAATTGCGATTAATCGGCCTGAAAAAAGAAATGCATTTAGGCCACAAACTATAGATGAACTCATTAACGCATTCAATATAGTAAGAAATGATGAAACTATTGGCGTAGTTCTCTTTACAGGTGCGGGACCTGATAAGAAAGGTATTCATTCTTTTTGCTCTGGAGGTGATCAGAGTGTAAGAGGTGAAAATGGATATAAAAATGATGAAGGGAAGCAGAGATTAAATGTACTTGAACTTCAAAGATTAATAAGAAGTTTGCCTAAAGTGGTTATTGCCTTAGTTCCTGGTTTTGCAATTGGAGGAGGCCAGGTACTTCATTTAATTTGTGATCTCAGTATCGCCTCTGAAAATGCAATATTTGGTCAAACAGGCCCAAGAGTTGGTAGTTTTGATGCCGGTTTTGGATCGAGTTATTTAGCAAGACTTGTTGGTCAAAGAAAAGCAAAAGAAATTTGGTTTTTATGTAGAAAATATAATTCTAAGGAAGCTCTTAAGATGGGCTTGATAAATGCAATTACAAAGATTGAAGAATTAGAAGCTGAGGGTGTAATCTGGGCAAGAGAGATTTTACGAAATAGTCCAACTGCTATTCGTATTCTTAAAGCTTCATTCAATGCGGAGAATGATGGGATTGCTGGTATTCAAGAATTATCTGGATACACAACTCAATTATTCTATTCGACTGAAGAAGCTCAAGAAGGTAGAGATGCCTTTCTTGAAAAGCGTCCACCAGACTTTTCTGACTTTAAATGGACACCCTAGTTTATTTTTCAAAAGAACTTTTTAAATAATTATCAATGAGAATTCTTCTTGCCGCTGCTGAATGTGCTCCAATGATCAAAGTTGGAGGCATGGGAGATGTGGTTGGTTCTTTACCACCATCTTTGATAAAACTTGGTCACGATGTAAGGGTAATAATTCCAGGATATGGAAAATTGTGGAGTCTTTTAGAGGTATCTAATGAACCAATCTTTAGAGCAAATACAATGGGGACTGATTTCGCTGTATATGAAGCAAAACATCCCATTCATAATTATGTGATTTATCTAGTGGGCCATCCAACATTTGACTCTGACCAAATATACGGAGGCGAAAATGAGGACTGGCGCTTTACATTTTTTGCAAGTGCCACTGCAGAATTTGCCTGGAATTGTTGGAAACCTCAAGTTCTCCATTGCCATGATTGGCACACTGGCATGATTCCTGTGTGGATGCATCAGGACCCAGAAATTAGTACTGTCTTCACAATTCATAATTTAAAATACCAAGGCCCTTGGAGATGGAAACTTGAAAAAATGACTTGGTGTCCTTGGTATATGCATGGAGACCACACAATGGCTGCGGCAATGTTGTACGCAGATAGGGTCAATGCTGTTTCTCCGACTTATGCAGATGAAATTAAAACCCATGAATATGGGGAAAGCCTTGAAGGATTACTCAATTACATTTCAGGTAAATTAAGGGGAATTCTTAATGGCATAGATCTTGATGAATGGAATCCTGCCAAAGACCCAATTTTACCTGCAAAATTTAGTATTAAGAATTTAGAAAATAGGCTAGAAAATAAAAAAATTTTGCAGAGAGAAATGGGTCTCGAAGTTAATCCTAAAAAATATCTTTTAGGTATGGTCAGTAGGTTAGTTGATCAGAAAGGGGTTGACTTACTTCTACAAGTTTCAAGAAGACTTTTAGCATATACAGATTCGCAAATAGTTGTTTTAGGGACTGGTGATAGATATTTAGAGTCTGGATTATGGCAACTTGCATTAGATTACCCAGGAAGATTTTCTGTATTTCTTACTTATGATGATTCTTTATCAAGACTTATATATGGTGGCTCTGATGCGTTTTTAATGCCAAGTAGATTCGAACCTTGTGGGATTAGTCAACTACTTGCTATGAGATATGGTTCTATTCCAATAGTAAGGCGAGTAGGAGGTTTAGTTGATACAGTTTTGCCTCATGATCCAGAAAATAATAGTGGCACTGGTTTTTGCTTCGATCGCTTTGAACCTATAGATTTCTATACATCTTTAGTAAGGTCTTGGGAGGCCTTTAGGCATAAAGATAGTTGGGAACTATTGCAAAAAAGAGCAATGAGCCAAGAGTTTAGTTGGCAAAGATCCGCTCTCGAATACGAAATTATGTATAAAGATGTTTGTGGAATTAAAGAACCATCTCCAGATTTTGCTGAAGTTGAAAAATTCTCTTACGGACAATCGGCTGATCCATCTTTAAAAAAAGTATGACTTAATTTTTTAATGGAATTCTCTTTATCAGAATTAAACAATGTTTTAGGGGATATTAAAAATCTGAGCAATGGGAAAAGAGATTTTTTAAATTTTAAAAATATAAGTATTGATAGTAGAACTTTATTAAAAAATGATCTTTTTATAGCTATAGAGGGTAAAAATTTTGATGGACATAGTTTCCTTCCAAATGTTTTAGATAAGGGAGTTAAATCAGTAGTAATAAAAAAAGGTATGCAGAGATTACTTCCTAGTAATTTTCCTTATTGGGTTGTAAATGACACATTAGAGGCATTTCAAAAATTAGCATTGCTAAAAAGAAAAAAATTAAATGTCCCTATTGTCGCAATAACCGGTTCAGTGGGTAAAACAACAACAAAAGAAATGATTGGTGGAGTTTTAAATAAACTTGGAAGAATTAAATTATCTCATGCAAATTTCAATAATGAGATTGGAGTTGGTCTCACTATTCTTGCTGCAGATATAGAGGATAAAGCTTTAGTTCTTGAGATGGGGATGAGAGGTCTTGGACAGATCGAGAATTTATCTAAATATAGTGAACCCGATATTGCAGTTATTACTAACATTGGCACGGCTCATATTGGATTGTTAGGTTCAAAAAAAAATATTACTTATGCAAAGTGTGAAATTAGTAAGTACTTAAATCCCGAAGGAGTTGTAATAATTCCAGCAAATGATCCATTCTTAGAAAAAACTTTAAAAGAAGTTTGGAAAGGTAGAATTATAAAAGTAAACCTATTAAATATAGAAAATAAAAAGGAGAGTTTCAAGAAAGATAATAATCTGCGAGGATTTTATGATCCTTCGAATAAAACAATCGTAATTGAAGAAAATATCTTTGAAATTTCACTTGAGGGATTTCACAATGCTTCGAATTTCTTATTTGCTTATGCAGTTGCCAAACAGCTAGGCATTAATTTTGCAAATTTTAATAAATTTGATTTTGCAATTTTAGGCGGAAGGAATAAAATTCTTAAATCAGCAAAAACAACAATATATGATGAATCATATAATGCTTCGCCAGAGTCAGTAAAAGCATGTATTAAAAACCTGCTTGAAAAACCGAGAAATAAATTTTTCATATTTGGAAGTATGCAAGAATTAGGAGAAGAATCTGAAAAATATCATAAAGAAATATTCAACTTAATAAATAATTCAGACATAAAAAAATGTTTATTTATTTGCGATAACAAAAATGAAAAAATTTATACCAATTATTTAAAAGATAAGAAAAAATTTTTAGTTTTAAATAATATTAAAGATGTACCTAAAGAGATAAACAAATCCACAAAAAAAGGTGATTCTATTCTTATAAAAGGTAGCAGAAGTTGGCAACTTGAAAAAATTATTGAATTAATCAATTAAATTAAGATTTCTTTCTTTCCCAATTTTCTATATTTACTTGCTTACTTCTTGAGATTGCCAATGAATTATCTTTGGAGTCTTTTGTGATAACTGAACCAGCTCCTGTTGTAACTGATTCTCCGAGATTTATTGGTGCTACAAAAACTGTATTTGCACCAATACTGGAATTTTTACCAATTTTTGTTTGATGTTTTTTCTGACCATCAAAATTTGCAGTAATAGTGCCTGCTCCAATATTTGTAGATCTTCCAATAATAGAATCGCCAATATAACTTAAATGGTTTACTTTAGATTCTTCCTCTAATTGACTATTTTTGATTTCAACAAAATTACCTATTTTGCTAAAGGAAGATATTTTGGAATTAGGTCTTATATGGCTGTAAGGGCCAATTTTAATATTTTCCATTATCTGAGAATCATAAACAGTAGAGTTTGAAATTTCACAATTTAATCCCACATTAGAATTTTCAATAAAAGTATTTGGTCCGATAATGCAATGACCATTTATTTTGGTATTCCCTCTTATATGTGTATTAGCCTCTATGGTTACATCCTTACCAATTTCAGCCTCTTCACTAATTGAACAACTTGCTTTATTTATAAAAGTTACACCATTAAGCATATGCTTTTCTTTAATTGAATTCTGAATATTATCCTCGCATTCTGATAGTTGAATTCTATTATTAATTCCTTGAAGCTCTCCATTATCCTCTACCTCGAGGCTTAAGGAATTTTCTAGTAAAGATACTGTATCTGTTAAGTAAATTTCTTTTTGTTTATTATTACTTTGCAAGGTATTAATTATTTCTGACAAGTTACCCCAGTTAAAACAGTAAACACCTGCATTTATTAAGGGATTTTCTCTTTCTAGATCATCGCAATCTTTTTCTTCAACAATTCTCTCTATAAAATCCCCCTTCAAAAAAACTCTGCCATATCCATGAGGATTTGTTTTCTTTGTAGTAATTAAAGAAACATCAGCTTTTTTTGAATCGTGTAAATATAAAAGCCTTTTTAGAGTACTAGGCCTAATGAGTGGCACATCGCCGTTTAGTACTAAAAGGTTCCCTTCATGTTTTTTTACTTCTCTACAAAGGACCTGGATAGCATGACCTGTTCCTAATTGAGGTTCTTGAATAACAACATGAATTTTTTTATCTTTTGGGATCGAATTTTGTACTTCTTTTGATTTGTGTCCAGTAATTACGAAAATTTGATCAGGTTTTAATTCGAAACATGAATCAATTACTCTTTGAAGAAGACTTTTACCAGAAATTTTATGTAAAACTTTAGGCAATGAACTCTCCATCCTAGTGCCCTTGCCTGCAGCTAATATCGCAACACTTAACATGTTTATTTGGAATATTTATTTAAATCTAACTCTTAACGGATAACTTCGTCATTCCCCACTTCTCTCTCCATTTTTTTGTAGATAATAGATTCGAGAACAATTGCTCATCTAATCTTCTTTTGATTATATCGTCTTTACTTGAGTTTAAATCTTGATCTCTATATGGAATACTAGCTTTAGTCAGCAGATGTTCCTCTTCCATTAAAGATAACTTTTCAAAATTGAAATTATGTTTCAATTTATTCTTATCAAATTTTGATATTGCGACAGTTCCCTGACTCCATAAAGTTCTGTTATTGAAACTTGGCTTAATAGTAAAAATTTCTAATCCAAGATTTCTTAAAGTTTTTCTTACTGCCGCTGAAGAAGAATAAGTTATTAAATAACCCTGAGAATTAAGATTTTCTGTGACTTTAGATAAAAATTCAATTGTCCATATTTGTGGGCATTTTTGAGGTGAAAAACCATCTAAATAAATCAGGTCAAATTTAACAGATGAAGGAATAATTTTGATTTTTTCTCTAGCATCACCCCACAAAACACTGCATTTGAAAAATTGATCCTCAAAGTAATCTTTACGATACAATGATTCAAATATTGTTCTGACTTTTGGAGCCCATAATTTAAGGAAAGATTCATTTCTAAGCGAATATTCAAGAGGCTTTTTATCAATCTCCAACGCATACAAATTTAAATACGATTTTTGTTTAATTAATTCATCTAATAATGAAGCGGAATTGTATCCTAAACCAAAACATATATCCAAAACATTTAGAGATTTACCCTTAAATCTTTGCAAATTAGAAGTAGCAGTAAACTTTAACTTTGTTTCCTCCAATGCGCCTAATAAACTATGGAAGTTCTCTTGAAAAAACGCACTTCTTAAAGAGTAACTGCCATCTTTAGTTAAAACTTCTATTAATTCAGACAAAAACTTTTTAATTTAGTTAGTTAGTTTGGCCAGCTCTTCCCAAAAAGTGGGATAAGAGACGCTAGCTGCATCTGCCCTCTTGATTTTTGAGGTGCCTTTGGCAAGAAGTGAAGCAATAGCAAGACTCATCGCAACTCTATGATCTGTCTCACTGTCTACCTCCGCAGAATGAAATTTTGATTGCCCATTAATAATTAACCCATCCTCTTTTTCTGTTATTTCAGCGCCGAATTTTTGTAACTGTCTTGCCATGACTGTTAATCTATCTGTCTCCTTAACTCTTAATTCTTGTGCATCTTTAATTTCAGAAACTCCATTACAAAAACAGGCAGCCACAGTAAGGATAGGAATTTCATCTATAAGTTTTGGGAGAATATCTCCTTCAATAATGAATGGTCTTAAATTATTTGAAGTCTTTACTTTAATAGATCCAATAGGTTCACCTGCAATAATCGATTTATCTAAAATCTCATAATTACACCCCATTGAATCCATTACATTTAAAATCCCTGTTCTAGTAGGATTTAATCCGACATTCTGAATACAAACCTCCGAATTTGGAACAATAGATGCAGCAATCATCCAAAAAGAAGCAGAGCTTATGTCCCCAGGAATCAATATTCTCTGGCCAATTAAGTTACCCCCTGACTTGATAACTACATTTCTTCCTAATTCTCCTCTGATACTGATGTCTGCTCCAAAGGCTTTTAACATTCTTTCAGTATGATCTCTTGAAGATGCTGGCTCAATAACAGAAGTGGTTCCAGAAGCTTTGAGGCCTGCTAATAAGATTGCGGATTTTACTTGAGCGCTTGCTACAGGGGTTCCAATAACACATCCTTTTAGTTTATTCCCATCAATTGAGATTGGAGCTTTGTTTCCTTTTTCTCTACCAAAAATTTTCCCACCCATCAACGATAATGGTTTGCCAACTCTCCCCATTGGCCTTTCATTGAGAGAAATATCACCTGTCAATATAAAATTCTTGCCTTCTTGACCGGCAAGTAACCCCATTAACAATCTCATGGTGGTTCCCGAATTCCCACAATTTAGAATCTCTTTGGGTTCTTTTAATCCATCAAGACCCAATCCTGAAATAGTAAAAGGCTCATTTTTTTTTATTTCGGGTATTTTTACACCTAATTTTCTAAGACAATCAGCGGTTGAAAGCGGATCTTCAGAATGTAAAAACCCTTCAATAGTCGTCTCACCCTTTGCAATACTGCCTATTATTAGAGCTCTATGAGAAATAGATTTATCTCCAGGTACTTTTACATTTCCTTTTAAATTAACTCCACTTTTTATTGTGCGGATATTATTCATTTTCAAATTAAATACTTGATAAGATTTCTGTTAAAACAAATTAGTTATATATTATCAATAAGTTTGTTTTTAAAAAAAAATAATCAAATTAAGTAACTGTTTTCTATAATAAAGCTAGAAAAGGTCTTGATTATTAATCTTACTTATTATCACGTTGCAAAGGATGTTCCAGAAACAAGTCCAGACATTGCAGTTGTAATTGATGTTTTAAGAGCTACAACCACAATTTCTTGGGCTTTAAAAAATGGAGCTGATTCAATCCAAGTTTTTGCAGATCTAGATTTGTTGAAAAAATCTGCAATTAATTGGCAACCTGAAAAGAGACTAATGCTTGGAGAGAGAGGCGGAAAGAAGATTGAGGGCTTTGATTTAGGGAATTCTCCTTTATCAGTTACAAAAAATGTTGTTAATGGTAAAAGATTATTTATGAGTACGACTAATGGGACTAAATCTTTACAAAAAGTTCAAAATGCTAAGCATTTATTTGCTATGGGTCTCCCAAATAGGAAAGCAGTTGCCGAAAAAATCATTTCATTAAAAACAGAAAATCTTTTAATACTTGGTAGTGGTTGGGAAGGCTCTTATTCACTTGAGGATTCCTTAGCTGCTGGTGCTTTGGCTTCATATCTACAACAGAACTGTGATTTTGAAATTAATATTCTAAATGACGAATTACAAGCTGCTTTGGCACTTTGGGATCTTTGGAAAAATGATATTTTGAAATGTTTAAAAACAGCAACCCATGGCAAAAGATTGACAAGTCTTGGAGATTATGAGGATGATTTTAAATGTTGCTCTGAACTTGATTGCTTAGATATTGTTCCAGCTCAAGTTGAAAGAGGTGTGATTCGTGCCTCATGATTTACGAATTTGTTCACTAGGAGTAAAGTCTTGACTGATTTTTTGGTAGCTGCATTGCAAATTACGAGTACTTCAAATGTAGAAGCAAATTTTATTGCAGCAGAAGAACAGATTGAATTAGCTGCTAGAAGAGGTGCTGAGTTAATAGGATTGCCCGAGAATTTTGCTTTTTTAGGAGGAGATGATGAAAAACTTAGATTAGCTTCTGAATTGTCTGAGAAGTGTGCAAATTTTCTAAAAACTATGTCACAAAGATATCAAGTTTTTCTTTTGGGAGGAGGGTATCCTGTCCCTGCTGGAGATGAAAGTCATACTTTTAATAGGTCAGCCTTATTTGGGAAAGATGGACAGATTTTGGCAAAATACGACAAGATTCATTTGTTTGATGTTGATTTGCCAGATGGAAATTTATACAAGGAATCATCCACTATTTTATCTGGAGCAGATTATCCACCAGTTGTAGATGTACCAGGTTTATGCAAAATAGGATTATCGATCTGTTACGACGTAAGATTTCCTGAACTCTATAGATATTTGTCTTCCAATGGTGCAGAGCTAATTATGATTCCCGCAGCTTTTACAGCATTTACTGGAAAAGATCATTGGCAAATCCTATTACAAGCAAGAGCAATTGAAAATACTGCATATGTAGTCGCTCCAGCTCAAACCGGGATTCATTATGGAAGAAGGCAAAGTCATGGCCATGCAATGGTAATTGACCCTTGGGGTACAGTTTTATCTGATGCTGGAAAGACTCAGGGAGCCGCAATAGCTCCTGCCGATAAAGAAAGAGTAAAGAAAATTAGGGAGCAGATGCCAAGCCTAAAACATAGAAAAAACAAATTGTTTTCAAACTAATGATAAAGTTTTTAAATAATAAACTTTATTGTTATTTATCCGTTTTTTTATTTTTAAATTCTTCAATCCTTCCAGTTAAATCTTCAAGTGCTCTTGCGGCATGGGCTATAAATACTAATGGAGTTTTAGAGTTAAGAACTAAATCAAATACAAATTTAAAAGCATACTTTCAGAAGGCTAACCAAATATCGGGAGATAGATTCTGGGTAGATTTTCCAGGAGAATTAAAAAATCCCAGAACAATAAAAGGTAATGGTCCAATAAAAGAAATTAGATTAGGTAAACCAGATAAAGGTAAAACAAGACTAGTGATTGAATTTAACGAAGAAACTTATTTGAAACCTTTGACTTGGCAAATGGTTGGTTTAGATCAAAATAGATGGAGAATTAAACTATTTAACCCAAAATATTCATTTAAAAAGATTGCTGAAGGTTTAGTTAAAAAGAAAAGAGGAAATATCAAAGCTAATCAAAATTTAATTAATAAGAAGAAAAACAATTATGGTTACTTGAAACTACCAGAGGTAAAACGAAACAAGTTTGAGGTTGTAATCGATCCAGGGCATGGAGGACCTGATCCTGGAGCAATAGGTATTGGTGGTATTAGAGAAACAGATGTTGTTCTAGAGGTTTCAAAAATAGTTAAAAATTTACTTTCTGAAAAAGGTGTCAAAGTAAGATTGACTAGAACAAATGACGTTGATTTAGATTTACCTCCAAGAGTTTCCATTGCTAATAATACGGAGGCAGATATCTTTGTAAGTATTCATGCAAATGCATCAAGAGGTAAAAGAAGGGACATAAATGGATTGGAAACCTTTTATTACAGAGGGTGGAGAGGAAGGTTACTCGCGAAAAGAATTCAAAAACAAATTTTAAGAGTTTCCCCTGGGAGTCCTGATCGAGGAGTTAAACAAGGGCGATTTTATGTAATTAAAAATACTAGGATGCCCGCAGTCCTTGTAGAAATTGGATTTTTAACGGGAAGATTAGATGCAAGAAGATTAGAAAAAATAACCCATCGAAAAAGATTAGCCTATGCAATTGCAAAAGGCATCCTCGAATATCTAGATAAAGTAGGGTGAAACTTAAAATAGGTATATTTGATAGTGGAATAGGTGGTTTTACTATCCTTAATTCTTTACTAAAAACACGTAAAGATGTTGAAGTTTTTTATTTGGCGGATACAAAAAGAATACCTTTTGGGAGTAAAAATTCTAAAGAGATAAGATTAATTGCAAAGGAGATTTGTACTTTTTTTGTTGATAAGAATTTGGATGCACTTTTAGTTGCTTGTAACACTACAAATGCATGTGCGCTTGATATTCTGGAAGATAATTTAAAGGTTCCTTGTTTTGACCTTATAAACTCAGTATCGGAAATAGTTAATGAACAAATAATTGGTGTCCTAGCAACACAAACAACTGTTAGATCATCGTATTACAAGAAAGCTATAAATTCTAATAAAGAGAATAAGATAATATTTCAGCAAGAATGTCCAGAATTTGTATCAGAAATTGAAAAAGAAAAATTAAATCTTGATAAGTTAAATAGTCTTTCAGACTTATACTTAAAACCACTAATAAACAAAAATATTGAAGAATTAATTCTTGGATGTAGTCACTATCCTTTAATTTATGACTTTTTAAGAAAAAAATTAGATTCAAATATAAAAATTATTGATCCATCAGTAGCATTAATAAAAAAATTTAATGAATCTTTTGCTATTCCAAAAACCGACCGCTATGAGTGTATTTCTTTCGAAAATGTAAAATTTTTTGTTACTTCAGAAAGAGATGAGTTTTCCAATAAAGTAAAATTTTGGCTTGGAATTCATAAAGAAATTAGGTTAGTTAACCTCCGAAGTAATGTTTGATTCCTTAAGATATAGAAGAGGTCAACCATGAACACAGTAACAGAGCTACTACAACCAGTTGAAAATGATCTTGATGATCTTATTTTAGAACTGAAAAATCTAATAGGAGCTGGACACCCAATTCTTCAAGCCGCAGCAGAACACCTTTTTAGTGCTGGGGGGAAAAGGTTGAGACCTGGCATAGTTTTATTGATTTCAAAAGCTATATCCCCTGAATTTTGCTTGACAAGCAAACACAAAAGGCTTGCTGAAATAACTGAGATGATTCATACAGCCTCATTAGTCCATGATGATGTTGTTGATGAGGCTTCTACAAGAAGAGGAGTAGATACAGTTCATAGCAGATTTAATACTAGAGTAGCTGTTTTGGCGGGGGACTTTTTATTCGCTCAAGCAAGTTGGCATCTAGCAAATCTTGATAATGTAAATGTAGTTAAATTACTTAGTAGAGTAATAATGGATTTAGCAGAGGGAGAAATAAAACAAAATTTAAATAGATTCGATTCGGCTCAATCTTTTTCCAAATACATCAACAAAAGTTATTGTAAAACGGCATCATTAATAGCCAATAGTTGTAAAGCAGCTGGAGTTTTGAGTGGGATTAATAACGAAAACTTAACCTCGTTGTACGATTTTGGCAAAAATATAGGTTTAGCATTCCAAGTTGTAGATGACATTCTTGACTTTACCGGTAACGATAAACAACTTGGAAAACCAGCTGTAAGTGATCTTGCTAGTGGTTATCTTACCGCCCCAGTTTTGTATGCTTTAGAAGAAAATAAAAAATTGTCACTTCTTATAAACAGAGAACTTTCTGAAAAAGATGATTTAGATGATGCTCTTAATATCATCATGAACTCTAAAGCTATTGAAAGTTCCAGGAAACTAGCTGAGGATTTTGCAATGCTTTCTAAAGAAGCTATTGTCTGGCTTCCTGATTCAGAATATAAAAGGGCTTTAATGGCTCTTCCTGAATTTGTTCTAAGCCGTATTTATTAGATCTATTAACAATAAACTATTCGAGCTAAATTAATATTAATATTTTTGAAAACCATAAATTTTTCGACTAAATTTATTAAGCATAGATTTAATTAATGTCATTAGATAAAAAAAACTCAATCAATAACATACTTGAAGAAAAGAGAATTTTCCCTCCATCAAAAGAATTTGCAGAAAACTCAAATATTAGTTCTCATGAAGAATTACTAAGTCTAAAAAAACAAGCATCAGATAATCCTATTCAATTTTGGGGATCTTTTGCAAAATCTGAATTAGATTGGTTTGAACCATTTCAAACTGTATTAGACAACAAAAATGCGCCCTTTTTTAAATGGTTTAAAGAAGGGAAGCTCAATATTACATATAATTGCTTAGATAGACAAATTAAAAGAGGGCTTGGAGGAAAAACTGCGCTTATATGGGAAGGAGAACCCGGGGATAGCAAAAAATATACTTACGAAGAACTTCTAAAAGAGGTATGTAAAGCAGCGAATGCATTAAAAGAAATTGGTGTAAAAAAAGGAGATTTGGTATGTATTTATATGCCTATGATTCCTGAAGCAATGTTTGCAATGTTAGCTTGTGCAAGAATTGGCGCGCCTCATTCAGTTGTATTTGGAGGATTTTCTTCAGAAGCTTTAAAAGATAGGTTAATTGATGGAAACGCCAGATTTGTTATTACTGCTGATGGTGGCTTTAGAAAAGATAAAGTGATTGAACTTAAGCAAGCAGTTGATGTGGCAATTGAAAATGGGGCAGATAAAGTTGTTGAAAAGGTAGTTGTTGTTCAACGAACCAAAAAAAATATTTCGATGGTTGATGATAGAGATTTATGGTGGCACGAATTATTAAAAGATCAAAAAGATCAGTGTGAACCAGAAATAATGAATAGCGAAGATAGACTTTTTATTCTTTATACTTCTGGCTCTACTGGAAAGCCCAAAGGTGTAGTTCACACTACAGGTGGTTACAATCTTTGGGCCCATTTGACATTCAAATGGATTTTTGATTTAAAAAATGACGACGTCTATTGGTGTACTGCTGATGTAGGTTGGATTACAGGCCATAGTTACATAGTTTATGGCCCCTTATCTAATGGTGCTACAACCTTAATGTTTGAGGGAGTGCCAAGACCCTCTAATCTAGGTGCTTTTTGGGAAATTGTTCAAAAATATAAGGTTTCTATTTTTTATACTGCACCAACTGCAATAAGAGCATTTATGAAATCTGGTCGTGAAATTCCTGATAAATATAATCTTAATAGCCTTAGACTTTTGGGCACAGTTGGCGAACCAATTAATCCTGAAGCATGGATTTGGTACAAAGATGTTATCGGTAAAAATAGATGTCCTATTGTTGATACTTGGTGGCAAACTGAGACTGGTGGTGTAATGATAAGTCCTTTACCTGGAGTGGTTTCTACAAAGCCGGGATCGGCTACTTTTCCTCTGCCAGGAATCGAAGTTGAAATCGTTGATAAGAATGGTGACAAGGTTAAGGAGAATGAGGGAGGCTATTTAATTATTAAGAAACCATGGCCAGGAATGATGAGAACAATTCATGGTAACCCACAAAGATATTTGGATAGTTATTGGGAATATATTTCTTTTAAAGGAGAAAAAAATGTTTATTTTGCTGGAGATGGAGCACGCATTGATGAAGATGGATATATATGGATTATGGGAAGAGTTGATGATGTTATAAGTGTTTCAGGACATCGGTTAGGAACAATGGAAATAGAATCTGCTTTGGTAAGTCATAAGTCAGTTGCAGAGTCTGCAGTCGTTGGCAGAAAAGATGATTTAAAAGGTGAAGTTATAGTTGCTTTTGTATCTCTAGAGAAAAACGTGAACAGTTCTTCAGAATTAGTAGAGAATTTAAAGAAACATGTTGTTAATGAAATTGGAATTATCGCAAAACCTGAAAAAATTATAATTTCTGACTCTCTTCCGAAAACGCGTAGCGGAAAAATTATGAGGCGAATTTTAAGATCTTTGGCTGCTGGAGAAAAAATTAGTGGTGATATAAGCACTCTTGAAGATAGTTCTGTTTTGGAAAAGCTGAAAGAATTATCCTAATCAGATTCGTCAATTAAATTGGAAATTTTTTTTATAGTATTTCTTTTGAATTCATCATCGGCCCAGTCTCCTAAAAAATTTTCTCTTAGTCCTGCGCTTGCAATTACAGTGTGAGTACCTTTTAAAATTACTCCCTTGGAATTATCTTCCTTTCTTCCTTTCAGACAAGAAAATAATTTATCTGTTTGATCTAATTCATCTGAGTTAAATTTTATTAGGAAGTTATTTTTTTGAGTATATGTTTTTTTAATTAATCGCAAAGTTCTTTCAGGGCTTGGGCTGAATTCACTTTTGAATTCTAATTTTTGAGAAATTTGTTTCAATAATGGAATTGATTTGTTAGCACTGAAGTTATTAAAACTAATTGAGATGAATTTTTCGCAATTTCTTCCACCATCAGGGGAAATTAGATGAAGTTTACAGCCTAGACTATGACCAATTCTTATCGAAGGAATTGATGCTCCTATTCTCTTGAATAAAGATATTCGGCAATTTTTGAAATCCCTCCATGCTCTTATAGCTAGTTGTTGGTGATCAAATTGAGGAGTGTATTTATATGCATGTACGGCATAGTTTTTATTTATTAGACTCTCTATGAATCTTCTATAAGTTAAATCTGGTTTAGAAGCTAGGTAGCTTCCACCAATAAATTCTACAATTTTTCTAGGATTTGAAGGCCAATAACAAAAATTGTTAAATTGATATTTTGTAAAAGTCATTTTACGTATACTAAAAATGTTTCAAAATTATTTTCTAAACATGATTTTTAATTTATATTAATTTAAGAGAAATTTTTATTAAATGCGTCAAGATATATGAAAGTGTTTTCAGCTAATTGGAACTATCTAACAAAAAAGAATTAAATCAATTGAATATACTTCAGAATCAAGTTATCAGTTTTCCCTCTGAAGATAGTATTACTAATCAAAATAAAAAAATTGAAAAAATTTTAATTCTTGATACTGAAACAACAGGTTTAGACGAAAATAAAGATGAAGTGATAGAGATAGGTTGTATTTTGTTTGATGTATCTTTTAAATGCGTACTTTCACAAGTTTCATTTTTATTCCCAGTTGTTAATAATGAAGCCGAACATGTTAATGGTATATCTGCTGAAGTAACTAATATCTCTCAACCATGGGAAGATGGATTGAATTTCTTTATGAAACTTGTTGATTGTTCGGACTTCATTGTTGCGCATAATGTAGAGTTTGATAAGAAATGGTTTGGCAAAGGAAGATTGCCTAAGCTTAATAAAAAATGGATATGCAGTTTAGAGGATATTAATTGGTCTTTCCATAAATCACTAAAAACAAGACCTTCAGTAACTGATCTAGCCTTATCTTTTTCAATACCAGTCTGGAATCTACATAGAGCTTTGTCTGACTGCTTTTACATATCTGAGGTATTCAAAAAATGCGATAATTTAGAGGAAATTTTACTTAAAGCTACTCAACCACGGTTTTTATACAAGGCCTTAGTTAGTTACGAAGACAGATCTTTAGCTAAAAATGCTGGGTTCAGATGGAATAATCCTGTTCAAGGAGCTTGGGCAAGAAAATTGACTACTGATGAGGCAAAAAATCTTGGTTTTAGAGTAGAGATTTTGAATTAATATTTAATTAATTTATGAGTAAGAAAATATTTAGTGCATCTTACAGGGCATCCATTTATTACCCATTTTATGTGCTCCAGTACATTCGTATTTTAAGGCAGCCTTCTCAGCTTCTTGTTTAGTATTAAATAGATCTGACATGATATTTTTTTTGCTTGAATTGGAAATTTGTTTGGAATGATTATGATGATTGTATTTAGAATTAGGTGAATACTCCCATATCCCCATAGTCGTTAAACCGGATGAGATTATTCCCATCCCTACTAATGATAA
Organism: Prochlorococcus sp. AG-402-A04; assembly: GCA_003278045.1. Classification (GTDB taxonomy): domain Bacteria; phylum Cyanobacteriota; class Cyanobacteriia; order PCC-6307; family Cyanobiaceae; genus Prochlorococcus_A. The sequence continues at coordinate 34,323 of QCHG01000005.1, read as the reverse complement.
ATTGACTATTCCCATTGCTACTGCCCCAAAAGAAAATACTCCCATTGGGACTATTCCAATACTTATTACTCCCATTGGCACTATTCCTATTGACACTATACCAAGTGGTGCTATTCCAAAAGCAATTTTTTTTGGTTTTGTACCGCAATGCTGATTCTCTTTATTTTTATTAATTTCCAATATTTTTTCTAAATGTTAAATTAAAATTATCTCACAAAACAATCAATTAAAGATTAACTTCTACTTGAATTAAAAATTTTGAATTATTTTCTAGAACTTTGAATAACCTAAAAAATCTGAGAGGAACAGTCGACCTATTGCCTGATCAATTAATAAAGTGGCAAAATGTTGAGAAAATTTTATTAGAGCAGCTTGCAAGAGCATCCATCAAAGAAATAAGAACACCAATATTGGAAATGACTGAATTATTTATAAGAGGAATAGGTGAAGGAACAGATGTTGTCAGTAAGGAAATGTATACATTCCTTGATAGGGGGGAAAGATCATGCACTCTTAGGCCTGAAGGAACCGCCTCTGTTGCGCGAGCGTTAATACAAAATGGAATAGCGTCTAATCCACTTCAGAAACTTTGGTATATGGGGCCTATGTTTCGATATGAAAGACCTCAAGCAGGTAGGCAAAGACAGTTTCATCAGTTAGGTGTTGAGTTTATAGGATACGATTCAGTTAGAAGTGATGTTGAAATTATTGCTCTAGCTTGGGATATCTTAGGTAAATTAGGAATAAAAGAACTCAATCTTGAAATAAATACTTTGGGAGATGTTGATGATAGATCAAATTTTCAAAAATCCTTTTTAAAATGGCTTGAAATAAACAAAGATTCTCTAGATTTAGATTCACAGAAAAGGATTACTAAAAATCCCTTAAGGATTTTGGACTCTAAGAATATTCAAACTAAAAAAGTTCTTGAAAATGCCCCAAGATTATTTAATTTTTTGTCTGAAAAAAGTCATAAAAGATATTCAGATTTAAAAAAACATTTAGAGGGTTTAAAAATACCTTATGTTGAAAATTTCAATCTCGTAAGAGGTTTAGATTATTACACTCATACAGCCTTTGAAATTACTAGTGGTGCTCTTGGCTCCCAAGCTACTGTTTGCGGCGGAGGAAGATACGACGATTTAATAAAACAAATGGGAGGGCCAAATACCCCTGCAATTGGATTCGCTATTGGTTTAGAAAGATTAATTTTACTAGCGGGAAAACAGCTTGAAGTTCCAAGAAATACCGATGTCTATATTATTAATCAAGGCTTAATTGCTGAATCTTTAGCTATGAATTTATCTAGAAAATTAAGAAATTATAATTTATTAGTTGAGTTGGACTTAAGTGGTGCCTCATTCTCTAAGCAATTTAAAAAGGCTAATAAACTAAAATCTAAAAGTATCATTGTTATTGGTGATGATGAGGCGGCCAATGGACAATTCCTTATAAGGCTATTTGATCAATTAGGTAATGGGAATAAAGAAGAGGTTATATCTTTTGAAAATGATATTGAATTAGAAAAATGGATCAATAATAACTTACTTGTAAAGTGATGGTCTTAAAGTTAATAATAATTTTTCTTGTTATATTAATTTTATTTAATTTAAAAAAATTCTTTAAGTTAAATAGAAAACAAAAAGTATTTAGGACAAAAGAATGTTCTTTTAATAAGAAAAACCTTAATAATTGGATGAATTTAACTAAAAAAGAAAGATATAAATTATTAAAACAAGATTCTTTAAAATATATGGATAAAAGAAAAATTTTATTAGATGAAATTAGAAATGAATATAAAAAAATAAATAGAGAAAATTCTTAGAGCAACATTAAGAAAAAATAATTATGGAAAATTTCTGGACTTCTAACAAAACTATAAATGGATTGAGACATTTTGTTTTAGTAAATGAGACTAGAGAAAAAGGAATTATTACTTTTTTAATGGTTTCTGTACTTGATTCAGAAATTTACTTAAAAACTACTTACGAAGAATTAATAAATAGTGGAAATTGGCACAAGGGTTGGATCAGTCTTCCAAAGCTTCAATCGATTACGGAAGAATATATTAATTATAAATCCATCAATAAAGGAGAAGGTATCGATGAGATATTTATAAATGAAGATTCTTTATTTAATATTTCTTAATTTGAAAAAAATCTTTCAAATCTCTTTTCTTTATAAATACTAGGTTTTTTGTTACTTAATAATTATTTAAAAGTTTTACCCCTTTCTAAAAAATAAAAATAACGTTATCAAGGATTAATAATATTTACTTAATTCAATGTTAGGGGATATATGGAGCTCATCAGAGTTGACCGCTGAAAAACTAGGAATAACCGAAATTAAACTTTCTTTTTTACGCGAAAATGGAATACTCAAGCCTGGGATTCATTGGAAAAGCTCTCCACTCGGTCAGAAAAAACCCTGGAATCCCAAAGCTCTTTACAATATAAAAATGTGCAAAAAAATAATTAATAAACTTTATTATGAAGAAAACTATATTATTGCAGCATAAAATCTAATATATATTTTATTTATTTGGAAATATATATAAACCTCTATTCTATTAGATTCTCATCCTTACACTCAATTAGGGTATTTTGCAAAGTTGGATATAAGTTAATCATGTTTATATATTGTTTTGATTTTCTGTATGATTTTGCAGCCTTTTTGTAATGAACTTCAGATTTCATTTCTAGTGAAAATTTTCTAGAAGACTCTTGAGAAGTAGTCATAATATTAGATGTCTTATCCCATATTTAATAATTGTTTGAGAATGAGGCAATAAATAGGATGGTTTAATGAAACAAAACATCATTTAATGTCAGCAAAAAGAAATTTAATAAAAATAAATTAAAGTTAAAACGCTTCTTATTTGATCTGTAATCTATTCTCTAGCAATAACTTTACTGTTGAAATCTAACTTCTTTTATAGTTAATCGTTTTGGTAAATTAATTAATTTTTTTTTCTTAGGATTACTAATTTTTACAATTTTGTTGTGAATTCAACTGTTTGATGAAAATTAAAGTATTCTCAAAACGTTTAAGCTAATCATTTCCTAAATGCAAACCTACGGTAATCCAGATACCACTTACGGGTGGTGGGCTGGAAATTCAGGTGTAGCTAATCGCTCAGGAAAATTTATCGCTGCTCATGTAGCTCATGCAGGATTAATTGTTTTCTGGGCTGGTGCTTTCACCCTTTTTGAACTTTCACGATTTGATCCTAGTGTTCCTATGGGTCATCAACCTTTAATTGTTCTTCCACACTTAGCAACTCTAGGGATAGGGTTTGACGCTAATGGCGTTGCGATGGGAGATACTAAACCTGTACTTGCAATAGCAATAGTACACTTAGTTTCTTCTATGGTTTTAGCTGCTGGAGGACTTTTACACTCTCTACTTCTTCCAGGAAATTTAGAAGATTCAGATATTGCTAGAGCAAGAAAATTCAATATTGAATGGGATAATCCTGACAAATTGACATTTATTCTTGGACATCATCTCCTCTTCTTAGGATTTGCGGTTATTGCTTTCGTTGAATGGGCCAGAGTCCATGGGATTTATGATCCAGCTATTGGTGCTGTAAGACAAGTTGAATACGAATTAAACTTAGCAAAAATTTGGAATCATCAAACAGACTTTTTGACTATCGATAGTCTAGAAGAGGTTATGGGTGGTCATGCATTCTTAGCTTTTGTCGAGATAACAGGTGGTGCTTGGCATATTGCTACTAAGCAGGTAGGAGAATTTACCAAGTTCAAAGGTAAAGGACTTCTATCAGCCGAAGCTGTTCTATCTTGGTCATTAGCTGGTATCGGCTGGATGGCTATTATTGCAGCTTTCTGGAGTGCAGCAAATACAACTGTATATCCTGTTGAATATTTTGGTGAACCACTAGAGTTGAAGTTTAGTATTTCTCCATATTGGATTGATACTGTTGATCTTCCTGATGGTGAGTTTACATCAAGGGCATGGTTAGCAAATGTTCACTACTACTTTGGTTTCTTCTTTATTCAAGGTCACCTTTGGCATGCTCTAAGAGCATTAGGCTTTGATTTCAAGAGAGTTACTAATGCTATTAGTAATATTGATAGTGCCACAATTACTCTTAAGGATTAAATTCTAAAGTTAATCTTTAAACTAAAGGCCCTCTACAGGGCCTTTTTTATTTGAAAAATTTTGTTTATTAATTTAGATTTATAATTATATATTTTTGAAATCATTGAATATTTTTTCTCTACAGAATAAAGATATTTTTTCAAATTCTCTCTTAATAAGTTTTTTTGGATTATTAATTATATTTTTTTTGTTGATTTTTGGGAGGAAATTAAAATTAGCTATTCAACTTGAGAGATTTGGATTGCCGATAGCAGTTATATCAGGAATTTTAGGTATATCTATAGGCCCATTTGGAGCGATACACTTTTTACCAAAAGAAACAATCAATGTTTGGAGTAATTTTCCTACTCCTCTTTTATCATTAGTCTTCGCAACTTTAATGATGGGAAGACCTATCCCTAATATAAATGGTTTAGTTAAACCAATTTTTAATCAATTTCTATTAGCTCTTTCACTAGGGTTTGGACAATTTTTTATCGGTGGTCTTGTTGTTAAATATTTTCTACCTCCATCTATGGATGCAAATCCTCTAATGGGATGTTTAATAGAGGTTGGTTTTGAGGGTGGTCATGGTGCTGCATCAATAATCGGCGAAAGTTTTAACAAACTAGGTTTCCCAAATGGTTTAGATCTAGGTTTGGCTATGGCAACAATGGGTCTTTTATCCTCCTCAATATTGGGTAGCATATTTATTTTTCTTGGTAGAACTTTAGGTCTTTCAGATACTGAAGAAATTATTGAACAAAAAGATAAACTAAAGGAAAAGAATAAAATAGGGATTTTTGCAGATTTAAGAATTTTGATCATAAATCTTGGTTTTTCAGGTTTGGCAATTTCGTTTGGTGTTTTGCTACTTAAATTTTTAAGGTATATTTCAAGTTCTTTTGGTGATTTTTCGAAGGAAATTATTTTTTCACTACCAGTATTCCCTTTTATCCTTATAGGTTCGCTCCTTATTAGATATATTTTAGAGAAAACCAAAAATACAGAATTTATTTCAAATATACTGCAAAGGGAAATTGGTATTTTATCTACAGATTTATTAATTTTTACAGCTATGGCGAGTTTAGATATTGCAGTTGTTTTTGATAATTGGATACTTATTCTAGTGTTTACTATTTTTGGTTTATTTTGGAATTTAATCTGTATTGCTTATTTTGCATACTTTATTTTTGATGATTATTGGTTTGAAAAAAGTTTGATAGAGTTTGGAAATTCTACAGGTGTAGTAGCTTCTGGGTTACTTCTTTTAAGGCTTGCAGATCCTAAAAATATTTCTAAGACTTTACCAATTTTTACGTCAAAACAGCTATTCGCTCAATTAATTCTTTCTGGGGGGCTATTCACAGTTCTTGCACCATTAATGATTTCTAAAATTGGGTTAGATTATTGGACAGAAATTTGTGCCCTAATTACATTCGCAATTCTTTTTGTTGCATTGATTTTTAATAAAGTAGAGATAAAAAAGTTTCAATAATAACCCTAGAATGGTAATAGATTAAATTTTATTTGAATGTCATTTACCCCTTACAATATTCCACCTCAAGAAAATAAAGGGAAGTGGTTTAGGAGTCATTTACTCGGAAGGGAAATCGAACTTGGTGAATTGTATAGTCTTGGATCAAATGATTTAGATTTGCTTATGGCGGAGACTGCAGAAATCAGAAGCGATCTTGATTTTAAGGAAAAAAATATAGGCAAATTTAGGACTGCAGGATATTTTTTGGAGTTAGCAAGAATAATTGAGAAAAGGAAGTTGTTAGAAAGTTAATTACATGGAAAATAATTCTTACCTGAATATGGGTCCCATAATTCGTATTTATACATTAAGTTTTTAAATTCTCTATTTTTCTCAAACGAATCTAACCAGTTTTTTATTGATAATTCCAAATAATTTGTTCTTTTTTGACTTTCACAAGCGATTCTAAATTGTCTTACAAAAGGCCAAATAGACCAATCAGCGATTGTAGGGCTATCACCAAAAAAGTATTTGTTTTCTGCAAGAAGTTTGTTCCATCTCTTTATAAATTTAATCGCATTTATAAAATGAAATTCCTCATCACTATTCTTATATCTTGTGGCATATTTAAATCGATCTAAATGATATTTGAATTCGTTATCGTTTTCATTAATTATTTCAAAAATAGCTTCCTTTTTGTTTTCAGGAAAATAAATTAATTTGATGTCTTCTTTCTTTGACTCAGAGAGAGCCCACAGGATGATTTCAAGACTTTCTTCAATAACTTCATCATTTTTTTTTATAAGTATTGGAACCGTTTTCGTCTTTGAATTATTTAAAAAATCAAGAGGTTTATTTTTTAAATCAATTTCTCTTATCTCTACTTTTATTTCACAAATTAACAAGGCCCATCTTGCACGAATTGCATATGGACATCTTCTAAATGAATATAAAATATCGTTTTTCATATTGTAAAAACTATTAATTTTCCTAATTCTTTTAGTATTATTTAAATAGTAATAGTACTAATTTTACAACGCAAATGTCGGGATATGTTTACCTTATTAGAGTAGGAGACCTTTATAGGATTGGGAAAACGGATAATCTTGAAAAGAAAATTAAGAAATTAAAGCCAGATGAATTATTAATATCAATAATGACAAAGGAGCCAGAAACTCTAGAAGCAAGATTACTAAGAAAATATAAATCGCAAAGAATTCCTGAAACTGGTTATTTAAAGCTCTCTAAAAGACAAATTAGGGAATGTAAAAAGCAATTTGAATTAAAGGGTAGCTTACCTCATACTTTAGATGCTGAAGTTTCCATAACTCTATTTGCATCTTTTTTATTGTTTTCATTAAGTTCCTTTATTTTTAATTATTTAAATTTTGGATTTGTAAAATCTATATCTTATTCTTTCGGAGTGGCGTCCCTACCAATGGTTATATTATTTATTACAGGTAGTTTTGGCGGATACTTTTCTGAAGATTTATCTCTTTTTTCATTGTTAACTAATCGAATAAAAGGTTTATTTATTGCAATTGCAATGCTTTCAATGGCTTACTTAATTTTCAATTTAGGTTAAATTTCATAATTACAATTTAAGGCAATTTCAAATGGAACCGATTGGGTAGGTAATTTCAAAATAGTTGAGCATATTTCAGCAATATCTTCAGGTTGTGTCATGCTTGATTTGTCTAAGGAAGAGATATTTTGGGCCATTTTTGTATTAACCCAGCTTGGGCAAATTGCTGAAACCCTTATATTTTTATCCCAACCTTTATTTTTCATCGTTTGGCATAATCCCATCAAAGCAAACTTTGAAGAAGAATAAGCGGCTAAATCGCCTTTAGATCTTTTCCCACTCATTGAAACTAAAACAATAATTCTTCCTCTGCCTGAGGTACATAGATAATCCCAAGAAAGCCTACATAAATTCCAAATTGCCAAAAAATTGATATTTAATGTATTTAAAATATCTTCTTCATCACCATCTTTGTATAAGAAAGGAACTTTCGATAATACTCCAGAACAATTTATTACTGAATCAAATCCTCCAAATTCATCTACGGTATTCTTTATCCAATTTTGGGCTGTAATTTTTTTTAATGCATCATAGTGGTTGATTAAAATTTTCCCTTCTGGCCATTTATTTGGATCAATAGCGCTTCCTTTTAATGATTCTAAATCTCTTATGCCAACACTAATTCTATTGCCTTCTTTTAATTCTTTATGTGCAATATTTAGTCCAATACCTCTGCTGGCTCCACTTATTAGTATGGTTCTCATTTTTTAACTATATGTTTGGAAATATTATCCTTAGTAACATTCTAAATTCTCTACCATGCATAACCATAAGACCTTTCTTTACACTCCATGGAGCCTTAATAAACATTACGCACATCGCATATACAATTTCTTTTAAGGAAAGAGTATCAGTTAGAAAACCATACCATTGATTTTTAGGTAGTTGGAAAAAAGTTCCAAAAAATTGTCTCAATATTTTCTCGTCAAACCTCATGAGTTTTTCTAATCCAAATTGGTAAAGTGACTTCTTCCTAATTAATTCTTTTGACCATAAAGTTTCCCAACCTTTTCTAGCAATATGATAGGTACTTAGATTTTTGTTTTTAATTGCTTCTGAGACTGCTTTGGCGACAAGTGGAGCTCTTCTTAAAACATTACCTATTAAATATCCAGATGCAGGATGTACCATTGAAGCAGCACCACCATATCCAAGTATTTGTTGTTTGAAATCAGGGATTGGCATATTCATAGGGAGAAATAAGCCAAGCTCTTCATGTTGCATACTTGTGATTGATATATTTCGATAAGAAAGCCTCTTCTCTAGTCTCTCTTTTAAATTTTCCATTGTTAGAGGATTTACTAAACCAAGAGATGTCTCTTCAAGAAAATATTTCCCATCCCCCATATCCATGGCATAAAGAAAAGTGGGCGGTTCTTTTTTTTGCTCATCGTTAAGATGGTCATTTCTATAGTCCATTAATACAAATTGACCCTTCTTAAGTGGAGGTTTACTAAAATTACCTACTATTCCATAACAAGTTTGGACTGCTAAGGGACCACAGGATTTTAATTTAAGAAAAACAGGATCATATCCTGTTGCATCTACTACTAATCTTGCAGAGTAAGTCTTGCCATCTTTTGTAGTTACTGTACTTTTGTTTTTTTCAAAATGTATTTTGTTTGCAAAGCCTTGATGCCATTTAATCAGAGACTTATTGCATTCATTAAACCAATAATTGTGGAGTTTCTTCTTGTCAAATAGTCCATAATCTAGTGAATGTTCCGTGGCTTTATTCTCGTCATCCTGTTCTTCTAAAGCGCCATGACCAAAAAAACTTACAGTATTCTTCCATCTATATTCAAGTAAATCCTGAAGCCCTAGTTGATCAACTTCTTTTCCCCAAATGCCATATGTGTTTGGCCAAGGTTCATCTGGTCCATTAGGAGAAAGCACTTCAACCTCTAATTTTTCCTTCCCTAAAGCTGAGGCAATTGCCATACCTGCAGGCCCTGCACCCAAAACAAGAACATCTGGCATATTTGCTTTTGACATTAAATATAAATCTTATGATTAAAGAAATTTATGGAACAAATTATTACTTCTGCGCTTAAAATTATATATTTCATCCAATACTTGTAATGAGAGTAGATTAATAATAATCAAATTACTCAATTACTAGTGAATAAGTTTTCAGTGTTTTAACAATAATTTATAAGATTACAAAATAAAAAATACCTAAAAATTTTTTTATTATTAAAAAATATATAGCAAGTTAAATGATTAAAAATAAAAAAATTTTAATTACTGGAGGTAATTCAGGAATAGGGCTTTTTGCCATTGTTAATTTACTAAAGACGAAAAATAATTTATACGTTGTAATAAAATCTGAATTAAGAAGGAATGAATTTCTCAAAACAATTGAGAAATATTTTGATAAAAATTACCACAGTAAATATTTAAATATTATTGAAAATTGTGATCTTTCAAATCTAGAGAATATTAAAAAAATTAAGGATTACTTTATAAGTAAAAAGATTTTCTTAGATGTTGTTGTTTTAAATGCAGGATTGCAATATACGGGTTCTTTTTACCCTAAAGTATCAAAACAGGGGGTAGAACTAACTTTTGCAGTTAATCATCTTGCTCATTTTTACTTAGTGAACATCTTAAAAGATTTAGTTAGAGATAAAGAAGAATCTAGAATCATTATTACATCATCAGATGTACACGATCCCAATAGCTCAGGTGGAAATATAGGAAAGAAAGCAGGGCTAAATAATCTAGTTGATTTTAAAAAAAAAGTTACTGGTCAATTTTTAAATTTTAATGCTGATGAATCTTATAAAAATAGTAAGTTATGTAATATTTTGTTTGCTAAAGAACTTGCAAAAAAATTAAAATTATCATCTAGTAAAATTTCTGTAATTACTTGGGCTCCCGGTCTCGTAATACCAAATGATGCAGGTTTTTTTAGATACAGTAAACGTTTTAATCTCTTTGGATATTTGATTTTTTCTAAAGTTGCAAAAAATATTTTAGGAATTTCTGAAAGTATAGAAAATGCTGGTAAGATACTTTCTGAAATTGTTTTTGATTCAAAATTTAATAATATTGATTACGTACATTTAAGTAATAAACTTATATCTTTTAAAAAACATAAATTAGTTGAAAGTAAGGTTAGTGATGAGGCAAATAACTCTGAGTTGGCCGCAAAACTATGGATTTTAAGTGAAGATATTTGTAGATCATTTGGCTTTGCTACTTTCAATATTTAAGGTTTGCGTTGGGAATGCAAACTCTATATTATTAACCGCAAATTCCTCAATAATTCTTAAATTTATAGATTGTTGAGCTTCCATTGCAGCAAGATAATTATTTGTTGGGATGTAATAAACAAGTTCGAAATTAAGACTGAAGTCGCCGAAATCTGTGAAATGACATCTATCAAAAGACGCGTCTTTTGTCTCTTCAACTATTTTTTTAATTATTATTGGAATCAATTTCATAAGTTTTGGAGAGGTTTCATAAACAACTCCCAATTTATGCACTAACCTTCTTTTTTCCATTTGTGCGTAATTTGAAATTATTCCATTTGTTAGGGCGCTATTGCTCATTACTATTACTTCTCCATTAATACTTCTTATCCTTGATGATCGTACTCCCACTCTCTCAACCATTCCGAGGACTCCATCAGATTTTATAAACTCACCTTTTTGAAAAGGTTTATCAAGCAAAATTGTTATATATTCAAAGAACTCCTGAACGGGATCTTTCAAAGCTAATCCTGCTCCAATACCTCCTGCACTTAGTAAAGCCCAAATAGCAGTCATTTGAACACCTATATTTTGTAAGAAAAAAATTGAGCCAACAGTCCATGTTAATGCTTTTATCAATGGAGTTAGTGAAGATACCATCGAACTAATTGAGGAATCATTAATTTTCGAGGTCGATTCTGTTAAAGATCTTATTAAAACTTTGTTGAGAGCTTTTATGATGATTATTAATATAAATAATTTCAAAATATTTAATAAGATAGAGATGAAAGTTATTTCATCAGCAAAAAAATAGTCAATTGAAAAATAAAATGAAAGAAGGTAACCTATAGGTTTTATAATTCCAGAGATCACCTCAAAAATAAAATCATCGAAATTTGTTTTTGTTCTTTTGGAAATCTTTTTAAAAAATATTTTTGAAACTTTTGAAATTATTATCGACAATAAAGTTCCAATAAAAAAAATAGATATTGCCAAAAGGAAGTTTTCAGTAACTAATTTCATATTCAAATAAACCCTTAAAATTTATCTCTAATAAAATTTTAAATTATCTCCAAACAACAAACCAGTCTTTATTTTTCTTTAACTAATTATTATGTTTCTAATTTCTTTAAATTCCTCTCTATCAGCAGTTTTGCATAATTCAAAAATTATTGATTCAGTTGTTGTTAAGATCGCCCCACTCTGAGTCATTCTTTGTAATGCTATTTCATGATCTACCCTATTTCGACTTCCCATGGAATCTGATATGAGAATAACTTCAAATCCTTTTTGTAAACAATCTAAGACTGTTTGTTGAATACAAATATGCGTTTCGATCCCACAAACTATCAAATTAGTAATTTTCTTATCTTTAAGTTCATTTAAAAAATCTTGTATATTAGCTAAGCTAAATACCATCTTTTCAATCTTTTTAAATCGAGCTTTAGGTAATAATTCAGGTATTGTTACTCCCAATTTGAGTGGGTTCTGTTCGGATATAAATATGTTTTTATCTAAAATTTGGTAAGCATTTATTAGCTTTTTAATGTTTTTGATTATTGAATCCTTATTAAAAATTGGTCTTATTATTTTTTCCTGAATATCAATAATTATCAAGGCGTTTACTTTCGATGATAATTTATCAGAAGAAATTTCTTGATCATTCATCATTTACATATAAAGATACATTTAACATAATATTTTGAAGAACTTTAGTAAACATTTTAAATAAATAAGTTGTTTTACTCTCATCAAGAGTTATTATTGAGAATAGCCAAATGTTAATTTTGTCATTATCCTCTCAATACAAAGTAATAACATCTCCTCTTGGTGATGGATTACATAAAGATGGGAAGAGATTAACTCCTCAGAGGTTAAAGGTTCTTAATTTATTTGAAAATATTGGCTCTGGAAAGCATCTTAGTGCTGAAGAGGTTCATGAAAAGTTAGTTAAAACAAGCTCCAAAGTTTCACTAGCAACAATTTATAGAACTTTAAGACTTTTAGTACAAATGGGTTTGCTTCATGAATTAGAACTAAGTGAGGGTGGACACAGATATGAATTGCTTAGTAACGACACACCGGATCATCATCATTTGATTTGCATTAGGTGTGGAAGAACAGAAGAATTCGAAAATGATGAGGTTTTAGAGGCAGGCAAAGTTGCAGCAAAAGTTAATGGTTTTAAACTAATTGAATCCTCTTTAAATGTAAGAGCAATTTGTCCTAATTGCATTTAGCAGGTTTTAACTTAAAGTCCCTCCACAACTTGACCCTGCACCTGCAGTGCAAGCAAAACAATGTTCTTTTACAGCTACCCCGTAGTCAAAAGTAAATGATTCATCCAATAGATCATAAAGTGTCTTTGGCCCTTTATTCTTTCGGAAATTTATCTGTTGGTTAAAGTCACAATCATAAATTTCTCCTAGCCAATTTACACTAATTGTCTTTTTACACATTAAATTTTCTAAATTTTTTTCATTAAAGTTTTCTTTTAGTAATTTGTAATAAGTATTTAGTTTACCTTCTCTTCTAAGAGATTCTTCATATCTATTTATAGGCATATTAGTTATTGTGTATAAATTATTAAAAACGATATTGTATTTTTCGAATAGAATTTTTTTATAATCCTTCTCCAATATTTCCTGAGAAGGAGGAAGAATTGGGCTTACAGGATTGTAAACAAGGTTTAATTGTAATCCATTTTCTTTCTTTCCATAACCTAAATCATTAAGAATTTTTATGGCATTAATACTTTTTTCAAAAACGCCAAAACCCCTTTGAAAATCAACATTATTTTTTTCATAACACGGTAGCGAAGCAGTAACTATCACTTTATTTTTTGCAAGAAATTGAGGAAGATCTTCATAACCTTCTTCAAAAAAAATTGTCAAATTGCACCTATCAATAATATCAACTTGTTTTGTGTTCAAGCTGTTGATAAGGTTTTTAAATTTTGGGTGAAGTTCTGGCGCACCACCTGTTATATCTAAAGTCTTGATTTTGTATTTTTCAATTATCTTTGGAATAAGAGATATCATTTCATTGGACATCTTTTCAGTCCTTAAGGGACTCGAATTGACATGACAATGCTTACAAGCCTGATTGCATTTATAACCTACGTTAATTTGCAATGTTTCTATAGGTTCTTTATATATTGAGGGGAATTTTTCTTTCATGAATCTATTATTTATAAATTGTCATTCGAAAATAAAAAAGTCAACTATTTTTTTTAAAGTTTGATCTCTCATTAGCAAGTTCAATAAACCAACTTATGTATTCTTTGGGACCATTTTTAAAAACTATGTCAAATTTTAAATTGTCATGAACATCACTGATCCCTACTAAATCTGTTTTTTTTGTAGAGGGTCTTTCAACTTCACCAGAACTACTATCTACAAAAATTATTTTATTCTTAATCCCGAATTCATTACCTAATATTTGTATTAATTCTAGAAAAGACCTGTCACTTCCTCCTCTTGAATAACTTTTTTCATCATTATTTTTTTTTGATGTGACTGTGTCGCCAACTCCTACTATCAAAGGCATATCTTCTTTTTGAATAGTTCTTTTGCATAAATCAATTTTTTCCGTAATAGAATTTGGAGAGTTTCTAAAATTAAAATTTCTTCCAAAAGGAGCATTACCAGTTTTATCTGCAATAAATTTATTTAAAAGAAATAAAACTCCAGAATCTTTAACTGCTCCTTTAATAAGTAATTGTATGTCTGTTGATCCGATATCATCTTGAGAAGAAAATTTAATTGTTTCTCTACCATTTTTATTTCCTAAATTTGGTGAAATATGAAGGAAAAATGAGTTTTTGAGGCCTTCGGATTCAGCTTTTAAAATGATTTCATTCATCATTTTTTCAAAACTAATTTGAATAAGCTTTCTTTTATCAGAATCTTCATGAACTAAATCAAATAGACTATTGAAATTAATCGTTGGCGAGAAGCGTGTTTCACATATTGATTTTACTGCGTGAAAATTGATATCTTCTTGGCTAAGTTCAGGAAAAATATTCTTAACTATATAATTAAATTTTGGTCTTATTAAACTAGGTACTTTAGATAAAAAACTTAGTTCTTTTTCTGAGACTCCTTCAAAACTTATTTCACCATTACTGTCTTGATACTCTACTCCACAGGCAGCTAAACCTCTTAAATATAGTTCTTTGTTTTTAGGCTCAGTAGTGCTCCTTAAACTCCTCTCTACAATTCTGTTAACTCCTCTTGGACCTTCATGTTCCCCGCAAGTTAATACAAAGAATTCCTCGGCAAATTCTTTTACTGCATAGATATATTTTGATTCTAATTCTCTAGTCATTGGATCTTTAACTAAAGGGATACAAACTCCGTCAATGTCTTGAATAAATAAGATATTTTTAGAAGAAATTAATTGTTTTTGTTTATTTAAATTATTTGCCAGATATTCCATATTTATAATTATTTTTCTTTTAATTTCCACGTTCACAGAAATTATAAATTAAAAAACTCAATATTTTCAATAAATAATTTGCTATGGTCAAAAATTGCTTTAATGTAGAAAAATGTTGGTATGGGTAAGAAATTAAAAAAATTTTCAAGAGTTTCCAAAAATGAAGAATAATTTCGTAGAAAACATCAAAGATGAAAAATATTTTTATTCATTGATTGAAGATATAGAGAATAGCAAAGTTGGATTTTACAGTGTTGGTTTATATCCTGCATCACTGGCATACAACTGTGCTATGCATGGAAAATCAAATAATATTCTCTTGGCTCCTAGGGAAGATAGAGATTTATTAGGTGCTTTCTCAAATGATGTTATTTCTGATATGGATAATGAGATTATTGAAAAGATTAAGAGGATGGGACATTATTCTGCAGAGGGGAAACGAAAGTCCTTTGATCTAAAAGATCTTCTCTTGAAATGTGAGATAGTTATTCTTGCTTCAAATAGTAATCACATACAAGATGATGTTAAAAATGCTTTAGAACTCAGAAAAAATTTAAAAAGAGAAAATGTGGTTCTTGGCTGTCTAGTCGGTTCTTTTTGTATTGATAATAAAAATAAAAACCCTTTTATTCTTTGTAATAAATATCCAAATTTAGCTTTTTTTACGGGATTTCATCGTCACGGAGCTTTACGAAATCCTAATGATAGTTTTACTGCAAATTTCTGCCATCCTGATTCGCTAACAGCATTAATAGGAGCACGCATTTTGAATCAATTATCACCGAAAATTCAAGTTTCGCCAGGAGTTCACAATATTGAATGTCAATATATAAAATCAATAAAAAATATCTCATCAATATTTGCAGGTTTTGTAAATAACTTTCATTCCGATAAGCCAGGAATGCTGCCCACCATTAATACGATTTTGTTAACTCAATGTTTAGATCAGGCCGCATCAGTATCAATAAAAGTTAGAAAAGAAAATAAATTAGAGAATAAATATCTTTCATTAACAGAACTTGGTTATGGTGAAGAAATAATTAGTGCAAGGGAAATAATTAATGATAAATTTTGTGACAAAGGAGATTATACTTTTTCTCAATTAAATGCTGTTAAGGCTGATGTCTTAGGGAGTATGACTCTACCAACAGAAGGAAAACCAACACGGAATTTTCAAGCAGGACAAGTTTTATCAGATATGCTTTTGCAACTCAATAGATGTCCAAAAGATGTCTCAGAATTTGTAAATTGGTGTAATAAATACTCTCTCAGTCAAGGAGGTTTAGAAGGTCTAAAATCTTTAAAATTTTGGCCAGACATTTATAAAGAATTCAAAATTAAAAATAACAATTGTTCAATGATTAATCTGATTTATTTATGCTTTAATGCTAATTCAGAAGAAAAAAAAGAAATTTATAAGGTTTTAATTAGTTCAGAAGAAATCACTAATTTTTGCCAAGAATCTGTGAAATCTGAATTATCTTTCGAACTAAATGAAAAATTAAAAGGAGATTATCTTTTTGATGATATTGAAAACTTTTACAAGAAATTATTTATTGACAAAGAGCAAAACGCCCTTAAAACAAATAAATATAGTAATCAAATTTCTAAAAAAAATCATAGTTATATCAATGTATTGAAAATTATTAATAAATATTTTAAAAATTGATTATTTTTCTGATTTGCTAGAAAGCAAAGTTCTTTATTTATTTACTAATCTTGATTGCAGGGTTAGAATTATTATGGTTTAAAAGGTTTTTTTTGAAAAAGGAATTAACTCATCGTTCTCATGAACTTAAAGCTCTTGGTTGGAATCAAGAAGACTTAACAAGATACGAAGATTTATGGGACTACAGTCAAAGATGGGGATTAATAAATTTAGAAAGAGAAGACAGACAGTTTTTAAAGAAGGCAGAAAAGTTACTTCCAAAGATCCAAAATAAAAAGATATCCGTTAAAAAAACTATTGAAGAAAAATCTTATTATCTATGGTTAAATTTTTACCTCGATGAAATTAATATTTTTAGTAATTCTAATCTTCCGAAAAATAAATATGGTGTTTGGACACTCTTAATTGAAGAGGAAATAAAACTCCTCAAGGAATTACAACCAGTTATGGGTCTTCCAGATACTTTAAAAGCTAAGAATCTATTCGAAAATAGAAAAGAGCTTATAAATAAAGCTTTTAGCGAATTTGAGGCTAAGAACAATGATAAGTGTTTTAATTTTGATGAGGTTCTTAACAACTCTGAAAAAGATGTAGGTAAGAATTGGAAATCAATTACTGAAAAAGATCCTGAGGCTAATAAAACTTTTCCTATAATAGATTTTGCAAATATTGAGAAACTTAGATCTGCGATAAAAGAAGATTTTAGTTTATATATGAAAGATAATTACCCCTCATTAAAAAAGGATTTATAAATATTTATCTTTTTTTTGTTTTTTTTTGGGACTTTTTTAAGTTAAATAGATAATAGGATTATTTTAAAATTTTGAGCAACCAAAAGTTCGAGACGCTTCAGTTACATGCAGGCCAAGTGCCTGATCCAACTACAAATTCTAGAGCAGTACCCATTTATCAAACTAGTTCCTATGTCTTTGATAATGCCGAGCATGGAGCTAATCTGTTTGGATTAAAAGAATTTGGAAATATTTATACTCGACTTATGAACCCCACCACAGATGTCTTCGAAAAAAGAATGGCTGCATTGGAGGGAGGTATGGCATCACTTGCAACTTCCTCAGGTCAAGCTGCTCAATTTTTGGCAATCGTGAACTGCATGACAGCCGGGGATAATTTTGTCTCTACATCTTTTCTATATGGTGGAACCTATAATCAATTTAAAGTACAATTTCCAAGATTAGGAATAGAAGTTAAATTTGCTGATGGTGATAGTATCGATAGTTTTAGAAATAAAATTGATGATAAAACAAAAGCAATATATGTCGAATCAATGGGAAATCCTAGGTTCAACATTCCAGATTTTGAGGGACTCTCCGCTTTGGCGAAGGAGAATGGAATTCCTCTAATAGTCGATAATACCCTTGGTGCTGGTGGTGCTTTAATAAGACCAATTGATTTTGGAGCCGATGTTGTCGTAGAAAGTGCAACAAAATGGATCGGTGGACATGGAACAAGCATCGGTGGGGTTATTGTTGATGCCGGAACCTTTGATTGGGGAAATGGTAAATTCCCATTAATGAGTGAGCCAAGCGCTGCTTATCATGGGCTCGTTCATTGGGACGCTTTTGGTTTCGGTAGTGATATCTGCAAATCTTTGGGAGTACCTGATAACAGAAATATAGCTTTTGCGTTAAGAGCAAGACTTGAATGCCTCAGAGACTGGGGGTCAGCTCAAAGTCCTTTTAATTCTTTCTTGCTATTGCAGGGTTTGGAAACTCTTAGTTTAAGAATAGAAAGACAAACTTCTAATGCTCTTGAATTAGCAAAATGGTTAGATTCTAATTCTAATGTAAGTAGTGTTAATTATCCTGGCTTAGAATCTGATCCATATTACTCTAGTGCCAAAAAATATACTACTGGAAGGGGAATGGGTTGCATGCTTATGTTCTCCCTAAATGGGGGTTATGAAAATGCAGTAAAATTTATTGATTCCTTAAAATTGGCGAGCCACCTTGCTAACGTGGGTGATTCAAAAACATTAGTAATTCATCCTGCTTCAACAACTCATCAGCAATTATCTGAAGAAGAACAATTATCTGCAGGTGTGACTCCTACAATGGTAAGAGTTTCTGTAGGAATCGAACATATTGATGATATAAAAGCAGATTTCGAACAAGCACTTTCACAAATCACATAGGATAGGAGATTTATTGGCTTTAATAATTCCTAGTAACTATCACAAGATTAGTGATGTCGAGAAAAATCATATATCTTGGATCGAACCAGAATTGGCAAAAAGACAGGATATACGTCCTCTTAGGATTGGTATTTTAAATATAATGCCTCTTGGCAAACAGTATGAATTTAACTTACTACATCCTCTTGGTTTATCTCCTCTTCAAATTGAGCCAGTTTGGATAAAGCTTAAAACTCACTCTTATAAAACATGGGATCTTAATCATCTAAATAATCTATACATTACTTGGGAAGAAGCAAATAATCCAGAACCGTTAGATGGAATCATTATTACTGGAGCACCTATTGAGCACCTAGCCTTTGAGGAGGTTAAGTATTGGGATGAATTTGTGAAAATTGTAAATGAAGCCAGAAATTCTTGTGCGAGTACTCTTGGATTATGTTGGGCTGGCTTTGCTCTTGCTTATTTGGCAGGGGTTGATAAGCAAGTTTTTGATAGGAAATTATTTGGGGTATTCCCTTTAAAAAGTCTTGTTCCTGGACACCCTTTGATGGGTACACAAGATGATGAATTTATTTGTCCTCAAAGTAGATTTGCTGGATTACCAGATTTAGAAATGGAGAAGGCCCAAAAAGAAGGGAAATTGAATTTGTTGGCTTATGGAGAAAACGTTGGATATACAATATTTGAATCTAATGATCAAAAACAACTTATGCATTTAGGTCATCCTGAGTATACGGTGCATAGAATTATTAGTGAAATTGAGAGAGACAAAGAAAAGGGAGATGTTCCTCCACCTGAAAATTTTGATCTAAATAGTTCAAAAACCGCTTGGAGATCTCATAGGAATTTGCTTTTTCAGCAATGGCTTTGGTTTTGTTATCAACAAGTTAGTCTTACTTAAATTTTTTCAATGAGCGCTTTCAATACCACCTAGTCTTTCAAATAGGTTAAGACTTTCTTTATTTAACCCTACAATTTCAACTTTAGATCCACCATTCTGGAATTTTCTAATAATTTGCTCAAGTGCAACAACGCCACTTTGATCCCAAATATGAGCTAAGGACATGTCAATTACAATATTTTCTGGATGTTCATGAATATCAAAGCCTTGTAAAAAATAAATTTTACTTACAAA
The DNA here is from genome assembly GCA_003278045.1 of Prochlorococcus sp. AG-402-A04. Classification (GTDB taxonomy): domain Bacteria; phylum Cyanobacteriota; class Cyanobacteriia; order PCC-6307; family Cyanobiaceae; genus Prochlorococcus_A. The sequence goes on along the minus strand of QCHG01000005.1, from coordinate 14,558 downwards.
AAATAATTGTCCTTTTACTTTGTAGGTAGTTAAATTATTTTCTTTTGCTCTTGAGACAGTTATAACTTTTGCAACTTTTCTGCTGAAAAGAATTGCAGCTAATGCAACTCCTGCAATAACTCCAAGCGCAAGATTATGAGGTTTTGTAAGCATAGTGACTGCGAAAGTCATAAGCATGACTGCAGTATCGCTTTTAGGTATCTTTCTAATATTTTTTAATCCATTTATATCTGCTGTACTTATTGCGATCGTTATCATGATTGCTACTAAAGCAGCCATTGGGATTGCTCCAATCCAAGACTTCAAGAGGATAATCATTATTAGTAGAGATATACCTGAGGAGAGGGTTGATAATCTAGATTTACCACCATTCTCAGTATTCATAACAGATTGCCCAACTAAGGCGCATCCTGCCATTCCACCAAATAAGGATGCCACAATATTTGCTATTCCCTGTCCTCTTGCTTCTTTATTTTTATTAGAACTTGTATCAGTTACATCGTCTAGAATATCTTGAGTTAAAAAGGTTTCCATTAAACCTACGAGAGATATTGCAAGTGAAGTCGGTAAAATTATCCCTAATGTTTCAAGACTAAAAGGTACTTTCCCATTTTCTATTGATCCAAAAGGAAGAGAAATACTTGGTAATCCATCAGGTAATTTACCTAAATCGCTAACTGTTGGGACATCTAGATTAAAAAATATGCTTATAAGAGTAATTACTACTATTGCGATAAGTTGAGATGGGACTACTTTTGTAATTTTTGGAAGCCCATAGATAATTACTAATCCTAGGATTACAAGAATCCAAACTACTGGAATCTGAGAGTTAATTGGATATTGACTGATAGTTTGTTCAACTAATCCTTTAGATTCTTTAATCCCTATTCCTAACTGAGGTAGTTGTGCTTGAAATATTAAGAGTGCCAATGCATTTACAAATCCACTTAATACTCCTGTTGGAACGAATCTCATTTGGTAGGCAAGCCTTAAATATCCCCAAAGAATTTGGAAAATTCCAGTTAATATTCCAGCTGCAATGAGATATGGGACTCCTAATCCAGGAGATTGTGATTCTCCATAAGCAACAAGTCCAGTCATTAAAAGAGCTGTTGAACCTGTGGCTGAAGTGATCATCCCCCTTCTTCCTCCAACAATGGCAATCGTTATAGATAGGCAAAATGCACCAAAAAGGCCAACTTTAGGATCTACACCAGCTATACCTGAAAAAGCAATTGCTTCTGGGATCATTGCAAAAGCAACAACTAAGCCAGAGAGAATATTTGACTTTGGATCATCTAACCAATTTTTAGATAAATATCTTGAGAAATTTGACATTTTAAGTTTCTTTATAATTAAGAAGTTACCTCATAGAGGAGGCAAAATACCTTGTGGGTCAAAAATATTCTTTAAAGTTTTTAATTCGTTCATTCTATTTCCAAAGGCTAATGTAATTTCTTCTTCATGAGAATTCAAATGATTATGCAATTGGGCTAAGTGAATATTTGGATAAAACCTTTTTAGCTTGCTCCATGATTTACAAATCCATTCCAGAGCGACTTCTTTTTCTTGAAGATCATTTTTTTTCCATGATGCATATATCCATGGTTTCCAAGTACTTTTTCTATGAACAAAAAAGCTTGCTCCATGATTTAACTTTTTAGTTTTGCCACCTAATTGTTGAGAAGCAATATAACAGGAATTATTAGGTTTGTTTTCCATTATTTCACTCAAACATTTTATAAAAATTGGGATATTATTTTTTAAATCTTCTCCAAGAAGACTTATTACCTCAGAATGGTTATTTGCATTCAGCTCATATAAATTCAATTCCTTTGGAAAAAAATTAATTTTGTTAAAGTTCTCATATAGTTTTTTTTCTAAAGCAGGAAATTTGTCTAGAAGCATTAAGTTTTCTTCTGTTCTTTTATCCTCTAAATTATTGAGTTCAGCAAAAATATATATATAAATTTTTTGGGCATAAATCCATTGAAGACTAATATTTTCTGGAAATTCCTCTGATAGTTTTATTATTTCTGAAAGTTCATTTAGATTTACAAATCCTTCAATAACCTTTATTGGATTAGATTTGATAGTCTTAAGTTCTATTTCGGTAATAATTGAAAAGAAGGGTGCTGCGCCTTTAATTGCTTCCCAAATCAATTGTTCTTCTGGATTTATTTGATTTTTTTTTAAAGAGATAAATGTGCCATTTCCCAAGAAACCTTTTATTGATTCAATATTATCAATGGCTAATCCGTAGGCTCTACTGAGCGGGCTTACTCCACCAGTGAGTATATAACCTGCTCCAGGAAGTTTAGAAAGTCCGATTGGAAAACTTCGATTATGTTTTTGCAAATGATTTACTAGATCCCCCATTATTACTCCACCTCCAATTGTTACTAAATTGGTTTTTCTATCTAGGTGAATTTTGTTGTAATTTTTTCTTAGATCAAGAGTTGTAAAACCATTTTTTGCACAGCTAGAGGTTGTACCTCCACTACATACGCAAAGGTGCTCGAATTCTTCATTAGAATAGTTATCCTCATAAAATAGGGACTCATCAACGTCATAAATTAATTTCTTTAATTTTGCATCTTTTGAGTTGATATTTGGAACTTCAAGCAAATTATTATTTTTCACTACATGATATTGTTCTTTACTATTATGGTATAAGTAATAACTCGATTTTGGATAATTTAGATTCGAAGTTAAATAATCAAGTCGCGATACTAATCTGTGGACACGGCAGTAGAAATAAACTAGCAATTACTGAATTTCAAGAATTAACTCAGTTTATCCAAAAAAGATATCCAAATTATTTGGTTGAATATGGTTTCTTGGAATTCGCTAAACCTTCACTTGTTGATGCTCTAGACAAATTAAGAGATCTTTCTATAAAAAAAGTAATTGCAATACCCGCAATGCTTTTCGCTGCTGGCCATGTGAAAAATGATATACCTAGCTTGCTTATGAATTATTCAAGTAAAACAGGTATTGAAATAATTTATGGAAGAGAATTAGGTATTAATAATTTAATGATTAGTGCGGCTTGTGAAAGAGTTAAAGATGTATTTAAACAAAATAATACACTCAAAACTGAAGAATCATTATTAGTTGTTGTTGGAAGAGGTTCTTCTGACCCAGATGCGAATTCCAATGTTTCAAAAATTACGAGAATGATCGTAGAAGGTATTGGATTAGGGTGGGGGGAAACAGTTTTTTCTGGGGTAACTTTCCCTCTAGTTGAACCTGGCTTGAAAAATGTTGTGAGACTTGGTTATAAAAATATAATTATTTTTCCTTATTTCCTTTTCTCAGGTGTCCTTGTCACAAGAATAAAAAGGCAAAGTGATTTAGTTGCTATTAATAATCCAAATATTTCATTTATACATGCAAAATATCTTTCGTCACAGTCTTATGTGGTCGACACTTTTGTAGAAAGGATTGAAGAGATTCTTAATAACGAAGGTAATAATTTTATGAATTGCTCAACTTGTAAATATAGATCAAATTTATTTGGCTTTGAAAAAGAAGTTGGAATGGTACAAGAAAGTCATCATGATCATGTAGAGGGCTTGGGTATCAGTTGTGATTTATGTGATCCTGAATGTAATGGTGCTTGTGAAATACAAAATCAAATATCAACTCATTACCAAGAAAAATCAAACTCAGGAGGAGGAGATTACTTGGGACATGAACATGTAAAGGCTCATCAACATGAACATAATCACCATCACCATCACCATAGTATTTATCCAAACTCAAAACACCCTTTAGGACCTGTCACGCTTCGCTTGCCTAATAAAGACTAAATCTTAAGAAAATCCGTTGAAAATCAATCAATCACCTGTCTCTTTCTCGACTTAGTCTTAATAGACTCAGTATATATAAGTATTCTTAATGTAAATTCTTGAAAGTATTTTGGACTAGATTTTCCACAATTTATAGGTTGTTTTCCACGTCCAAATCCACATTGAATTAGAAATGCCAGCATTTTTCAAAAAAAACAGGACATCAACATTATTGTTGACTTTTCTTTAAGATTTATTCAATTTCCTTTTTTAAAAAGTAAGTTTTTTAAAAACTAACTTATAACATGAGTCTCATTTGATAAATTGAAAAGTTTAGATGCAGATGTTTTTTGAATTTTTTAAAAAAAAATATCATTATAGTTATGCAGAAAAATATAAATCTATGGATCAAATCAACCAGTCAAATTTAACTGATAAGAAATTTGTCGAGTGTTCTCCAAATAAAGTCTCTTTAGAAACAGAGCTTTCAGAAACTCTTTATAACACTATGAAAGATTTCGTATTAAGTAACCCAACTTGGGATCAATATAAGCTTATAAATTCAGCATTAGCTACTTTTCTCGTTCAAAACGGATGTACAGATAATTCTGTCTCAGAAATTTATTTAAATCAATTATTTACACCATCTAAGTCTTTTTAATATTTAAACAGGCTCTTCTACTCAAGGCCATCATTGTAAGTGTAGGGCTTTGCCAAGATGATGTGGGCCAGCATGCTCCATCTAATACAAGTACATTCTTACATCTCCATAATCTATTAAATTTATCAACTACGCTATTTTCTTCATCTATCCCCATTGGTGCCCCCCCTACTTCATGAATGTAATATCCAGGAGGAGGAGGACTATCTGAAAGTGCGATCAAATTTTTTGTAAATAGACTCCCTAATGGGATATTAATTAGTTCATTAATATTTTTTATTTCTCCATTAGCAGCTGTGATTGATTTACGTATTGTGTTATCCATATGTTTAGCCATATTTAACTCATTTTTGCTCCATTCGAATTCAATGTAGGGAATTGGGATACCCCATTCATCTGTTTTTGGTGAGAGAGAAACTGAGTTTTTCTCTCTAGGAAGGACTTCGCCATGGGCGATAAGAAAGCCAATGGATGTGTTTGTGTCTTTTTGCAAAAATTTAGGAATCCCTAATCGATCAATTGCCCCCCAGATTCCATAACCTCTATGGAAATTTATGTCGTCAATTTCTGGTAAATTTGAACCAAATGGAATAAAGAAGCTTCCCGCTCCAGAAAGATCGGGAGTATTATCTACTGGTTTATTTGAGTTTTTTATTTTTGGGACTGAAAAAAATCTACAGATAGATATGTGATCCATGAGGTATTTGCCTAATTTTCCAGAATTATCTTTAAACCCTGAGGAATTTGTTTTATTTTCTGAGTTCAGTAGTATTCTGAGTGTTGAAATTGTTGATGCGCAGAGAAGAATTAAATCACAATTCAATACTTCTTTTTGTCCATTTTCTTGGTTTACGATCGTTAGTTTTGAGGCAAGCTCTGTTGCCTTGTTAATCTCAAAAGACTCAACTAAGTAATTAGAGATTATTTGTACATTTCCAGTATCTAAAGCTTTTTTTAAAGAGCTTCCTAAGCTAGAGGACATTGGCCATTTTTTTTCTTTTACTGATGAATTACGATCAAATCCTCTTGATTGGATAAATGGATAGTTTAATTTTGATTTTATTTCGCTGCCAAAAACATTTTCGTTTTCTGTAAGAGGTATTTCTCCAATATATTTACCGTTTGGGACTTCTTTAATGTCATCTTTTCGTCCATAGATGCCGCAGAAATTTTCAATGAAATCATAGTGAGGGGATAGTTCATCGTATGAAATAGGCCAGTTTGGTCCGAATCCGTCTTTTTTAGCGGGATGAAAGTCTTCTGAGGAAAGTCTTAATGTTATGCCTCCCCAAGTTAATGATCTCCCCCCACATTGTTTACCCTGGGTCCAAAGAAATGGCTTTTTTTTTGGGAAGTCATAAGGATGCTTTAATTCATTTGAATATAAGTCAGGATTATTTTTCCAATAACCAGGATGTTGGCATTGATTGGCATGTTTTTTTGTTAAAACTCCTGATAATCTTTTGAATGTACTTTTTGGCTCATGATTACTAGCTTCATGCCTTTTAACTTGAGGCCCTGCTTCTATTACTAAAACTTTGATTCCTTGTTCTGCCAATGTAAGTGCTGCTATTCCTCCTGTAGCTCCAGAACCAACAACAATTGCATCATAAGGACTTATATCCAAAACCTAGTTCGTGATTTGTTATTTCAATAAATATAGCATTCAGTAAATAATTAATTTTTAGATTTCAGCTTAAGAAGTTAGAATTTATTGAAATACTACTCAAAAAATGAGATTTATAATTTTAAGTGTTTTAATGATTGTTTTAACTCTCCCTTCTAGAAGCTTTGCTGCATTGGATTATGGTAAACAATCCTTAATTGGAGCTGATTTTTCTGGATCTGATTTAAAAGGAGCAACTTTCTATTTGACTGATTTGCAAGATGCAAATTTATCAGATTGTGAGCTCCAAAATGCTACTCTTTATGGAGCAAAATTGAAAGATACTAATTTAAGTAACTCCAATTTAAGAGAAGTAACTTTAGACTCGGCTATTTTAGATGGAACAGATTTATCAAATACTAACTTAGAGGATTCATTTGCTTATAGTACACAGTTTGAAAATGTAAAAATCCAAGGTGCAGACTTCACAAATGTTTTTTTGCCAAAAGATATTGTTAGGAAATTTTGTGAAAGTGCCTCTGGTACTAATCCATTCACAAATAGAGATACCAGAGATACTTTAGAGTGCGATTACATCTAAAATTATGCACATAGAAGTTCTTTCTTAATTTTTCTTTGTTTATAAAGTGATCTCCCAATAGGCCAACCAAGAGTAGATAAATGTCTCATTAAAGAACTTGAGTATTTAAGATAAAGATTGTCTGAATATTTGATACCAAGTTCTTCTAAGGTGGTTTTTATTAAAAATAGATCTTTCTTATTGCCTTTTTTCTTGTCCAACAAAATTAATGCGTTACTTGATATTTTTTTTTCTAGAACCTTATCATTTTCGGCAAAGCCAACTTTTAGTGAATTAAATTTATAAGAATAAAGAGTGTAAATTATTCCATCTTTTAACGTATCGATAGAACTATCTACATTAGAACTTGATGGTATTAATGTTTTGTACCCTTTTATGATTTTTCTGTTATTCATAATTATTTGATTTCATTCTGTGCTATTTGGTATTTCTCCAATAGATTGTTTACTTCTGCTAGTGCAATCCTTTTTTGACAGGCCGAGTCATATCTATTTACTGCTACTGAAGGTATTGAACCTTTGCTTTTCATTTCCCTTATGCCAGTTTCCAAACACTGAAAAGCAACACTCGATAGATCTCGACCCTCTGCTGCTGCCCAAACTTTCAAAAGATAAGTAAGATTTGATGGCACTGAGATTTGTACTTTGTTTGAATTTGAAGTATTTAATGCAATATCATCAAGACTAATTTCTTTCGAGGAAATAGTTTCTTTAACCTTTTTCTTCAAAATTTTCACTTGGCTTATAGCGTCCTCTTTATTCTTGATTTTTTGTTCTATTTCAAATAACTCTTCTTCAGAATTAATTAAAGCTTCTAGTGCCCATTTAGCGTCATCTTCCGCAATGGCAGTTCTATTAAGCCATTCATCTCTTATTTTTGACCAATTACTAGGCATAAGTTTTATGCGATAATTCTATAATAAATAAATCTAAATGGATTGTCTACAAATTCTATATAGATTTAATATAGATTTAAATTAGATTATATATTATAAGTAATTTCTTTCGTTAGCTCCTCGTCTTAGAAATTATGTTATGTCTCAATTAAAACTGTAGGATCTGTCCAATATGGTATTTGAGGAATTTTTTTCTGTTAATTGAAAACTCTATATATTAGAAAATTAATTTTTTTTTTATTTTAGTTATTTGCTGATTTAATTAAAAACTTCCGAGCTTTTAGTCTCTTTCAATAAGTTCAATTTTATATCCATCAGGATCCTCAACAAAAGCCAAGACCGTAGTACTGTTTTGCATTGTTTTAGGTTTAGTTATCATTTTACAACCATTATTTTCTAATCCTTGGCAAATAAGATGGATATCTTTTACTCCGATAGCTATATGACCATATTTATCTCCAAGCTCATAGTCTTCAGACTTTTTTCCCCAGTTATAAGTTAATTCAATTACTGTATTTTCTTTCTCGGAACCATAACCAACAAATGCCAAAGTGAATTTCCCATGAGGGTAATCCTTTTTTCTTAATAACTTCATTCCTAATTTATTGACGTAAAAATCAATGGATTTATCTAAATCTCCAACTCTCAACATTGTATGTAGTATTCGCATCTTGAATTATGAACCTTAATCAATTATCTAATATTTAATAACTATCTGCCAAAGTTGATATTTTCGTGGCTAGGTCTTTAATTAAGTTCATAATAATTAGGTTAAAATATAGATAATTAATCCCAACAATATCATCAATATATTGAATCAGATATTCCAGAGACTCTCATCAGTATTTTTGTATACTTTGCCATTAAAGGCATCAATACCTTTTGGATATTATTTGTTCTATAAATATTCATTTTTAAAAATATTATTATTACTAACTTTCCCAATAGCAATAATTGAAAAATCTTTGCCTTTTGGTAGTTTTTTATTTTTTATAATTTTGTTTGCTGGATTAGTAAGAAATCCAAATGTTCCCTATTTCGTTAGATATAACGCATGCCAAGCATTACTTATTGATATTGCTTTGATAATAATTTCATATCTTTTGAGAATATTTCCCATAGTTGAATTAGGCTCAATAATCTTTATATTTACACTATGTATTTTTATTTATTCGATTTCTCAATGTATTTATGGAGTTGAACCTGAAATTCCCTTAATTAGTAAATCTGTAAGAATGCAAATTTAAAAAGATTTATAGAATTACTGACTTTCTTCAGCACTCATTCAGAATAGATTCCCATCTTTGTTGACTTGCCTTTATTGCTTGCATTGGCGGATTATCCCCCTCTATTTCAAAGGCTTTAATTAATGATTTATTAGCTAATATTCCTAATCTTGCGGCTTCTCTTTGCCTAGAACATACTTTTTTTCTTGATCCCTCTTTTAGACTATTTTCGATTTCTTTAAGAATTTGGCTAGCTTCATTTGATTTAGAATAAAAATCATTCATGTAAACATTAAGTGCCGTATCAGCAAAGATTTCAACTGGAGAGATTATTGTGACTAAGCACGCTATAAAACTTATAAATACAAGTATTTTCATAAGAATCTTAAGTAAATTTTTTGTCAGATCTCTTTAATACAAAATAAAAGGTAAGAACGCTAATTGTTCCAGATGGGCCTATTAAAACGTGCCAAAATTGATTGCCACTAATTGATAGCCTTGTGCCAAAGAAAGTCGTAAAAATAATACCAAATATTGGGTAAAGAATAAAAAGCCAATCTTTAAAAACTCTTTGCCAATTTATAATTAGAAGGATACTAATTATTACTTGAAAAAGGAGAGCAATAGTTTTATTAAATAAAAAATATGAGATTATTGAAAATAAAGAAATGCAAAAATTAGTTTTTTGAATAAATTTATTTTTTATAACTGATACTGATAAACATGTTAGACCTAAAGATAGGAAAGAATAAAATAACCAATTAAATAAAGATGAGTGATCTACATAAATCCAAGATGTTTGGGTATGATCTATCATTTCAGAAATCGATGCTAATCCTAAAAAAATAAAACCGAAAGATATCAATTTGTTCTTGCTTATATGTTTGAATTTATTGATCGATCTAATACCTAATAATATTGGAATAATTGCCGCTTGAAAGTGGGCAAATAATAAAATTGAAAAAAACAAAATAAATTCTCAAACTTAATTCATCCTAATTTACATTCAAAAAACGGTTTCGGGTTACCTAGGTAGAGAAAGGTACCATTGCCCGATTACTATAATCAATATTGTAAGAACAAAAGGGAAAGCAGGATATCGTGTTTGAAAATTAGCAGGTGGCCAAGGAGACCAAGATATTAATCTTCCTTGCGGTTCATTTGAGATCATTTTTTTTGGTAATTTTTTGGATATTAGATTATCTGAGGCGAATCCTTTACTCATAGTCTAAATAAAAAATATCCTAACAAAGACTTACCAAAAGGGCGTTTATACTATTCGCTTTAATTTTAGTTGCGTTTTATTTAAAAGGGAAAGGGTGGAGAAATACTAATTAAAAATTTTATTAATTTAATTTTCAAATAAATTACTGTAATACTTAAATTTTTTAAGGATAAAAACATTTTTATAAATTTTAAATATATGATTTTCTTATTAACCTAAAAGTTTTTTTTGAAAAAATCACGTACCAAATTTCAAAAAACTATTGATTTTATATTTTTTCCTATAAGATGTTTCTTTATTATGACGGAAGGTGCTTTATTCCTTTCTTCTCTTAGAGAAGAAAGAATGGAGGTTGTAGCTAAATTTTGTAGTGGTAAAGTATTAGACGTTGGTTGCGGTCCAGGAAATTTGTTTATTAATGACTATATAGGTCTTGATAAGGGACTAGGCATTGATTTTTATCCATATTCTGGGGTTGATAATATTTACTCTGACCCCTGTAATCTTCCGTTCCCAGACAACTCTTTTGATACTATTACTTTAATAGCAGTTGGTGGGCATATCCCTAAAAATAAAAGGGTTAATGAATTTTCTGAATTCTCAAGGTTACTTAAAAGTAATGGAAGATTAATATTTACTTCTGGAGAACCAATTACTCAATACATAGTTCATAAATGGGGAGAATTATATTTTTCACTTTTAGGGAAAAAAGATATGGATACTGAACGTGGAATGGAACATGATGAAGAATATTGCATGCCTTACAAAGAAATTTTTCAATATCTAAATAGTAAGCCTTTCAAATTAGTAGAACATCATAGATTTATGTGGAATCTTAATAATGTTTATATTGCCGAAAAATTCTGAAAAGAATAGGATTAAAAATCCTTAGGAAAAAAATATAAAAGTGAATTTGTAGATATCACAAAAATCGCAAACATTAAATGAAAAGCCAACCTAGGGTTGAGTATTTTTTTTATTACTATGTGATATTAAGTAATCTCATGGTGGCTCAACCGAAGTGAATTTTCTGGATTTTTATTGATCGGAGGGGGTGGGATTCGAACCCACGGTGTCCTTGTCGACACGTTAGTTTTCAAGTCTAGTGGTTTGTTAGTCATAGCAATTAATTTGATAGTCTTTAAGGTTAGGAACAGAGTTCACCGAAAATTCACCACTTATAAAATTAGAAGATATTATTTTAAACTTTTCAACTGCTTCATTTTTATGCAATTACTGAGCGTTTCATGTATTAGGTAATATTTTATTCTTCAAGTTTGTTCTTAAGCTCTACAGGCACATACGCAAGATCTTTCTTAATTGCCTCAATGGCATCTTTATACTTTTCAGGTTCAGCTAAAAACATTTTGATCAAATTGTATTGACTTTCTATTTCTAGTAAAGAAAATTTTCCATAAAAAAAGAGGGTTTTATCCCTCTAAGTTTAGATCGACTGTTAAACATATTTGATTAGAGTCTGCTATAACCTAACTTTGACTGAAAAACCTTAAAGGGAACACCAGTTCCTTTCATTACTTCGAGACACTTTTCCCCAACTGTTCCATATACTTCAACAGTAAAATCATCCGCAAGTTTTGGATGCTCTTGTAAATATTCACCAATTGCTGGGTTAGCCAAGTGAGCGATAAAAGCTTCATCGTTTTTATAAGCCTCAGACCATACAAAGATCAGAGGATTTTCTGGATCCTGATCAAAAGTATGATGTAACATTCCTGGCTCAACAGCCTCAACTGCTTTATCTGTTTTTTCCGCAAGTTCTAAATATTCAGAAACTTTATCTTCTTTTACTGTGATTTTCGCTAGAAGAATAAAAGGGGTATCTGCTCCAAAATTTGTCATAAATAACAACTAACTTTACTTTATTGTATTTATATTTCAAAAAAAAAGGAGCTTTGAAAGCCCCTTAATTTAGATCAACTGTTAATCGTAGTTAATATAGCGGCGCAAGTAGTAAGGGTTTCAATTTTTATTGTTAACTAATCCGTAAATACATAAAAGAGGATTCACTATTAAAATAATCCAAAAAGGAGGAGGAGGTCCTCCATCAACAATTGTCCCTGCATTAAAAGTATTAAATAGGGCTATTACTAAAAAACAAAACATCAAAGCTAATTCACCTGATAAAACTTTTCTTAAAGAGGCTTTATCTTTTATGGAACTACAAATAATCAATAAACAACCAATTCCCAAATTACTAGCTGCTACAACATCAGCAGTACCTCGAACAAGAAGCAATGTTTCACTTGAAGCATCGCCTGCAATGGTTTCCACTGAAAAAATGAGTAGGAAAATAATTAATAATCCCAACAGGAAATGAAGCGTTCCAGTAGTTTTTAAAATATTTTTTAACTTCATAAAAAATGAGCTAATTGGCCCTTATTGTAGATCGATTGTCAATAATTCAAAATCTTTTATTTCTCTTAAGTAAGCCATCTTTTTTAGTTCACCGAAAATTCACCACTTTTTCTTAATTTACGGTAAATGGAGAGAAACTCTAAGGAACTTGCTTAAATTTTAGAAAATAAAAAAACTCCTAAAAGGAGTCATCTCTTTAGAAGTCAGTTTTGTAGTACGGAGGGGGTGGGATTCGAACCCACGGTGCCCTTGCAGACACGCTAGTTTTCAAGACTAGAGCCTTAAACCACTCGACCACCCCTCCTAAGGGTTATTCAGTGTTGTTGAACTTAAAAACTATAACATAAGAAATTAGTCACAGTCTATAAATTCCAAGATTTAAAAATTATTTAAAGAAACTATTTTGAGATAGGAATTTTTATTAATAATGATTAGTTAAATCGTTTTAACGGTCTCTTTTTAGTCACACTTAGTCAACATATTTAGATAACAAAAAATCTAGTCTGCTACTAAAAAAATCATCCAAAGTTGACATTTTGTTGAAACAAACCAAATAAGTTATTCCCAACTACGGCAGCGATTATTAAAACGAAGGCAACTATGGCGAAAAGAGCACTTACATCTTTTATGTCATAAGGTGCTTTAAATAAAGGTTTTTGGTCTGCCATATTTATCAAATATATAAATGCAATTAAATCATATTAGTTTAATACTTGTTGGAAGTATTAAGTGATTTTTTTAGATTAAGTTTGGACAAAAAAAAACCACTAAAAGTGGCTTTTTTATTTTTTGTATAAATGAACTAGCTTGTGTAAGCTTTTCCTCTATAAGTTAGTTCATTGTGCTGCTTTTTAGCTGCTTCTTTGTTCTGGACGTATTTTTGTCCTCTGTAAATTAGAGTCATTTTTAAAGCTCCGGTTTCGCTTAAGTCCCCGTTCCATGGCCTAAGTCGATTTGCGGCTTGCTATACGCAAGTTGAACGTTTTGGTAGCCGTTGCTACAATTTAATACTAACATTCAAGAAAATTATTTGTCTAGGTCTTTAACAAATAAACTTAATACTTTAATAATAAAATAGGCTCCTACTTAAGAAATTTGTATTTTTCTTTATGTAGTTTCTTGCAGGTTACATTTTGTTCGTTTTTAGGAAGTATTTTTTAATTAATGAACTTTTAAATGTAAAATTCTTAAGATTATAAAATTTGTTTTATGTTTTCTAGAAGCAAAAAACCTACAGTAAAAAAATCCGCAATAGTTGAAGAGACTCCATTATTTGCTCAATTATTACCATTCGCAAACAGAATGAATGATAAGGTTCAATTGGTAAATGCTTTGGCTTTTACTTTTATTATGGGATTCTCAATTTTTGGAATTGCTCTATGGAAACTATCAGGGTTGACCTAATTATTTGATTTTTGCAAAGCTTCAATTTTGGATTCTTTGCTTTCAATTATGGTTATTAACCATTTAGAGGCTAGCCCTCTGGATATTGATCTATTTTTTAAAAATCTACATATATAAACATGTAGATTTTTTTCGTTTTTGGAGTTAAATTTTTTCTCAAACTCTAAGATTTCCTCTTCTGATGTTCTTTTTCTTAGCTCATCTACTAATGCATGACTGGAGGAATCATTAAATAAATTCCCAATATTTAAGCTTAATGTCATAAATAATTTATGTCCCTATTTAAGAGGTAGCCATAAATTAAATTTTTAAAAACTAATTTATACTCTTTATTTACAAATAATTCAAAATTTAATCTTTTGGTTTAGCCAGAGGAAGTAAGCACTTATCTGAATCACAACCTGCTGGTCCTGCTTCAGATAGTTCTCCAACATCATATTTATTAAGAGCATCAAAGAAATCGTTATTAACTTTCCTTTCTATTACTTTATTTTGCAATGATATATATTCCTCTTTACTTATTGGTTCAAAGGGTAATCTAGGGAAAGTAGCGTTAGCACTAAATCGAGCTAGCAATGCCGCTGAAATATATCCCTCATTATTTTCTATTGCATTATGAATAGCCTTAGCTAAATCCTCGATTTCATTTTCTCTAAATTCCACAGTTGCAGAGGTATTATGCTCTGTGTAAAATTTCTGCACTTGCATGTAGAAGTCAAATTGAGCTAACGCCGAGAAATTATTGATGTCTATCTGGTCTGCACCATCTA
>QCHG01000004.1 GCA_003278045.1 Prochlorococcus sp. AG-402-A04 | reverse complement strand
TGGGAGGATAATTTCTTGTTGTTCAAGGGATGAACTTGGGTCATCACTTCCTTCGACATAAGCTCTAAAAAATCCTGCGAAATCAATACTTTTCCCGCTCGATTTAAATAATCCGTCCCCCACACTAATTTCAGCATTAATCATTGTTAGCCTAGCTTCCGCCATTTGACTAGCTACAGTTCTTTTCCAAATCAAATCGTAAAGTGATAAGTCTCTACCAGTTAAATTAGTTTCCTTTGGTGTTTTAAAAACCTCACCTGCAGGCCTAATAGCTTCATGTGCTTCTTGAGCATTTCTTGCAGTTGAATTAAATTGTCTTGGTGAGTTAGATAAATATTCTTTTCCATACATAGAACTAACACATTCTCTAGCAGCTCTTGTGGCTTGTTCGGAGAGATGAACTGAATCAGTTCTCATATATGTTATGAAACCTCTTTCATATAGCCCTTGTGCACATCTCATAGTTTCTCTTGCAGATAAACGAAGCTTTCTATTTGCTTCTTGTTGTAACGTACTAGTTGTGAATGGAGGAACTGGCTTACGAGTGGATGGTTTTTTTTCGATTTTTGAGACTAACCAATCCTCTGAGGAAAAAGTCTTCAATAAATCATTTACTTGTTCTTCACCAATTATTAAAGATTTATTTCCTTCTTTTAATTTACCTGTTTGTTCGTCGAAATCGGAACCGTTGGAAATTCTTTGACCATTTAAACTGAATAATTTAGTTTCAAAAGTAATATTATCTTTTATTAAGGAAGCTTTAATTCCCCAGTAACTAGCTTTTATAAAGGATCTTCTCTCTCTCTCTCTCCTTACAAGAAGTCTTACAGAAACTGATTGAACACGACCAGCAGATAGTCGAGGGGCTACCTTCTTCCAAAGTAAAGGAGATAATTCATATCCAAAAAGCCTGTCCAAGATTCTTCTTGTTTCTTGAGCCTGAACAAGTTCCATATCAATTTCTCTTGTTTGGTCTAAAGCTTTATTAATTGCCTTTTTTGTGATTTCATGAAAAACCATTCTCTTAGTTGGTATTTTAGGCTTAAGTATTTGCATGAGATGCCAGCTAATACTCTCTCCCTCTCTATCTTCATCAGTTGCCAGTAATAGCTGGGTCGCACCCTTTAATGCATCTTTCAACTCTTTAACAACCTTTTTCTTATCTTTTGGAACTATATAAAGCGGTTCAAAATCTTCTGTTGTATTAACTCCTATTCTTGACCATTTTTCCTTTTTAACCGCAGCAGGTATTTCAGCAGCTCCTTTTGGAAGATCTCTTACGTGTCCCATTGAAGCGAGAACTTCATAGTTTGAAGGCAAAAACTTTCTTATAGTTTTTGCTTTGGTGGGACTTTCAACAATAACAAGTGTGTGATCCAAGGTTTATTTCAAAAATTGGTGTTTTTGTTCAGTTAGGGCATATTATGATTATTTGAAGCTTTTTCAAGTAATTTCTTCTGAAAATTTCAAAAATCATACCCACAAATTATAATCAAGTTAAGATTAACTCTTTGACCCTTACAATCAAACATCTAATTTAATCCAATTTAATAAAGTGCCCAACGAAATCTTTACAATTAATTTAAATGCTCAAGCCATTATTCCAGAGGCTTTTATTTTACTAGGTATTGTTGGAACACTTCTTGTAGATTTAGCCGGAGAAAAAACTGCATCAAAATGGGCACCAATAATTTGCTATTTATCAATTGGGAGCTCTATTTTTAGTTTGGCCTTGCAATGGAGTAATCCGGTTGAAAGCGCATTCCTTGGGTCCTTTAATTCAGATAATTTAGCAATAGCATTTAGAGCAATAATAGCTTTATCAACTTTAGTTTCTTTACTCATAAGCTGGCGTTATACAGAGCAAAGTGGAAGCCCTATTGGTGAGTTCGCAGCGATAGTTCTTTCGGCAACTCTTGGGGCAATGCTTCTGTGTGGATCTACTGACCTTATTAGTGTATTTATATCTCTTGAGACTTTATCAGTAGCGAGCTATTTACTTTCTGGTTATCTCAAAAGAGATCCAAGAAGTTCAGAAGCAGCTTTAAAATACTTACTTGTTGGTTCGGCTGCTGCTGCTGTCTATTTGTACGGCTCCTCTTTTCTTTATGGATTAAGTGGTTCAACAAACTTAACAACAATTGGTTTAGAGATTATCAATAAGCCTTCATTCATTACCTCTTTAGCTCTTGTATTTGTTTTATCAACTGTTGCATTTAAAATAGCTGCTGTTCCTTTTCATCAATGGACTCCTGATGTATATGAGGGATCACCTACACCTGTAGTTGCTTTTTTGTCTGTTGGTTCGAAAACAGCAGGGTTTGCGTTCGCAATTAGAATATTAAGCACTACTTTCTCTTCTTTTGATGAGGAATGGAAACTTTTATTTACTATTTTGGCCATCTTAAGCATGGCTCTAGGAAATGTTGTAGCTCTAGCTCAAACCTCAATGAAAAGGATGCTAGCTTACAGTTCTATTGGTCAAGCTGGATTTGTAATGATTGGAATAGTATCTGGTACACAAGATGGTTTATCAGCTGCTGTTTTATATTTGGCAGCATATTTGTTTATGAATTTAGGTGCATTTTCATGTGTAATACTTTTCTCATTAAGAACTGGTTCTGATAGGATTCTTGATTACTCAGGTCTTTACCAAAAAGATCCTCTCATTACATTAGGCTTAAGCCTTTGTCTCCTATCACTTGGAGGTTTACCTCCAATGTTAGGATTTTTTGGCAAAATATATTTGTTCTTTGCTGGTTGGGCAAATCATCAGTATCTATTAGTAATCGTTGGATTAGTAACTTCAGTTATATCAATTTATTACTACATTTCAGTGATCAAAATGATGGTGGTTAAAGAACCACAAGAAGCTTCTGAAATAGTCAAAACATATCCTGAAATCAATTGGGGTATTGCAGGATTGCCTCCCTTGAGAATTGCACTTTATACTTGCGTTGCTGTAACTGCTCTTGGAGGAATCCTCTCTAACCCTCTTTTTAAATTAGCTAACACAGCAGTTTCAGAAACTCCTTTCTTACAAGATGTTATTGCTGCAGCAAGCAATATTTCCTAGAAGAATTTTTCAATAAATGTCTAAGAAAGTCGCAAGTTTAGAAAAAATATCTAAAACGTATGGGAAAGATGATCTAACCGTTAAAGCTTTAGACAGCATAAATTTAGAAATTTATAAAGGTGATTATTTAGCTGTAATGGGAGCTAGTGGCTCAGGCAAAAGTACAGCTATGAATATTATTGGATGTCTAGATAGACCATCTGAAGGTGTTTATAAGTTAAATGGTATCCCAGTTGAGAATTTATCTGATGATGAGCTAGCCGAAATACGTAACCAAAAATTAGGCTTCGTTTTTCAACAATTTCATCTTCTTTCAGACGCAACTGCACTTGAAAACGTAATTTTGCCGATGATTTATGCTGGCATCGATCCTGAAAAAAGATTAGAGCGCGGTAAGAATGCCTTAAAAAAAGTTGGCCTTTCAGAAAGAATGAATAATCGTCCAAACCAATTATCCGGAGGTCAACAACAACGAGTTGCTATAGCAAGGGCTATTATCAATAACCCTGCAATTTTGTTAGCAGACGAACCTACTGGAGCACTAGATTCAAAAACCACTGAAGATGTATTAGATCTTTTTGACAAACTACATGGATCTGGAATAACTATAGTTTTAGTTACCCATGAAGATGAAGTTGCAAATCGCGCAAAAAAAATAGCCAAATTTAAGGATGGAAGAATAGTTGAATTAAAAGTTAATTAAATTCAAAACCTTCTAATTATTTTTAGTTGAGTTTCATTTTCAATTCTTAAATTCCCATTGGAATCAATATCTTTAATTTTCCATTTATGAGGACAATAACCACTAGGTAAAAAACTTTTAATAAGATACTTATTTGCAGATTTAATCACATATTCTTTATTCTTATGGCATTCAATTGAATCATAAAAAGCTTTAAGAACTTTGGCTGTCCAATAATATTGGTTAATATTCTTAGTTTTAAGTACTTTTGATAATGAAATACCTTCTGATGGAGTGTAATTTAAAACATTCATGCCAATTCCTACTCTTACATAGATAATTTCTTTGCCTCTGGTTATCACCCTTGGTAAAAATCCAATTAACTTTTTTGAACCAAAAAAAATATCATTTGGCCATTTCAAACAAACATTTATGTTCTCTTGTCTAAGCATTTCACATAACTTAATACCTAAAGACAAATTAAATATTTGAAATGCAAATTCTTCTGAAAATATTGGGTAAGCTGCACTTAACCAAATCCCACCTTTTGGAGAAACCCAAGTTTTTGAGTTTTGGCCAACCCCTGAGAACTGTTCTCTTGCAATTATCGCTACTGGCTGATTTTTCTTTATTTCAGAATATCCAAGCAAGTTTGTAAGCTCATTTTCGGTACTTTTACATTTTATTTTGTAAAGAAGTCTCCAGGTTGGATATTGACCCTGAATTTTTTTTAAATAAAAAACTGTCTTAGCTGCAGATCCAATAACTTTCACAAATTCTTTATTAAAACAACAAGCATCTTCTTGAAGATTAGATTAACTTTAGTCTTAATGAGTAAATTTTACAAATTGGATAAAAAGTATTTGCCAATAGTGAATAGAAGGAATCCACATCCATTAAAAAATTGTCTTGATAATTTCAAAAAATCATGGGGAGACTTAGATAAACTTTCTCAAATAAACGAAAACTGGAAGAACTTAATCGGTTTGGAACTATTTCAAGAATGCAAACCATTAAATATTGAAAAAAAAATACTTACTATTGCAGTAAATCATCCACAGTGGCGCCAAGCTTTAATCTATAACAAGCATAAATTAAAAGAGAGAATAGAGAAAATTGGAATAACTTTGAATGAAATAAAAATAATACAAAATTATGAAATTAAAAATAAAAATATCAAAGCTACTGATGCAAAGATTGTTTGGGCTGAGCACCCTAGCAGAATCCATCAAAATAATATGTTCATTTGCACGCTCTGTAATTCTCCTACTCCTGAAGGCGAAATCAAAAGATGGGGGAAGTGTTCTTTTTGTTGGAGAAAAATAAATAACTAAATTCTTTATTTATTTAAAATTAGTATTCCCATTTGCCCCCCCAAAATAGTCCTATATTGAGCTTTTTTAAATCCAACTTCCTTCGCAATCTTTATAAGCTCATTTTTCTTTGGAAAATTTCTAATACTTTCTTCAATATATGCATACTCCGGACCTAAATTAAAAAGCCGCGAAATGGATCCTACAATAAATCTCAAATAAATTTTCTGAAAAATATTGGATAAAGAATTTCTTTTTGAGTGATTAAAATCCAAAAATCCTGCCTTTCCTTTATCCTTCAAAAGATCAAAAACTTTTTTTATTCCTTCTTCAACATTATTCAAGTTTCTTAATCCATATGACATGCAAATCCCATCAAAATTTTTTGAATAATCATTAATTTCTAATATATCTTTAATTTCCCACTTAATAAATTTATTTTTTTTAAGCTCTGATTTTTTCTTTGCAATATTTAAGATATCCTCAGCGCTGTCAATTCCAGTAATTGAGCCCAATGGACTAACTCTCTCAGAAATTAAGAATGCTAAATCTCCAGTTCCACAGCATAAATCAGCCCAATCTTCACCATTTAAAGGTTCCAATAAATTAACTAATTTCCTTTTCCATAATCTGTGCAACCCAAAACTTAATAGATTGTTTAAAAAGTCATATTTATAAGAAATTTTATTAAATATATTTCTGACTTCGATAGTTTTTGTGAATTTCATTTTTAAATTTTTAACTTATTTTTTTTGGTATTTAATTAAATTTTTATTCATATGGTCTAATTGGAAGATTTTTTTCGAGAAGGAAAGTTTTTATTTCTTGTAGAGTAAGTTTCTTATCATGAAGTAATGATGCTAAAAGTGCGGCAGATGCTCTGCCTTCATTGAAAACATCATAGATATCTTCTAAACAACCTGCCCCTCCGGAAGCAATTACTGGGATATCAACAATATTTGCAACAGATTCTGTCAAATTTAAATCATATCCATTCTGTGTTCCATCACCATCCATTGAAGTAAGCAATATTTCCCCTGCGCCTAACTCCTCAACTTTCTTTGCCCAACTTAATACATCTATACCAGTATTTTCTCTCCCTCCTTTCACATATACCTCCCACTCTCCAACCTTATCAACTTTTCTTCGAGCATCAATTGCTATAACGATGCATTGATTACCAAATTCTCTAGAACTTTCAGAAATTAAATAGGGATTTCTTACGGCTGAGGAATTCAAACTCACTTTATCTGCTCCTGCTCTTAAAAGATCATTAATAGAAGAAACAGAATCTATACCTCCACCTACTGTAAAAGGAATTTTTACTGATTTTGCTGTCCTAGAAACAAGGTCAACTAATGTATTCCTATTTTCCACGCTTGCTCTAATATCTAAAAATACCAATTCATCTGCGCCTTCATCAGAGTACCTACAAGCCAATTCAACTGGATCACCTGAGTCTCTCAAGTTAACAAAATTTACACCTTTAACTACTCTGCCATTGGCGACATCTAAACAAGGAATTAAACGAAGAGCTACCATTTTAGTAAAAATTGTCCAAATGCTGTTAATCTTGCATAATAGCTTCCATTTTACCTCTTATGGCTGAAACAAAATTATTACCCAAAATTGGTAGTAAAATTAAAATTAACATTAACAAAGTAAAAGATAGACTACCATCTAAATTAATTGATCAAATATCCTCTAATCCGAAAGCCGTAATAACAGGCTATAAAATGACAGACGGTAGGAGTATTGGGATCACCGCAAAATTTCAGAATGGTGAGCAAAATTGGTTTTTCCCAGAAGAAATTGAGAAAGGTTAAAGAGTAAAGTGAATGATCCAAAACAACTACTAGGAATTAAGGGTGCCTCTGAAACATCAAGCATATGGAAACTCCGCATACAGTTAATGAAACCCATAACGTGGATCCCTTTGATATGGGGGGTTATTTGTGGAGCAGCTGCAAGTGGGAATTTTGAATGGACATTTAGTAATGTATTAGCATCATTGGCATGTATGTTAATGAGTGGACCACTTTTGGCTGGTTATACCCAAACCATAAATGATTTTTTTGATAAAGAAATTGATGCAATTAATGAACCAAATAGACCAATTCCTTCTGGCAAAATTTCAATTAAAGATGTAAAAATACAAATCTGGGTATTACTTATAGCTGGTTTAATAGTTGCTTTTCTATTAGATTTATATGCTAAGCACAGCTTCCCCTCCGTCTTACTTTTGGCATTAGGAGGTTCCTTTGTTAGTTATATATATTCTGCTCCACCACTCAAATTAAAACAGAATGGTTGGCTTGGAAATTATGCATTAGGAGCATCTTATATAGCTTTACCTTGGTGGGCAGGACAAGCCTTGTTTGGGAAATTAACTTTCGTGACTGCGATACTAACACTTGCTTATAGCCTCTCAGGACTTGGAATTGCTGTTATTAATGATTTCAAAAGTGTTGAAGGAGACTCAAAGCTAGGCTTAAATTCTCTACCAGTAGTATTTGGAATTAAAAATGCAAGTAGAATAAGTGCAGGACTAATTGACATTTTTCAATTAGCAATGGTTGTAGTATTAGTCATTATTGGTCAACATTTAGCCTCTGTAATTTTGGTTTTATTAGTCATTCCACAAATTACATTTCAAGATATGTGGTTACTAAGAGATCCTTTAAAGTTTGATGTCAAATATCAAGCAAGTGCCCAGCCGTTCCTTATAACTGGAATGTTAGTTACAGCTTTAGCGATAGGACATAGTTTTTTAGTTGCTTAAGGTGCAAAAGATTAAATTCAAATCTTTTGTTTTAATAATTCCAATATTAATTTTTTCTGGAATATCTTTTTATTTTTTTAGTCTAATATTTAGTACCTTAAAATTTGACGTTTCTAAAAATAAAAAGTCTCGGGAAGCCAAATATTCTTACGTAATATCATCTTCTGATAATAAGATACTAAGCAAATTAAGCCGCAAATTTGAAATAGATAATAGTTATCATAAAATTCCATTTTTTCTTAGACATTCTTTTATATCTTCTGAGGATAAAAGATTTTATAAACATAATGGAATAGATTTAAAAAGTATTTCTCGTGCCCTTATTCAAAATATTAGAAGTGGTTATGTTAAAGAGGGAGGAAGTACGATTACACAACAAGTTGCTAGATTACTTTTTCTAAATAATGATTTAAGTTTTCAAAGAAAAATCAAAGAAATATTTATATCACTCATACTTGAATTTAGATATAACAAAAATCAAATTTTAAAATTATATTTAAATAATATTTATCTAGGATCAGGAGCATACGGGGTAGACGAGGCTGCCCAGGTTTATTTTGGAAAATTTATAGAAGAATTGACATTATCAGAGATCGCATTAATTGCAGGATTAGCTCCAGCTCCATCAATTTATTCACCTTATCAAAATTTAGAACTAGCTATTAAAAATAGAAATAAAGTTCTTGAATCAATGTATGTTGATGGATATATTTCTCTTGCAAATAAGAATAAGGCTATTAAAGAAAAAATAAAGTTAAATTATCAAACAGCTAATAATTTTTTAGATGATAAATTACTAATAAACTTTATTCTTCAGGAAACAGATAAAAAAATTGGTATTAAAAATGATTATAAGTTTTTAAGAATTAAATCTTCTATCAATAAAGATTGGCAAGAAAAAGGTCAAAAAATATCAAGATCCGCAGGGCCTAAAGAACTTGAATTTAGTCTGTTATCTATCGAATCAAACACAGGACTAATCAGGACAATGATAACCAGCAAAAATCCATCAATTAATGAATACAATAGAGTGATTTCATCTGTAAGACCTTTAGGTTCTACTTTTAAAATAATCCCTTATACTGCTGCATTAATAGAAGGAATAAAATTAAGAGATAAATTTGAAGACTTACCAATATGCTGGGGAAGTTATTGCCCAAAAAATTTTTCAGAGGAATATAGAGGTTCAATATCTTTGATTGAATCATTTAAAAGTTCATCAAATATCGTTCCAATATCAATAACAAAAAAAATCGGCTTAAAAAATATTATTAATTTAGCGAACTCATTTGGACTAGGTTACGAGCAAGAGTTTGAGGAATTCCCATCATTAGCTATTGGCGCCTATGGAGATAATCTTTTAAACATTACAAATGCATATTCTGCAATAAACAATAATGGGAAGATTCAAAGTCCTGAAATCATAGAAAAAATAGAATCATTTAAAAAACAACCTATTTGGGAAAATAAATCTATTTCCAAGAAAATATTAGATTTAAAAATAAACAAGAAAATAAATAAACTTCTTGAAAAATCTGTCAAAGAAGGAACTTCAAAAGCAGCCTTTATAAAAGGAAAGAAAATATATGGGAAAACAGGAACATCTGATGAAAATAAAGATCTCTGGTTTATTGGTTCCATTGATAACCTTACAACAGGGATCTGGATAGGTTACGACGAAAACAAGGAAACTGAATTATCTAGTGGGAATGCAGCTTATTTATGGAAGAGGTTCATATCTGAAATTTATAAAATTCCAATTAAAAAATAAATTATTTTTTTAAGATTTATAAGAAATTATTGCAGAATAAAATCCATCACCAGGATAATCCAAGCTAGGTAAAATTTGCTTTTGGCTAACCAATTTTAAAGTTTTGTTTTTTTCAATAAATCGTTCAATTAATAGATTATTTTCATCAGGACAAATAGTACAAGTTGAATAAACTAAAGTACCATCTTTTTTCAAAAGAGGGATAATACTCTCCAAAAGTTTTTCCTGTAATAAAGTTAAAGATTTTATTTTTTCTTTACTTAAAGACCATCTAGAATCTGGATTCCTAGAAAGAGTTCCAATGCCTGAACATGGAGCATCTAATAAAATCTTATCAAAATAAGATATAAACTTAGGATTTAATTCAATCAAACTCCTAGCATCAGCCTTAAGGGTATTAACAGATTTCAAATTTAACCTTTCTAAATTTGATTGCAGTATTTTCAATCTTTTTGCTGATCTATCTACGGCAATGATTTCAGCACTATCATTTGTTAATTCTGCAAGGTGGGTAGACTTACTTCCTGGAGCTGCACAAGCATCTAAAATCTTTTCACCTTCTTTTGGATTTAAGAGAGGTGCTATCCACTGAGAAGATCTATCTTGAATCGTCCAAAGTCCATCACTATATCCTGGTAAATTTTTTATAGATCTTGGATTAGATTTTAAAGTAATTCCACTATGTAAATCTTTAATAATTTCAGCATCAATTTTATTTTCATGAAGTACTTTCAAAAAGTTATCTAAATTAGTTTTTAATTGGTTAATTCTCAAATCAATTGATGGTTTTTTATTAAATGCCTTAATGATATTTTCACCCTCGCTATTGCCGACCCATTTATAAAGATCCTTCACAAGCCATAATGGAAATGATTCAAGATATGAAATTCTTTCTTTTCTATCAGAAGATAATTCCGGAAAGATTTTTTGTTCTAATTTTCTTGATGCATTTCTCAATATCGCATTTACAGTTCCCGCTAAACCATTTAAATCTGTTTTTTTAGCTACTTCTACAGTGGTAGAAATAGCAGCAGGAAATGGGATTTTATCCATTTTCAATAGTTGATACAAACCTATATGTAGAAGCCATCTTAACTTTGGAGGCTGCTTGTTATGAGTAATTTTTGATGTATGATCCGTCCAAAGATCAAGAAATTTTCTATACCTTATGCATCCAAAAGATAATTCCGTAATAAAAGCTATATCAAGAGGATTAAACTGATAATTTTTTAAAACCTTTTCAAGAGCATGATCAGAAAAATCACCAGAACTAACTTTTAATAAAATTTCCCAAGCTGCCTTTCTTTGTAAATATCCTATGCTCAAAATATAATTAATTTTTTAAAGATAACTTTAATATACAAAAAATTCAAAAATTTAAACTACTTTTTCAATTGCAGAATTAAACCAAATAAAACTTAAAATAGAAATTAGTGAAAGATTAAATCCTAAAAAAAGAAAGATATTTAAAGAATGGATTCTTTCCCGAAAAAATATTTTTTTTTCTTTTTGATACTTCATTATTAAAATAAAAACTTATTCAGGATTTCAAACGGCAACCAATATTGATAGATCCTGCATCAAGCATTCTTCCTAATTTAATTGCCATAGATTCCTCCAACCTAGTGAAATTAGATTGATGGGTAGTTATCCAATCTAATTCAGAAAAAGTGATAATTCCCGTCGAATTACTTTTTAAAAAAAGTGTTCCAATTTCCATTAGATAAATCTAATTTTTCACAAGTTAACATCCCTACTTAATATTTCTTCATAACATAATATTCTTTTAATTTTTCAGAGACAACTATAGGTTATTACTCTTAATTTATTGAATATCTCTTAAAAATTTATCGGCAGTTTTTAAGTGGTTATTTAATTTTTCCTCTGACATTTTATCGAGATTTCTCGTTAACATTGCCAGACGATATTGCTTTCTAAAAAAGCTTTCATTATCTTTAATAAATTTCCAAAATAAGCCATCCCATATTTCACACCATGAGCCACTTTTAAAATTAGACATTTTTTTTACATAATTAGAGCTTGATATATATGGCTTTGTTGAGAAGATACCACCATCACTAAACTGACTCATTCCGTAAACATTTGGGACCATAACCCAATCATAGGAATCAATAAACATTTCCATAAACCATTTATAAACTTGGTTGGGGTGAATTCTACATAGAAGCATAAAGTTGCCAAGAATCATTAACCGCTCAATATGATGACAATAACCAAATTTCATAATATTTTTTATAACAAAGTCTACTGGTTCAATTCCTGTATTTCCTTGATAAAAAGATTTTGGAATTGGCTTATCTTCAAAATTCCAAAAATTACTATTTCGCATCTTTGTTCCGTACTTTTTATAGACGAGGCAAATAAATTCTCTCCATCCAATAATTTGACGAATAAAACCCTCTAAAGAGTTAATAGGAACATTATTATTTTTTGCAAAAAGTAATGCTTTATTTACTACTACATCTGGGGTTAATAAGCCGCTATTTAAAAGAGGAGAAAGTAAACTGTGCCATAAAAAAGAATTTTCTTTAGAAATAGCATCCTCATAATCTCCAAATAAGAAAAATCTATGTTTAAAAAAATCATTTAACCATTCATCTGCCTCTTCAAAATTAGTTGGATATAAAAAGTTATTACTTTCTCCAATAAACTCAATATCAAAATTGGCTAATGATCTTTCTGCATTAACTACAAATTTATTTTTTTGAAATTTAGGTATATCGGGTATATTTATTTTTTTTGGTAATTTTTTTCTGTTCATTTCATCGAAACTCCATTTACCACCTTCAGGTGTATCATCAGGATTAACTAATATCTTTTGGCTCTTTCTTTGATTCTCATAAAATCTCCCCATAAGAGGTTTTTTTGTATTTGATGCAAATAAATCTTTTAAATCTTCACTGCTCATAAACATAGGAGAAGGCAAAATATTTAAAGCTAAATTATTAGTTTCAACAAAAAAATTAATCCTCTTCATTATTAAAAAATCATGCGGGTCAATGAGATTTATTTTCTGATATTTATTTTTAATAAATTCCGATAAGTAATCAACTGTAGAAACATTATTCTTGTTTTCGATATATAAAACTTTAAAGCCAGATATTTCTAAATAATTTTTATAAGCGAGCATAGATGCTCTATGAAAAACTAACTTATTTTTATGGTTAATTAATTTATGAAATTTATCATTTCCAAAAAATAATGAGTCTTCCAAAATCAAAACTTCACAATTTATTTCTAAGATTGGGCTTTCTCGAAAAAGTTGATTCGGGAAAATAATTGATACTTGTTTCATCTTTGCGACTTCCTATTACTGCATCTTTTTGAACAGTAGATAACATCATCCCAACAGTTTTTCCATTTTTTACGCCACTCAAATGGCCTATTGCAAACAGGACAAGTTTTAGTAGAAAGATTTTTCAAAATTTATAATTTTCTTTTATGAGTAGATTTAAATCTAGTTGAATCTTTAAGGGCCATATGTTTTGTATTTCTTCCCGAAACTCTCTTTCTCCAGACTTTGAAAGATTTGGGTTTAAGATTTTGACGCATAATTTTTATCGCATCTTCCTCTTTTAAACCAAATTGATACTCGATAGCTTCAAAGGGTGTTCTATCTTCCCAACACATTTCTATTATTCTGTCTATATCAATACTTTCCATATTTATTGTTCACATTGTGAGGTACAAAGTTTTTCAATATCGGATCTACCTGTAATTTGAAGTCTATATTTTGCCCAATATCTGTAAACCAATCTCAATAATGGAGATAAGAGCTTAATCTTCAAGGGATAATAAACCCAACCTAAACCAACTAATTCATAAGAATATGCAAGTACATCTAGTCCCCTAATAATTTCACCATTTTCAATAATCCCATGCAGGTTTGACATAGCTTCTGCATATGAGATGTCATTAAAAAGACTTCGATCATAATCTTTACTATTAATATCTATAAATGCAATTTGATTTAAGGTATCTCTTTTTTTAAGAAAGTTTGTTTCTCTCAAACAAAGTGGACAACCACCATCGAATAAAAAGGTTAATTTATTTTTCATATTTTTATTCAAATATAGAAATTAAATAACTTTTTTGTGGAATAAAAAATTTTTTTTAGAGTACAAGCTTTATAAAGCCTTAATAATTGCCAGTTCTAATTTAGTGAAATTATATTATCTTATAAATTAATAAGCCATTGATTAAGGGATACATCAATGGTTTAAATCTATTTATGATCATTCATCTAGAAGATGAACTCCTTCTCCTACGTCAGGAGTAAATTTACAATATTTTTCAAAAATAAGCCCAACACCTCTCATTTTTTCTCCTAATTCATCGTTAAATTTATTCCATTCTTCCGATTCACGATCAGGTAAATCCCACCCTTGTTTTTCTACCATACTTGTTATTACTGTATAGTCCCATTCTATGTATGCCATTGATTTAATTTAAACTACGAAAATATTATAAACTAAGAGATTTAATAGGTAATCAATACTTTTTGAATATAATTTAAAAGTGTGAAAAAATTATAAATGTCAATTTTGCCAAGAAGATTTGAACGAATCAAAAGTGTTTTAGATTGCAGAATGAAAAACTTGACTGTTTTAGTTGAGGATGTCAATAAACCACATAATTTATCTGCGATATTAAGGACATGTGATGCAGCAGGAGTTTTCGAAGCAAATTTTATTAGCAAAACGAATGCCGTTAAGACTTTTAATAGTACTGCTCAAGGAAGTCAAAAATGGGTAAAACTGAATAATCATGAAAATACTATCACTGCGATATCTGATTTAAAGAATAAGGGTTTTAAATTATATGGAACGACTCTTAATAGTGAATCAGTAGATTATAGAAATTTTGATTATTCTCAAAATACATGTTTTGTTTTAGGAGCAGAAAAATGGGGACTAAGTAATGAACTTATATCAATGGTTGATCAATCAATTTTTATACCTATGAGAGGTATGGTTCAATCTCTGAATGTTTCAGTTGCTGCTTCTATATTATTATTCGAAGCTGTTCGCCAAAGAAAAAATAAAGGTATATTGCCCGTTAGTGGAGAAGGGTTAAATATGGATGAATATCAAAAAACACTTTTTGAATGGTGTTACCCAGAATTAGCTGCGGTGTATAAAAAATCAGCTAAAGAATATCCAAAGTTGAATGATCAGGGAGAACTTGATCCTATTACAGATAACTAAATTTATTCAGAATTTTGACTATCAAAAATTTCTTCAAGGTCCTCTCCTATAAAAGAAAGACCTAAAACTAAAAAAAACATTGCCAAACCTGGGAACAAAGCCGTCCACCAGATACCTGTAGGTAAAGCGGCAAGAGCCAGATTTAAATCACTTCCCCACTCTGGGACATCTGCAGGAACGCCAAGGCCTAAAAATCCTAAACTTCCTAATACCAAAACAGCATCTGCAGCATTTAGGGTAAGCAGAATAGGCAATGGTGTTATTACATTTGGGAGAATATATTTAAAAATAATTTTTTTAACATCAGCTCCTGCAACTTGAGCTGCCTCCACATAAGTTTCGGATTTAACCAATATTGTCTGATTTCTGATTAATCTAAAATATTGAGGAGCGTAAACAATACACAATGCCAAAGCCGCGTTAAGGATACCTTTACCCAATACAAAAGCCACAACAACTGAAAGCAAAATTACAGGTATAGAAAAAATAGTATCCATTATTAGTGATAAGCATTTATCAAAAAAACCACCAAAATATCCACTTAATAATCCCAATGGCAAACCCAAACTTAATGAAAAAAGAATAGCTAAGAATACAACCTCTATAGCTAATGATGATCCTTGCAAAGTTCTTAAGCAAACATCTCTTCCTAATCTATCTGTGCCACAAAAATGATTAAGAGAAGGAGGGGCAAAGATATCATTGCTTAAAATTGAAAATGAATAGCCAAAAAAATTATTAGCCTCTAAAAATTTCATTATTAAAACAACAAGAATATAAAAAAGTACAATTAAAAATCCAGCTTTTCTGATATTTGCGCCGACACGATTAAATGAGTTAATATTCAAAATCTTTTTTTAAAAATATAAATGAAATATACCCAATTCTTTAAAAAAAAAATAGCTATAAATTTTAAATTAGAAGAAATTACTGGTTTAATTTCAAGACTGCCATAAAAGCTTCTTGAGGGACTTCAACTTTACCCATTGCCTTCATCCTCTTTTTACCTTTGGCTTGTTTTTTTAAAAGTTTCTTTTTCCTAGAAATATCCCCTCCATAACATTTAGATAAAACATCTTTTCGCAAAGCACTTATGCTTTCACTTGCAATAATCCTGCTACCGATTGATGCTTGAATAGGTATTTTAAATTGTTGTTTTGGAATAAGTTCTTTTAATTTCTCAACTAAACTTCTGCCAATTCCATAAGCCTTATCTTTATGAACAATAGAAGTTAATGGATCTGCTCTTTCTGAATTTATTAGAACATCTAATCTAACAAGGTCATTTTTTCTATAGCCAATTAAATGATATTCCATTGATGCATAACCTTGGGTTCTACTTTTCATTTGATCAAAGAAATCTGTAACAACTTCTGCTAATGGAATTTCATAAATCAAGGTAACTCGATCTGTTGTTATGTATTTCATATCTATAAATACTCCCCTTCTTTCCTGACATAAAACCATTAATGTTCCATTAAATTCATTAGGAGCATAAATTTCCATTTTCACATAAGGCTCTTCTATTGATTCTCTAAGTTGTGGATCAGGAATTGTAGAAGGATTATCAATAAAGATATGTTCCTGCTGATTTAAATTAACTTTATAAATAACTGATGGTGCCGTCACGATTAGATCCAAGTCATATTCTCTTTCTAATCTTTCTTGAACAATCTCCATATGAAGAAGTCCTAGGAATCCGCACCTAAATCCGAAGCCCATTGCGCTACTGGTTTCGGGCTCATATTTTAAAGCTGCATCAGATAATTGTAATTTTTCTAGTGATACTCTTAAATCTGGGAATTGATCAGCATCAGTAGGGAATAAGCCACAAAAAACCATAGGATTTGCTGTCTTATATCCAGGCAAAGGATCATTGGCAGGTGAATTTAAAAGAGTAATCGTATCTCCCACTCTCGCATCAGCAACTGATTTTATAGAAGCAGCTAAATAACCAACTTCTCCTGCATGTAATTCATCAACTTGCTGCTGATCAGGCGCCATTATTCCTATCTCATCTAGTTCATAATTTTTCTTACTTGCCATTAATAATATTTTTTCTCTCTTATTTAAAGACCCAGATATCACCCTGAAATAAACAATAACTCCCCTGTACGGATCATAATAAGAATCAAAAATCAGTGCCTTTGTAGGTAGTTTAATTTCATCTTGAGGAGGAGGTACTCTTCTTACAATTGCTTCCAAAATATCTTTAATACCAACTCCAGTTTTTGCTGAACAATTTATTGCATTAAATGTATCAAGTCCAATAATTTCCTCTATTTCTTGTTTTATTTTTTCAGCATCAGCCCCTGGTAAATCAACTTTATTTAAAACAGGAATTATTTCAAGATTATTTTCTAAGGCAAGATAAACATTAGCTAAGGTTTGAGCTTCTACTCCTTGACTTGCATCAACAACAAGTAAGGCGCCTTCACAAGCTTGAAGAGATCTACTAACCTCATAAGAGAAATCAACATGCCCTGGAGTATCTATTAAGTTCAAAACATATTCTTGGGAATCGTCAGCTTTATATTTCATCCTAGCGGCCTGTAACTTGATAGTAATTCCTCTCTCTCTTTCAAGATCCATACTATCCAAAAATTGTTCTTGCATATCCCTTTGCTGCACAGTACCAGTATCTTGAAGTAACCTATCTGCAAGGGTAGATTTACCATGGTCAATATGAGCGATTATGCAGAAATTTCTAATTTTTGAAACAGATATATCAGTCATATAGAAAGAAAAATTCTCCTCTTATTACATCTTGATTAATATTAGCTAATTAGAATTATGGATGGAAACCAAAAATAGAATTATTTCTTTTTTTAATTTCTTTTATGAAGGTACTGTAATTTTCAGAGACTGATAGTTCTGGATAAATTAAGTCATTTATCTTTTTCTGAAGATTATGCTTATCGTTTAAAAATAAAACAGATTTTTCTAGAACCTCAACCATAATTGAAACCGCAGTACTTGCTCCCGGAGAGGCTCCCAACAAAGCAGATAATGATCCATCAGATGAATTTACAATCTCAGTTCCAAATTTCAAAGAACCACCACCTTCAGTTTTTTTAATTATTTGGACTCTTTGACCAGCATTCTTTAAATACCAATCAGAAGGATTAGCTGATGGCATCATATTCTTTAAATTCTCAACTCTTGAGTTATGGTTCTTTAATGATTGTGATATTAGGTAATTAATTAAATCGTTGTTCTTGAAACCAACGTCTAACATAGAAAAAATATTATTCTTTTTTATTGAACTAAATAAGTCAAAGTATGAACTTTGTTTTAGAAATTTCGTTGTAAATCCAGCAAAAGGTCCATATAAAAGAAGTTTTTTATTATCGATCCATCTGGTGTCTAAATGAGGCACAGACATTGGTGGGGATCCAATATCAGCTTTACCATAAACTTTTGAGTTATGTTTTTCTGTTAGATCTTTTTTCTCGCAAATAAGCCATTTCCCACTAACAGGAAATCCACCATAACTTTTTGCTTCTGGAATTTTTGATTTTTGTAAATAATTAATTGTTTTTCCACCAGCACCAAGAAAAACGTAGCCAGTTCTAATTGAAGTTTTTCTACCTTCAGAACTGATTTCTAGTTCCCATTGTTTTTTATCAATTTTCTTTAGATCTACTAATTCTGTTTTGTATCTAATTTCAACATTTTTGTTTAAAGAAACTAATGACAAATACTCTTTAGTTAAAGCCTCAAAATTGATATCAGTTCCCCTACCTATTCTGGTAGCAGCAATTTGAGTAGATGGATTTCTATCTTTTGTTATTAGAGGAGCCCATGATGAAATTTCATCAAAAGATGTAGAAAATTCCATATCAATAAATTCAGGATTTTCGGACATTTTCTGAAATCTTTTTTTTAAAAAAGAAATATTATCCTGACCAGAAACAAAGCTAATATGAGGAATAAATTTTAGAAACTTGTTAATATCAATCTTCCCTGCTTCATACAATGAGGCCCATAAAGACATGGATCTTTCAAAAGAACGATTTATTGAGAGCGCTTTATCTATTTTTAGATTTCCTTTTTCATCTAAAGGGGTATAGTTTAATTCGCAATTAGCCGCATGTCCTGTACCTGCATTATTAAAAGCACCAGTACTTTCACTTCCTGGAGCATTTAATTTTTCAATAATAAGAAATTTTATATCTGGTAAAACTTCTGAAATTAGGAGGGCTAAAGTACTACTCATTATCCCTGCTCCTACTAAGACTGCATCAAAGTAGCTATTGTCATTAGTGGGATTTTTAGATGAAGTCACAACAGAAAATTATCTTTTTTGCAATTAATCAGATTTCTTTCTAGGCTTATTATAAAGTTAATACAAAATTATGAGTACTGAAACACTCTCTCTGACAAACGAAAATGTAGAAAAAGTCCTTGACGAGCTAAGACCTTTTTTAATTTCTGATGGAGGTAATGTTGAGATTGCAGAAATAGATGGTCCAATTGTCAAAGTCAGACTTCAAGGAGCATGTGGTAGTTGCCCAAGTAGCACTATGACTCTCAAAATGGGTATTGAAAGAAAGTTAAAAGAAATGATTCCTGAAATAAGCGAAGTTGTCCAGGTTTTATAAAAATTTTTAACTGATATATATTTTATTTAGTTTTTAATTCCTTCAACAAAGATGATTCCATATCAAGGCAATCAATTGGAAGTCCTTGACCAATAGCGATTAAAAGAGGTGCAAGAATTCCTAAAGTAAAAACTAAATTTGATTGGCTTACATCATATTTACTCAAAGTAAAAGTTATCAAATAAATAATTGAAAAATAAGCATGTAGTGAAAAAAATTCTTTTGGCTTTAACACTGGCCACCTTAAAGTATTTCCCAAGAAATATAAAAAACCTGTCATAAATAAAAAGTTACATGAAGATTAAACCAAATATAAACATAAACCTTTTTAGAGACTATTTAAAAAAAAATTTACCTAAGATAATAATTAAAAAAACATTAAATCTTCGTTTCTATTTGTAAAAGCTAGACATGAAGTTAAAAATACGCTTATAATAATTTGGTAGCAATCGCTACTTTTTCGTTCACTCTCATTTGAGGGCGCAGTTCGAGTCATACCATGGAACGGGGGATGGCCGTGTTGTCACATCGAAACATGACTACTTTAACTTACAGAGGTAAAAACTACGTTCAAAACAAAGAAGCTGCTAAAAAGCAACTTGTTGAACTTACCTACAGAAGAAACGTATACACCAATAGAATGGATGACGCTTCTTCAAGTAATGAAAAAGCAGAATTAAATTATAGAGGTGTTAATTACACTAAATAATTTAATTAAACAAATTAAAAGCCCCTTTTCAGGGGCTTTTTTTTTGGGCTATATTTATCGTGAGTCCTTTAAAAAATATGTCTGAAAGTTGCTGTAATACAACCACATCTAATAAAGCATCTAATCAATTCGATCATAAAGATGCGATTCAAGAAAGATATGGTTCAGCCGCACTAGAAAAAGAAAGTTGTCTTTGTACACCAGTTGGGTTTAATCCCGTTTTACTTGAAGCAATTCCTCAAGAGGTTATAGATAGAGACTATGGATGTGGGGATCCAACTAAATATGTTCAAAAAAATGATATAGTCTTAGATCTTGGAAGTGGTAGCGGCAAAAATGCTTTTATTTGTGCCCAAATTGTTGGGAAAGAAGGGAAAGTTATTGGAGTTGATCAGAATCCTGATATGCTTTCTTTATCTAGATCAGCCTCTAAAGAAGTTACAAAAAATATAGGTTTCAACAATACAGAATTTCTAGAAGGTTCAATTGAAAAACTTGATGAATTAGATAAAGATTTAAGTCCATTAATCGCCGACAAATCAGTTGATATTATTTTAAGTAATTGTGTTTTAAACTTGGTAAGTCCAGAATCTAGAAATAACCTCCTAAGAAATATAAAAAGAGTTTTAAACGATAATGGAAGAATTGCAATTAGCGATATTGTCTCTAACAAAAAAGTTCCTTTAAGATTGCAAAATGATCATGATCTATGGACAGGATGTATTAGTGGAGCATGGTATGAGCCAGAGTTTATAAGTGACTTTAAAGAACTAGGATTTAAAAATTTAGAATTTGCAGAAAGGAGTGCTGAACCTTGGAAAGTAATTGAGGATATAGAATTTAGAACAGTAACTTTAGTAGGCAATATTTAAAAAATTCAAGAGTTTAAAAATATAACTTAAATTTTCATGAGAAATAATCTAAGAGATCAAATACCAGCATTAAAAAATAAGTATTATTTCAACTATGGAGGTCAAGGACCATTACCAAAATCTTCTTTAGAAGCCATAGTTAAAACGTGGGAAATTATCCAAGATTTAGGACCATTTACTAACAATATGTGGCCTTTTATTTACAAAGAAATATTGACCACAAAAAGGCTCATTGCACAAAAATTAGGTGTAAATTCAAAGAATGTAGCTTTAACCGAGAATATCTCTTCCGGTATGATTTTGCCCTTTTGGGGAATAAAAGTAGAAGAGGGAGAAGAGCTGTTAATAAGTGACTGTGAACATCCTGGAGTAGTGGCTGCAAGTCGAGAGTTTTGCAGAAGAAATAAATTAATATTCAAAATTTTGCCGATCCAAAAATTTAAAAATCTAAACGACGAAAATATAATTTTAGAGATTTTGAAAAATCTAAATAGTAAGACTAAGATACTAATTATTTCTCATATCTTATGGAACTTTGGATATAAAATTCCTTTAAAACAAATTTCTATCGAATTAAAAAATAATCGAGCAGATTCTTATTTACTTGTTGATGGTGCTCAAACCTTTGGGCACATAAATATTGAAAAAGAAGTTTTTTATTCTGATTTATATTCAATAACTTCTCATAAATGGGCATGTGGACCAGAAGGACTTGGAGCCATTTATGTCTCAGATAGATTTATTCATGAAACAGATCCAACAATAATTGGTTGGAAATCATTAAAAAAAGAACAAGGCATTTATGAGCCTTCAGATAATCTTTTTCATGATGATGCAAGGAAGTTTGAAGTAGCTACATCTTGCATTCCTTTACTTGCAGGGCTTCGTAATTCTATAGATCTTTTGGATAAAGACTGCCATGAAAAAGAAAAAAGCGAAAATATCAAAAGATTAAGTGAGAAACTTTGGGATGAATTAAATCAATTAAAGGGTGTTGAATTAGTTTTAGAAAAAAAGTACTTAAATGGGATAGTTAGTTTTAATATCGAAAATATTAAAGATAAGGATCAATTTGTAAATAAACTTGGAGAAAAGAAAATTTGGATTAGAGTTTTAGAAGATCCAAAATGGTTTAGAGCATGCGTACATCAAATGACTACAGAAGCTGAGATTAATTTACTTTCTGAAGAAATTAAAAAATTACCAGGGTATTTCTGAGCTATCCCAAGCAATAAATTTTCCAGTACATTCCGGGGATTGATTTTTAATAATATTGATCAAAAATTGGGAGGATTTTTCTTTACTAAATAATTTATGTTCTGGCACAAATTTATGAAAAGGTCTAGATAAATCAGTATCCACTGTTCCTGGATGAAGCAATGTGATAGTAGCCTTTGGGAAACGTCTAGCCCATTCAATACTTAGAGATTTAAAAAACTGATTTTGCGCAGATTTTGCAGCTCTATATGAATACCAACCTCCAGTTTGATTATCTCCAATGCTACCAACTCTTGCACTTATACTTGCAAAATTAAAATCCAAATCTTTTGGTATAAATTCTTCAATCGCTTTAGCTAATAAAATAGGAGAAAAGGCGTTTATTGAAAAACTTTCCATCATATTTTTTTTATCAAGATGTTGTAATCTTTTCTCTGGTTGAAGAGAATCACTATGAAGTCTACCTGTAGCATTAACAACTAGCCTTAATTTTGAAGGCTGATTTGATATTTTATTTTTCAACTGCAAAAGGGATTGAGAATCCTCTATATCTAATTCCCAAAAAGAATTAAATTCACTTTTTCTTCCGCACAAAACAACTTCTAAATCTTTTTCACTTTCACTCAGATCTTTAGCTATTTGGGTTCCAATTCCACCTGCGCCTACAACTAAGGCTAAGCCTTTCATTTTATTAAAAATAACTCAATCAATTCTAAGAAACTTTTCCTATGATTTGCGTAAAGATCTTTCTTATTTGATTAGGAAATTTTATTGAGATTTTCTTTTTTCTTTTAATAATTTATAAGCTATTTTTCTATCATCAAAATTAATAACTTTATCATTGAGAATTTGGTAGTCTTCATGTCCTTTTCCTGCAATTAAAACAATATCTTCTTTATTGGCAAATTTAATAGATTCATTTATTGCTTTAAATCTATCAATCTCAATTGTTATTTTTTCTCTTTTTTTTATACCCATCAAAATATCATTTACTATCTTTTGGGGTTCTTCTGATCTTGGATTATCTGAAGTTATAAAAAGTTGATCAGAAAACTCTTCAGCTATTGATCCCATTAAAGGCCTTTTACCAAGATCTCGATCTCCTCCACAGCCAAAAACAGTAATGAGTTTTCCCTTACAAAGTTTTTTAATTGATTGCAAAACTTTTTTTAATCCATCAGGAGTGTGGGCATAATCAACAATTACTGTTGGGAGTGATCTTGAAACGTCATCATTATCAATTTCTATTTTCTCCATTCGCCCAGGAGCGCCAGGGAAAGATCGTATTAACTTTGATAGATCTTTTAAAGAAAAATTAAGTTTATACAAAATTGTTATTGCTTGAATCGCATTCATTAAATTAAATTCTCCGACGAGTGGAACAAAAAGTTGAATTTTTTCCTTGGGTGTATGAAAAATGCAGGTTGAGCCATTTTCAGTAAATTTTTTATCTGTTACGAAAAAAAAATCATGATTTTTAAATTCACTTTCAGTAATCTTTGTAGACACTAATGAAGATCTTTTTTCAAGATCAGATGATAATTTAGATATCCAAGGGTCATCGTGATTTAATACAGAAATTCCATCCTTTTCTATTAAATAAGGTGGTAAAAACAATTTTCTTTTTGTTTGAAAATAAGATTCCATATCTGAGTGATAATCAAGATGATCTTGAGTTAAATTAGTAAAAATAGCCGCCTCAAATTCGCATCCTGATATCCTCTTTTGAGCAATAGAATGAGAACTTACTTCTAATATCGCGAATTCAGATTCTGCCTCAACAGCAGCATTTAATTTCTTTTGAAGTTTATCGGCGAAATCAGTTGTATGAGAAGCAACTTCTGAGAAGCCAGGCCATCTATTAAACAAGGTCCCAAATAATGCAGTCTTTTTCCCTAATTTTTTTAAAAGGTATTCCAATAAGAAAGTAATCGTCGTTTTTCCATTTGTACCAGTAACACCAATAAGTTTAAGTTTTCTTGAAGGCCTATTCCAAAACTCAGCGACTATTTGACCAAAAATATAATCTAAATTATCCTCTAAAACCAAAATCCTTTTTCGATCAATAGATCCAATTTTCTGTTTTGCAGCGGGGCCAATAATGGCAGCCTCTGCGCCATTTTCAATTGCCTCAATACAAAATTTTCCTCCATCAACATTTAAACCAGGCATTCCTAAAAATAAAGTTCCTTTTTGTACTTCTTTAGAGTTAAAAGAAATATTATTGATATCTTGATCGATAAGATTTGATGAAGGAATAATTCCTACCAAATCTAAAAGTTTATGTAATTTTATAGATCTCATATAAAAAATTATTTCTCCAGAATGGTACTAATATTTTTTTGAAACCAATTCTTTAATTGATCATCTTTTAATCTTGGAGAAATGCGAGGCAATTCTATGATCTCCTCGGACCTAATTCTTTCAACAGCAATAACAGGTACTTCATAATCATATTTTTTATATTTATCTTTATATAAATCGACCCTATCAATATCAATTTCTTTAAGCTCCTCTAGATTAGGGAATAACTCATTAAGATTTATTTTTGCCAGTTTGTTTTTTAATGAATCACAAAGGCAACATCCCTGCCTAACAAAAATAAATATTTTCATTCATTTAGTCAGGCACAGGGTCACATCCACAGGGAGTTAAAGGATGACATCTGCTTAATCTTTTTAAAGTTAACCACCCTCCCTTCCAAGGACCATGTCTAGTAATTGCCTCATATCCATAAGAGCTGCAACTTGGAATAAATCTGCATCTTGGTCCAAAAAAAGGAGAAAACCACTTTTGATAAAACGAAATCATAAAAAGAAGTATAGAAGTAATTGATTTATTAATAGTTTTGAACACTTTAATGATGTAAAATAATATTTCCT
Source organism: Prochlorococcus sp. AG-402-A04 (assembly GCA_003278045.1). Classification (GTDB taxonomy): domain Bacteria; phylum Cyanobacteriota; class Cyanobacteriia; order PCC-6307; family Cyanobiaceae; genus Prochlorococcus_A. The sequence goes on along the minus strand of QCHG01000004.1, from coordinate 74,275 downwards.
GTAGTAATTAGTTTAATTGAATTTAATCAATTATCCAATTTATTGCAATTTTCTATTTAATTTAAAATTATGTCAAGATACCGCGGCCCCAGATTAAGGGTTACGCGTCGCTTGGGAGAACTACCAGGTCTCACCAGGAAAGCTTCAAAGAAGTCTAATCCTCCAGGTCAGCACGGCCAAGCCCGTCGCAAGCGATCAGAATATGCAATTCGTCTAGAAGAAAAGCAGAAACTTAGGTTTAATTATGGAGTTTCTGAAAAACAACTAGTACGTTATGTGAAAAAAGCTAGAGCTCAAGAAGGATCTACAGGTACTAACCTACTAAGACTTTTAGAAAACAGACTTGATAATGTTTGTTTTAGATTAGGTTTTGGAGGCACCATTCCAGGCTCAAGACAATTAGTAAATCATGGCCATGTAACCGTTAATGGAAAGGTTCTTGATATTGCTGGTTATCAATGCAAATCAGGCGATGTAATCGGAATTAAAGAAAACAAAGCAAGCAAAAAACTTGTAGAAGGTAATATAGAATTCCCTGGCTTAGCAAATGTCCCACCTCATCTTGATTTAGACAAGCCAAAATTAACGGGAAAAATAAATGGGAAATGCGATAGAGAGTGGGTGGCTCTTGAAATAAACGAACTACTAGTTGTTGAATATTATTCAAGAAAAGTTTAATACTACTTTTCTTTGGATTATTAAATCTCTCTTTTAAAAATGAGAGATTTAATTTAATTCTTATTTTTAAAAAATAATGGGAAATAAGGAAAATAATATAAAAAAACCAGGTTTTAAGACCTTATCTATTCACCATGGGGAAACATTTGCTGAAGAAACTGGATGCGTTATGCCTCCTATTTTTTCTACATCTACTTTCAAACATGGAAATAAAGATAATTTCGACTACACCAGATCAGGCAATCCCAACTTTAGAATTCTAGAAAACATCCTTAAATCAATAGAAGATTCTAAATACTGTACAGTTTTTGGATCTGGAATTAGCGCGGTAACTGCAATTTCATCAACACTGAAATCAGGTGACAAGATACTCTGCGAGTCAAATCTCTATGGTTGTACAGTGAGGATGTTCGAAAAAGTTTTCAAGAAATTTGGACTAGAAGTTTTATACACAGATTTTACAAACGAAAATAATGTCAAAAAGATTTCAACCTTCGAACCAACCTTGATATGGCTAGAAAGTCCAACTAATCCACTTTTGAAGGTACTCGATATTAAGGCGATTTGTGATGAAGCGAATAAACTCGAAATACCAGTGGTTGTAGACAATACCTTCTCTACTGCACTTATTCAAAAACCATTGGACCTTGGTGCAACACTATCGCTTGTAAGCACCACAAAATTCATTAATGGACATAGTGATGCACTTGGCGGAGCAGTACTTACAAATAATGAGGAATGGAATAGTAAGATGCTTTTCTCTCAAAAAGCTCTCGGGCTTCAACCATCTCCTTTTGATAGTTGGCTCATTACGAGAGGAGTAAAAACTCTTCCTTTAAGAATCGAACAACAAACTAAAAGTGCAGAATTTATTTCTGAAGAATTAGGTAATCATAAAATTATTAGTAAAGTAATTTACCCTTTTAATCAAGAACATCAGCAATTTAATTTAGCAAAATCGCAAATGAAATCTGGAGGTTCAATGATCACCCTTAAATTAAATTTAAATAAAGAGGATACTTTTAAATTTTGCAAATCTCTCAAATATTTCTCTCTAGCAGAAAGCCTTGGAGGAGTTGAAAGTTTAATTTGTCACCCTGCAACGATGACTCATGCTTCTGTTGATGACAAAACAAAAAATTTACTAGGGATAGATGATGCTCTTGTCAGATTATCAATTGGATGTGAAGATACAAACGATTTAATCTCGGACATTTTATTTGCTTTAAATAAATTCTGAAAATTGAGAGATTTACTTAAAAAACCTATATGGAAAAATTTAGAGTTGGGATATGCAATTCCTGATAGTATTCATGCTGTTTCTGTAGCATTACCAACTTGGAATGATGTAATAAATTACGAGGAAAAAGATCAAGAATGTATGAATTTATTGAAGTCCATTTACCCACGATTCGGGCTAAACCCCATAGTGAAAAGATTATGCGAAAAAGTAAAAAAACAAAATTACTACAACAATAAAAGTATCTGGCCATATCCGAATGAAAGAATAGCTTTTAAAGCTAAAAAATACATTGATAGAAATACCTCTGAACAATTCTCGTTAATAGAAAAAAGAAATAATTTAGCTTTCTTAATAACTGAAAAAGAAGGAAGTATTTATGCAAAATATTTTTGGCAACATACTGGTCTTGGTCTATCTTCAAGAGCTGCCGCTATAGAACTAGGTCTTGAAGATTGCCCTCCAAAATCTTACGTAAATGAATGTTCTCAAAGAATAAAAAATAGAATTTCTAAATCTACAAAAATTGACTCTAATGATATTCACTTAACTTCATCTGGAATGTCTGCATTGCATACATCATTAGAAATCATATATAAATTATTTCCAGCTAAACCAACACTCCAAGTTGGTTTTCCATATGTAGATGTACTTAAATTGCCAATGAAAATCTTTCACGGTGCAAAGTTAATTACTGAAGAAAATTGCGAGGATATTGAATTAGAAATCAAAAGAATAAATCCATCAGCATTAATTATTGAACTTCCAAGTAATCCAATGCTCAAATGTGTAAACATTAAAAAAATTTCAAAAATTGCAAAAAAGCTAAATATTCCGTTAATTGTTGACGATACAATTGGTTCGAATTTAAATATAAATTCCATAGAACATGCAGATATAGTTTTTACTTCACTTACAAAAATTTTTTCAGGTAGTGGTGATATTCTTGCCGGATCATTAATACTAAATCCAAAAAGCAAATGGATTGATCAGTTTAGAAATGCATTAAACGAGATTAATATTCCAATACTTTCCGATGGAGATATAGTTTATCTAGAGAAAGTTAGTAGAGATGTAAATCAAAGAGTTTTTGAACAAAATAAAGCATGTTTAGAATTAAAAAAAAGATTAGAGACTCATAGTGAGATTAAGAATATTTTCCATCCTGAAAATTGTCCAAATTTTAATTCTTTACTTACTTCTGATGGAGGATACGGCTGCTTATTATCATTTGAATTAAATGGAGGATTGAAAAAAGCCAAGAAATTTTATGATTCTCTACAAGTATCTAAAGGACCTAGTTTAGGTACAAAATTTACTCTAGTTTGTCCTTATGTTTTACTAGCTCATTATGACGAGTTGGATTGGGCTGAAAGTTTTGGTATACCCTCGCACCTTATTAGAGTATCAGTTGGATTAGAAGACCAAGATCAATTATGGAAAAGCTTTTCTGAAGCACTAAATAATTTCTAAATTCCTAGTATTTACCGTATAGAAACTTATATACTCTTTTTCTGAATAATAGTTAGTATTAATATATATTTTCTCAATATATAAATGGCAAAAATTTATGAGGACAACAGTTTTGCTATTGGAAACACTCCATTAGTAAAATTAAAATCAGTTACTAAAAACGCGAAAGCTACAGTACTTGCAAAAATTGAAGGTAGAAACCCCGCTTATAGTGTCAAATGTAGGATTGGCGCAAACATGATTTGGGATGCAGAGAAAAGTGGGAAACTTACAAAAGACAAAACTATTGTTGAGCCAACTTCTGGAAATACAGGAATTGCTTTAGCTTTTACTGCTTCAGCAAGAGGTTATAAACTGATCCTTACAATGCCAGAATCCATGTCAATTGAACGAAGAAGGGTTATGGCAGTGTTGGGTGCTGAAATTGTTTTAACAGAGGCATCTAAAGGTATGCCTGGAGCAATAGCTAAGGCTAAAGAAATTGCAGAAAGTAATCCTTCTCAATATTTCATGCCAGGTCAATTTGATAACCCAGCGAACCCTGAAATTCATTTCAAAACTACTGGACCAGAAATCTGGGATGATTGTGATGGCGAAATTGATGTCCTAGTTGCAGGGGTTGGAACTGGCGGCACAATTACAGGAGTTTCAAGATACATTAAGCAAGAGAAGGGCAAGAATATCACTTCTGTAGCTGTTGAACCATCACATAGTCCTGTTATTACACAGACAATGAATGGAGAAGAGGTTAAATCCGGACCACATAAAATCCAAGGAATTGGAGCAGGATTTATTCCTAAGAACCTTGACTTATCAATTGTTGACAAGGTTGAACAAGTAACAAATGACGAATCAATAGAGATGGCTCTTAGATTAGCCAAAGAGGAAGGTCTATTAGTAGGAATATCTTGTGGAGCCGCTGCTGCAGCTGCGGTTAGATTAGCTGAACAAGATGAATATGCTGGAAAGACAATTGTAGTTGTTCTACCTGATTTAGCAGAGAGGTATTTATCATCAATTATGTTTACTGAAGTTCCAAGCGGAATAATTCAAGAACCAGTCAAAGCCTAAATCAATTTTTTCTCCAGTAATGAATCTGGTGAAATATACATCGCATCGCCATAAGAGAAGAATCTAAATTTTTCTTTTATGGCTTTTTTATATAGATCTAATAATCTTTCTCTACCAATCATTGCACTTACTAAAAGTAATAATGAACTTTTAGGGAGATGAAAATTAGTTAATAATCCATCAACTACCTTAAATTTATAACCTGGCTTAATTACTAAATCTACGTATTTAGCTATGGGAATAAAGTCATTAATTTCGTGAGAATAACAACTTTCAAGAGCTCTTACGCTAGTTGTACCAATAGCAATTATTTTTCTATCTGTTTTCTTTATTCTTTTTATTTCCTCCACTACTTCCTTATTAACACTTACCCATTCTTTGTGAAGTTTTAAGTTACTTAAATCTTCTTGATCAATTGGTTTGAATGTTCCATAACCCACGTGCAAAGTTATCGGTAAGATTATTACGCCTTTTTTTTTTAGATTGGAAATAAGACTTTTGCTTAAGTGTAAACCAGCTGTTGGTGCAGCAACTGCCCCCGGATTTGTTGCATACTCAGTTTGATAACTTTTCTCATGAAAAGATTCTTCTTCGGAATTTTTTATATAAGGAGGAAGAGGGATTTCCCCGTATTTATCAAGAAGTTCATTCATTGAATTGAGACAAGTTATATTTTCCGGAAATTTAATAAATCTCCCTCCAGTTTCTTCATCAACTCCATCAACAATCAAATTAATATCTTGTGCTAATGGAGATTTTAATTTTAATTTTCTATTTATTTTTAACTTTTTTGCTGGCTTTGCCAAACATAACCAAACACATTCATGGGATCTTTCTAAAACTAATAATTCTACTAATGTCTTATTTTCTAATTCAACCTTTAACCTAGCTTTCATAACTTTAGTATTATTTACAATTACAAGATCCCCTTCTCTAAATTCATCTAAAAGATTCTTGGTAAATTTATTAGTCAAACAGTCTTCTTCTAAAAAACTATTTCTAACTATCATCAATCTTGATTCATGCCTAATTGCAGAAGGTTTACTAGCAATTAATGAAGGATCAAGTAAATAATCATAAGCTTCAAGCTTATAATCTCTTTCTTCATTATTAATTTGAGAAATCAATTAAATTTAGGAGACAAGAGTCTCTGGCTCATCTTCAATTAGGGAAGCCAAGTCTTTTAAGAATGAAGCTCCATCAGCTCCGTAGATCACTCTATGATCAGCTGTTAGATTTACTTGCATTATTTTTTTAACAGATATTGAACCATCACTATTAGCAACAACGGTTGGTTTCGATGATGCTATGGCTAAAATAGCACCGGTACCTGGAGGAAGAATTGCGTCAAATCTATCAACGCCAAACATCCCAAGGTTAGATAAAGTGAAGGTTCCTGTTGAGTATTCATCAGGTTCTAATTGTTTTGATCTTGATCTTTTTACGAGATCTTTCCATTCCCTAGACAATTCAAATAAATCAGTATTGCATGGTTCTTTTAAAACTGGAGTTATTAGTCCACCATCTTCCATCGCAACAGCAACAGCAATATTTATATTTTCTGGATAAGAAATTCCATTTTCTGAAAAACTTGAGTTAACTTGAGGATGTTTCTTTAGTGTCTTTGCAACTGCCTTTACTAGTAAAGCAGTCATAGTAACTCCGTTCTGTTTTACTTTTTTGTAGAAATTATCTAATTTACCTGTGTTAATGGAATAACCCACCCTAAAACATGGCACATCTAAACTAGATTCCATATTTTTATTTACCGCTTTTTGAAGAGTATTAAATTGAACTGTTTCTCCGGGATTACCAAAACTATTTCCTGAAGTTTCTGGTTTACTTTCAACTCCCAAATTTGCACCAGGTACACTTGCAGGCGAACCACCTTCACCTATCCATGGTATAGAGACTGGTTGGCCATTAGCTTTTAAAATATCATCGGCTTGAATCCTTCCGTGAGGTCCGGATCCATGAACCTTTGCTAAATCAACACCCATTTGAGAGGCAAGTTTTTTAGCTCTTGGAGATGCAATCACCCTCGAAGAAACATTACTCGTAGCAGCATTTATTTGATCGCTACTGAAAGATGGGGCTGCCTTTTCACTCATTAATACAACTTCTTTTTCTTTTTTTTCAACAATTTCACTTTGAACTTCAGGTTTTTCTTCCGTTTTATTGCTTACCAATTCAAGTTGATCCGAACTAGAAACTTCGGGTTGTTTTCCTTTATTTTGTTCTTGAACAGAAGCTATCTCATCCTCATTTTCTACAATAAGACCGATAGTCTCTCCCACTGGTGCAGTACTGCCAGCGGGCATTAAAACAGCTGCAAGATATCCATCTTGAAAAGATTCAACATCCATATCTGCCTTGTCAGATTCAACAACCAAGACAGATTCACCTCTTTCAACTTTATCTCCTGGATTTTTCAACCATTCCACAATCTTGCCCTCTGTCATAGTAGAACTCAAGGCAGGCATGAATATTTCGTGAGACATAAGAAAATTGTTATTGCATAAGTTTCAAGGGATTTCTACCAAACTTCCTAAAGTTTTTATGGTTAAGAACCCTTTAAACTCTTGTTTTAATTATACGAAATCATGTTCACAGTGGGAACTCTTAAAACTTAAGAAAGTAATAATTTAGATCGATTAGAATTTAAAACTTTTCGAAATTAAGATTTACTTATATTTATCAAAAATACTAAATCTTCTCTTTAATTATTATCTATAGATTGAATAACTCCATCTTTAACCGTAATCGATACTTGCATTTTTTCAATTAGATTGTCTCCCACAGTGACATCACAGAAACTATCCACTTGCCCTTGATCAACAATTTCGTCCATTTTTAATTCGCGAACTTGACTCTGTTGTTGAAGAAGATTTCTTTTTTGTTCTTCAATTTCATTTCGTTTTGCTGCGACTTGTTGTTGCACCTGACTAACCTGTTCTTGAACTCTTGGATCTAGGGGATTAACCGATTGGGATCTAATATTATTTACTATTTGCTGCCCCTCTTGCTCCAGTTGCGATAATTGCTGATCAATGTTTGAAATTGCTTTACTTAATTCTTTTTCAGCATCTTCCTTCCAAGTTGGTGTAACTACAGCTTTAATAGCTATTGAGCGCTTTATAGATATTGAGTTTTTTGTTTCCATAAAAAATTAAATTGCCTTTTCAATATAGATAGAACAAATCAAATTTTCTTACTAAATTTGTTTTCATACATATTTTCTATTTGTAATGAATACTTTTTTTCTATTTCTTTTCTTTTTTGTTTAAGAGTTTGTGTTAATAACCCATTTTCTAGAGTAAAGGCATCAACAAAATAACAATCTAATATTTGTTCTTCTGATCTTGCTCCTAATCGACTTTTAAGCAAATTATTAATTTGTGATTTGAAAAATGTACCAATTTTCTTATTCAGGTTTAATTTTGAAAGGTCTTCTTCCAAAAACTTGCTTTTAACCAATTCGACATTAGGAACTACGAGAGCTGTTAAACATTTCTTATCTTGTCCTACTAATTGAATCTGATTAATAAATTCTGAACTAAGAATTTCAGTCTCCAGGGGATTCGGTTCTATATTTTCACCACTTGATAGCACTATTGTATCCTTGGCTCTTCCGGTTATAAAGAGAGAACCATTTGGTATTAGAAAACCTAAATCACCAGTATCAAACCAACCATCCTTGGATAAAACATCATTTGTAGCTATTTCATTATTAAGATAACCTTTCATTACTTGCGGCCCCCTAACAAGAATTTTCCCGATTTCTCTGAACTTAAGAATCTTTTTTTTATCATCATTCACTATTTTGATTTCAGTAAATGAAAGAGGCTGCCCAGATGATCCTCTAACATTTAATTCTCTTCTCCTACAAGTTAATACTGGACTAGTTTCTGTGAGTCCATATCCCACCAAAACATCTACACCTAAAGATTCAAAAAAAAGATCTACATGTTCTGGCAATGCACCTCCACCATTAATAGGAAATTTCAGTTTTTCTCCGCATAGTTGTCTAAGAATATTCGGCCATAAAAAAATAGTAGACAATTTATGTAAAGGGTATCGGCTAATAACAGAACCCAGTAAGGGGATTTTTGATTTGAAAGTTATTTGATTTATATCTATATTTCTTATCTTTCTAAGACTTCTTTTAAAAACCGAACTATTACTTATCAAAAACTTAATAAGTTTTTGCTTTTTGGAAGGCATTTTTTTCAAAGCCTGAAAAAAACCATCATGTATTGCTTCCCATAGTCTCGGTACAGTGGCCATGACAACAGGTTTTATTTGTGTAATATCATCTTTAAGAAATTTTGGAATTGTATAGTATTGAGAACAACCGCATGAAAAAAAGAAGTATTCAGCACTTCTCTCATAAGAATGCCAGATAGGCAAAACGCTTAATACAGAGGTACCTGGCTCTGGATCAGCGATATAGGCTAAATTGATTATTTGATGTAAAAAATTTGCATGAGTCAAAGGCACACCTTTAGGTTTTCCGGTCGTCCCAGAAGTGTAAAGAATGGTAGCGACGTCATCAATTTCTGGATTAAATTTTTCAAGATTATTATTTTGTGAATTTTCTTTTTCTACTGAACTTATGAATGTACTCCAACTTATTAAACTTTCAAATTGTTCATCTTCTAAATTGATTATAAATTTCAGTCTTTTTTTTAATTCTTCTTTGTTGTTTAACTTTAGCCAAATTTCCTTAGATTGAACTATCAGTCCTACTGAATTAGAGTGCCCAATAATGTAGTCTAATTCTACTGAAGGAGAATTAATACCTCTCACTGCATTTATAGCTCCTAAACGCATTAAGCCTTGATCCACTGCTAGCCATCTTGGAGAATTTTCAGATATTACAGTAACTACATCCCCCTTTTTTAAACCATAATTTTCGAAAGAAGAAGAGACTTTTGTTATTAAATCAGCCAGCTCAGAATAAGAAAATTTTTCTTTGTATTTCCCTCTTAAATCGCAAATAGCTAAAGTATCACCGCATTTAAATTTTAATTTTTCCCAAATTTGATCTATGTGATCAAGGTTCTTAATAAAATCTCTATTTTTGGCAAATGTATTTTTTTTAGAAAGAGGTTTGGCTGCAGGCCAATACGCTAAATCACCCATATTAAATTGATTTTGAAATTTTAATTTCTATTTTGATATAAAATCAAAATTAAATTCTTCCTCGATGGTTTTTTTAACAATTCTCTTGACTTCTTGAATATTTAAATTTTTGTTGTAATCAATCATATTTGCCATAAGACAATTTTCTATTCCGCAAGGAACAATCTTATTAAAGTTTTCTAATTCGCAGTCAATATTGATTGAAAATCCATTTATCGTAATCCATCTTTTACAACCAATTCCAATTGATGCGATTTTCTTATTTCCTATCCAAACACCAGTAAACCCTTTTCTAGAGTGACAATCTATATTAAAAGCACCAAGGATTTTTATAATAATTTCTTCAATTTTTCTTAAGTACCAATTTAAATCTTTATTAAAATTTTTCAAATCTAAAACCAAATACGTTACTAATTGTCCTGGCATATGACAAGTTACCTCACCACCTCTATCAATCTTAAAAACATCATATTTAGCATCATTTAAAGAAAATAATAAATTATCGTAATTAGATCCTCTCCCCAATGTATAACAGAGTTGATGCTCCCCTATCCAAATAAAATCAGGGTTAGAATTATCTAAAATCAATGCCTCCTGATATTCTTTTTGTAATTTATAAACATCATTAAAAGAAGAAATATTATCAGGTTGTTTAATTATTGCTGTTCTATTATCCATATTTAAGTAGATTTAGAAAGTAAGTAAATATTTTTAGATTTGTTATGAAAATTTTAATCCATGGAAAGAATCTTGAGCTCACTGGAGCATTAAAAGAATATACTGAGGCAAAGATAGAAAAAGCAACACATCACTATAAGGATATCGTTAAAGAAGCTGACATACACCTTTCAATTGAAAAGAATCCAAGAGTCTCGTTCCAAACTGCAGAAGTTACTATTTTTGCAAATGGTACCGTAATTAGAGCTGAAGAAAAAACTGAAAATCTATACTCAAGCATTGATTTAGTTTCAAATAAACTTTGTAGAAAATTACGCAAATACAAAGAAAGAAACAATAAAACAATTCATAATAAACAATTTAAAAATAAAGATTCTTTACCAATTGAAAGTATGGAATCAAATTTTTTAGATAAAGCTTTTTTTAAAGAAGGAACTGAAGCAAGTCTGCCTGAGCCATCTATAAAAAATAAATACTTTGAAATGACTCCAATTTCATCAGACGAAGCAAGAAAACAATTAGATCTAATTGATCATGATTTTTATGTTTTTCGAAACAAGAAAAATAATGAACTTCAAGTTATATATAAAAGGAATCATGGAGGTTATGGATTGATTCAATCTAAATAAGTTTTAAATGCCCAATATTGAATATGAATTAAACGAGAAAATTCATGCGATTATTATTAACCCCTATTTATCATGGGAAGATTTCTGTGTGAATTGCGATTTAATAAGAAAATACAATATCAAAAATATTTCTACTTCACTAAATTATTTAACTGATCTTAAAAACTGTTTGGGTAATTACAGTGCAGATATAAACGCACTTATTTCTTATCCTTTAGCAGATTTACCAGTTTCATTTATTGAAGAATTAGTTTGTTTTGCAAAAGATAAGGGTGCAAAAGGAATTGAATATATCCCAAACTTTATCAATTTATCCAAAAGAAATTTAGAAACTTTCGCCGCAGAAATTGAGCAAGTTAAATTATCTGGATTACCAGTTTCAATAATCATAAATAAATCAAAACTACAAGAAGAAGTTTTTATTAATGCGATAGAAATATGTTTGGAATTAGGAATAAAAAATTTTCAATTCGGGGACGGGTTTGGATCTCCTCTTACATCTAATGATGTCCCCGAATTACTAAAAATAACAGGCTCTCAAAATCAAATAAAAGTTGTAGGTGGTATAAAAAAACTGACACAAGTTATTGATTTGTTTGATAATGGAATTAGTTGCGTTGGAACTTCTAATTTTTGTGAGATTTTCCAAGAAGTAAATTTTTAAATGTCTGGTTCTGGTGAGTGCAGACTAGAGGGTCTCTGTATTAAAGCTTCTCCATTAGGCGAGAATGATAGATTAATAACTATTCTTACTGATGAGCAGGGGATTGTTCGATTAGCGGTACCTGGTGCTAGACGTCCTAAAAGTAGTCTTGCCGCAGCTACTCCATTAACATATTTAAGTCTGCAAATTTTTGGGAAAAGAAATCTTAAATCTGTACGTCAAATTAAAATATTAAAAAGCTATTCTGGTCTAGGGAAAAATATTGAATGTCTTGCAGCCGCACAAGCAATAACTGAATTAACTTTTTTATTAGTAGGTAATAATGATAAGCAACAAAACTATTTAACTTGTGTTCTTGCACATCTTGATAGGATTTATTTGTATGAAGAATCTAAAGAAGAAGATATTAAAATGCTCTCAATGAGTATTCAATCTTTAATCCATCTATTAGCCATCGGGGGTATTAATTTACCAATTCATCATTGTTGTAAAACTGGAGAACCTATTATTCCACCTTTAGGAAATTGGGAATGGAGTTGTTATTATTTGCCAAGTGAAGGGTTTTCATCCATAGAAGATCCTCAAAGTAATCTAAAAATAAATGCATCTGAAGTTGCTCTACTACAGAGACTTCTTTTCCCAGAATTACCAATAAAATCTAATGGAGAGTTGTTGGGTCCCAAAAAAGTCTGGCTTAAAATATTATTCATTATTGAGACATGGATCTCTACTCAATTAGAGAAGGATCTATCTTCACTAAAAATGTTGAGAGAAATATATAGTTAGCATTTTCATGAAGCATTAAAAAATTTAAAAAATATGATCATGGCGTCTTTGCCTGTTAACTTAATAAATAGTTAATTCAATTAATGTGGTTCATGTTGCCTGGTTGGGGAAAAAATCTCCTTTTTGTGGAAATGTAACTTACGGTAATTCAACTACTAAGGAATTAAAGGCGAGAGGGCATAAAATTAGTTTTATTCATTTCGACAATCCCTCTAGTTCAAATCTATCAAACCCATTATTTCTTGCAAATGATCCTGATGTAAGTCTCCCATATTTAATTAAATCTCAAGTTTATACAATACCCTCCCCAAGGGCAGAAAAAGAGCTAAGGCTATCATTAGAAAGATTAAAACCTGACATAGTACATGCAAGCCTCACTTTATCTCCTTTAGACTTTAGACTTCCAGAGCTTTGTAATGAAATTAATGTTCCTCTTATAGGAACATTTCATCCACCATTTGATGCAAAAAATAGAAATCTAACTGCGAGCACTCAACAATTAACATATCAGCTTTATGCTCCCTCTTTAGCAAAGTTCGATAAAATAATTATTTTTTCTGAACCTCAAAAAAATGTTCTTGAGAAATTAGGAGTACCTAAAGAAAAACAAATAATTATTCCAAACGGCGTTGATGAAAATATTTGGAGACCTTTTTGCAAAAAAAGTAAAAAATATGATCAAGTGAAAAACAAACTTGGAAATGAAAGAATCTTTTTATATATGGGTAGGATTGCCAATGAAAAAAATATTGAGGCACTTTTACGTTCTTGGCGCCAAACAAAAACTCAAAATTGTAAATTAGTTATTGTTGGAGATGGACCAATGAAGCCAACACTTGAAAATAGTTTTTCTAGCCTTGGTAATGAGAAATTAATTTGGTGGGGTGCCGAATTAGATTTAGAAACAAGGGTAGCAATAATGCAAATAGCAGAAGTATTTTTCTTACCAAGCTTAGTAGAAGGTTTATCATTATCGCTTTTAGAAGCAATGTCTGCTGGTACTGCCTGTGTAGCTACAGATGCAGGAGCTGATGGTGATGTTTTAGATAACGGAGCAGGGATAGTAATTTCAACTGATAATGTGGCTGCACAATTAAAAACTATAATCCCAATTCTTGTAGAACACCCTTCATTTACAAAAGATCTTGGAGAAAAAGCTAGAGAACGTATACTTGAGAGATACACAATTACTAAAAATATAAATTCACTTGAAAAAGTTTATTTGAACTTAAAAGATAATTTAAAAACCTAACGAAACTCTTTACTTCGATTACTAGCTGAAATTATTGATTCAATTAATGCTGACCTTACACTCTTTTTTTCTAAAACCCTTAAAGCAGAAATAGTTGTTCCCCCTGGAGAGGTTACTAAATTTTTAAGCTCAGAAGTAGTAAGTTTATTTTCTTTTATTAGGGAAATAGTCCCTAGTATCATTTCCATAACAAGTTCCTCTGAAATTATTTTTGGTAATCCCCCGCTTAACCCTCCATCACTTAATGCTTCTATAATTAAAGCAATAATTGCAGGGCCTGATGAAGTTAAAGCTAAAAATATATCAAGGTAATCTTCAGTAAATTCATAAATCTTACTGGTATTTTCAAATAATTTTTTTGTAAATTGTTTCTGATCTTCTGTAATTTCTTCTCCCCAAGAAATTCCTGTTAAACCTTTTCCAATAGTTATTGGAATATTTGTAACCACCCTCACACATTTATGATTAGGAAACTTTTGAGTAAGTCTATTTATTGAAACTCCCGCAAGAATTGAAACTATTAAATTGTCCTTGTTTTTTATATGATGGGCCTCATTTATATCATTAAATTGTTGGGGCTTTATCGAAAGAAGTTTGTATTGACAATCCCAAATTATTTTTGACTCTTTAGAACCTGATTTATAAACGTTTATATTATATTTATAATTTTTTTTTATGTTTTCTAAACTTTTTTCTGAATTTACAACACAAAAAATATTATCTGGCTGAATTAATTTGTTATCTAAAAGAGGAGTTATTATAGCATTTGCAATATTTCCAAAACCAATAATCGCAATTTTATCAGTCACAGATTAATCATGAATAAGCACTTAATTTAGAATTACCCCATGCTGGTTCAGGAGTAGTATTTTTGCCCAAACTATATTGTGGTGTGTTTTCTATAGGCACAGAAGAGGGAGAAGCTTCTTCTGAGGAAGAACTAGTTACATTTACACAACTTGGAGCGAAAAGAAAAATACTTTCACCGACTCTCTCTTGATGTCCATCGATTGCATAAGTACCCCCAGCAATAAAATCAACCGCTCTTTGAGCTTGATCAGGATCCATCATAGTTAAATTAAGAATTACAGTTTTTCTCTCTCTTAATGCTTGTATAGCTTGAGGCATCTCATCAAAACTTCTTGGTTCCATTAAGCTTACTTCTGAGGATGAATTTGAAATTCCAGGCATGCCAACCACTTTTGATGATCTGTTGTTATTCATAAAATCGAATGGATTTGCATTTGCAAGAGCATTTGTATTCCTTGGATTTTGTTTGAAATTATTAATATCATTTAATTCATCTTCTGAAGGATAATCCAACTCATCAAAATCATCATCGAGATACTCATCCCCTGCGACAACTGCCTTTAATCTAGAAATAAGTGACACCTTTTAAATCCTCTTGAAATTAATTACTAAGGTTTAAGAACCTTGAGCAATAGATTCATTTTTTAAATGAAAAAACTACCTATACTTAAATAACGTTACTTGAACTTTACTGCAAGTTTATAGATAATATTTTTTATAAAAAAATAACTAATTAAGATCTACTTCCAAAAATCAATGATCCCAACCTTAACCAAGTTGACCCAGCGTCGATAGCTTCCTCCCAATCACCTGACATCCCCATGGAACAATCTGGCAATTGCAGTGAATCAGCGAGAGCACGACATTTTTTGAACAACCCTGAATTTTCTTTAGAGCTAAGTCCTTTAGGATTAATAGTCATCAAACCGGTTAATGAAATATTTTTCAAATCTTGAATTTCTCTCCATCTCAATTTTAAAAATTCAGGATTAAAGCCTCCTTTAGTAGGATCATCACTAAACTTAACCTGCAACATTATTAATGGATATTTCTTCTCTTCACTTGAAATATTAGAAATCTTTTGCAATTTTTCAAATGAATCTACTGAATGAATATATTTAAAATTTTGTACTATCTTTCTTATTTTATTACTTTGTATTCTTCCAATAAAGTGCCAATTTATTTGTTTAAGGTCTTTTAAGTTTAATTGTTTTTCAAACGCTTCTTGAACCTTACTTTCGCCAAAATCGTTCTGACCTATATTTTGAATAGTTTTGATTTCTTGACTTTTAAATCCTTTACTTACCGCAAGAATATTTACATTTGATGGAATTTTATTTTTTATTTTTAAATAATTTGCAGGGTTCACCTTTTATAAGAAAGTTTGCGTGAATAAATTCTCCCATTTAGATAGTTCTTCAGATCCTTTTCTTCTAGCTTTTTGAAGGTTTAATTCGGCCTGATTACGGGCATCTAAATAGGGTATAACTTCGAAAAAAACTTCTCTCTGTCTTACTTCTACCAAGAAAAACATTTTTTGAGCGTATAAAGTCGCATAAATATCTCTCCCATCATTTCCAGGAGAAACTTGGTACAACATGCCAAATGTTGGATGGTTTAAATAACGCTCAGAACTCAAACCTAAAATATTGTGTTATTTATAATGCACCATACAGTTTTCTAAGAAAAATTGCTATGCAAATAAAACAAATCGATAATGTATTAACAATTACATTGAGAGATTTTGAAGGATAAAGAGTTCTAAATCTATTGGTTTTTATAATAATTTTTTTCTTTGAGAGTAATGATTCTGCTCCATGATCAATTCTCAGAAATATATTTTGAAATAACCTTTCCACTAAGATTAACAAAACATTAAATGATTTCTTTAATCCTAAATTTCGAAAATTAATTGATCTTACTGAGACTGATTTAATGATATTTTGAAATTCTTCCTGCACTAAAGGAATAAAACGTAATGCAATTAGTAACTGAAAAAGCCACCTACTAATTGGCAATCCAATTTTTCTTAATGGATACATAAACCAACTTAATCCCCATACAATGTCTTCCTGCAATGTGGTTAAAAGCATCAAATTCACACTATGAATAACTGTAAATATCAAAGTGGAGGTTTTTATTCCTAGTTCAAAGGCTTTTCTTGATAAGTTGTAGGGACCAAAATTAATAAACCATATCTTCTGCGCAGGAATTTGCAAAATATTCCATTCTTTTTGGCTTTCCAGTACTACTTGCAACTCATTGGGATTTCTTAAGTAACCATCAAGAGATTGAATATCAGACGAGGCAAGTATTGATATACATCCAATTAATAGTGATAAACATGAGAGAAAAAATAATGATCGCCACCATACTCTAGATGGTAATCGACTTAAAAAAGTAATTAATAGTAAAAAACCAACTAAACTCAATCTCCATATTGGACCTGCCCAAATTGGAGTTATTAAAAATATCATTACGATAATTATTTTTAATCTACTATCTATAATTCTTAGCCAACTTCTATTACCATGAACGTATTGACCAACAGAAAATTTGGTTAGCAAATTCATTAATCTTTTTGAATTAACTCAATATTTTCTCTTTCGACCTCTTTATTTAAAGCTCTTTGTTGTTTTCCTCTCCAAAGTAAAATGAGGGGCGTGCCTTCAAAGCCTAAATTTACTCTAATTTGTTTTTCAATATATCTTCTATAAGTTATTCCGAATAATTTAGGGTCATTTACAAAAAGAGTAAAAGTAGGAGGTTTGTTCTTTACTTGAGTACCGTAATAAAGCCTACCTTGTTTGCCACTTCTTTTCGTGGGAGGACTTTTCCAACTGATTGATTCTTTAAGTACTTCATTAACTACAGATGTTGTAACTCTTCTTCTATGTTGATTTACAGCATAAAGAGCATGCTCAAAAATATTATCAACTCTTTGACCAGTTAGGGCAGATACAAAAATCATTTTTGACCAGTGTAAAAAATAAAGTTTAGATCTAAGCTCTTTTTCTACTTGATAAATTGTTGAACTATTTTTTTCTATAAGATCCCATTTATTAACAACAATTATACAAGCTCTGCCTTGTTCTTCTATGCGCCCAGCCAGCTTCTGGTCTTGATCAGTTACTCCATCTACAGCATCTATAACTAAAACACAAACATCACTTCTATCTATAGATTTAAAAGCCCTATTAATACCAAAGAATTCAGTGCCATATTTAACATTTTTCTTTCTTCTAATCCCCGCAGTATCAATAATTTTCCAAAGATTATCACCTTTTTTAATAAGCGTATCTATTGAATCAGTTGTCGTACCACTAATATCACTAACTATTGCTCTTTTTTCGCCACAGATTGAATTTAACAAACTAGATTTACCAACATTAGGCCTACCAATAATTGACATCATTATCTTTTCTTCATCACCTTGGATATTATTTTCAGGAAGTTCGCCAATAACTAGATCTAAAAGATCTCCAGTACCTGAACCATGAATAGCCGAAACAGGGTTAGGTTCGCCTAATCCTAATTTCCAGAACTCTGAAGCTAGTGATATTCCTAGAGTAGTAGATTCGCATTTATTAACAGCAACAATTGTTTTACAGCTTGAGTTTCTTAACCATTTTGCTATTGATAAATCACCATCAGTAAGGCCTTGATTCCCATCTACCACCAGTAGCGCGAGTGAAGCCTCTTCTAGAGCTAAGAAAACTTGTGTCCTTATCTCTGGGAGAAATTCACTATCATCATCAAAAACTAAACCTCCAGTATCAACTATTTGAAATTCCTTACCTCCCCAGGAAGCATTTTGATATGTTCTATCTCTTGTAACACCAGGTTTATCAAATACTATTGCATCATTACTTTGGCAAAGACGATTAACTAAGGTAGATTTCCCAACGTTTGGTCTTCCGATAATTGCTATTGTAGGAAGAATCAATTCTTCTCTCCAAAGAAAGTAGTATCCATTACAACTATACCTTTAATAGAATCATTTACCTTATTCAAAAAAACTTATTTAATTT
Organism: Prochlorococcus sp. AG-402-A04; assembly: GCA_003278045.1. Lineage (GTDB taxonomy): Bacteria > Cyanobacteriota > Cyanobacteriia > PCC-6307 > Cyanobiaceae > Prochlorococcus_A. The sequence continues at coordinate 55,818 of QCHG01000004.1, read as the reverse complement.
CTGGATCGCCAAAATGTCCTTTAACTGGATTAACAGGTGATGAACTAGGAATTGGCATTAATCCATTATCTTTTGAAAAACAATTATTTTCAATCGCCCAATAAATCAACCAATTTACTGCCGTCGCTCTTCTAGTTCTTCTTGGATAGAGTTCATTAATCTTATAACCTTTAAAATTAAGAAAAATTTTCAATCCCTGCTTATAGTCTTTTGGAATTGATCGAGTCAAATGTACTGAGGCTGGTCGCTCTGAAATGATTTGAGGAGCTTTTTCAAATTTTTCTGACCAATAAGAAGGAGTTAATGGGCTAAAGGTCCAATCATTAATAGATAGTTCTCTAGTATAAAAAAGTCTTTCCCAAACTAATTCACAAACAAATACATCGCTAACCTTGTCTTCAAGAATAAGAAATAATAGTTTTTTACATATTGGCCATGTAAATTGATTTTCAACGAATTTTTCTCTTTTATGCATTAATCGAACCTTATCAAAATCAAAGAAAAATAAGGCATAACGTCCTTATTATATTGGGATGCATATTGAATAATTTGATCAGGTGTCCCAACACTCAAAGCAATTAATGATTTTTTGATAATATCCTCTTTTTTTAAAGTTTCCCTAACTAAATTCCATCGTTTCCCAATTTTCATAATGGCCAAGACCGTTTTATTTTCTTTACTTTCCTTAATTAGGGATGTTAATTCTGAATTGGAAGAAGGGCACTCTTTGATTATTAAAGTCTCACCTTTTTTAACTAGATCAAAATCATTCAAAGCTGCTGTCGCTGATAGAGAAGAAATACCAGGTATAGTTTTGGTAATAATTTCTGGATAATCATGCTTTATTATCCTCAAAATATTAGAAGAACTTGCAAATATTGAGGTATCTCCTAAACAAAGTAAAACAACTGATTCACCATTTTTTATAAATTTCACAATTTTCTCTACTGCGTTAGACCATATTTCATCAGGATCAAAATCCTTCCTAGCCATTGGGAAAATGATAGGTATATTTTTTTTAAATTTGGTGTATTTCTTGACTATTTCTGCAGCGAAACTTTTTTTATTATCATCTGATATTGGAAAAACTATAACTTTCGCTTTTTTTATAGCATCTACAGCAGCAATTGTTAAAAGTGATGGATCTCCTGGGCCTACCCCAACGATGATGAATGTTGGTAAATCAGTTTTATATTGATTAAGTAAACTTAAGAACTTGTTTATTATCATTTTTTTTTATTAACTTTAGCTATGTACCCTTGGCATCATAAAAGTTTCAGCTAGTATTGCTGACTCAATTTCAGATAATTCCTCTAACCTTTTGAAAGTTTGATTTTTAGTGAATTTAGTTTGCGCTAGTTTCAAGTAAACTCCAAAATGTCTTGCCTCACTCTCAAGGAGAGACTCATAAAGGGATTTAAATGTTTTATCTTCAGAATTGAGAGCAAGCAAGCTTAACCTTTCATGACTTCTCGCTTCAATAAGTCCTGCTATTAAGAAACTATCAAGCATTCTATTGGGCTCTTCCTTTCTTATATTTTTGGACAATTCAGCTCCATATGGAGGCGGTTTTAAGGACTTAAGACAATGTCCAAGATCCTTTAAAAAATAAAGTATTTTTTCAAAATGCTCTAATTCCTCTCTCGCTATTGGACTTAGAACTTCTGCCAGATTTGGTTCTGATGGATATCTAAACATTAATTGTATTGCTACTCCTGCTGCTTTTCTTTCACAATGAGCATGGTCTATAAGAATCTCTATTGGATTAGATAATGCAAGTTTGATCCACTCATCTGAGGTAAATGACGATAAATATTTAATTTGAGAAGTGGGCCTTTTAAAATCTACTAGCATTTAATCTTTACTATTTAAATATCCAATAATTCCTTCTAGAGCTAAGAAATAACTTGATATGCCGAATCCACTAATAATTCCTATAGCTTTATCTGTAAGAAAAGATTCTTTGCGAAAATCTTCTCTACTGAAAATATTTGAAATATGTAATTCTACAAAAGGAATTTTCGATCCAATTAAAGCATCACGAATAGAAATCGAGGTATGAGTAAAAGCTCCAGCATTTATAAGAATACCTTGGATCCTTTTTACAGACTCCTGAATTTTATCTACTATTTCTCCTTCATGATTACTTTGAAAACATTCAAGATTTATACTTTTTTCTGTAGCAACTTTAGTTAAATCTTTTTCTATATCGCTCAATGTTTTATTACCATATATTTCAGGTTCTCTAGTGCCCAAAAGATTTAGATTTGGTCCATTTATCAATAAAATATTCATCATCAAAAAAGTCTTTTCTTTACAAATGCTATCTAGAAAGAAACAAAAAAACCAAAACAATTTCACACAAAGTGTCCATTAACTGATAAGTTCAAATAGTGGGGGTCGGTGCCCGAGTGGTTAAAGGGGGCGGACTGTAAATCCGCTGGCTCTGCCTACGTTGGTTCAAATCCAACCCGGCCCACTTTAAAATTGCCCTTGTAGCTCAGCGGTAGAGCACTCCCTTGGTAAGGGAGAGGTCTCGGGTTCAAGTCCCGACGAGGGCACTTGAGCAATTGATTAATATAATTGAGATCTCGTAGATCAGCATTTTAACTAGAATTCAAATATATTTAAAACAGTTTGCCTTTAGTAATGCCACTATCGTCATACCGGATGCACAAAATATATATTGCAGCAATCATGAATTATGGTCTTGGTTCTGATGATCCAGAAGAGTTGGCCTACTACAACAAAATCAGAAAAGAGATGGATGATATGAAAAGACAACCAATTAAAAAAGGAATTTCTCTAAATTGGGATACCCCAGAAGGAATGGATAAATGAACCTGAATACTTTTTTATTAATTGATGGGAGTTTGATGCATATTGGTCTACCTTTATTGATGATTCTTAAAGGCAAAAATTGATCAAAATTTCATACATTTTACCCATATTTAAAGTCAATTGTTGATCCTTTATCCGTATATGGGAGTACCTCAAACCGTACATATTTATTAGTCGAATGGCCTCTCTAACTAGTTAGAACATAGATGTAGTCGTCATGAGCAAATGTCTACGAAATCCACACTAAAAGAAGATTATAAATCTGAGATTGAAGAAAGATCAGAAGAAGATCTTCTTGAGGAAGAAATCAGGAATCAGCAAACATTGGATAGCTTTGTTGAATCTGATAAAAACTGGAGCTGATTAAATCTATTTATTTAGGAGAAAGTTATGAACTTAAAAAGATCACCATTCTCAATTCTGGACAAAGACAAAAGAGAACTTGAATATATCAAAGGAGTTTACAAGAGAAAAATACAATCTGAAATTGAATCTTATAAAGATCCCGAAGACGAAGATAAGAGAGATACAATCCAAGCCCAAGATGTATTGATGCTTGATAGGATCTCAATTTAGTTATTTTTTTTTCTTCCTCTTCATATCTTTCTTCTTCTTTACCTTTTCATAAACCTCATCAGCCTTCTGTTCAATACTGTCAAGCTTATTTGAGATTTCTTTTATAGCTTCTGCTTTTCCTTCTTTAACTACAATATCACTTAACTCAATAATTTTAACTGGCTCTCCTTTAACTACAGTATCTTTTGTATCTTTTATCTCTTCAGTTTTAATTCCAAACTTACCTTTAATAAAATTGGCTATAAAAATAAGAACAGGCACATGAGCTAAACCGCCTATTACTATTCTTGTTTCTGAATAAGCCATTTAATAGTTAATATAACTGAGATATTTAAGCATATATTTGATTTTTCAATTCGTTTTATTAAGCCAATAAACATTAATAATCATTTCTTGATTCATAGATCAATAATCTTGCTATTAATTGATTAGAGACTTTTTTATTAAATGCCATTAGACGTATTTCTAATGAACATGTGTGTTGTAGTTATTGCTTTGCTAATCAGAAGAGAAATCAAACTTAAGAAGGCGAGATAAATCATGAAAACACAAATTTTTAAAGAGCAATACATTCCAAATATCCATGCCATTACTCTTTTAATAATGCTTCTTCTATGTCTATGGTTACCTCTAGCACTAAGGTTCTTATTAATAATATAGTCAAATTAATTTGTTAATACTCTTATCCTTAAACTCTGTTATATCCTAATTTTATTTTAAAGATCTTATATGGAACTCCTGTTCGCATTAAACTTTTATAAGTTTGCATAGTTAGTTTTTCGACTAATCAGAAACCCAACTTGTGATTTTCGTTGTGCTATAAATATGTCCTCCAGATTCTATATTCTTAATGGTTTCAGGATCTGAAAAAACGTGCTTAGCTACACCTTCTTCAGCTTGATGAATAACAATAACTTCTTTTGGATCAATTAAACTTTTGCCACGATATAGAGGAGTAAGTCCTACCGTTTTATGAAATGCATCTATCTCTGGACTATCAAACATTTTTACCCATTCCTCAAATGTATTTGAAAGTTTAAAGGTGAAAACAGTGGTCTCAATAGTCATAAAAAGCAGCTAATTTCTCCTTATTTTAAATCGAATGTCAAATATCAGAAAAAGACTGGTGGATAAGGTATTCATCAATGCATTAAAGCTGTTTCAATTGGTTTTCAGATATTCATCAGTGCATCTTGTTCGAACCTTGGCCCAAAGGGTCTATCTTCCCATCGAGGTAATTTCCAAAAGCTAAGTTAAAATTTATTTTTAAGAAAAAAGACTTTATTGCCCATAGCCGAATATAAAGTAAGACTATAAACAATTCTTTAAGCCGTTAATTGAAAATTAAAACTTAAAATAAGGTCATCAAAGTCTTGATCTCCCCCACCTTTTAAGTCCTCAACGCCTATAACTCCAGAACCTAAGGAACGAAAGTGAGAGAGACCATCGCTATTTGCTGCGGCAAAAGAGAAAAATTTTTCACCAGTTGTTGTAATATTGGCGAAAGGTGCAAGTATTCCTGCATTAGAGAAAGAAGAAATAGCTATAGTTTTCGTACTATCATTTTCGGTCGACAATTCTCCAAATTCATTAAATAGATTAATACTATCAAGAGCTGCATTGCCATAACCATCACTCCCAGGAGAGAGCAGGTTACCTGTCAAAGGATCTAAAACATCTCCATTATGATTTTGAATTTGGTAAAAACCAATAATACTGTCATAACCTGCTTCTCTTGAAATAGAAACAGAGCCGTTAATATTACGGCTTGATAGACCACTAAAATCAAGAATTGGATCAGAATCCATCTCACTAGAGATAAATTCATTTAGTCCAGAGAAGCTGTCAATTAATGAAAGAGAAACTGAATTTCCCCCTTTACTAACAATTGCGCTAGAAGTTGATACGTCATTAATATCTAATATTCTAAAGCTTTCTCCAAAACTTTCTATTGTCTTATGATCTTTTAACAAGGATTCAAGAGTGGTATCAATAATTTCGAAGAAAACTAGTTTTTGTCCATTTATTAAATTGATATCTCGTTGAAAAGAAATAGAAGATAAATCAGGGGTATTAGTACTTTCCAAGTTTGCAAAAATAATAGAACCACGCTCATCGATAAGTTCGTAAGTAATGTTTTCTTCCTCATTAGAGTTAAATGCTATATATCCAATTTGATTTACAGAATCTGCGCTTGAAGATAATGAAGCACGAATTGTAAGTGATGCGGGTGATGTAATATCTGATGGGTCTAATACAATTAGAGTTTGTGATCTTGAGAAAAGCTGAGGTTTGAGCTCAACTGTACCGGCAGTTGAGGGGTCAACTATAATTCCATTTACTATTCCATCTTTATCTCCATAACCACCATCAATTAATTTTAAATCTGCTGTATCTGCAGAACCATCTCCATCTAAATCATAGAAGCGAGCTCCAGCTTTTTTTGTAGGATCGTAAGTCAGAGTTGATGCATCTGGGGCAATTCCCTCAGGAGCCTCATTATAAGAAAAATAAGTTAGATATTTGTCTGTTAAAGTTAGACCATCTATAAGAGGTTCTAGATCTGTAGTTGTTTTAGATATTTTTTTTGAAGATGTATTATTTAACTCAACAGAAAAATTAATCCCTGTTTTCCCAATTTCTAAAGTTTCAGGTTTATTTTGTATTGTTGGTGCAATCTCAAGTCGATCAAATGTTAGGTTATTTACAAACTTTCCATATTCTTGAACAACTAAAACACTAATTTGATTATTTACAGTATTGGTATAAGTGACTTGTTTAGAAGTATCGTAAATCTTTAAAGTGGCTGTATCTCCTAGTTGATTTCTTCTTTCATTGTCAGAGAAGATTTTCAATTTAAGATCCTCTGTCCCTTCTGTCATAAGATCATTATTAATAACATGAGAGAAGGAATATTTTTCGTTTACTTTTACTATAAATGAACCATTTAAGGCACCTTCTGAAAAATCATTTTTGGTTATACCATTCCCAGAAAATCCCCAGAAAAGTCTTGTCCCATTATCTACATACTTTGTTTCGATTTCAGTTTGAAATATTTCACCTTCACCCTTAGCAAAAGCTATAGAAATTTTATAAGAAGGAATATCAACGCTGGAAGATGAAACTTCTTCAGAAAATCCTTCACCATCTGTGTAGGAGAGAAGAGCTCTAATTTTTTTACCCTGATCAGTTGAAGTTACTAGATAAGTAGAGTTACTGCTTATTTGACTCCAAGTAGTTCCATCTAATGATGATTGCCATTTATAAGATAGAGTTCCTGAACCATCTGGGTCTCCATTTGATTCAATAACCGATAAATTCTGCCCAACAGCAGGAATTCCATTAATTATGAAAGTTGAATCGCCATCATCTACATAAGGTATATCAACACTAGAAGAAGCAACTTCTTCAGAAAATCCTTCACCATCTGTGTAGGAGAGAAGAGCTCTAATTTTTTTACCCTGATCAGTTGAAGTTACTAGATAAGTAGAGTTACTGCTTATTTGACTCCAAGTAGTTCCATCTAATGATGATTGCCATTTATAAGATAGAGTTCCTGAACCATCTGGGTCTCCATTTGATTCAATAACCGATAAATTCTGCCCAACAGCAGGAATTCCATTAATTATGAAAGTTGAATCGCCATCATCTCTGCTAGTCGTAAAAACTTTGACTTGACCACTTTCAGTGCCATTATCATTATTATAAAGTGCCCCAATAGCTAAATATCTGCCATCTCCTGAAAGACTAACAGTTTGTCCAAACTTATCTCCGGGATTATCACCATCAATATCATTTCCAATTTGCTCCCATGATCCTGAATTATTCTTGTAAATACGGACATGACCACTATCAGCGCCATTCCCACCATTTAGACGTGCCCCAATTGCAATAATAGAGCCATCTCCAGATAAGCTTACTGATCCTCCTGAACTATCACCGTTTTTTTCTCCATAAATATCAGATCCTATTTGCTCCCAAGATCCTGAGTTATTTTTATAAACTTTTACCGTTCCACTATTTTTACCTCCCCCATCTCCGGCCCATGCTCCAATTGCGACTATAGAGCCATCATTTGAGAGACTTACTGAATAACCTAATTCTTCATTTCTACTTCCATAAAGATCAGATCCTATTTGCTCCCAAGATCCTGAGTTGTTTTTGTAAATCCGAACAAGTCCACTATTTGAGCCGCCGCCATCATGTTTATATGCGCCAATTGCAACAATAGAACCATCTCCAGATAAGCTTACTGAATTTCCTAAATAATCATTTTTATTTTCTCCATCAATATCATTTCCTATTTGTTCCCAGGATCCTGAGTTATTTTCGTAAATACGAACATGTCCACTAGTTTGAGCACCACCATCATTTTTATATGCTCCAATAGCGACTATAGAGCCATCATTTGAGAGACTTACTGACCAGCCAGAAAAATCGCTTTTACCTTCTCCATCAATATCATTCCCTACCTGCTCCCAGGATCCTGAGTTATTTTTATAAATACGCACATGACCACTACTTTTACCACCACCATCATTTCTAATTGCCCCAATGGCAACAATTGAGCCATCTGAAGATAAACTTACTGACCAGCCAGATTCATCATTTAATTTTTCTCCATTAATATCATTTCCTATCTGCTCCCAAGATCCTGAGTTGTTTTTGTAAACACGAACATGTCCAACTGCAGAATTATAATGAGCTCCAATTGCTAATATTGTTCCATCATCAGAAAGACTTAATGATTTTCCTGATCTATCATTTTCATTCTCTCCTAAAATATCTTTTCCTATTTGATACCAATTATCTGGCATTAATTTAACTTCATAAAACAACATCCCAAATTAACAATTCAACCTTTGATAGAAAAGTGATTTTTTATTAAATTTTTTAATTAATGATATTTATAGGAAGTTGATTGAAAGAAATTTTATTAGCAACGAACTGCAAATAATTGAATCACAGTGTCATAGAAATGCTAAAGAACACATATTTTTCCTCTCAAATCTTTCTTTTAATAGCTTAAATCACCTTTGAAAATAACCTTAATCAGAATCCAGATATTGCTTAATAGAAATCAGTGTCTGGGAGTATTTCCTTCAAGGGCTCAATCTCCTTAGCTGGACCACGGACCTGCACAGTAATATCTGACACTTCAAAAATCTTGAAAATCATATGTCCCATATTATTAATATGAAATAAAGCGGCAGCACCATTTTTATATGCCTTTCTTACATATGCCTTATCTGACCCACATGAAGTGATATTAAAAAAAGACAGTCAGATTCATTAGCTTTTGTCAGTACCACAATTTCTTCTAAAAGAGCTATGCACTGGTCCATCTTCCCATCCTTGATTGTGAAGTGGGGATGGATAGAAACCATGGTTGTATCGAGAGAAATGAATTTATAAATATTTCTCCTATCTTTTTAAGCAACTAATCTTTATGAACAAGTTAAAAATATGGATTATATAAAAATTAAGAATTTTAATTTGGTATAGCATGTACCGTTTATACGTTTTTTGGAAGCTATTAATTGGATATGAGTTATTTCGCTGAACCAAACCATATTGAATATGATGCATGGTTCGATGAAAACATCGACCCAGTGGATCTTGTGAATTACTCAGATGAAAAGGAGTTCAGTGATTCGGTACACTTTAAGTTCCATAAGATGTCCACTAGAAATTTAACGATTGGTTCTTCTGATAATTTTCACTGGTAAATAAAAGATTTTTCACTCCATAGATATTTATGAATCTTACGCAGAATATGTTCCATCACTTTCTCTTCTTGCCTTAGCTAATACAATTTCATCTACAACTTTTTCAATCATGTAAGCACTTTTTTTACCAAAACATTTTTCTTTTTTAATGCTCTCAAAATCATTTGGGATTAAATCATTATGTTCACAACAGTCGCATTTAATATCAATTTTCTTACCTCTGAAAACCTCCAAAGCTCTAGAAAAAATCCATTGCTGAACTGAAATACTTTCCCAACTATCAAAATTAGACCATTCATCAAAATCCCTATTAAGGATGCCTTTTAATCCATCAGCCTGATTTACATATACTAAGTGTGAATCTTTTCTAGGTTCATCATTAATACCAATTGTTTGGACAGAATTTTGATTCATTAAAATATAAATTGATTGAGTAGCCTTATCAATCTAGAGGATAATTTCAATAATATTAAATGTCTCAAATAAGATCATTAATTGCTTTATCCAATCTAGAAGTATGATTCGTATTTCTGAGTAATTCAAAATCCTTAAAATCAAAGCCCGGGCCAACACAACAACTCACTAAAGTAAATTCGCCTGTACTTTTTGCAGCTTGCCAATATCCAGATGGGATCATTTCTACTGGATTATTGGAATCTAAAATTAAATTTCTTATTAACTTATTCTCATTATCTAGGCACCATAAATTTAGAGGATCGCCCCTTAAATAAATCCAAATTTCATCAGCATTTTTTACTCTATGCCAAGCACTTTTTGCATCTCTCTCCAAAAGATAATAAATTCCCGTAATAAAGTTTCTACTTTGGCCATCTTCCCTTATTAGAGAATTCTCACTCCTTACTATCTCTCTAAACCATCCACCCTCAGGATGAGGGGATAAATTGAATTGTTTAATTATTTCTATATTTTTTTTATTAGGATTCACATCACAAAAATATCTTTAAAATTTCTCTTATACTTAAAAGCTAACTGAAAATAAATCAAAATAAACTATATTTTCTAAAAAATTAAGCACAAATAACTGACAAATCTACAAAATTTTTATTTTCATCTGCCAGTTCAGTAATGATTCTATTAAGCCATTCAGAGGTCGTTTCACAATAGCCTACATTTAAAATAGTCTTTTGCTTTACTGTTTCTTCTTTATTCATAGTTAAAGTATTTTCATTTAAATTAGTCTTTAATTAAATCTATGTGAATAAGTCTTAATTACTATCTGTTTTAAAAAGTTGTATTTAATACATATTTAAGAACTGCTAGTAAACAAATAAAATTAAATCGTTGACAAGAAAATGTATACAAGTAAGAGTAGAAAAAATTTATTATTTAACCTATGAATAACATCAAGATTGAGGAATTGATGAAAGTAAGGTTCGATGGTATTGCTAATAGAATTGGGCAATTAAGCAAAAGAGAAAGTGAGTCTTTATTACTTGAGCATCTTGAGTGGTTGGAGGGAGGATGGGAGACTGAAGAAATCTTATTTTTAAAAAAGCCTTACAGAAAATGGTGGTTCTAACTCCACTTCTATAAATAATTAATGATGGCCTAAGGGACCAGGGCCAGATCCTATTTTATAAGAATTGTCTAAAGATTTCTCAACAAATAATTTCGCTTTTTGTATGGATTCAAATAGATCAAAACCTAAAGCTTTGTAACCACAAATAGCAGCACTCAAAGTACAGCCGCTACCATGGGTATTTTTTGTATTTATAAAATTATTAAATAGCCACTCTTTTCTACCATTTAAGTCAAGGAAAAAATCCTTACCTTTCATATCTTTTAAACCGCCACCTTTTATAAGTACCGCTTTAGCTCCAAGACCAATAATTTTTCTTGCTGAATTTTCGATATCTTCTTTACTCCTTATTTCTAAACCAGAAAGTAGATTCGCTTCATAAATATTTGGAGTTACCAAATCTGCAATTGGTAATAAGAGTTTTTTATAAGCATTAATAGCAGAATCTTCCAGTAATTTAGAACCAGTTCTTGTAACCATTACTGGGTCAATAATTTTGGTTATTTTGTATGTATTTAATTTTGAAGCAGTATCATTAATTATCCTTTCATTTAATAACATTCCAGTTTTTAAGGCATCAATACCAAAATCAGCAAATAAAGTATCCAACTGACTTAATAAAGTATTCTTCTCTACTGGTTGAACGCATGTAACCTCTAAACTATTTTGTGCGGTAATACATGTAATAACAGAACATCCATGGACTCTAAGGGCCATGAAAGTTTTCAAGTCAGCCTGTATACCTGCTCCACCACCTGAGTCACTACCGCCTATTGATAGTGCAATTTTAGAATACATAATTTATTAACTCGTTTTTAAAAGTACTATAAATAAATTTTAATTTAAATCAAAAATCTGAATATGCATTAAAAAAATCTAACTCCAATTCCATAGCTCTCCTGTATAAATATTTGGCGTGATTAATATCATATGTTTCTTTATTAGTCTCAATAAGATTTTCAAGTGAATCTGCTAGCTTTCCAAAGCTCTCATCAGAATAAGTAATTATCCATTCTTTATATTTAATGTCAAAATCCTCCTTATACAAACTTTTTCCTATCCAAGAATAAAGTCGCATACATGGAGTCATTGCAAACATTATTTCAACGGAGCTAAGTCTTTTGGAAGTATCATCAAGAAAATCTGTATAATTTTTAGTGGCTTTTTTTATATAGTTATTAGACAAATCAATATCCCATTCTTTCGCATACGTTTCATGAAGTATTAACTCCTCTGAAACGCCCATTAACAATTCACTTAACTTCCTTATTGAGTGCTTATCTTTTGATTTGGAAACAGCAAGACCATAAGCCTTAGCAAAAGTCTCTAAAAAGAAATAATCTTGAGCTAAATATTCTTGAAATATATTTTTAGGGAGACTTCCATTCTGTAAACCTTGAACAAATTTTGTATTTAAACTTAGTAAAGCAATCTCATAATTATCCTCCCAAAGTTTTTTTGTTATTTTCATTTTTTGGTTTTTATTTATTCTAAAATTTTTTTATATTTTTTACCTACAAACTTAATCTTATTTTTCTAGGATTAAAAGAAAAAATTATGAAAGAAATAAATATCTTATGGTTTAAGAAAGATTTAAGAATTTTTGATAACCAAGCTCTCTGTGAGGCTATAAAAAATAATGATATTTTACCTATTTATATTATTGAGTTAGATATTTGGAGCCAAAATACTCATTCAGATAGACAATGGCAATTTTGCAAAGAAAGTTTAATAGATTTAAGAAATGCACTCGCTGAGATTGGACAACCATTAATTATTAGAACTGGCAATGTTATTAGTATTTTTGATGAAATTAGTTCAAAATTTAAAATCAAAGGTATATACAGCCATCAAGAAACCGGAGATTGGCTTACTTATAAAAGAGATCAAAAAGTAAGAAAATGGGCTTTAAGCAAAAATATTATTTGGAAGGAATTTCTACAATTTTCAGTTTTTAGAGGAAATTTAGATAGAAATAATTGGTCTAAAAAGTGGCAAAAAAATTCCGAGAAAAACTTATTTAAAGCTCCATTAAGAATTAATTCTATTAACTTTAATATTGGAGAAATACCCTCAGACGAAATTTTTACCTTTAAAAAAGAAACTTGTCCAGGAAGAATGCAAGGTGGAAGAAAGAAAGGTTTAGAGAGAATGCAATACTTCTTTAGTAATAAATTAGATGCTTATTCAAAAGATATATCTAGCCCAGAAAAATCATTTGATAGTTGTACAAGACTATCCCCATATATTTGTTGGGGATGCATTTCATTAAAAGAAATTTTTAAAAAGGCAAATATATCAAAAAACAATAATTCCAGGATGTTAAAAAGCAGATTAACTTGGCATTGTCATTTTATTCAGAAACTTGAAAGTGAACCAGAACTTGAGTTTAGGGAATTCCATCCTTTTTTTAAAAATATTAGAGAAAAAAATAATGAATTTCTAAATTTATGGAGTTCAGGTAATACGGGCTTTCCTTTTATAGATGCATGTATGCGTTCATTAAATTTCAATGGATGGATTAACTTTAGGATGAGAGCTATGTTAATGTCTTTTGCTAGCTATAATTTATGGCTACCATGGCAAGATTCAGGATCTGAATTAGCAAATAAGTTTGTAGATTACGAGCCTGGAATACATTGGAACCAATGTCAAATGCAATCTGGAACTACATCTATCAATACTAATAGAATTTATAATCCTATTAAGCAAGGGAAAGATCATGATCCTCAAGGGAAATTTATAAAAAAATGGATACCAGAATTGAAGGATATATCACTTAATTTCATTCATGAACCATGGCTATTATCTAGATTTAATAAAGAAGAATATGAACAAATTAATTACATAAGACCAATAATTGACATCCCAAAAAGCACTAAAACTGCAAAGAGAAAAATTCAGGAAATCACTAAAAAGGATGGATATTGGGATATCTCAAAAGAAATTTATTTAAAACATGGTTCTAGAAAAAGGCTTAGAAAAAATATAAATAATAGAAAAATTCTTTCTAAGAAAAAGGAAATACAATACGAATTGAAATTAGATTTCTAAATTTTATTGTCAGAAATTTCCAGATTCTTTTTAGTGAATAGGAAAGTTTTTAAAATTTTGAAATTGAATATATAAGTCCACATTGAAGTAGTGCAAGCTTTAATGTATTAATAAGAATTTATTAACTATGTCTGAAAGATTTGAATGGGACGATACCAATAGTTCAGGTATATGGTGGAGTACTAATGTAAGTATTAGAGACGAGTGCATTTTGCTTAAAGAAGATACTCAATGCGAAGATTCTGATATCGTCGAACTTCTTAGGAGTATTGCACAAAATATTGAAGATAATGGCCTTTAATTTTTAAAGGAATATTCTCTTTTAGAGATTTTGAATTCCTTTTACAGCTTTTATTAATTCGATAGTAATACCTTTTTCACTCATTGAATGACCAGCATCATTAACAATAATTAATTCAGAATTCTTTAATTTCTTATTTAGATCCCAAGCACTCCTAACAGGACATACAACGTCATACCTCCCTTGAATTATTTTTGTTGGAATCGATTCTATTGCTCTTATATTTTTCAAAATAAAATCATCTTCTAAGAAAATATTATTAATAAAATAATGACATTCGATCCTTGCAAAGGCATCTGAAAAAGAATTAACTTGGGACTTATCAAAATCAAATTTTTTATTTATTAAATGACTAGTTGAGAGTTCCCATTTTGTCCAAGCTGCTGCTGCTTTTGATCTAAGATTGGCATCTGAAGATGTTAGATATTTATAAAAAGAACTTATTAAATCATTTCTTTCTTCTTTTGGTATTACAGAACTATATTCTTCAAATTCATCAGGGAATATCTCACTTGCACCATATTGATAGAACCACAATAATTCAAACTTTCTACATAAAAATATTCCTCTCAAAGTTAAGCTCGTAACTCTTGAGGGATTTTTAATTGAATATATAAGTGAAAGTGTTGAGCCCCAAGATCCACCAAACAAATGCCAACTATCTATTTTTAATAGAATCCTTAATTTCTCAATATCATCAACTAAATGATTAGTCGTATTTTCTTTTAATTCGGAGAAAGGAGTTGAAGAACCGCAACCCCTTTGATCAAATTGTATAATATCAAATTTATCTGGATTAAAGTATCTTCTATATCTTGGTTGACTTCCTCCTCCTGGGCCTCCATGAATAACTAGTATTTTTTTACCATTTGGATTGCCAGATCTTTCCCAATAAATCGTATGAATATCACTTACTTGTAAAAAACCCTTTTCACGAACTTCAATTTTAGGAAACAATACTTGATCTTTCATTGTGAAATATTTTTAAAAACTTAATAAATCCATATTATCCAAAAAGAATTCTAGTTTAGAAGTAGTTTGTTAAAAAAAAAGGACTGGTGGTACAGTCCTTTTTGATATTTGATTTCCTTCTGACAGGATATAAAATTACATATTTTAAAGTCTATTTACTCATAAACCTAGAATACGTTAATTCGGGGATTTCTCTCGATAATTTCAGTCCCTATTGTCGCTAGTAATTATAAAGCGAAGTCTTATCAGACTAATTGATTGAACTTTAATTTTCGAATAATCCCATTCTCAGGAATACGCTTCCTATATTTTGGAATTTGCTAAATTTCAGGCGGACTATCAATCATTTAGATTGCCTCCGAACTCAACATTTATAAATTACTCCTTTTTATATTTTCAGTAAATCCGTAAATATGCTGATTTACTTTTTTCTTAATTTGTAAGAGGATTTAAATGATCCTTTGTTTTTTATAGATAGATATAAAAAATAAAGTCTATAATCTCTCAGTTATTAAGATTCTTAGATCAAAATAGATTCAATTATTCTTTTATCATTATCAGAAAGTTTGTAATCTTCTAATTTCCACTGAACAAATTTTACACACTCATCAATTGAAGGATTCTTATCCCGACACTTACGCCAATCTCTAATCCAACCTACCAAGGCAAAAGTTATTTTTGCAGTAAGCATATTTACCAATCAGGGTAATTAAAATCTCCGCCTATAGGTTCTTCATAAAATTTCCCTTCGGTTATACCTTTATCATATTTTTCAATTATCTTTTTATAAGAAGCTATTGAGGAAAGTAAATCTCCTACATATATTGGTTCCATTCAATTGTTATAATAATTATAAATATTTATTGTTTTATATAAGAATTTAATAAATAGATTATTAATTTGCATTATGGATTTCATCAAAAAGAACAAGATCTTAACAGTAATGGCCTTAATTGCAGTTTTATCATTTGCATTAGAAAAAGTAGGCATAATACAACCTTAAATTAATTAAGTTTATTTGTTAAATACTTCCTAATGAAATAAGTAAACCGATACTATTACTGCAAAAATAAGCAATGGAGATAATAATGTAAAAATTAAAGTTGAAAGATTAATCAGCATAAACTTTAAATAAATAAACAAATTTAATAAACATCACTTTTAAGCATTTGCAATAAGTAAAATTTAAATTATTACGATATTAAAAAAATTTGAATAAAGAAAGATATAAAGAAGAATATGAAGAGGGGTCAGACTTACTATGGCCTAGTGATAAAGAAGATAGAATAACTCGGCAATTTTATAAAGATTTATCTAATCTTTCAAAAAACATAAACTATAGTAAAAAGAAAAAGCTAAAACTTTTTAAACAAGTAGTTAGAATAATAAAAGGCATAGGCTGGGGTTAATTAATATTCAAACTAAAATGAAAAATTTATTGATATTAATTAAAAGTTTTTTTCTTTTAAGACCAAGATTTTTATCCACTATATTTTTTATTCCAATTCTTTACGGCATTGGCTGGGCTTTATCTCAGCCACTTTTATTGTTTAATTTTGAAAAAGAAAATTTATCCTTAATTGGAACTATTATTACTTTCTTTCTTTTTATCTTTTTACTCCCATATTGGTTTTATATCAAACGAAACAAATCAAGTACTTGGGTACTTCTTGGGATAACTAAAGACAAATTTTTAAAAAACTTTGTCAATTTTTCAAAAGGTATCTTATTTTCCTTAGTTTTAATAATTCTAATTCTGGTACCACTATTGCAAAAAAATTATATTTCTTGGATAGGTGAATTCTCTCCAATAATTTTATTAAATTCTATTTTACTGGGATTAGGTGTTGGATTCGCAGAGGAAATAATTTTTAGAGGCTGGTTACTAGAAGAACTAAAATTTGAATATGGTACAAAAATATCAATAGCTTTACAAGCTATAGTTTTTAGCTTTGTTCATAATTTATCAAATGAGATATTTTGGAACATAATAGGATTACGTTTAGGATTTATTTTACTTGGGATATTTCTATCATTAGTAAAAATTAGAGATAAAGGTTCTCTATGGAATTGCATAGGAATTCATGGAGGACTTGTGGGTATTTGGTTTTTTATAAATAACGGATTAATAGAATTCAAACAAAATACACCTTCTTTTTTAGCAGGTCCTTTTACACAAAATATTCCAAACCCAATCGGAAGCTTTAGTGCAATTTTAATATTACTTTTGTTATGTATTTTTTATGCAGTAAAATCAAAAAAAAATTTCCTTAGACGTTTTAATTAGATATAAATACCGATTGATTTTTGATTAGTAATTGTCAGATTAAAATAAAGCTTAATTCTCATATGAACTTTGAGGCAGGAATAAGATTTATTTTCTTTTTAGTAATTTTTGGAGTTACAAACTATCTAATGATGTTGAGAAGATATGAAAACGACATCAAAAAAAAGAAATATTTACAAAAGGAAAAAATTTCCAGGCTATACCCTAAAGGTTCATTTATTTTCTGAAATTAAAAAAGTTTTTATAGAATTTCCTCACCACTTTTTAGTAGTTTTTTGCCAACCTTCATTTAACAATTTTTGCCACAATAATCTTGCTTCTTCTATAACAATTTTTTTTCTAGTTTTCATTAATGGAGGATTTTCTCCATGAATTCCCATAATAATTCCTTCTTCAATAAACATATAATCAATAGATTTATCAGAATGATCTTTATCTTTATAAAAACGTATCACCCCTACAAAATTGGAGTCAATTAACCAGAAATCATTAGTTGAATCCAATAAACCAAAATAAAATTTAATTTATCACATTTTTGATAGCAATCTGCGAGGAAAATATTTATTGAGTTTATTCATATTTGATATGTTTTTTCTTTTTGTCTACTTTTTTTCAATTCGCCACGTTTTTTCTTAACCTCAACTCTTTTCTTTTGTGATTCTTTAGTGGGTTGTGTAGATTTTCTTAATTTAAATTTTTTATTTAAAGCATTTTTTAGGATTGAACTAAATTTCATTAAAGCTAGCTGCCTATTTAAAAATTGATTTCTATGTTCTTGAACCGCTAAGCGTAAGGTATTATTCACTAATTTGTTTTTCAAGTTTCTCTTAAGAATTTCTTTCTGATGATCATTTAATACTTTGGAATCTTCTAAATTAAAAATAATCTCTACTCTGCTTTCAATTTTATTTACATTTTGTCCTCCAGGACCGGAGGATCTGGAAAATCGCCACTTAATTTCGTTGGATGGGATTACTAATGTTTTAGTAATTTTTAAATCCATTTTTAGTTCTTTTTGATTTAGATCTTTAGAATCATCTCCTTAATACTTTAAAACATACCTTAAAATTCGATCGGTAAATACTGGGCGGTTAAGTTAGGTAAACCGAAATTCGGTGTATTTGCCGTATCAATATCTTCGGTATTTATCCTTTCATATTTCAAAGAATTATCAGATATTAAATTTGTACTAATTCAAAGGTCACTTATGTATTCAATGTTTGATCTTCTTTTTGAAACACCTTCATATCGCCCAGTATATGTTATTTCCGATAGTGAAATGAAGGAGTTAAAGAAAAACCAACATCAAGAAGAGCTTGATGAAATTACAAAACAAAAAGTAAGACTTGAAGATGCTTTTAAAGCTCAACTAAAACATCTTGAAGAGAGAGAAAAAGAAGTAAAAAAAGAACTTAAAGTACTCTCAGCCTCAAAAGATAAATAATTTATTTTTAGAGAAATTACTTTTTCCAAAGACGGTTTTTAACCGTCTTTTTTAGTTCTTTTAATCTTAAGGTATCCATTAAATCCACAGATTTTAAAAATATTTTCCATAATTAACGGATGAATGACAATAAAGAAAAAATAAGAATGTTTCTACCCTTTAGCTGGGTAATTTGTGCAGCAATATCTTTTGCTTATATAAATACACATTTAATAAATACCTAATAAAGATGTCTTATCTCTCGAGAGACGAAATACTTGCATCTTCAAAAGGTTGGGTAGCATCTTTTTTAAATTTTCTTCCTGGTTTAGGATCGGGCTACTTATATCAAAGAAGATGGAAACCCTACTTTTTTACCATCACTGCTAGTACTGCTTGGTTCGCTTTAGGTTTTTTTTTACAAGGAGATTCAGAACCCTCTCAAAGTGAACAAATAATTGGAATTTCTGGTCTTTTTTTTATATCAATAGTTACAGTTATAGAATCCAACTTGGCTTTCAAAAAAGCAAGTAACAAAATAAAAGCTGAAAAAGAGAAAATAATTTCCTTTAAAAAAAAAGGATGGTTTAAATAATTCAAAAAATTAGATCTCAATAAATATTTAATTAGTTCTCAGTTTCTTAATTTAAATAAATAATTACCATAAATAATATTAAGAAAATTCAAAAAAAATTTTTTTAATTATAAAAAAATAAAATTTCCTTTTCTTTAAGACCTTCCCATCCCGAGTCTATTAATAATTGATCCAATGTTTCTTTATCAAAATGCTTAGAACCCGTTTTGACGCATCTATTTCTCATTGATTTTTTAACACCACTCCTTTGTCTTTTATTCTCCTCATCCATAATTCTATTGTATAGATCTAGCATTTTTTGAGGGATTGGAGTACCGTCAAGATCCACTCCATTTTGAATAGCAAGATCAACAGCCTGCATTCCCATTTTCTTCATATATAAAAAAAAACTGAAACCATAATAAAATAAAAGTTATTAATCTAAAATTATTTGAATTATAATTTATTGATTTTGAATTTCCTTAAGTACTCTAATAGCCTCTTTAATGTGCTCAGGACCATTCAATAAATCTCTAAAAATATGCCTAACTGTCCCTTTGCGATCAATAACGTAAGTTACCCTACCATCCATAAATCCTAATACTTTAGGAACTTTAAAAGTTTTCCTAAGAGAATCATTTGTGTCGCAAAGAAGTGGATATTGTAATTTATTTTTATTAGCAAATGCCAAATGACTTGAGGTACTTCCATTACTTACTCCCCAAACTTGCGCACCTAATACTTTAAATAAGTCATATTTATCTCTAAATCCGCAAACTTCTATAGTGCAACCTGGCGTATCATCTTTTGGATAAAAAAACAAAACAAGGGGGCTTTTTAAACCCTTATTTGATCTTTTAACTCCATTTTGATCCAGTAAAGAAAATTCTGGAATTTTATCTCCAATCTTCACAACAGTTCTTATAAAGTTCCATATTAGAGGTTAATGTGTTTTTATTGTGGACTTAAAAGTAAATAACTAATATTAAAGTCAGTTTTTTTGTTTTAAAAGATACTAAAAAATTATTAAAATAAACTAGGGTAGATTTATTAATTCATTAATATGGAATTAATAATTTATATTTTTTTATTTCTTCTTCTTTTTTTAGGGGTTATTTTTAATTTAAAAATAAATAATTTTAAAAAAGTTAAAGAAATACGAAACAAAGCTAAAGATTATTCAAAAAAAAATAATTAAATATGTATTGCTAAGATTAAAATTCAATTTTTTCATTTGGAGTAAATACTGAGCAATATTTTTTTACAAGATCCTTTGGCTGACTAGTGGAAGAATTCGTTAATTTTAAATTTAATTTTTCTAAAGCCTTATTAGCATTAATCTCACCGAGTCGATATCTTGCACACGTATCCAATACTTTAAACATTTTTGTGGTAACGGCTTCAGCTGGATATATTAGAAAAAAAAAGTAAAAAACAACAAATAAGTACTTCATTTTTTTTAAATAGTAAATATTTAGCGAATAATTTTAATAATTTAGAAAAAAATTAATTTAGAAAAAGATTAAAGTTTAATAGAATAATCTAATTTGAGTAGAATCTAGGATTTCTATAAAATAATAATAAAAGAAATTTAGATAAAATAAGTGATAGAAATAAATAATCTCGGTGAAAATGAGAAAATTAATAGATAAACATAAAAATCTTATAAATTGGTACCAAAAAAAATTCAAATTGAGTGATTATCAATTACTTTGGTTAGTTTTCTTTAAAGGAGTATTAATAACGATAATATTTTTCAAAATTTTTTAATATTAAAAAAGCTCTTCCGAGAATGAAATTTTAAGATGATTTGACTATATTTAATAGTAGATTTCCTAATTAGTTAAATAGTTATCAGTTATGAATATTTTTGGTGTTGGTTTGCCTGAAGTTACTGTAATACTTATCTTAGCTCTCTTAATTTTTGGTCCCAAAAAGCTTCCAGAATTGGGAAAACAGCTAGGTAAAACTTTGAAAAGTCTTAAAAAAGCGTCGAATGAATTTCAAAATGAAATCGATCAAGTTATGAACGAAGAAGATAAATATGAATCTCCTAAATCTATAGAAAGCAATCAAACCAATGAAATTAATCAAGAAAAAATAGATTCAGAAAACAGCAAAAAATAATATTTTGGATAGGCCCATAACCCCCATAGACGAATTTGAAAGAGCATTAGATAAAGCAGCTCTTACTAAAGAAGAATATGAATTAATAGACTACATCCGCTATACAAGTGTTTTTACGCAGCCTAGTCTTATTAAAGATTTAAAAAGGCCATCAAAGCCACCTCTTTTGTCAGTTCTATGTCAAATTTGCAGAAAAATTGGTTCGGAGATGCCAGATCATTTCAAAAAAGTAATTGAGTGGTCAATTGAAATAAGTGATCATAATACAAAATGGGATGCTCATTTGATTTGCGCAGAAGCATTTAATATAGACAAAATCCCATTAAGTCCTATACATGGAACAACTTTATTTGATGTTCTTGTTGTACACAAAGAATTATTTCTTGGATTTGATTAAATTAATCATCTAAAGGCACAGAATCAGTATCTATAACTTCCGAATCATCATACTTATTTATTTTATTTTCAATCCAGTTATTTATATAACTAACTAAAGGCAATGAACCTCTAAAAATAAAAATAGAGGTAGGCAAAGCGCTTAATAAACCGACTACCGGGCTTTTAAAAAGTAATCTTCCGGCTTTTATGTTAAATAAAATAATAAGCGCTGAGGGGACTATAACTTTAACTACTGTTTTGAGCGCCTCAAGCCAACCGACACGATATATCCACCATATTAAAATTATGCCAACTATATAGAGGAATAAGTAAGTCATAAAAATAGTATAATGATTATCTATTTATCTTGTTCTTGCTAAGAAAAAGATTTTATAAATTTCTTTAACATCAATCAATCAAATTCTAGTAATGAGTTTTTCTGAAATAAGAAAATTTTTAATTAAGATGCAATCTGATGAGGAATTAAAAAAGCAGGTTACGACATCCTCTACAGCCGATGATGTAGCCCTTATAGGTCAAGGCTTAGGTTATGACTTTTCAGGAGATGATCTCTTAAGATTTAATGGACAAAAAGTTGATAAAGTTACCGTAAGAAAGGTAGATCATCCAGGAGAATACCACTAAATTAAGACTTAATCCATATTGCAAGCCCTCCGCCCCTCCCTCGAGCACATAACCAATTATCTTTGGTGCTAATTCCTACAAGTGAGAAAAAAGGCATTTTTTTATCTTCAGGTTTTTTTAATTCCTTTTTAAATATAGGAAAACTACTAATACTAATTTTCAATTCTTTAAAATAGAAAGCCAATAGAGGTCTAATCCCTTTTAATTCTGCGCTGCCTATAAAAGTAATATTTAATAATCCGAAATTAATTGAATTTTTTATTTCATAATTTATTTGATCCTCTTTATTTTTACTTTTCAATTCCAGTCTGGCCGACAATACTTGGAGAATCGAACTTGGTATATTTTTGATTTCATCTGACTCCTTTCCCCATACATACTTAAACTTCCATATTCCTAACAATTCCTCATATACAATTCCGCTACCATTTTTTTGGGAATTTTTTTCTAATAGTTTTATCTCATTTATATCAGGAAAGTGTTTCATAATAGATATTAATCTAAGAATCAAATACTAAGATAACTTCATAAAAAATGGTCTTAGTTAAAAAATCTCTCCAAAAAGATTTCTTTATTTCAAAATATTTCCAAAAAAATAATTTTATGGCACACATAAGGAACAAGATCTCGTTATCATGTTTACATAAAGTAACTAAATTAATGGATTTTATTTCTAAAAGCCAAGGATACATCCCTTTAAAAGCGGTCCCCTACATATTTTTCCTAGCTGTTGTACTAAGTATTACTACTTCAACTAACACATTTGTCTAAAACTAATTAGTTTCACGAGAAGAGTAAAGTAAATATTTAATGAATAAGTACGATGTTGTAATAGTGGGTAGTGGAATAGGTGGATTGTGTTGCGGTTCGATTCTCGCTTTATCAGGCAAAACAGTACTTATATGTGAAGCTCATAGCCAGCCAGGAGGTGTTGCCCACAGTTTCAAAAGAGATGGTTACACTTTCGAATCAGGTCCTTCATTGTGGAGTGGATTAGGTAAATGGCCGACAACTAATCCCCTAGGGCAAATTCTTAAATTACTTGATGAAGAAGTTGAACTATTTCAATACAAAGGCTGGCAAGTAATAGTCCCAGAAGGCAATTTTAATCTTGATGTGGGGGAAGAACCTTTTAAACAAAAAATTAAAACTTTAAGAGGTGAGAAATCAGTTAAAGAATGGGAATCATTTATTTCCGGAATAAAACCTCTTAGCCAAATAATAAATGAAATACCATTACTCTCTTTTTCTCCCGAATCAATAAATTTCCTAGATCTAATAAATTTAACCTCAAAATTTTTACCTAATCTCAATCAAATACCAAAAATAAATAAAGGCTTTGGGAATTTAGTAAATAATCATCTAGAGGATCCTTTTCTCAGAAATTGGGTTGATTTATTGAGCTTTTTGATAAGTGGTATGTCAATGTATGATACAAATACAGCTGCGATGGCTACTTTATTTAACGAATGGTTTGAACCAAATTCATACCTTGAATACCCCAAAGGAGGAAGTGAATCTATCGTAAAAGCTTTAATTAATGGATTTAAAAAAAATGGAGGAGAATTAATTCTTTCTTCGAGAGTAAAGACAATTAACTTCAATAAAAATTTAGCCACAGGTATAACTCTTAATAATGGTTCTAGTTATAGTTGTGAATCTGTTGTCACGAATACTGATGTTTGGAATTTAAAAAAGTTAATTCCAAATGAAATTTCAAAAAAATGGAATACAAAAGTTTTGAACCCAAATAAATGTGATTCTTTCCTTCATATACATCTAGGTTTTGATGCTGATGGTCTTGAAAATTTACCAATACATGCGATACATGTTGATGAGTGGGAAAAAGGTATAACCGCAGAAAGAAATATAGCCGTATTTTCAATCCCATCTGTTTTAGATAAAAATATGGCCCCTGAAGGAAAACATGTTCTTCATGGATATACTCCCGCAAATGAACCTTGGGAAATTTGGGAAAACCTAAATAAAAAGGGTTTAGAATATAGAAATTTGAAAGAAGAAAGATGTTCAATATTCCTTAATGCAGTGCGAAAATTCATCCCTGATATAGATGAAAGGATTGATTTAAAGATGCTAGGAACCCCAATCACTCATAAAAAATTCACCAATACCTATTGCGGTAGTTACGGCCCTGCTTTATCTGCAGCAAAAGGTCTTTTCCCAGGCTGCAAAACTCCAGTGAAAAATTTATTTACTTGCGGCGCAAGTACATTTCCAGGTATTGGAATTCCTGCTGTTTCAGCAAGTGGCGCTTACGCAGCTGAAAAAATTATTGGTAAAAAAGAATTTAAAACTCTTCTTAAGAAAATAAATTTATGAATCAAATTCTTTTTTTTAACTCTACAAATACTTAGTTAAGAAATAAGAATAAAGAAAGCAAAAACGTTCAATAATGATAATCTTTATTTGAACATAAACTTAACTTATAGCTCTTATATGTTTTTCTTATCAATTCCTCAAGCCTGGCATTTAGTTGGCACTTGGTCAGAACAACTTCCAAACGAGTCAAATCTTATAGGAATGGGCCAAACAGAATTAATGATGACTTTACATTCAATATTCGTTCCTCTCTTACTTGTAATTTCATATTACCTATTCAATAGACTTAACAAAAACGAATCAAAGAAAATTAAAGGATGATCGTTTAAAGTTTATTTAGCTGAACTTCTTCTAACTACTTTTCTGCCTGTAGAAGTATCAACTCCGCTTGAATCTTTAGTTTGTGAATTAGTTTCAACATTATCAACATCACTTTTATCCATTTCTGCGCAAACACCTACTACCATGGCAGCTTGCATTTGATCTGGTAAATCACCAATAGTTAATAAGGCCTTTAAAACTAATTGAAGTCGTGTTTGCCGATCTATTTCAGGTCTTAGTTTTTTTACGGTATTCCAAAGTTCTTGGGTAACTTCTTTTAAAAGTTCTCGATCTACAGCCAAATTAAATCCTTCTTGTATTTCTACTAATCTAACAAAAAATTGGATCTCGTAAAATAATATTCAATAAAAAGATTGTTAGTTAATATTTTTTTATCGGAATACAAGTTGCATTTGTTGATGCAATTCATACTTCTCTTGCAAAAGTGCATCTTTTTCAATCTTTTTTAGGGTAAAAGTTCTATAAAATTTTTTTTGAATCTTTATTGGAGTATTTTCAAACTTTGCATTTTTGCGGATTAGAGAATTCCACTCTTTTGAATTAAAAGGGGCATAAGGAGAAGATGAGATCACTTTCATATCTTAATAATACATCTGTACTAATATTAGTACAATTTTACTATAGTGCAACAAATGTACCCACTTATCTTAATTTCAAAGTTTCCTTATGAATTGATTTTTATTATCTAATTTGCAGAAATCATAAGTTTGATAAATGAATAAACGTATCATACGTAACTTATTGACTCTTTTTTTTAGTGTCTTAAGACTTTTCTTGCTTAAAAACCTATTAAGGTAGTTAATTTGTTGAAATTAACATTGACAAGATATATTTAGTAATTCTTCCTATAAAAAGAATAATGAATTGATCAAAAATGCTTCTTAGTAACGCAAAAAGACTAAAGATCCAAGGAATAATTAAAAGAATTGCTCAGGATAAACCAATTTCATTAGAAGAAAGGATATATGTTGAGAAATTTGCACACCATAATTCAACAATTTCTCTTTGGCTGAAAAAAGCTAACAGCTTTAGAAGGGATGGTACAAAAAATGATGGAGGGATCGATAACCTCCTACAATCATTTGGGATAGATGGACTAGATAAAGAAAATCATTTCAACCCAAATGAAGATGATATATCGGATTGGTTTGGCGGTGCTCCTGGTTGGCTAAGGAGAAGCTAGATTCATTAGTTATTTAATTTACCCAGGCTATCTTACACAAATATATACTCATAAAAGATATAAATACCCAAAAAAACCATGGTATAAATTTAATCGGAACTAAATATTTTTTTGAAAAGGTTTTCATATAGATTTTTCTTTTAGACTATTTCTTCCTTACCGTTTTTGAGAATAGGTTTAATTGCTCTATTGATAAATTAAACAATATTTGAAACCTCAAAGATATTAAATTACTTTAATTAGATAATTTAATCAGCCTTAATCATCAAAATCTAAGCAACTTTATCTGCGATATTGAAATTTACTATTTTCGCCTCATCTCGTTCTGAATCATTCCAATATTTTATGAGTCTTTCTAATTCATCAATCCTCTTTTTGGCATTTGAAATTTTTTCAGTATTTGTCATATAAAATTTTTATCTATCCAATTAATGCACGAAAAAAAAATATTTCAATGGAAGTAACAATTATTAGACTATAAATATTAATTTTTGCTTAATTACTTCAATACACTATAGACCTCAAGCGAATAAGTAATTATACTTAAAAAAAAGATATTTATGAAGAAATTAAATTCTTTGATTTTGAATAGTACTGTTACCTTCTTAGACTTCATCTACTCTGGTAGATCTTTACAAAGATTTTGGGTTTTAGAAGTAATAGCTAGATCACCTTATTTTGCATTTCTTTCAGTTCTTCATTTTAAAGAATCCCTAGGAATTAAAAATGAAAAAACAATGATTTTAATGAAAGAACATTTTTATCAAGCTATAAACGAAACTGAGCATCTTAAAGAAATGGAGAAAAGAGGAGGAGATAGGTTCTGGATTGATAGATTTTTTGCGAGGCACCTTGTGCTTGTCTATTACTGGATCATGGTTTTTTATTATTTCTTCTCTCCAGCGAATGCTTATGATGTCAACATAAAAATCGAAGAACATGCATTTGAAACTTATTCCAAATATTTAATCGATAATCCAAATGATCAAAAAATAAAAGAGATTGCTCAAGATGAATTAAATCATGTCCAAGAACTTAACGAAGCTTTGTCAATGCTTACTACAGTTTAGATTAGTGCTGAGAAATCAATTAGCAATATTGAGAGCATCACAGAAGAAGATATTAATCCTAGGCTAATCATCAATGAGACATAACCTTTTTTTCTAGGCAATTTATAAAAAGTTATTCCAATAATTAATATCATTATTAATGAGAAAAAAATTATAATTTTTTCATTTACTAAATTGAGATGTATAACTAAATTTTTTTCTCCAAAAAATTTGAGAAGTTCAGATAAAACTAATTCTTCTTCTATTTTCTTAAAATAGTCAAATGAACTTATAAAGGCAGAACTTAATAAAGATAATGCAACCAGTGCAGTAACTGGTTTAGTTAACCTGTTAAGCGTTCTGTTGAAACTTACCAATAAAATAAAAATAAATAAAGAGGTTATTAAAGGTATTAAAGGTATAAGAGTTGTTGAATTTATGAAATTTCCCAAGAAAATAATATGTATCTAACTTAAAATTTTATATTATTTCGAAGCGTTATTTTATTAAATAAGATTTTTTAAAATCTAAAATGTAATTAGTACCTATTGCTTTTTGTGTAAATTGATACCAAAATTAAATTAGTATTAAAAAATAAAATGTTAGCCATTTCTGAAATTATTATTGCAAGTGCTATCTTCCTAGGAATTGTATATTGGGAAGTTAAATTTCTATATGCCAAAACTACTGTAGCGAAATAACTTCACTCAAAAAAGAAAAATTAAAAATATAAAAAATTTAAATAAAACTTAAGAATTTAAGTTGACAAAAAAAGCTCTATATATGAGAGAATAAACACAAATATTTTTCCAACTAATGAGCGAAGTCCAAAATTCTAACTCTAACTCAACTCAGCAGCAGCAACAGCAACAGCAGCAATCTTATTCAGACAGCAAAATTAATTCTGCTGAGAGCGAGAGACTTTATCTTGAGATGAAAGAAGCTTGGCTTTAAAGTTAATTCGTGTTTGAAATAATATTTCTATAAATTTTTTTAAAATTTTTTTTAATTTTGAAGTAATCAATACTTTTTTATTTTCGATACCATCTAAATTTTGTTTAATCGCGAGATTATTTTGTTTAGAAAGCTTAAGCACTTAGAGAAAATTAACGGAAGACTCGCAATGGGAGGGTTAATATATTTAGTTTTTACAAAATTAGTTTCCAACCGTGCCGACATATTAGACCAGCTTAAATCTTATTTGATTTAAGAAATGAATTGGAAGCATTATCCAGGAATATTTCTCTCTATATAAGCGTCAGTTAAAGCTAAAATTAATCCCAATAATGTTGAGAATATAGCAATTTCAGTTGATTCCATTTGATTTTTGAATTACCACTAGTTTGCTAAATAACTCAAAGTTCGGCAACAAAACTAATAAGTTACTATAGTACATATATACTACAAGCTATTTATTGTGAGCTCATCAACTCCTGAGTTTCTTTTCGTTAGGCCTGGTGATTATGTCGCAATTAAAAAAGAAAATTGCGAAAATACTAACGAAAAGAATAAAAATTATTGGGTCGGTCAAGTTATCGACTGCATTGGAGGAGCTAGAAATCCAAATTCATGGACCTTGTTTCAAGTTGCCAATATTGATAATGGAGAGATCACTATAATCAACGCAGATATTGTAGAAAAAATTTTGAAACCCTCTGAAAGTTAAGCTTATGAATAATAAAACAAACTTCAGAGTTAGTACAAAACAAAAGGCAAAGTGCGTGCTTTAAAGGGGATCACCCAAGTTCTAAGCAGGCAAGTCCGTATACTTGATTCATTGGACAGGGAGGTTGAATGCCTTTATACATTCTATAAGTTTTTGATATTTCCTCAAATCCCAAACTTGATAAAAGATAATTTGCATAAGGATTCATATTAGAGCAATCCAATAAGATTTGAGCATCTAAATCACCAACTAACTCCCTAATTAATAATTCAGCAAGTGGTGGCGTATCCGCTAAAAGTGGCCCGATTCTCCAGCCTTGCTCATTATCCTCCAATACACAAGGTCTTATTCTGCCAAATCCATGGCACATCCCATTATTATCGACAATTGCACTGACATTACCATGAAAATTTTTCAACCAGTCATTTAGAAAATGTGGTCTGGGACTAGGTTCTCTTTGATCATCATAAATTAAAACTGCTTCAGAGGAAATTTTATTACCCGGGACAACTTTAAAAGAATGAAATTGATCTTTATAGAAATTTCTCAATGGCAAATCTTGAAAACCATTTAATTTCCATCGATTTGTAATGGAAGATTTTCTAAACCCCCACTTTGCGTAATCATTCAATCTATCTGGGGCAGCCTCAAGACCAATACAATCAACATTTTTCAAATATTCGAGGGCATGTTTCCATAATCTCACTCCATATCCATTATTTCGGTATTCTTTTTTAACGATAAATAAACCTATAAAACCATACGAGGAATTATATTTAATACACGCGATAGAGCCTATAGGATTATTGTCTAGACAAGCTACCCATATCCCTTGTTTATCTGTATTTCTGTAAATTGATACATCATCCATTCCAGGAGAAAATCCTTCTAACCTTGCCCAGTTTGTGACTTCTGGTATTTCATTTATAGATATCAATCTAATTGAAAAATTTTCCCTCATAAAAATATATTAACCAAGAAAAATTTGAATTTTTAAAGGCAATATTTATAAATCTGATTATTTCTAATTAATCATTCGCTTTGATTTAATTAGCTAAAAACCTTAGTTATTTAAAATTTATCCTCTGATATATTTAATAATATTAAAAGGTAAAAAATGAAAATTTCTGATAAATTTCATTTAGAAGACATTTATAAATTAAAAAATACAGTTCTCACTGGTAAAACTGAAGATATAAAATGGCGAATTCATCATATCAATTTAGTGTCTAAACTTTTGGATGAAAATAAAAAAGAGATAATTAAATCACTTTTTGTTGATCTCGGCAAATCTGAAATTGAAGGGCTTTCGGAAATCCTTTTAGTGAAAGAAGAAATTTCACTCATAAAAAAGAAACTCAATTCTTGGATGCGACCAAAAAAGATTGATACACCTTTTTATCTATTTCCATCATCCTCCAAAGTTATTTATGAACCTCTTGGGTGTGTCTTAATTCTTGGTCCTTATAATTATCCATTACTTTATGTTTTAAAGCCATTGATAAATATTTTCTCAGCAGGGAATACTGCAGTTATAAAACCATCAGAGAAATGTCCTGCGACCTCAAAACTTATTAAAAAGCTTACTTCCAAATATTTCCATAAAGATGTTCTTATGACAGTAGAGGGTGATAATAAACAATCCATAAAATTAATTGAACAAAATTTTGACCATATTTTTTTTACAGGAAGTACTGAAACTGGAAAATCCATAATGAAATTAGCTTCAAAAAACTTAACTCCATTAACTCTTGAGTTAAGTGGAACAAATCCTGTAATTGTTTTCAAAAATGCAAATTTAGAAGTGGCTGCAAAAAGAATTGTTTGGGGCAAATTTTTTAATTCTGGTCAATCCTGCATGGCTCCGAATCATATCTTTGTAGATAAAGAAATTGAAAATATTTTTATAGAAAAATTAAAGAAATACATAGTAAGTTTTTACGGAGATAATCCAATTATTTCCGAAAACTTATCAAAATTAGAGAAAAAGCAATTCACATCAACTGTAGAAATTCTCAAACAATTTAAAAAAGAAAAAAGAATTTTATTTGGGGGGACTTTTTGTAAAAAAAAGTTGAAAATATCTCCTACAATCTTGAAAACTAAATTAAATGAAACATATATTTTGCAGAAAGAGCTATTCAGTTCACTTCTTCCAGTAATTGGGATCAATGATAAGGAATCAGCTTTAAAACAGATTAGTCAAACATCAAAACCCCTAGCAATCTACTTATTCGGAGGCAATAAAAAAATCCATAATCATATTTCAAAAGTAACCAGCTCAGGAACAATTTGTATAAATGATGTGATGTTACCAGTCCTTATTCCAAATTTACCGTTTGGAGGCGTTGGGCAAAGTGGTATTGGTAAATTTCATGGCGAAGAGGGTTTTCGCAATTTTTCAAATCAAAAATCTATTACATTTAAAGGTTTTTTATTTGATTTAAATCTACGGTATCCTCCCTACGAAAGAGTAAAGAAATTTTTAAAGTTAATTTTTCAGATTTAAATTACTTAAATTGTTTTCAAAAACCTAGCGATTTTAAATTTAAAGATTATCTTTAAATAAATAGTGAGTTTTATGAAATTTGCATTTTTAGTAATTGCCATATTTATTAATTTTTTTAATCACTCATTGATAAAATCAGAAGAAAAAATATTTTCAGCGAAGAATAAAATTGAGAATGTCGCTAAAAAAGAATCAATTACTGAAGAAAAAACTGAAATAAAAAAAATTCATATTGTAAAAAATGGAGATACAATATCAAGTATTTCAAAATTCTATTCAATAAATAAAGATTTAATTATTAAATTGAATAACTTAAAAGATGAAAATTATATTTTTGTTGGCCAAAATCTTATTATTTCCGAATCTCCTGAAAATCTTACAAAACAACCAAATTTTATAAATAATTATCATATTGTTCAACCTGGTGAAAATCTTACTGATATATCAAATAAATATAATTTAAAAGTAATCGATCTGATAGAGATTAATAATCTCAGTAATCCTGATTCAATAAAAGTTAATCAAAAGCTCATAACAAGAAAAAAGAACACAAATAATTCAGGAAATTATGAAACAACAGAAAATAATGACTTTCTTGAGTTAGATAAAAAAATTTATGGTCCTATAATGATCCAAGGTAAATCACATAAAAATATTAAAGGTACAAAAGTTTTTAACGTCCTAAATCAAGAAAATAAAGAACTTATTCTTTCAATCAATTGTGATACAAATGAATTAGATGTAAGAATACCTGGCAGAAAATGGATGGGAAGTAAGCCTGCTAAAGAAGAATTCGAAAATAATTTAATAAATGATTTTTGTTAAAACTTTTAATTAATATGTGTGAATAATTTGTCTAAGAATATAAATGATGAGTTATTCTACAAAAAGTTAAATTAATAGTAATGGCAATTTCAAGAGGAGATCTAGTAAGAGTAAAAAGACCAGAATCATATTGGTACAACGAAATAGGTAAAGTTGCTTCAGTTGATACCTCAGGTATTAAATATAACTGTGTAGTCAGATTCGATAAAGTAAATTATGCCGGAATGAGCGGAACTGATGGTGGAGCAAATACAAATAATTTCGCTGAAAGTGAATTAGAGAAAGCTTAAATAATTGCCCGAATTACCTGAAGTAGAGACTGTTCGCAGAGGTTTAGAGCAAAAACTTAATAACTTTATTATTAAAAAAGTAGAAGTCTGTAGGGATTCAACTATTGCATTCCCATCAAACAAAGAAGAATTTATTAAAGGACTTAGGAACTCACTTATATATAAATGGGATAGAAGAGGAAAATATTTAATTGCTCAATTAAAAGAGGTTCAAAATAAAAAAACTCAATTTCCTCAAGAAAATTCACAAAATAATGGATTTCTAGTAGTTCATTTAAGAATGACTGGATACTTCAAATTTATTGAAAACTCAACTCATCCTTGTAAACATACAAGAATAAGATTTTTCGATAAAAATAATAATGAGCTTAGGTACGTTGACGTAAGAAGTTTTGGTCAAATGTGGTGGATTAATAAAGGCCTATCGCTTAACAAAGTAATTAAAGGATTAGGTTCATTAGGACCAGAACCATTTTCTAAAGACTTTGATGCAAATTACCTTAAGAAAGTTATTTCAAAAAGAACAAAATCTATAAAAGCTATTTTATTAGATCAAACAATAGTGGCAGGCATAGGTAATATCTATGCTGATGAAAGTTTATACTCTGCTGGCATCTTACCTTTTAGGGAAGCTCGAACAATAAAGAAGAATGAGTTAATCAAGCTTAAAGAATCAATCGTAACTGTATTAAAAAAAAGTATAGGTTCAGGGGGGACTACATTTAGCGATTTTAGGGATTTGGAGGGAGAGAATGGGAATTTTGGTTTACAGACAAATGTCTATAGGAGAACTGGAAAAGAATGTCGTAAATGTGGAAACTTAATTGAAAGACAAAAAATTACGGGAAGAAGTACCCATTGGTGTCCTAAATGCCAAAAATAAAAAAGGGCCTACTCCAGAAGAGTAAACCCTTTAAATATTTTTACCTGGCATTGAGCTATTTTCTCAAGGGGCTACCCCCTAAATATTTTCGCCGCTGATGCGTTTCACAACCGAGTTCGAGATGGATCGGAGTGGTACCACATCGCCATGAACACCAGGATAGTGTGAACCTTGAGAACTGCATAGAAAATTATATAAATTAAAAACAATAAATTAAGTTTATTTGGTCAAGCCCTCGGTCTATTAGTACTCCTCCGCTGCACTTGTTACCAAGCTTCCACGTAGAGCCTATCAACGGGTGTTCTTCCCGTGACCTTACTGGCTTAAGCCATGGCAATACTCATCTTGAGGTGGGCTTCCCACTTAGATGCTTTCAGCGGTTATCCACTCCGCACATGGCTACCCAGCGTTTACCGTTGGCACGATAACTGGCACACCAGAGGTGCGTTCCTCCCGGTCCTCTCGTACTAGGGAGAAATCCTCTCAATATTCCTGCGCATACACCGGATATGGACCGAACTGTCTCACGACGTTCTGAACCCAGCTCGCGTACCGCTTTAATGGGCGAACAGCCCAACCCTTGGGACCGACTTCAGCCCCAGGTTGCGATGAGCCGACATCGAGGTGCCAAACCTCCCCGTCGATGTGAACTCTTGGGGGAGATCAGCCTGTTATCCCTAGAGTA
The DNA here is from genome assembly GCA_003278045.1 of Prochlorococcus sp. AG-402-A04. GTDB lineage: Bacteria > Cyanobacteriota > Cyanobacteriia > PCC-6307 > Cyanobiaceae > Prochlorococcus_A. The sequence goes on along the minus strand of QCHG01000004.1, from coordinate 21,599 downwards.
ACTTTTATCCGTTGAGCGACGGCCCTTCCACGCAGAACCGTCGGATCACTAAAACCGACTTTCGTCCCTGTTCGACTTGTAGGTCTCACAGTCAAGCTCCCTTCTGCTTTTGCACTCAACGACTGATTTCCAACCAGCCTGAGGGAACCTTTGTGCGCCTCCGTTACCTTTTAGGAGGCGACCGCCCCAGTCAAACTGCCCATCAGATACTGTCCGCTTCCCGGATAACGGGTAAGCGTTAGAACTCTAGCTCTAAAAGAGTGGTATCTCACCGATGACTCAATAGTACCCACAAGCACTATTTCAACGTCTCCCACCTATTCTGCGCATTCAGAGCCCGAGCACAATATCAAACTACAGTAAAGCTTCATAGGGTCTTTCTGTCCGGGTGTATGTAGTCCGCATCTTCACAGACAATTCTATTTCGCCGAGCCTCTCTCCGAGACAGCGCGCAAATCGTTACACCTTTCGTGCGGGTCGGAACTTACCCGACAAGGAATTTCGCTACCTTAGGACCGTTATAGTTACGGCCGCCGTTCACCGGGGCTTCAGTCGCCAGCTTCACTAAAAGCTAACCAGCTTCCTTAACCTTCCGGCACTGGGCAGGTGTCAGCCCCCATACATCGTCTTGCGACTTAGCGGAGACCTGTGTTTTTGGTAAACAGTCGCTTGCGCCTCTTCACTGCGACCAGCTCTCGCTGGCACCCCTTCTCCCGAAGTTACGGGGCCATTTTGCCGAGTTCCTTAGAGAGAGTTATCTCGCGCCCCTCGGTATTCTCTACCATCCCACCTGTGTCGGTTTAGGGTACTGGCATTTGTGTCTTAACGAGTGTAGGGCTTTTCTTGGAAGCATGACATCACCAACTTCGCTGCCGTAGCAGCTCGTACTCACGCCTTAGCTCAAGATGTTTTCTCCATCTCTCAAAGCCTCGAACGCTTGAACCAGTAACCAACATCTGGCCTGGTTAGCCTTCTCCGTCCCCCTTCTCAAAACACATCTGGTACAGGAATATTGACCTGTTATCCATCGACTACGCCTTTCGGCCTCGCCTTAGGTCCAGACTAACCCTCCGCGGACGAGCCTGCCGGAGGAACCCTTAGGGTTTCGGGGCATGGGATTCTCACCCATGTTTTCGCTACTCAAGCCGACATTCTCACTTCTATGCTGTCCACGTCCGCTTACGCTAACGCTTCACCCTACATAGAACGCTCCCCTACCATAAATAAATTTATCCGCAGCTTCGGTATAACGCTTAGCCCCGTTCATTTTCGGCGCAGGATCGCTCGACCAGTGAGCTATTACGCACTCCTTTGAGGATGGCTGCTTCTAGGCAAACCTCCTGGTTGTCTGGGCAATCCCACCTCCTTTATCACTTAGCGTTAATTTTGGGACCTTAGCTGGCGGTCTGGGCTGTTTCCCTCTTGACTATGGAGCTTATCCCCCACAGTCTGACTGCCTAGTTACACACAGGGTATTCAGAGTTCATATCGATTTGGTACCGCTTTCGCAGCCCGCACCGAAATGGTTGCTTTACCCCCCTGCTGGAGCACTAGACGCTACGCCTCAACGTATTTCGGGGAGAACCAGCTAGCTCCTGGTTCGATTGGCATTTCACCCCTAACCACAGCTCATCCGCTGAATTTTCAACTTCAGTCGGTTCGGACCTCCACTTGGTATCACCCAAGCTTCATCCTGGCCATGGTTAGATCACCAGGGTTCGGGTCTATAAACACTGACAAACGCCCTATTAAGACTCGCTTTCGCTGTGGCTCCACCATTTCCGGTTTAACCCGCCAGTGCCTATAAGTCGCCGGCTCATTCTTCAACAGGCACACGGTCACCCGATTAGTCGGGCTCCCATTGCTTGTAAGCTCACGGTTTCATGTTCTATTTCACTCCCCTCCCGGGGTTCTTTTCACCTTTCCCTCGCGGTACTGTTTCACTATCGGTCACACAGTAGTACTTAGCCTTACGAGGTGGTCCTCGCAGATTCACACGGAATTCCACGTGCTCCGTGCTACTCGGGATGCAGCTAGGTCAACTTATCTTTCGATTACGGGGCTTTCACCCTCTGTGGCACGCCATTCAAACGTTTCTTCTAGACTTGTTGATCCATATTGCTGTCCCACAACCCCGATAGTCAAGACTATCGGTTTGGGCTGTTCCCCGTTCGCTCGCCGCTACTGAGGGAGTCGTTATTTACTTTCTCTTCCTCCAGCTACTAAGATGTTTCAGTTCGCTGGGTTAGCTCGCACCAACCTATATATTCAGTTGGCCGTACATGGGGTTGCCCCATTCGGAAATTCCCGGATCAAAGTGTGCTTCCAACTCCCCGAGACTTATCGCAGGTAACCACGTCCTTCATCGCCTCTGTGTGCCTAGGTATCCTCCGTGAGCCCTTTGTAGCTTGACCAATAACTTCAAAATTTGAAGCATCAGCTTAATAGAATTGTTATTAATGCATTCGCACAAATAATAAATCTGCATCATTAAAGATGCTTATTGTCTTTAAAAAAATAATCTATGCAGTTGTCAAGGTTCTCTGAAAACAATGAAATTAATTCAATGAGTCCAGCATCTTAATGATTTCATTAGGAAGCTAGATTCGTTCAGAATTTGATCACAACTCAAAACATTTCCTTTCAAAAGATTATGGAAGAGGTGGTAATCAGTGGAGGTAAGCGGACTCGAACCGCTGACATCCTGCTTGCAAAGCAGGCGCTCTACCAACTGAGCTATACCCCCAACATAGAGATATGGGCCATCCTGGACTTGAACCAGGGACCTCACCCTTATCAGGGGTGCGCTCTAACCACCTGAGCTAATGGCCCAGGAAAAATAATGGGTGTGACCTAGAAAAACTTAGGAAATGAAATTCTTAATTAATTAAGAACGTGAGATACCGATCGACCTAAGGTGACAAAATAATAATATTAAACATTTTGTTGTCTCCCTGTTAGGAGGTGATCCAGCCGCACCTTCCGGTACGGCTACCTTGTTACGACTTCACCCCAGTCATTAGCCCCACCTTCGGCGTCCTCCTCCACAAGGGTTGGAGTAACGACTTCGGGCATGGCCAACTTCCATGGTGTGACGGGCGGTGTGTACAAGGCCCGGGAACGTATTCACCGCAGTATGCTGACCTGCGATTACTAGCGATTCCTACTTCACGTAGGCGAGTTGCAGCCTACGATCTGAACTGAGCCACGGTTTATGGGATTTGCTAGCTCTCGCGAGTTTGCTGCCCTTTGTCCGTAGCATTGTAGTACGTGTGTAGCCCAGGGTGTAAGGGGCATGATGACTTGACGTCATCCACACCTTCCTCCGGTTTATCACCGGCGGTCTTTCTAGAGTGCCCAACTAAATGCTGGCAACTAAAAACGTGGGTTGCGCTCGTTGCGGGACTTAACCCAACATCTCACGACACGAGCTGACGACAGCCATGCACCACCTGTCACTGCATTCCCGAAGGCACCCTCAAATTTCTAAGAGGTTCGCAGGATGTCAAACCCTGGTAAGGTTCTTCGCGTTGCATCGAATTAAACCACATACTCCACCGCTTGTGCGGGCCCCCGTCAATTCCTTTGAGTTTCACACTTGCGTGCGTACTCCCCAGGCGGAACACTTAACGCGTTAGCTACGACACCGAAGGGGTCGATTCCCCCGACACCTAGTGTTCATCGTTTACGGCCAGGACTACAGGGGTATCTAATCCCTTTCGCTCCCCTGGCTTTCGTCCATGAGCGTCAGTAATGGCCCAGCAGAGCGCCTTCGCCACTGGTGTTCTTCCCGATATCTACGCATTTCACCGCTACACCGGGAATTCCCTCTGCCCCTACCATACTCAAGCCTTTCAGTTTCCACTGCCATGATGGAGTTAAGCTCCACGCTTTAACAGCAGACTTGAAAAGCCGCCTGCGGACGCTTTACGCCCAATAATTCCGGATAACGCTTGCCACTCCCGTATTACCGCGGCTGCTGGCACGGAATTAGCCGTGGCTTATTCCTCAAGTACCGTCATATCTTCTTCCTTGAGAAAAGAGGTTTACAGCCCAGAGGCCTTCGTCCCTCACGCGGCGTTGCTCCGTCAGGCTTTCGCCCATTGCGGAAAATTCCCCACTGCTGCCTCCCGTAGGAGTCTGGGCCGTGTCTCAGTCCCAGTGTGGCTGATCATCCTCTCAGACCAGCTACTGATCGAAGCCTTGGTGAGCCATTACCTCACCAACAAGCTAATCAGACGCGAGCTCATCCTCAGGCGAAATTCATTTCACCAGTAGGCATATGGGGTATTAGCGGTCGTTTCCAACCGTTATCCCCCTCCTGAGGGCAGATTCTCACGCGTTACTCACCCGTCCGCCACTAACCCGAAGGTTCGTTCGACTTGCATGTGTTAAGCACGCCGCCAGCGTTCATCCTGAGCCAGGATCAAACTCTCCGTTGTGTTCAAATCCTTTTGTAGATAAATCTACTCAAATTGAATTGCTTTATCCAAATAAAAACTTCAGTTTATGTATTTAGTTTCAGCCTCCTTAAATTTTAAGGATTACATTGAGTGCACATTAAAAAAATTCTAAAGTGACTTTCCAAGATCTCAGATCCGTTTGCATCAAAGCCAAAAGTTAGCAATTGATGACATTTTATATATTCTTGACGGGACCTCACACCTTTATTGCATATACATCATGGAATAAAAAAATATAAATTTTGTTATCCATGACGCAATAAAAGCATCAGTTCCTAAGTTTTTAAATTTTCTAGGTGCAGAGTTAAACAACTAGTGAATAACTCATTTGAAGGGAAAACCCTTCTTCTGGCTAGAAATAATGATCGAAATCAAATCTCCAGAGGATTCAACAATTTACCAAAAATCAGATTCAAGGTAATTAGTTGAATGATGCAAAAAATATATTTTTGCCCAGAAGAAAATACTAAACCATCCCACTGTAATTGTGCAACCTTTTATACAAAAATTTTTTTTTAATTTTTTATTTGATCAAAGTCTCTTTAAACAACTAGGCTTAAATATAAGGAAATAAATGAAATGGCAGAAAGATTTAGTCAAAAAAATTTAAGAGTAAGACCAAGTTCCGATGAAGAGAAAATTGTAACAAATGCAAAAAAACACTTCGAAAAGACTTTGGTTGAAATCTCAGGAGAGTTGGTAGGAAGCGTTGCTGCACTAGAACACCCAACAAAGAATAAAAAATTAAATTATGGAGAAATATTTTTAAGAGACAACGTTCCTGTAATGATTTACCTCATAACTCAAAAAAGGTATGAAATTGTCAAAAAGTTCCTAACTGTGTGTCTTGAATTACAAAGCGCTAATTACCAAACACGTGGTGTATTTCCTACTAGTTTCATTGAAGAGAATGGAAAACTCATTGGAGACTACGGTCAGAGATCAATAGGGAGGATTACTTCAGCTGATGCAAGTTTATGGTGGCCCATTTTATGTTGGTATTATGTCAATAAAAGCGGCGATTATGCCTTCGGAAAAAGTCAAAGTGTTCAAAGAGGTATTCAACTTTTACTAGATCTAGTTCTACACCCAACATTTGAGGGTACTCCTGTACTTTTTGTTCCAGATTGCGCATTTATGATTGATAGACCTATGGATGTATGGGGAGCACCACTAGAAGTTGAAGTTTTACTTCATGGATGTTTAAAAAGTTGTATCAACTTAATGGAATTAAGTAGAGCTGATCATGTTAGTAGACTATTAGACCAAAGACTTATTCTTACAAATCAATGGGTTAAGGATTTAGGAAGTTTTCTTTTAAAACATTATTGGGTTACCAGCCAAACAATGCAAGTTTTAAGAAGAAGGCCAACTGAGCAGTATGGAGATGATCAACACTTCAATGAATTTAACGTTCAACCTCAAGTAGTTCCCTCATGGCTACAAGATTGGTTAGAGAATAGAGGTGGTTACTTAATAGGAAATATTAGGACAGGAAGGCCAGATTTTCGATTTTACAGTTTGGGGAATTCTTTAGCATGTATGTTCGGAGTACTGCCTCCAGAAGAGCAAAGAGCTTTATTTAGATTAGTTTTACATAACAGACAGCATTTGATGGCTCAAATGCCAATGAGAATTTGTCATCCTCATATGGATGTGGAAGAATGGCAAAACAAAACTGGATCAGATCCAAAGAATTGGCCTTGGAGCTACCATAATGGTGGTCATTGGCCGAGTTTACTATGGTTTTTTGGTGCAGCAGTTCTATTGCATCAAAAAAAATATGGTTCAGATGATGTGATTCTCATGGAAGAAATGAAATCTCTAATAGAGGAATCATATTGGTGTCAACTTAATCAATTACCTAAGCAAGAATGGGCAGAATATTTTGATGGTCCTACAGGTACTTGGGTTGGGCAACAATCGAGAACGTATCAAACTTGGACAATTGTTGGATTTTTATTGATGAATCATTTCCTAAGAAATGAGTATAACGATTTAGATATGTTTAAAATTTAAGCCTAAAATAATCCTAAAGTAAGTGATTTATCAATTGGCAGACATGCTCCAATACCAAGATATATGGTTAGAAAAGTTCCAAACAAGAAAGCAGACATTGCTATCGGTCTTCTAAATGGATTAGAGAATTTATTAACGTTTTCGATAAAGGGTAGAATCATTAATCCAAGTGGAATTAATGTTTGAAGTGCTATACCCAAAAGCTTATTAGGAACTACCCTAAGTATTTGAAAAACTGGATAGAGGTACCATTCAGGAAGTATTTCCAAGGGTGTTGCGAAAGGATTAGCTTTGTCTCCCAACATTGCAGGATCAAGAACAGCTAATCCAACCACGCATGCAATAGTTCCTAAGATAACTACCGGGAAAATATATAGTAAATCGTTTGGCCAAGCTGGTTCACCATAATAATTATGACCCATACCTTTAGCTAACTTTGCTCTCAATTTTGGATCTGATAGATCTGGTTTTTTTAAGGTAGACATATGGAGAACTGATAATGATTTAATTATAAGAGTTTATAAAGGACCTGAAATACCTTGTTTACGAATCATTAAAAAATGCATCAACATGAAAACTGCTAATGACCATGGCAACACAAAAGTATGAAGACTGTAAAATCTGGTTAAAGTAGATTGTCCAACGCTTTCTCCACCTCGAAGTAATTCAACCATAAAGTCACCAATTACTGGTATTGCAGCAGGAACACCTGAAACAATCTTAACTGCCCAATAACCTACCTGATCCCAAGGTAAAGAGTATCCTGTAACTCCAAAAGCGACAGTTATGACTGCCATTACAACACCTGTAACCCAAGTTAATTCTCTTGGCCTTTTAAAACCTCCTGTAAGATAAACTCTAAAGACATGAAGGATTAGCATCAAAACCATCATTGATGCACTCCATCTATGCACAGATCTTATTAACCATCCAAAACTTACATCAGTCATTAAGTAACTGACTGAACTATAAGCTTGTGTAACTGTTGGCTTATAGTAAAAAGTCATTGCAAAACCTGTTGCAAATTGAATTAGGAAGCATACTAAAGTTATGCCTCCTAAACAATAAAAAATGTTTACGTGAGGTGGTACGTACTTGGAAGTTACGTCGTCAGTTATGTCTTGGATTTCAAGCCTTTCTTGAAACCAGTCATAAACAGATGAAGAATTCGCCATCCAAAAAAAATTAGCTTTGATATAAAGAGCTTACTTAAAATTCTTATACTTGGTGTTAACACTTAACCCAATGAATTCATCTTTTAACAAACTTTTAACATTCAAAACTGTGATAACTGCATCATTGATCATAGTTTTTTCTATCAATCTCTTGTTGATTGAAACAGTGGATGCTCTCAGTGACAGCAGGCAATTAGTACTTGACGCTTGGACCTTGGTAAACGAAGGTTTTTATGATCCAGAAAAGTTTGATGAAATCCAATGGAAAAGATTAAGACAAAAAACATTACAGAAACAAATTGAAACAAGTGAAGAGGCTTATTCCGCAATTGAAGACATGTTAAGACCTCTAGACGATCCCTACACGAGAGTTTTACGCCCAAAAGATTATGAACTACTGAAATCAAGTAATTTTGGGAGTGAAATTAATGGTGTTGGGCTTCAATTAGGTGAAGATGATGACAATAAAGTTAAAGTTATCTCTACTCTTGGGGGTTCGCCAGCAGAAGAAGCTGGAATAGTAAGCGGGGACTTAATAGAGACAGTGGATGGAATCTCATCAGAGAAATTAGGACTTGCAAGTACTGCCTCTAAATTAAGAGGTGAATCAGGGACAAAAGTTTTAGTTGAAGTATCTTCGGAATCGGGAGAAATTAGGGAAATCGATCTAGAGAGGAGATCTGTAGATCTCAGACCAGTTAGAACAAAAAGATTAAGAGACGAATCTCACACAATAGGATATTTAAGAATAACTCAATTCAGCGAAAGCGTACCCAAAAAAGTAGAAGAGGCACTTCAAGAGTTAAAAGAGAAAGAGGTTGAGGGCTTGATCTTGGATCTTAGAAATAATTCAGGGGGACTAGTAAGCTCAGGTATAGCAGTTGCAGACTCTTTATTAAGTGAAAAACCTGTGGTCGAGACAAAAGATAGAAATGGGATCAAAGATGCAATTATTTCTCAAAAAGAGACATCTTTTGATGGACCAATGGTGACTTTAGTAAATAAAGGTACTGCAAGTGCCAGTGAAATTCTTGCTGGTTCTTTACACGATAATGAGAGGTCAATTCTTATGGGAGAACAAACTTATGGAAAAGGTTTAATTCAATCCCTAAAAAGTTTGGGAGAAAATAGTGGTATTGCTATAACAGTGGCTAGTTACTTAACACCCAATGGTAATAACATTCAAGGACAAGGTATAAGTCCTGATAAATTACTTGATCTACCGGATGCGAGTGAGTATGGGAGTACAGACGACAAATGGGTGAGGAATGCAGAATTATTTCTGGGGTCGCTTCTAGAAAAAGAAGTTTCAGTTCAAACTATTGAATTAAACCATGAAGAAATTAAATCTTCAAATAGCTAAAGATTGAAAATAAAAAAATCTTAAAAATATGAGCATAAAAAGAATTTTTCATGACCCAATTCATAAAGAAATAGTATTTGATGCAGGCAAGCCAGAAGATTTAATGATTATGGAATTAATTGATACAGTGGCTTTTCAAAGACTAAGAAGAATAAAACAACTTGGACCGGCATCATTACTTTTTCATGGTGCAGAATCGAGTAGATTTACTCACTCAATTGGTGTTTTTTGTATAGCCAGAAAAATTTACCATAGATTAATTGAAATTAAATCTTCATTTTGTGAAAATAAATTTGTTCTTTATGGAGCAGCTCTACTACATGATTTAGGTCATGGACCTTTAAGCCATACCAGTGAAACAATATTCAAGCACGATCACGAACAATGGTCTGAAAACTTAGTTACAAATTATTCTCCAATATATTCAATCCTCAAAAAGTATGAAAAAGAATTACCCAGAAAAATTGGTGAATTATTTCAATCAAAACAACTATTTTCAAGACCTTTAAAAACATTAATAAGTAGTGAGATAGATTGCGATCGTCTCGATTATCTTTTACGCGACAGTTACAACACAGGTACTAATTATGGCTTAGTAGATTTAGAGAGAATAATTTCAGCTCTTACTTTTTTACCTGATGGGAATATAGGAATCAAACCAAAAGGCGTGATAGCTATTGAGCATTTCCTTGTACTTAGAAACTTGATGTATAGGACAATCTACAATCACAGGATAAACGAAATATCAACATGGATTCTGGAAAAAATATTACACACAATAAAACATAATTATCAAAAGAATATTTGGTTAGATAATTCGCTATATAAATGGATTTTTTCACCTTCAAAAGTTGATTTTGATGATTTCATAAGAAATGATGATGTAACCTTTTATTATCATTTGATTAGATGGAAAGATGAATCTTTTGAACCACTTTCTACACTATGCAAAATGTTTATTGACAGAAATTTATTAAAGGCATCAGACATAAGTTTTTTAAGTAAGGTGAATAGATTAAAAATCCTTGCATTTGCCTCAAAATTATGTGAAAAGAATGGTTATGACTCAGAAATATTTTGCGGGATTAAGGAAAGGTCTTTTAAAGGTTTTGAATCTAATAATGCACTAAAAATATGGGACGGCACTTATCAAAGCGCATTAGAAAATAATTCTGCATTAATAAAAACTTTATTGAGATCCGAGGAGAGCTCTTTTATTATTTATCCAGATACAATTAAAAATGAAATTAAAAAAGAAATTTCATTAATAAAAAACAATTCCTAGACTTTATTCAATGGAAATTGTTTTACAAAACACTAAAAGTAAATATTTTGAAATTTTTTCTTTATTAAATTTAGATAATATCCATGAAACTTTCAAAAGATTTTCTTCCACCAAGGAACCTTTAGAAGCAAAAATTTTCGCAGTCAACGAGTCAATAAGTTCTCATCAATTATCAAAATTAAAAAATCATCTTGACGAAATTAATATTTGTTCCTTATGCATTTACTCAAATAATAGAGATACAATACTGAGTGGAAAGTCATTAAAAATAGATTCAGCTTTTTTAAAAGAACAAGAAATTAAAAAAAAGGTACTATTATTTAACTCAAAAAAGAAAGACGATATTCTTCACAAAGGCACAGTACGATCGGGCGAAAGAATATCTTCAAATGGAAACCTATGCATTATTGGAGACGTTAATCCTGGAGCAATAGTTTCCGCTAAGAAAAATATTTACGTTTGGGGCAAATTACTAGGGATCGCATTCGCAGGAAAAAGTGGAAATAGAAATGCCTCTATTGCATCACTTTATCTAAACCCTTTGCAGTTAAGAATTGCAGATGTAATAGCTATTGGACCAAAGGATAAGCCCAAAAATTGTTATCCAGAAATTGCGGTAATAGATAAACAAACGATAATTATCAAACCACACCTAATCAAAAATAAAAATTAATCAATAATTTGCAATAAATTAATTCAAATTAGATAAATTTAAGAATTACTTAATCTTTAAAATATTTAACTTTATTCAAGTGGCTTTATTATTTGTAAAATCCTAAAAATCGTGGGGAAGAATACTCGCACAATATTAATTTGTTCAGGCAAAGGAGGGGTTGGTAAAACAACTTTGACTGCAAACCTAGGCATAGCCCTTGCTAATAGCGGCGCAACAACTGCTGTATTAGATGCTGATTTTGGCTTAAGAAATTTAGATCTTCTTCTAGGATTAGAAAATCGCATCATTTATACGGCTCAAGATGTTCTAGACAAGAATTGTCGTCTTGACCAAGCATTGGTTAGACATAAAAAGGAACCTAATCTTGCTCTTCTCCCTGCTGGAGATCCAAGGATGCTGGATTGGATGAAGCCAGAAGATATGAAAAAAATTAGTGAGCTACTTAGTGATAACTTTGATTTTGTCTTAGTAGATTGTCCTGCTGGTGTTGAAGATGGCTTTAAAAATGCTCTTGCAGCCTGTAAAGAAGCTATTGTTGTTACTAACCCAGAATTATCCGCAGTGCGGGATGCGGATAGAGTAATAGGGATTCTTAATACTTCAGATATTGAGCCTATCCAACTTGTAATCAATAGAGTTCGCCCAAACATGATTGCAAGTCAAGAAATGTTATCCATCGAAGATGTTCAAGGAATCCTTTCTTTACCTTTATTAGGTATTGTTTTAGAAGATGAACAAGTAATTATAAGTACAAATAGAGGAGAGCCGCTGACACTTTCAGATGGTAGATCTCCTGCGAAAAAATGCTATTTGAATGTTTCTCAAAGACTTACAAATAAAGATATACCAATTATCGATCCAAAAAAAGAAGGGAAAAGTCTTAAGGATAAATTCATGAGATTAATGCAAACTAAGGTTTTTTAAAATGATGACTCTCAGAGATCTTATAAATAAATTACTTGGCAGAGAAACCTCTAGTGCAAACACAGCTAGAGAAAGATTACAACTTGTACTTGCTCATGACAGAGTTGATATGAGTTCCTTAACAACTGATCTTTTAGATAAAATGAGGAAGGAAATCCTTGATGTTGTTGCTAAATATGTTGAAATTGATTTTGATGAGGTGGCAGTAAGTTTAGAGACTGAGGATAGAATGACTGCATTAGTTGCCAATTTACCAATCAAAAGAACTATTTCAGGAGAAATAAAATTCAAAAAAACTGATAAAACTGATGAGACTGATAAAGCTAATAAAAATATCAAAAAGTAATAAATTTAAAAAAAGCTAAAAAAACTCTGATAATTGACCCTCTCTAATTGTAAGATTAAGGAATTGCCGGCTTAGCTCAGCGGTAGAGCAGCGCTTTTGTAAAGCGAAGGTCATCAGTTCAAATCTGTTAGCCGGCATTTTGATTTTATTTAATTCTCTTCAAAACTTTTTGCTGAAAATAAAAAGATTAAACTTATCAGAGCAATGATAGGAAATAATCTTATTTCGAGAATATATTCTAAAAAAGATGCAAGGGGTTCAAATATCCAATAAGTAAAAAATTGAATTAATAAAACAAAAAATAATAATAAAAACATTAATTCAATTCCCTAACAAATATTTCTCCTTCTCTAATCAGTCTCCAATCTCCACTTTTCTTCCAAAGTATGATAGTACTAGCTTTACCACTTCTTTTCCCCCAGGGGATAGGGCCCAAAATTTTTACAGAAGGGAAATCTTGAGCAATACCTTCAACTGTAGTTGAACCTTTAAAACCTGAAATATTTGCACTTGAAGTTAACAATGGGCCTGTTTCTCTCATGAGAGATTGAGCCATATATGAATTTGGAATCCTCAACCCAAGAGTAAAATCATTGCTTGTGAGAATTGTAGTCTGCTTTTCTGATGCAGGAATAACCATTGTCAGAGCTCCAGGCCAATATTTTGAAGCTATATTTTCGTAGTCTTCTTTAGCTGATTCGTGAACATATTCGATTAATTGTTTGTATTCTGATCCCATAAGAATTAAGGGTTTGTCTCTATCTCTTTTTTTAAACTTATAAATAGTATTTGAAAATTTTGGCAAGCATCCAATTGCAGGTAATGTATCAGTTGGAAAAATTATAGGTAAACCACTTTTAAGAGTCTTTAAGGCGGATTTGCAGTCTACTAAATTCATTTAGATTATGAATATATAATAATTTATTTATATCTTCCAATAGTAAACCTACCAATACCTGAGAGATCTTTCACAATTTCTATTGATGTAAATTTATTTTTAATAAGTATTTGTTTTACTTTTTCACTTTGATCAAAATGATTCTCTAGAATCAGCCAGCCCTTATCTTTTAAAAATAATGGGGCTTTTTGTATTATTTCTCTAATATGTTTTAAACCATCTTCCCCGCCTAATAAAGCAACTTTAGGTTCGAAATTTTTAACTTCTTTGGGTAATTTTTCATAAGTATCTTTGGGAATATATGGGGGGTTTGAAATAGCTAGGTCTAATTTTCCTTTAAAACTTTCAAGAGGTGACCACCAATTTCCACAATAAAATTTCAAGTTTGATTGTTGAGAAGAATTTATAAAATTTTCCCTGGCTATTTCTAATGCATCTTGATCAATATCAGTTGCTATTCCATTCCACGATGGATTAGCTAAGGCTAAAGAAATACTGATAGCACCTGATCCAGTACCTAACTCAGCAAACAGTATTTTTTGTACCTTATTTCCAAATATCTTTGAGACAATATCAACTATAAGTTCAGTTTCTGATCTAGGAATAAGAACTTTGTCTGTAACTTTTAATTTCAAGTCCCTCCAAAAAGTTAACCCACAAAGGTATTGAATTGGTGAAGAACTTAATAAATGCTCTTCCCAAATAGATTCTAAAATTTCTAGTTTTTTTTTTAGGTATAATTTTCTATCTGGATTGGTACTCAACAAGATTAAATCATTACTCGATAAACCTCCTACACAGTCAAGTAAAATAGATAAAGATTCACTATCTCCTCCTTTAGAAAGTTGCTTTGTTTTCCAAAATAAAAATTCTTTTACAGAAATACTAAGCATTTAAGAAAGTTTTAGCGCTTTGGGCCAAGCCTACCTTTACTAGAATCTGAGTAAAAGCTTGATTTTTCGCCATCTTGAGTAGAGATAAATAAACCAATAAGGAATATTGTTGGCACTCCTACAAACAAAAGACTAGCTACGAATCCAAAATTAGTTGTTTCCATTTAGTTAACTGTTCTATGAAGGTATTAAGACTATAGACATATAACTTGAGATAAAGTGGAAAAATCAACAAATTTTATTAACTGATTAACAGTCTTAAACAATTCAGCGAGGTAATTTTTTATTTTCACTAATTTTTTTAAGATCTTCTAGATTTGATGGAGGAGATTGTGGTTTTGTTAAAATTACTGAAGAAGATTTAATTAGTGTTTGGCATGCAAGTCGCCAATTTTCTGGTCTATTTTTGAGTTTTTCTTTTTCTACTGAAGTAAGAGGACTTAAAGAATTTTTGTTTCCTCCTTCAACTGAAATAAAACAAGTACTACACTGACCTGCTCCACCACAATTACCTAAAATACCTTTTAATCCGTAAAGTTGTAAGTTCTCTTTCAATACTAGTTCCCTTAAATTTTCTCCAGGATTACATTGAATCTCTATGTCTTCGCGAATGAATCTAATAGTTGCCATTTTTTTTAGTTATTTTTCTTATTTTGGCGTTTTACTTTGAGAATTGTGACCAAAATATTACCAATTTTTAGTCAAAATTTCCTTTAAAAACCAGTGCTGCTTATTGATTTGCCCAATTTTTGCAAGAAAATAAATTTATTTACAAAAATCCCTCAAAGACTAAAAAACCCTTACTATCGTGATGTTTAGCTGTTTATTCAGCATAGTTACTAGAAATTAACCGATGGGATTGCCTTGGTATCGAGTTCACACAGTAGTTATTAATGACCCTGGTCGACTACTTGCTGTGCATCTTATGCATACTGCATTATTAGCCGGCTGGGCCGGTTCAATGGCTCTTTATGAATTAGCCATTTTTGATCCTTCTGATGCTGTTCTCAATCCAATGTGGAGACAGGGGATGTACGTTATGCCTTTCATGGCAAGACTAGGTATCACAAGCAGTTGGAACGGATGGGATATTACGGGGGCTACTGGAGTTGATCCTGGATTCTGGAGTTTCGAAGGGGTTGCAGCAGCTCACATAGTATTTAGTGGTCTACTGATGTTAGCCTCTATTTGGCATTGGACATACTGGGATTTAGATTTATGGGAAGATTCAAGAACTGGTGAGCCTGCTCTTGATTTGCCAAGAATTTTCGGTATTCATCTTCTTTTAGCAGGATTAACCTGTTTTGGATTTGGAGCTTTTCATTGCGCAAACGTGGGGATTTGGGTTTCTGATGCTTATGGCTTAAATGGTCATGTAGAACCTGTGGCCCCTTCCTGGGGAGTAGAAGGATTTAATCCTTTTAATCCAGGAGGTATTGTAGCGAATCATATTGCGGCAGGACTTATGGGTATAATTGGAGGTATTTTTCACATCACCAATAGACCTGGAGAAAGACTTTATAGAGCATTAAAACTTGGAAGTCTTGAAGGTGTCCTAGCTAGTGCTTTAGCTGCTGTATTATTTGTATCTTTCGTTGTTTCCGGAACAATGTGGTACGGTTCAGCAACAACTCCAATAGAACTTTTTGGTCCTACAAGATATCAATGGGATTCAGGCTATTTTAAAACTGAAATTAATAGAAGAGTACAAGCTGCAATTGATAATGGTGCCACTAAATCAGAAGCATATGCATCGATTCCAGAAAAATTAGCCTTCTACGATTATGTTGGAAATAGTCCTGCTAAAGGAGGACTATTTAGAGTTGGAGCTCTTGTTAACGGTGATGGATTACCAACTGGATGGCAAGGTCACATTGCTTTTCAAGATAAGGAAGGTAACGAATTAGAAGTTAGAAGAATCCCTAATTTCTTTGAAAACTTCCCTGTCATTCTTGAAGACAAAGAAGGTAACGTTAGGGCAGATATTCCATTTAGAAGAGCTGAAGCAAAGTATTCATTTGAACAGACAGGTATTACTGCAACGATCTACGGTGGAGACCTAGACGGACAAACATTTACAGATCCTGCAGTAGTTAAAAGATTAGCTAGAAAAGCTCAACTTGGAGAAGCATTCAAGTTTGATAGAGAAACATATAAATCTGACGGTGTATTCCGAAGCTCTCCGAGGGCATGGTTTACATATGCACATTTATGTTTCGGCTTGCTATTCTTGTTTGGCCACTGGTGGCATGCTTCAAGAACTCTTTACAGAAATTCCTTTGCTGGTATTGATGCTGAGATTGGAGACCAAGTTGAATTTGGTTTATTCAAGAAACTTGGTGACGAAACCACAAGAAGAATCCCAGGAAGGGTTTAAACTAAACTTTATTACTTAATCTTATGGAAGCTTTCGCTTACGTTCTTATTTTAACTCTAGCAGTTGTTACCTTATTCTTTGCTGTCGCCTTTAGAGACCCACCTAAATTTGATAGAAAATGAATCAATAAAAAAAACCTCTTTAATCAAGAGGTTTTTTTTTACTTTTCATAATTAGATTATTACTCTACTATTAGAGTTGAAGAGCAGTTTATTTCACCATATGCAGTGTCCAACCTGTCAAAACACAGATAGCAGAGTTTTGGAATCAAGATCTGCTGATAGTGGTAAAAGTGTTCGGAGAAGAAGAGAGTGCTTAAATTGCAGCTTTAGATTTACAACTTATGAAAGAGTGGAATCAATGCCAGTTTCAGTTATAAAGAAAGACGGTAGCAGAGAATTATTTGATAAACAAAAATTATTTACTGGTATATCTAGAGCTTGTGAAAAGACTAACTTCAGTAGTGAAGCAATTATAAATTTCGTAGATGGCATTGAATCACACATAGTTCAAGACTCCAATAAAGATATTAAATCTTCACAAATCGGAGAATTAATACTTAAAAATCTTAGAAAAGAAAACGAAGTCGCCTATATAAGATACGCCTCAGTTTACAGAAAATTTAATGGGGTCAAAGATTTTATTTCTACTCTTGAATCCCTAAAAGGAAGTTCAAAAAACCAATTAGCTTCAATTTCATAAAATTCAGCATCTTAAAGTGTAGAATACATATCACAAATGTTTTTGCTACTGGTTTGCAGGTTAGTAGCATTCCTTTCTAACTACCTTAGGTAGTCTGCGACATAACAAATGAACGAAAATTCTTCCCAAACCATTAAAGAACTTTCTGAGGATCAAGAAATTAAAAATTCGTCTGAGTTAGATAATGATTCAATACCTCAAAATGAGGAAGATTTATCATTCGAGAAGAGCGATATACCTTCAGCAGATTCTTCCTCTAGCAGAACAAATGCGGATTTTGATAACGCAGGATTCACACAAGAAGAATTCGCTTCACTTTTGGGTAAGTATGACTATAACTTTAAACCTGGCGATCTAGTAAAAGGTACCGTTTTTGCTTTAGAGCCCAAAGGAGCCATGATAGATATAGGAGCAAAAACAGCTGCCTTTATGCCTGTTCAGGAGGTTTCAATAAATAGAGTTGAAGGACTTAATGATGTTTTACAACCTTCAGAAAGTAGAGAATTTTTCATAATGAGCGAGGAAAATGAAGATGGCCAATTAGCCCTCTCCATTAGAAGAATTGAATATCAGAGAGCATGGGAAAGGGTTAGACAACTACAAAAAGAAGATGCAACTATATACTCTGAAGTTTTTGCAACAAACAGAGGCGGAGCTCTTGTAAGAGTAGAAGGCCTGAGAGGGTTTATCCCGGGCTCTCATATAAGTGCTCGAAAAATCAAAGATGACTTAGAAGGTGAATATTTACCTTTAAAATTTCTTGAAGTTGATGAAGAGAGAAATAGATTAGTACTAAGTCATAGAAGAGCTTTGGTTGAGAAAAAAATGAACCGACTTGAGGTAGGCGAAGTTGTTGTTGGTAATGTAAAGGGTATTAAACCTTATGGAGCCTTTATTGATATTGGTGGAGTTAGTGGTCTACTGCACATTTCAGAGATTAGTCATGAACATATTGAGACTCCTCATAATGTTTTAAATGTGAATGACCAAATGAAAGTTATGATAATTGACCTTGATTCAGAAAGAGGAAGAATTTCATTATCTACTAAAGCACTTGAACCTGAACCAGGAGATATGCTTACAGATCCTCAAAAAGTTTTTAGTAAAGCTGAAGAAATGGCAGCGAAATACAAACAAATGTTATTTGAACAAACTGACGATAACGAAGAAATCACCACAGCTTCAGCTGAAACGGTATAACTTCACTCATTTTATTTTTTGCAGGAATATAGGAACTTAAGCTTCATTATTCTTTTACAAGTATTTTAAATTTACAATAATTGATTTGTAACGATGATCTAATTTAGGATATTGTTTAATTCTAAATTATTTTTAAATGAGTGATTTCATTTTCACTTCTGAATCTGTAACTGAAGGGCATCCTGACAAAATATGTGATCAAATTAGTGACGCGGTTTTAGATGCTTTATTGACAGAAGATCCAGAAAGCAGAGTTGCTTGCGAAACTGTTGTTAATACGGGTCTTTGCTTACTTACTGGAGAAATAACTTCAAAAGCAAAAGTCGATTATATAAAACTTGTTAGAAATGTAATTAAAGAAATTGGATATGCAGGCTATAGAGCAGGTGGTTTTGACTCAAATAGTTGTGCTGTTTTAGTAGCACTTGACGAGCAATCACCAGATATTTCTCAAGGAGTGAACGAAGCGGATGATGTTAACGATGATTTGGAAGATAATACGGGAGCTGGTGACCAAGGCATAATGTTCGGCTATGCATGCGATGAGACGCCTGAATTAATGCCCTTACCGATTAGTTTGGCACATAGATTAGCCATTCAACTTGCCAAAGTGAGACATGAAGAAGTACTTAATTATCTTCTCCCTGATGGTAAAACTCAGGTAAGTATTGATTACAAAAAAGGGTTACCAGTCTCAATTAACACTATTTTAATTTCAACTCAACATAATCCTGAGATAGATGGGATAACAAATGAAGAAGAAATTCGTCAAAGAATAAAAGAAGATTTATGGAAGCATGTTGTTATTCCTGCTACTGAAGATTTAGAAATCAAACCAAACATCAGTAAAACAAGATTTCTAGTAAATCCCACGGGCAAATTTGTCGTGGGGGGGCCTCAAGGAGATGCAGGGCTAACTGGCAGAAAAATTATTGTAGATACTTATGGTGGATATGCAAGGCACGGAGGAGGAGCATTTTCTGGTAAAGATCCTACAAAAGTAGATAGATCAGCCGCATATGCCGCACGTTATGTAGCTAAAACCATAGTTAAGGCAAAATTAGCAAAAAAAGCAGAAGTACAATTAAGTTATGCAATTGGGGTAGCAAAACCAATTTCCATTCTCGTGGAAACTTTTGATACAGGTGTTATTTCACAAGCTAATTTGACTGAGCTAATTAATGAGCACTTTGATTTAAGACCCGCAGCAATAATAAAAGAATTTAACTTGAGAAATCTGCCCAAAAAAATGGGAGGTAAATTTTTTAGAAAAACTGCTTCCTATGGACATTTTGGCAGAAGAGATCTTGAGCTCCCCTGGGAAAATGTAGAAGAAAAAGCAGCGCAATTAGCAGAGGCTTCCAAAATCTTTTTATAAAATATTTTTCTATGCCTGATAATTTTTATGGAGGTTTAGATTTTGGAACAAGTGGTGCAAGAATATCAATAATTAATCTTCATAAGAAATTAGTATATTCCAACTCAGTACCTTATTTATACAGCTTTAAAAATCCAAATTCTTGGATCAATTCCTGTGAAAATCTCTTAGTTAATTTACCTATTGAGGTAAAAATTAACCTTAAGAAATTGGCTATCTCCGGCACCTCAGGAACTTTAACAGCATCAAATTTACAAGGAGAACCGATTGGAGAAGCAATCCCTTATAACCAAGCATGTAATGGAGATGAAATCCTTCTTGAATCACTAACTTCTGGAGAAGATCATCTGCGAACACCATACAGTAGTCTTGCTAAAGCATTAAAACTAATAGATAAATATGGGACAAATATAATTTTACGACATCAATCTGATTGGATCACTGGTTGGTTTTTAAAAGATTGGACTCATGGAGAAGAGGGTAATAATCTAAAACTTGGTTGGGATCTAAAAAAAGAATCATGGCCAAATAGCTATATAGATACTTCATGGCAAAAATGCCTACCTCAAATAATAAAAAGTGGAAAAATAATTGGACAAGTGAATTTTGATTTAGCAGAGAGATTTAAATTGAATAAGAAATTATTATTAATCTCAGGCACCACTGACTCTAATGCAAGTTTAATAGCTGCAGGTTTAAGAAAAGAAGACGGTCTCACAGTTTTAGGAACGACTATTGTTGTTAAAAAAGTTATTGATAAACCCATAAAAAAACAAGGGATTACAAACCATAGAGTAAACGGCGATTGGATATGTGGAGGAGCCTCAAACGCAGGATGCGGTATCTTGTCTCAGTTCTTTTCTGATTTAGAAATAAAGGAGCTCAGTCGACAAATAAATCCATCACAAAAAACTTCTTTAAATCTTTTACCTCTTAATAGTAAAGGTGAGAGATTTCCTATTAATAATTCTAATTTAGAGCCGATACTTGGTCCAAGGCCAGTAAGCGACTCACTTTATTTACATGCATTATTCGAGGGGCTAGCTAAGATCGAATTGAAAGGATGGGAAAAACTAGGAGAACTAACAGGTTCGCTTCCAAAAAAAATTATTACTATTGGTGGAGGTTCAAAAAACCCTCAGTGGAGAAAAATAAGAGAAGAAATTATTAGTATACCTATAGTTTCATGTAAAAAAACTACTTCATTTGGTACTGCCTTGTTGGCGATTAACTCAAAATAAAATTTTTTTGGATTTTGATGAAGATATAAAATTTTTAACTAAAAGGGTTTCACAAACTACACATCTTAATTTAAAGTATATAGGTTAGAGCCGGGATAGCTCAGTTGGTAGAGCAGGCGACTGAAAATCGCCGTGTCCCCAGTTCAAATCTGGGTCCTGGCACCTTTAAAACCTCTTCTATGAAGGGGTTTTATATTTTCTAGACATTTAAAAACTTAATTTTTTCTTTTTTTTCAATTCAAAATTTTTAGTTTTCCACTCTGCAAACTTGTCCAATAACACCTAAAATCAGTTTGTCTCCGTTTGGATCTTGCCAATTAGCTAAACCATTGAAATTACTATTTAGTTCATCTATAGAGACATCAACGTCTCTAAATGTTTTTTCAAAGCAATTTATATCCATTGTATAGAGAATATCCTTAGTAATTTCACTTTTTGTTTTGGGAATAAATTTACTCAATACTCTCACAGAACCATCCTCATTCCTTTTAATACTCTGTCTATCCCATAACTGTTCTCCAAATTCACTTTTAGGGACTCCAACCCATTCATGAGGCAAAGCATCTGCTTGCTTTACTGAAATACAAATGGAAGCAATTATCGAAAGTACCAAACCAATGCTATTTTTATTCAATATTGAATTAACTTTATTCTTAGAA
>QCHG01000003.1 GCA_003278045.1 Prochlorococcus sp. AG-402-A04 | reverse complement strand
AATTTCTTAATTTATTAAATGAAGATGAATATACTATGCTCCAAAAAACATACAAAAGAATTGAAAATTTTGAAGATATTTCTATGCCTATAATTATCTGCAACGAAGAACATAGGTTTATTGTGGGGCATCAAATGAAAGAAATAAATATTGAACCACTAGAAATATTATTAGAACCAGAAGGAAGGAATACGACTCCTGCTATTGCAATTGCTGCTTTAAAAGTTCTAGATATATTTAAAGACACAAATATTGAGCCTATACTCTTAATACTTTCTTCAGATCATCAAATTAAAGATATTAATAAATTCCAACTAGCGATTAAAAATAGTATTCATACAGCTTTAAAAGATAAACTAATAATTTTTGGAGTCCCTCCGACATATCCTGCAACCGGTTATGGCTATATAAAATCTGAAAAACAATTAGACCATGATCCATTATCCGCCTATAAAGTCGATCACTTTATAGAAAAACCAGACGAGAAAACTGCTAAAGACCTTATCAAGGATAAAAAATATTCATGGAATAGTGGAATGTTTGTATTTAAAGCAACTTCTATACTTAATGAGATTAAAAATTTTGCTCCAGAAATACTTAGAAATTGCAAACAATGCTTGAAAAAAAGTAAAAGGGATTATGATTTCATTAGACTTGAAGAAAAATCATTTATTAATTGTTCCAATATTTCAATTGATACTTCAGTATTTGAAAAAACAAAAAAAGCATTTGTAATTCCTCTTAGCTGCGGTTGGGATGATTTAGGTAGCTGGGAATCTATTTGGAAAATTTCTAAAAAAGATCAAAATGGTAATTCTTTTACTGGAAGGGTTTTAGCAAGGGAAACTAATCAATCGATGATTAGGAGTGAGGATAAATTAGTAGTAAGTATTGGTTTGAAAAATGTAGTAATTGTTGAAACTAAGGATGCAGTTTTAGTAGCAAATAAAGAATCATCCCAAAGTGTAAAAGATATAGTTTCCTTAATGAATAAAAAGGGAATTAAAGAATCTAAAAATCATAAAATTGTATATAGACCCTGGGGCTCATTTTTATCTATTGAAGAGGGTGAGACATGGCAAATCAAGAAAATTAAGGTTAATCCTGGGGCCTCTCTTTCTCTTCAAATGCATTTTCATAGATCTGAACATTGGGTTGTTGTAAGCGGCACTGCAAAGATAGAGATAGATAATAATGATAAAATAATTGGTCCAAATGAGAGTGCATATATTCCATTAGGAGTAAAGCATAGATTATCTAACCCAACCAAAATCCCCTTAACTTTAATTGAGATTCAAAGTGGGACTTATCTTGGCGAAGATGACATAAAAAGATTTGAAGACAAATATGGTAGATAATCTTACAAATATTAATCTATTTCTTTTTTAATTAAATATGATTAGGGATTTAAATAATTCAAGAAACTATACTTATTTTTTGTTTGATTTAAAATGCTCCTTTTCCAAAAGGAAATAAAATAACGATTATGGTCTTAATGAAAATTTTTATATCAAGTAGAAAGTTAATATTTTCTGAATAATTAATGTCTAGTTCTACTCTTCTATCATAAGAAAGATTATTTCTGCCACTTACTTGCCACAATCCTGATATCCCAGGTTTGATAGAAAAAACTTTTCCAAAATTCTTACCGTATTTCTTTATTTCGCTTTTAACAATTGGTCTTGGTCCAATGAAACTCATATCTCCTTTGAAAACATTAAATATTTGAGGTAATTCGTCTAAGCTTGATAATCTTAGGAATCTTCCAATTTTTGTAATTCTGGGATCATTTATTATTTTTCTTGTCTCAGAAAATTGATTTTTAAAATCTGGGTTTTTAATTAATATTTTTTTTAAAAGATATTGTGATTGGGGATGCATTGTACGAAATTTATAACAAGAAAAACTAGTATTATTCTTTCCAATCCTTTTTTGTATGTATATGATGGGTCCCTTTGAGCTAATTTTTATTAAAATTCCAATAATTAAAAATAATGGAGTTAATAAAATTATTAGTAAAAAAGCAAAAATAAAATCTAAAAATCTCTTTAAATTTTTATAATGCAAAATAGTTAATAAATATATTTAATAATAATTGTTTTAATTTTAAATATCAATGAAATTTCATTGATGTTTAAATAAATTATTTTAATTGAAGTCTTCTATAGATTTGCATATCAAATTAGTAAATTTCTTTTTAAAAATATCAATACTAAAATTTTGAGCCCATAAACTTATATCCTCACTAGAAAATTCTAACCAAAGTTTCTTTTCTTCAAAGTATTCTATACAATCTCTAAGTGCCTTATGATTTTGTTCATCAAATAAAATTCCTGTTGCTCTTTTAGCTTTGGAATTTATACATTTAACAGTATCTAATATTCCAGCTTTTTTAAAAGCTATTATTGGTGCTCCAGCGGCCATGGCTTCAACAGGGGCAATTCCAAAATCTTCTGTACCACTATAAACAAAGGCTCTACAACTTTCCATTAGGTTTTTAATTGAAAGATCATCTTGATAATTTAGAAAACTTATATTATTTTTTGCCATTTTTTTAAGTTTTTTCCCCTCTGGCCCAGTGCCAACAATAATTAATGGAAAATCAAGTTCGTTAAATGCTTTTACTAATAAATCAATTCTTTTATTAGGTACTAATCTCGATACACTTAAATAAAAATCACTTCTTGTTTTCCTTGGAGAGAATTGTTTTGTGTTAACTGGAGGATGAATAACTGATGAATTTCTTCCCCAATATTTTTTGATTCTTTTGGCAGTGAAATTAGAGTTAGCTACTAATTTATCAATTCTTACACTACTCAAATAATCCCATTTTCTCAAATCATGTAGGATTATTCTTAATAAAAAATTCATTACTGATTTCGTGTATGAAGAATACTTTAGGTATACATTCATTTGATCCCAAGCATATCGCATTGGTGAGTGTATATAACTTATATGGAGTTGATCAGGAGATGTAATAACGCCTTTAGCAACTGCGTGACTTGAACTTATAATTAAATTATATTCTCTTAGATCAAGTTGTTCAATTGCTAAAGGGAATAGAGGTAAATACTTATGAAAATGTTTTTTGCTAAATGGTAAATTTTGTATGAAAGAGGTATTAATAACTTTTCTTTGATTTAATTGATAATTTTTCTTTAAGTGATTTACTAAACAATAAATCTCATAGGATGAATTATTTTCAATTATTATTTGTTCTATTTCTTTAAAAACTTTTTCTGCTCCCCCTGTAAATTCTCCAGAAAACCAGTCATGGATTATTGCTACATTCCCTTTATAGTTAGATAACATTTATATAAAAAAATTTTCTTATTAATAATATTTTAAATGAAAAGTTGCATATTTTATATCTTTATTAAATTTCAAATTTTAAAATTCAAAAAAATTTGTAATTAACTTTAACGAATTCATTGTGGAAATTAAGTTTTCGTAATGATTTAATTTACTTGACATTAGAATATTTTTTTCTGCCTTCCTAGGCTAATAATTTTAAATTTCAACTATAGATTTTGCTAAATATATATTTGGATTTTTTTTAATTTCACATTTTATTTTATTACATCTGCAGGATCAATAGATTTTCTTTGCAGAATTTGATAGATCGAAATATTTTATAAATAGATATAATTATTGTTATTTAATTGATATCTATATTTAAAATTTTTTCTGCATATTATTAATATTCTTTCTTAGGATCTGATTGATTAACTAACCCTAAAAGATCAAACAATTTATCAAAATTTCCAATCTAAGATATTCCCCCATTTTTCTAGTTCTTTAATTTATTTATTTTGAATTGACCCTCATTATCTTTTTTACTTTTTCTTTAAGAAAAACTTTATTTATTTGAATTGATAGTGATTCATTTTTATTAGATATAAAAATATAATCAATTTTTAATGAAACATCAAGATATAGTTGATCTTCAAAATTGATATTTTATATTATTTCATTATTTTTAGTTGATAAATTTATAATTTTAGGAGAGACAATATATAAGTAAATAGACCTCTATAATTTTCTGATAAACTCCAAAAACTTTCCCAAAATTCTTTATTTTTTATGAAATTTCCTAATAATTTTATTTCTTGAATAAATTAGTAAGATAATTACCTTGGTCCCATGCCGGCTAATATTTGAAAAAGAATTATTTATATCAATTTTTTATTATTGAACTATTCTCATCATTTATACATTTTAGACCTGCTAGTAATATCCAGAAAACTAAACTAATCCTTCCATCAAAATACTGTATATCTATTTGCTGCGATAATAAGAAAATTATTACTGCTGTCCAAATACTTCTATCAAATATATTTTTTTTATCTTTAATATATATATTTTGGAAGGATTTTACTAAAATTCTACTAATAAAATAAACAAGAATAACTGTACATGGTATTCCATAGCTAATGGATAATTCAGTCAAAATATTATGTGAATGGCCTTTCCAGAAACCTTTTTCAAGTTGATATATTATTGTAAATGATGCGGCACCTGTGCCAAATAGCGGATTGTTTATAATTACTCTAAAAGCTTCTTTTAAAATCTCTAGTCTTGTTACATCTAAATTTTTAAATCCTTCATAAGTAAATTCTTGCCAAACTTTATTTGGTATAATTTCTCTCAAAAAAGTTTGAATTCCACTTTCAAATAAATTCTGAGTTGTAACTAAAATCAATGTAAATGTAAATAATACGCAAGGTAAAAACCATTGCAATGATGATGTTCCAAAAACTAAAGGAATTGACAATATTGAAGAACCCCATGCATTACGTGAATTTGTGAGAAAAATACAAGATATAATACCAGCAAGGATAAATCTTAAAAAATATTTTTTATTTTTATGGGAAGTATTATTAAAAGAATGAGCGATACAAAGAGGCAAAATAAAAGTAAACCATGAACCTGCATAGTTGGCATGGTTAAATTGTGCTGTTAAGCCTGATATGGCATCTATAGGTCTTTGATACCAAATAATAGCTCCATTCAATAATTCTAAGGGACCATGCCAATTGAAGAAAGTTTGACCAATTCCGGAAAATATTACTGGTATTGTGCTTAAGCATAAAATTAAACTACTACATTTTCTATCCTCTCTCGATTTAAGAAATTCTTGTGAAGAACAAAAAATCCAAAAAAATGGAATCCAGTTAAAAAGTCCAATCCAAGATGAGTTTTTATTAAGTACTTCACTGTAAGAATTATTTATAAAAAACACCTGAACAACAGAGCTCAATAGCATTAAAAGGGTAATAAAAATAATTAGAAAATTTGAATTGTCCTTAAACCATTTAGCTTTTCTCTTGAAACTATTTATTAAGAGTGAAATTATAATAAGTAAAGAGGCTATCGATGGTGCAGAAGGCAAAAAAAACAAACCTGTTCTAAATATATTGATTTCTTTAGTAAGGATATATTTAAATTTAAAGTTTTTATAATTAAGCATTTCTAAAGTGTTTATTCGAGAAATATATCAAAATTAAAATTTACTAAATATTAATTTAAGTATGCACCAATAATGGATTACTTTAATAAACTTTGCAAATAACTTTTTCATTAAAATCTTTTATTAATTTATAAAATAAATTGAAATCTCATTTTAAATAGAATTGATTAATAGTTTAAATTTAAATAAATAAATTTGATATATTATTTATTAGTAAGGAAAAAAAATTATTTTAGAGTTGTATTAATAATGAATAAATTGACGGCTTTAATTGTAGGAATAACTGGTCAAGATGGATCTTATCTAGCTAAATTATTACTTTCAAAAGGATATAAAGTTTTTGGATCAACTAGGGATTCTTCGATATGTGATACTTCAAATTTATCAAAACTAAAAATTCTCGATTATGTAAATATAATTTCACTTGCCCCGAATGATTTTAGAAGTGTAATAAAAGCTATAAATTCTACAAATCCAGATGAGGTATATTACTTAGCAGGTTTAACAAGTGTTGGGTTATCTTTTGAGCAACCTGTTGAATGTATGGAATCAATATCTTTTGGCACTTTGAATTTTCTTGAAGCGATAAAATTAAATCAAAAAAAAATTAAATTTTTTAATGCAGGAAGTTCTGAATGTTTTGGAAATACAAATAAAATAATTGCAAATGAAAAAACTGTTTTTTCGCCAAGAAGTCCATATGCTACGGCTAAAGCAACAGCTTTTTGGATAGTCAATAATTATAGAGAATCTTATAATATATTTTGCTGCACAGGTATTCTTGGAAATCATGAATCCCCATTAAGAAATAAAAGATTCGTAACAAAGAAAATAGTAAGTGGGGTATGGGATATAGTTTGTAAAAAATCCAACGAACTAAGGTTAGGCAACCTAGATACTTGGAGAGATTGGGGTTGGGCTCCAGAATATGTTGAAGCTATGTATTTAATAATGCAATCTCCAGAACCTGAAGATTACATAATTGCAACTGGAATTACTAATTCATTAAAAGATTTTGTATCAATGGCATTTAAAAAATTTAATTTAGATGAAAGTAAATTTGTTATTTGTGATGAAAAATTTTTAAGACCTAGTGATATAAAGTATTCATATCTCGACCCTTCCAAAATATATAATAATCTAAATTGGAAATCAGAAAAAAATCTAGAAAAAATAATAGATTCTATGTTTGAGGAATTTATAAATCAAGACTTTGATGGAGGAGACTCAATTGCACCATAAATCTCAAATCCTTTTTTTTGAAGCATAGCTTCTTTTTCTGCCTCTTTTGTATCAGTTTGAATCATTTCAGTAATTAACTCATCAAGTGAAATCTTTGGTTGCCAATTTAGTTTGTTTTTTGCTTTTGAAGGGTCTCCAAGTAGTTCATTAACCTCTGTTGGTCTAAAATAACGCTCGTCTATTCTTATAACAATTTCATTATTATCAGCTCTTCTCCCGATTTCATTAACTCCTGAACCTTCCCAAATAATAGCAGGTCCATTTTCAACTTTATTCCAACCGAGTTTTGCGGCACTTATTTCAATAAATTCTCTAACTGTTTTCATTTCTCCAGTAGCAATAACAAAGTCTTCTGGGGTTTGTTGCTGTAACATTAGCCATTGCATATAAACATAATCTTTTGCATGCCCCCAGTCTCTTTTTGCATCAAGATTACCCATATAAATACACTTCTCAATCCCCATATTGATTCTAGAAAGTCCTCTAGTTATTTTTCTTGTAACAAAAGTTTCTCCTCTTCTTGTACTTTCATGATTGAATAAAATTCCATTACATGCAAACATTCCGTATGCCTCCCTATAGTTAACTATTATCCAATAAGCATAAAGTTTTGCTACAGCATAGGGACTTCTTGGATAAAAGGGTGTTGATTCTTTTTGAGGGACTTCTTGGACTAATCCGTATAATTCACTTGTGCTTGCTTGGTAAATTTTTGTTTTTTCTATCAGATTAAGGTTCCTAACAGCTTCGAGAATTCTCAAAATTCCTAATGCATCACAATTTGCTGTATATTCTGGTGTTTCAAAACTTACAGCTACGTGACTTTGTGCTCCTAAATTGTAAATCTCATCAGGTTGCACTTTCTTTATGATTTTTATAATGTTTGTGCTGTCAATCAGATCTCCATAATGAAGAATAAATCTTGCTCCTTTTTCATGCGGATCCTGATAAAGATGATCAATTCTTGAAGTGTTAAATGAACTTGAACGTCTTTTTATCCCATGAACTTCGTAACCCTTTTCAAGCAACAATTCTGCGAGGTAACTCCCATCTTGACCAGTTATCCCAGTAATTAAAGCTTTCTTCATCCATATCAAAATATATGAATAATTATATCTTAGTGAATTACAAAAAAATATTTTTTAATAATTTAATTTATATCTATTGATTGGATTTACTTTGTTTATAAAGGAAAAAATTTAAAGATAATTTATTATTGTAATATTTTTTTCTCTAACTCTTTTAGGTCTTTGAAACTATCTGATTTAATACACAATTCTTTAAATGTTCCTGAATGTATTATTTGACCATTATTAAATTCATAAATCATATCGGCGTTCATAACGGTACTTAATCTATGGGCAATTATTATTAAAGTGCAGTTATTACTTACAAGATCAATTGAGCTCATAACTTCGGATTCTGTTTTATTATCAAGAGCACTAGTGGCTTCATCTAAAACTAATAATTTAGAATTTCGATAGAAAGCTCTTGCTATAGCTAATCTCTGCCTTTGTCCTCCTGATAGTTTTAAACCATTTTCTCCAATATTGGTGTAAATACTCCTAGGCATATTTTTAACAAATTCTGTTAATTTTGCTGACTCTAAAGACTCCCATATTGCATCTAAATTAATGTCATCTTTATCAGCAGCGAAAGCAATATTCTCTAAAATTGTACAATTATTTAAGTAAAAAGATTGAGGAACATAGGCACAATTATATTGCCATTTTTTTATATTTTTTTTAAGTAATAGCTTATTGTCTAATAATAAATTTCCTTTTTGAGGCAATAAAAGTTGTAATATTAAATTTGCCGTTGTTGTTTTCCCACTCCCAGTTGATCCAACAAAAGCAATTCTTGAACCAGTTTTTATTTTAAGAGATAAATTATTAATTGCATATGAACTGGAATGAGGATATTTGTAATAAACATTATTTAATGCAATTGTATTTGATGGAAATTTGAAATTACTATTTTTAAAAGATGATTTAGGAGTGAATTTTATATCCTCTTTAAATTCCTTATTTGAAGTTATTAATTTTGTTGTTGCTTCCAAGTCAGGAAGACCACCTCTTATTGAGTTATATCCTCTAAATGTATCTTGAAGTGGAGGAGTCAATTTTAGCGATGCAGCTGCAATAGTTGCTAAAAAAGGGATTACACTCGATATTTTATCTATATCAGATGATAATAATAGTGGAACTATTCCGATAAGAAATATAAGAGTAATTCCAAAAGGTTCAACTAATGCCCTTGGGATTTCAGGTAATGTTTCTCCTTTCCAAATAAAAGGTATAGCTTTTCTTCCTAAAAGTTTGTAATTTTTAATGAAAAAAATTTCAGAATTAGCTAATTTTACATCTATGATAGATTTTAAAGATTCCTGCAATATATTATTTGATTGTATTTCTAAATCTAATCTTTTTTTATTCGCGATTCTTAAGTAAGGAATAATAGTAAGCGAAATAATTAGATAACCTAATAATAATCCTAAAACTAGGTAAAGTGCTGATGATTTTGCTATGAAAAGGATTGCGCAGGAAATAAAAAAGATTACAAATGCGCCACTTATTGTTTGTAATACTGGAAGAACTACAATATCGGCTACACGCGTAATATTGACTAACACTGCTGCAGATAAATCATTTCTATCATTAGAAATGAAAAATTCATATTTTTGTGAAAGTAAATTTTTTAAGGCAAGCTCCGATAAATCTCTCCAAATGGTTGCCTTTAACTTAAGTTGTTTCGCACGAAGATAAAGTTTAATAAATGAAGCAAACCAATTTGTTAATACAAAAATAATAATAAGAGTAAGAAGTTTATATTTTGGATCAAAGTCAAAAAAATCATTTAGTGGTAATGATTTTCTTGGCTCTCCTACAATAAAGCTAAAAAGTCTTGCCAGTATTCCTAATACAATTACTTCAGAAGTTCCAGCAAAAATTGCAATAGGGACAAGAGAAAAGAATTGTCTTTTTCTGGCTTTTGGAAGAAAAGAAAAAATTATACGTAAATGATTTAATGTTTTACTTTTAAACATTTTTTAATAATGCCATGTATAAAATTCTAAAAATTTTTATTAAGACACTTTATTAATTGCATATTTAATTCGACATAAGTTTTTTTATTTTTCCTAAGGCTTCATATTCTAAATATTCGAGTGATTCTTTAAAGTGTTTAATACGCAAAAGTTTATTATCATGCTCTTTATCGAATAACTTTAATTCATTTAAATGATTTATCCATACTTTTTCATTTTTAATATCACATAGATTTAAATTCTTTTTCTTAGTTAAGTTTTTTATTTCAATATGAGATGAAATATTGGAAGCTAAAACAGGTAAGTTCAAGGAAGCCGCATCCAAAACGGGTATACCAAATCCCTCACTTGAAGCTGTAGAAATTAACAAAGATGCATTTAAAAATAACCAAACTTTTTCAAGCTCACTCACATAATCCATTAAAACAATTCGGTTATTTTTCTCGCAAATTTTCTTGATGTAACGAGAGTAATCAGTATCATGAATTTTACCAGCAATAAGTAGCATGCAGTTTCTATTTGGTAGATCAGATTCTTTAAAGTAATTTATTGATAGCTCTACTTTTTTTCTCTCAACAATTGAGGAATTAAAAAATATAAATGGATTATTAATTCCTCTTATTGATGGGATAGTTACTGCTTCGGAAAGTAAATCAATATTTATTGATGGCATTGGATATAAAATTTCATTTGTATTGATTTTTTGATTTTTAATATCTAATAAGCTCTTTATAGTTGATTGAGTTGCTTGAGAAATATATAAAGTTTTACTTAAATGCGCATCAGATAAACGATTATAATAAGTTACTGGATTTTCAGGATGGTTTGATACTTGTATTGGAATAGCATCAGGAATTATTTGTACAATTTTAGCCGATTTTTTATCAGGATTTTGTAGCGAAAGGGGACAACTAGTTATTATTAAATCGATATCTTTTTTTGAGATTTTTAATTTTGGACATCTTGAAATTAGGCGCATACTTCTAAGCCTACTTGTATTAAAAAGACCATTTACAAAAATAAAACCTTTTACATTTTTTAGATAAGCTAATCTTGGACTAAAAATATTTATATCTTTATGAATTTGTTTTAAAATAAAAACATTATTATTTAGATTAAAATTTTTAAAATGAAGAATAATCATATTCAAAATTAAACTAAAGATTAATTTGAACTTATAGGTAATATTTTGATTAAATTTTTGTCTATAGTTAAACCCTTTTTCTAATCCAGTACAAATATCAGCAATAAATATTTCATCTTTTAATTTTTTTTTGATTAAGTATTTATTAATTCTGTTTAATCTAAAAGAATTAATAGATGTTATGAGATATACATCTGCTCCATACTTTTTCAATAGTTCAATTAAGGATTTTGCCATTACGGCAAGACCTCTATGCTCTTGTTGCTCTAAATCAATTGCAGTTATGGCTATTCTTTTTCCTTGAAGAATATTTCTATCCATTTATAAATCAAAATTCATAAAATATTATACTGTCTGGCATGTAAATTAATTCTAAACATATTTGTTACATAAATTTTAAGTTGGGTTTAAAAAAACTTTTCTTTAAATTTAATAGTTTTATTATTTAAAATGTAACATTTTATGCTTAATGAGAACCTACGAGGCATCTCTTAGAACAAAGTTACTTTTCTCTCATAAATATTTGAAAAAAAAGTGTATCTATATGATAAATTCACAAAATACTTTTATAAAGAATGTAGTTATATGATTTCCAAATATCATTCAAGTCAAATACTATTTTTAATTGCATTTTTATTAATTCAAGTAATCCCAATAAAAGAACTTAATTCTCAAGATCAGGAAAAGAATAAACAAAGTCTTCAGTATCAAGAAGAATTAATCTTTGAGAAAATTCCAAAATGGCAAAAACTAAAAACAAACGAAGATAGTTTGGGAAAATCAATAATTTGGAATAAAATAGAAATTGAAAATAATGAAAAACCCAATAACTTCGTATCAAGTAATGATAAGGATCAATTAGTTAAAAATAATAATTTAAAAAATAGCTTTAGATCTTCATCTCGAAATTTAATTTATAAAGGTTATTTATATCCTGAAATGAGTTTCTGGATACCTTCTTCCTTCAAACATTCAAAGAGATTTAATTACACTTTTACTGGACAAATCCTAGGGAATCCAACCAATAAAAAAGCAGAGGACTTATGCAATTGGAGAGAGTTCTGGGAACAATGCTCAGATACTCAATATTTTTTTGAAGCAACACCTATCATTACAAAGCATTTTTCACTTGGAGTGAATTACTCTCAACAAGAAAGTTTTTTAAGAGGAAATAAAACATGGCAAGAGGGTGGACAATCTCTTGGCTTCCAAATGAAAACAAACTTAAATTCTTCTCAGGGAATTTCAATAATTGGGAATAATCTTTTCAATATTTATGGGGGAGGTGGTCCCAATATGAAATATCCTGAAAGTGGGGAGTCGATAACAGCCGATTTAGGAAGATCATATTTATTTTTATATTCAAAAGCATGGGATTTGGGTAATTATTTCAATAGTGACTCACCCTCACTGATTAATTTAAATTTAGGGTTAGGTAATGGCAGATATAAATCAGCTAAAGAAATAGAGAAAGAGTGGGTAAATTTAGGCAAATATGAACCAATTTTTTCATTAGGTTTGGCTTTAAATAAAAAAATATCTTTTTTCACTGAGTATGCAGGTCAGTATGCAGGAGTAGGAATTAGCGTTCTTCCTTTCAAAGTACCCTTATCTGCAACAGTTATGCTAAGGGACTTCCAAGGATCTCAACAGGGCATAATAAATTGCAAAGATGGAAATCCAGAAAATTGTAGGGCAACAATCGATGGTCGATTAGTTTTTCATTTTTAAATTAAAAGGTTAATTTTAAATAATTATCTCCCATCTTCTTTCCTTTGATAGAGAAAAATTCTAATATCTTTTTTAAAACAGTTGCCTTCAAGAAGAGCTCTCAATTTGTTTACCTCACTACAACTAATTCTATAAGTTCACAAGTTTCCATAAGGAAAAAATCCTGCTCCTTCCCTTATCTGTAAACAGCGAGACTTACGACTCTTGCAATTAACTTTTCTGATCTTGGTAACCTAGTAGAGCTTTCTTTAACCAGTTTTTTGAATAATCTTTGTTTCATCGCAACAAATTTAAGGTATTGGATACTTCCCAGAATGATTATTAAATTATTCAAGATTTAACTATATCTAGGTTTGCCCTCCCACCTCATTAAGTTTCAAAATGATTGAGTTTTAACCCCTTACGCTCCAAAGTCTCCCATAGCTACCACTCAGTTAAAAATTAGCTTCTTTTAAAGTTCTTTAGAAGTGTTTAAGAATTTGGTTACCAAATATTCGTTATTTGTAAATGGTGTTCGTAGGATAGCAATAATTAGCTATATCCTAATTTCAGAACAAGCAAACCATATTCTCAGTACCACCGTAATCTGTGGTATCTATAAAGCTTAAGTACGCTTCCTGCTGGATTCGAACCAGCGACCCACTGCTTAGAAGGCAGTTGCTCTATCCAGCTGAGCTAAGGAAGCTAGAGGTTTTTCGGCTTGAATGTCGCAGAAAATGACGCAGAGATGATATGTCTCTTTATTTTGAAAGCTTTTTAAATACAAAACCGTAATAACTTAACTATATTAAAACAGGACTGTAAACTCAACAAGTAAATTTAAAATTAATTTTTAATTGGAGTAATTAGTTTTCGTTATCATTTTAAGAATTCTAAATTTATTTCTTCTCTATTATTTCCATTTCTCATGTCTAATGGGTGAGGAAGTTCTAATTGATCATTTAATTCACAATATTTACTAAAAGTAAGTTCTAAAGCTAAGGGTATTTTTTTGTCTAAATCAACTAAACCATGATTATTAGCATGGATATGAACTAACTTTAAGTTAAAGTTTTTTATGAACCATTCTATTTTTGAAAGATTAATATCACAATCATGAAATTCTATTACTAATCCACTTAGCTTGTTATGGTTGGAAATAATACTATCCAGAATTCTATACTCAGATCCTTCAATATCAATTTTCAAAAATATTGCTTTAAATTCTAAATCCTTTAAAACAGATGATAATGTATAGAAACCTTCTTTATTATTATTGATACCAACAAATTTTCTAAAATGAATATTAGTCCCTTTGAAAAAATTATTGTAAGAAAAAATTTTTTTTATTTTGTCTACAATAGAAATATTTAAATTTCTTAAAAATTTATAATCTAATAAGGCATCATAAGCATGTAAAGGTATTTTATTTTTATTTATAAAATCTTTTTCAAATGACCAGTCATCGCAAATTCCTAGACTAAGTAAAAAATCTGATTTTAATAAATCCTTTTTAGAAATCAAATATCCACCATCGTTATCTTTTCCGATTCTAATAAGATCTTTTGCCTGCTTAAATTTAAAAGATTTTGGTAATAAACAATTCATAGAATACTAAATTATAGGGTCAATTATAAAATCTTAAATTATTAATTGAAAATTATTAAGTTACAAATAAATTATATGTATTTAAAATTTAAAGTGATAAAAAATTTAATCAATCAATTTTCATATCCTTTACATGACAAAAATGTAAAGCTTTGAAAAAATAAAATATATAAGAAAAATATATTAACGATCCAAAATTACTAAATATCTTTGAGACTTTATTTTTTTCATAAATTTTCTTAGGATATTTATGTTATTGAAATTTAATCTTGACAAAAAGACTTTCGGAAATACAAAAAAAAGAACTAGTACAAAAATTTAAATCTGGTAAATCTATTGATGTCTTATCAAAAGAATTCCATTGTACAAAATCAACAGTATCAAGGAATTTGAAGAAAAATCTTGGAGATATAAAATATAAAGAACTAATTCAAAAAAGTAAATCTCTTAAAGAAAAAACTTTAGGGCAAAAAAATTATAACAATACTGTATTAGATCAAAAAACTGATGATGAAGTTTTTCAGAAAGATATTGTAGATTTAAAAACCTCTGAAAAAAATAGAAAAGAATTAGAATTTGTCCCATTAGAGTCATTTATTGAAATTGCTCCAATAGATTATGAGATCGATAATTCATCTCGACCAGAATTATCTTCAGTTCCCATATCAGAGATAGATTTCCCTAAAGTCGTTTATATGATTGTAGATAAAAAAATTGAATTAGAAACTAAACTACTAAAAGATTATGCAGATTGGCAATTTCTTTCAATAGATGAACTAAATAGAAAAACAATTCAAATTTTTGAAGACTTTAAATATGCAAAAAGATTTTGCAATAAAGAGCAAAAAGTGATAAAAGTGCCAAACACAGATGTATTTAAGATAGTTGCGCCAATTTTAGTCTCTAGAGGTATTTCAAGAATTGTAAGTGGTGATAAATTAATAGCACTTTAAAAATTTGATTTTTTTTGGTTTATAAAATTTGTTGTTAAAAGGCTGCCTGTTAATGAACCACTTATGAAACTTATTCCAATTATGAAACTTATTGGCAATCTTACTGTTTCGCTTAAAATTAAATTTACTTTTCTAGTATTTGAACTATTTTGTATCCCAATCATTAACATCAAAAGTAATGAGATATTGAACGAAACTGTAAAAAATATTTTTTTTAAAGGGTGAAACATTTTTTAAAAGTTATTTAATTAAATTTTAATGCAAATTATATATCATGCTTTTTGGGAGATTATTTTTTTTGGCTAAGTATTTGGAGGCTGCCGATAACGTTAAACCGGCTTTAATTAAATCATTAAGATCTTTTTTTATTTCAAAGATATCAAACTCTAAATTATTATTGGATTTTTTTATTCCATCAATTACAACTGTGATTTCACCAATCACCTCTTTCTCCTGAAAAAAATCAATAACTTCGTAAATATTATCCCCAATATGTTGCTCAAACCTTTTTGTTAATTCTCTAGAAACTCGTATTTCTCTATTGCCCCCACAATATTCTTTTAATTCGTAAAGCAGCTTTTTTAGGCGATGGGGGGATTCAAATATTATTGTAGTATTTTCGTTTCTACTGATAGCTAACAATATTTCTCTCCTTTCAGAAGGCTTTTTTGGAAGAAAACCTAGAAATATAAACTTTGAAGATGGAAGACCACTAGTTACAAGTGCAGTTATTGCTGCACATGGTCCTGGAATGCAAATTACGGGTAAATCATTAGATCTAGCTTCTTTAATAAGGTCCTCGCCAGGATCACATATACTTGGCATACCTGCATCACTCACTAAAGCATATGATTGGCCTTCGTTTAGGTTTTTTATTATTCTTGGAATTTTTTGAAAAGAGTTATTTTTATTAAAACTTATAAGATTATTTTTAAAATCATATTTGCTCATTATTTTTGCTGTTTGTCTAGTATCTTCGCAAGCAATTTGAGAAACATTTTTAAGAATATTTATTGCTCTATAAGAAAGATCACTTAAATTACCAATAGGTGTACCAACTATATATAAACAACCACTTTCAGGTTCTTGTTTTTTATGAGAAGATGTAGGTTTATTATTCATTAGTGATTCAATTACCATCGGGTGTAGAAATTAGTAGCCTCATTGAAGATTTGAGGATTTTTAGTTGGGAAGCTGCAGATGTTTTACTTTATTATTCTAAAATACTAAAAGATCCAAAACATAAAACTAATATTCTAAAAAATGACAATACTGAAGATCCAGTTACAATAGCTGATTTGAAAGTCAATAATTTAATTATTAAAAGAATTAATGAAAAATATAGGGATATTAATTGGGAAATATTGAGCGAAGAGAATGTAAAGATAGAGTCTGAGAATTATTATCCTAGCGCGGATTGGTTGTGGGTTCTTGATCCTCTTGATGGAACAAAAGATTTCATTCAAGGAACAAGTGACTATGCTATGCACTTGGCATTGAATTATAAAAATAAGCCATTTATTGGAATCGTTTTAATACCCGAAAAGGATGAATTATGGATAAGTAATAATGAGAACATATGGGGTGAGAAAAGAGATGGATCACTAATAAAACTTAATCGACCTAATAATAAAAATCTTAAAGAGATGGTCTTAGTAACTAGTAAAAATCATAGAAATGCAACTTTAAAAAATTTGATCCAGAAAATTGGCTTTAAAGAAGTAATTGTTATGGGTAGTATTGGCTGTAAGATTACATCTATTGTTAGAGGAGAGTGTGATATTTATATATGTTTAAGCATACCTGGAAAAAGCTCCCCAAAAGATTGGGATTTTGCTGCCCCCACGGCTATTTTAAAATTAGCTGGGGGCGCAATTACTAATTTAGATAACCAAGAACTAACTTTTGGAAAATCAAATTTTGAACAGGGAGGAATAATAGTGGCATCAAATAATTATCTCATGCATCAAAATATTTGTTTGGAGATAAAAGAAATTATTAAGAAATATGATTTATATCCTTTTTTCTCTAATTGAGAGGAGCTACTGGAGTTGGAGTTGGTTCTGGATAAGACATGCCTCCATTTTGAGCGACTCCTCTTAAAGTTAAGTTGATCCTACCTCGGCTATCAATTTCACGAACTCTTACGGTTACTTCATCACCCTGCCTTATAACATCTTCAACTCTTTCAACTCTCGCCTCTGATAATTGAGAGATGTGGACCATGCCTTCTTTACCAGGAAGGATTTCAACAAATGCTCCAATAGGAATAATTCTTGTTACCACTCCTGAGAAGATTTCACCTTCATGTACTTTTCGAGTTAATCCCTCTATTATCTTTTGTGCTTCTTCTGCAGCAGCTCCGTCGTGAGAAGCAATAGTTACAATTCCTCCATCCTCTATATCTATTTTTGTATTAGTTCTTTCAGTAATACCTTTAATAGTTCTTCCCCCAGGTCCTATTACAGTACCTATAAGTTCTGGATCAATTCTGAAGCTTAAAAGTCTAGGTGCATGAGGAGAGAGAGATTCTTGAGGTTTATCAATTGCCTCTTGCATTTTTTCCAAGATATGCAATCTTGCTGGGCGTGCTTTTTTTATGGCATCAG
Source organism: Prochlorococcus sp. AG-402-A04 (assembly GCA_003278045.1). Taxonomy (GTDB): domain Bacteria; phylum Cyanobacteriota; class Cyanobacteriia; order PCC-6307; family Cyanobiaceae; genus Prochlorococcus_A. Next base: position 82,737 of record QCHG01000003.1, on the reverse strand, counting down.
AAACAATAGACACTGGTAAACCTGTTATTTTCATATCCATTTGGAGAGCTGTAATTCCTTTCTCGGTTCCAGCAACTTTGAAATCCATATCACCAAGAAAGTCTTCAATACCTTGAATATCTGTAAGTATTCTAATTTCTTTGCCTTCTTTAATTAGACCCATAGCAGTCCCGCTAACTGGAGCTTTTAGTGGGACACCAGCGTCTAATAATGAAAGTGTACTCCCACATACAGATCCCATTGAAGTAGAACCATTTGAACTTAAAACCTCACTGACTACTCTCAGCACGTAAGGAAAAGTTTCCTTGCCAGGAAGGACGGGGATAATTGCTCTTTCCGCTAGAGCTCCATGACCAATTTCTCTTCTGCCAGGAGTTCGCATTGGTCTAGTTTCTCCAACAGAATATGGGGGGAAATTATAGTGATGTAGATAAGTTTTTTCAGTGCTTGGATTGAGGTCATCCATCTCTTGGGCATCACTGGGAGTGCCAAGTGTAGCAGTAGATAAAACCTGCGTTAAACCTCTTTGAAATAAAGCTGAACCATGAACTCTCTTTGGAAGAATTCCTGCCTTTGCTGAAATTTTCCTCACCTCATCTAATTCACGACCATCAACTCTTTTCCCATCATTAATAATTTGCGACCTCATTAATTTCTTTGTAAGTTTTTTAAAGTCGGAACTTAACAATTTATCATTTTCTGTTATCAGAACTTTTAATTGATTGTCATCTTTTAAAGATTCAATTTTGCTTTGAGTTTCAATTTTTATCTTTTCAAGTTCAAGATCTCTCTCATCTTTTGACTGATCAAATTTTTTTAAAACAAGTTCAACAGTTTTTGTGCAATTTTTCTCCAAATAAGAGGTTAATGTTTTGTCTTCTTCAGGGGCAGATGGCTTAATTTGATTTATTCCTAAATCCTTTAGTAGATCTTCTTGAGATTTAATGAGTTCAGCAACTGCCTCATAGCCAAAATCTATTGCTTCAATAGTATCTTGTTCTGATAATTGATTAGCGCCTGCCTCTATCATTACAATACCGTCAGGTGAACCTGCAACGACAATATCTAAATCACCTTTCTCTATTTCTCTGTAGCTTGGATTTAGGATGAAATCATCTCCTATTAATCCGACTCTGACAGCAGCCATTGGCCCGTAAAAAGGTATCTCACCAAGCAAAGTTGCAATTGAAGCTCCTGTGACAGCAAGAACATCAGCTGGTACCCTTTCATCTAGAGAGAGGCAGGAAGCAACTATTTGAATTTCATCTCTCATCCAAGAAGGGAAAAGAGGTCTCATTGGCCTATCAATCAATCTTGAGATTAAGGTAGCTCTTTCTGGGGGACGACCCTCTCTTCTCATGAAACCGCCTGGAATTCTTCCAGCAGCATATAGTTTTTCCTCATAATCGCAAATAAGAGGTAGAAAGTCTGAAACCTCTTTTTTGGTTGTTTTTGTCGCTGTAACTAGTAAGGAGGTGTCTCCGCACTCAATCATTACTGATCCACTTGCTTGAGGAGCATATAGTCCTGTAGTTAGTCGTATCTCTCGTCCGTCAAACGTGATCGACTTATTTTGTCCTTCCACTTTTTAAATTATAAATCTATACATAATTTATTCTTACATTTTATAGGGACAAATTGAGCAAATTTTTTAAATTAACTTTAAAAATTATAGAAATAAGTTAAACAGTTTATTTAAAATTGAAAATTCGTTCTTTTAAATGCAAATAGAAATAAAAAAATAATTTACTAAAAAAATTTCCTACCAACTAGATTTCACAACTCCAGGTAGTTCACCATTATGAGCTCTTTGTCTTAATTGATTTCTACATAAACCGAAATCTCTATAAACACCTCTTGGTTTCCCAGTCGCCCAACATCTGTTTCTAACTCTATTAGGAGCAGAATTTCTAGGCAGAGCTTGAATCTTTCTATGTATATCTAATCTTTGCATTGGATCTTTTGCGGCATTGAATTCTTCTAAAAGTGATTTCCTCTTGGCAGCATATTTTTTTACAAGCTTTTTGCGTTTGACCTCTCTTGCAATCATGGACTTTTTAGCCATTTATCAGAATATTTAAACTATTTAATATATTAACAGCTCGGCTAACAATTTTTAAATTATTTATTGGTTTAATAATCTTTGCACTATTAAAAGTTGACTAGTATCTCTGATAATGAGCAGCACACTTAAACCAACTAAAAGAAAAAAACTGGATTGAGTAACAAAAATTTGTATCTTGACTGGAACAGGTTTACCTCTAAACCCTTCAATTAAAGTGAAAACAAGTTGTCCTCCGTCTAATAATGGTAAAGGCAACGAATTAAGTACTGCTAAATTAATAGAAATTAAAGCCGCAAATAATAAAATCCCTGTCCCTCCCTGTTGTGATAGTTGAGCACCAATTTCAACAATTTTGACAGGCCCACTTAATTGCTGAGCTGTTGAAGAAAAATTTGTTATTAATCCTTTATAACCTTGAATTGTTTTTACTAAAAGTGATGAAAACTCATTATTAGTGTATTTGAAAAGTTCAAAGATGTTCTTTGTCTTTTTAGTATCTTTCCTTATGTTTGGTTGCAATTGAGCACCTATTGTACCCTTTCCATCTATGTTTTTTGGGACCAAAGTTAAATCTTTCAGAACTCCATCTCTATCAATTGTTATCGAAATTGGTTTCTCTGATGCATTTTGAATCTTTTTTACTAAAGCAGAAACTGCTTGATCGCCAACTCCTAAAATATTGCTTTCGATTTTTAAGACTTTATCCCCTGCTTGTAATCCAGCAAGAGAAGCAGCCTTCTCAGGCTGAGTAGCCAAAACTAAAATTCCAGGCTCGGGATCAAATGGAATTCCAATAGTAGTTACATTTACTATTAAGATAGTATAGGCAAGAATTAAGTTAGCAAATACTCCAGCGGATATAACAATTACTCTTTGAATAACTGGTCTATTTTTTAAAAGATTTGGATCTTTAGGGTCAATATTATTTATTTCTTCATCAGGGAAGGAAACAAATCCCCCTAATGGAAAAGCTCTAAGTGAATAGGTTATGTTTTTATATCTTTTCTGAATTATTGATGGTCCAAAACCAATTGAAAATCCATCAACATATATACCTTGCAAAATTGCCGCAAGAAAATGTCCCATCTCATGAAAAAAAATGAGAAATCCCAGAACAGTAATTGAGGTTAAAACATTCATTTAAATATATTAAGCAGTTTTTAAAATATTTGATCCAAAATATGGAACAAGAGCATCTGGAATTTTTACGCTCCCATCAGTTTGTTGGCCATTCTCAAGAATAGCAGCCATAGTTCTTCCAATCGCAAGCCCACTTCCATTTAAGGTATGTATATATGTATTTTTTTTATCAATTTTTGCTCTTATTGATGATCTGCGTGCTTGAAAGTCTAGACAGTTGCTACAACTTGAAATTTCCCTATAACATTTACTACTTGGTAGCCAGACTTCAAGATCAAAAGTTCTGCTTGCAGAAAAACCTAAGTCTCCAGTACAAATATCAACTAATCTATAAGGTAGATTAAGCTTTTTTAAAATACTTTCTGCATCTAAAGTGATCTTTTTATGAGCTTCAATAGATTTACTTGGATCACAAAACCAATATAGTTCAACTTTATTAAATTGATGAAGTCTTATTAGACCTTTAGTATCCCTTCCATAACTCCCAGCTTCTCTCCTAAAACATGGGCTATATGCAACATACTTAAGGGGTAATTGCTTGGAATCAATAATATTATTTCTATGAAAAGCAGTCAGGGGAACTTCAGCAGTGGGAGAAAGCCATAGATCGTCATTAGAACATTTAAAACTTTCATTTGAAAATTTAGGTAATTGACCTGATCCAGTAAGACTTTCTGAATTTACTAATGCTGGAAGCATTAATTCTAAATAATTATTTTTGGTATGCATATCGAGCATGAAATTAATCAATGCTCTTTCTAATCTGGCTCCATCACCAATAAGAGTAATAAAACGACTTTTTGATATTTTTGTCGATTTCGCAGATTCAAAAATATTAAGATTTTCTCCTATTTCCCAGTGTGATTTTAGGTTCTCTTTTATTAGAGGATCACCCCAAGTTTTTATTTGAACATTATCACTTTCGTCTTTTCCAATAGGCGCATCTTTGCTAGGAAAATTTGGTAATTTATAGATCTCATTTCTTATTTGTTCATCTAATATTCTTTGTGCCTCTTCAAGTTCGGAAATTTTAATTCTGTATTCGTTTCCCTTTTTCTTCAAATCATTTAGTTCTTGTGTATTTTTGTTTTGTGATTCCCCAATTACTTGCCCGATTGATTTGCTTAATTTTTTGCTCTCGGATTGCAGACTGGATATTTCTATATCAATTTGCTTCTTTTTAATAGTTAATTCGTGTATGTAGGATATTTTATAAACTTTTCCTCTTAAGGACAAATTCTCTTCAACAGATGTTGGATTTTCTCTTATTAATTTTTGATCTAACACTCTTTTTTTTTAATACATTAATTAAGATAGTTAATCTAAATTAATTATTTGGGATTTTTGATGAAAAATTAACTAAATTAATGATTCCTAACTTATGAAATATCTTTCAATAAATTAAAATTTTTTTACGATGCAGAACGAGCCCGCCCAGAAGATGACCAGTTTTTTAGTAAATTAATTTGCTCTTTAGCTGTTCTCGATAAGGGAACTAATTCAGAAACGGCCTTGATCAAATCTTTCTCCATAAGCTCTCTATTTTCCGAGAATGAAATGTGCATCCCCTCTATAACTGCTTGTTCAAGTTCTGCTCCTGAGAAGCCATCTGTTCTGTCAATTATTGTAGATAGAGGAAAGTTGTAACTTGGCCTTCTTTTTTTAAGATGTAAATTAAGAATGCTTAATCTTTCTTGAGAATTTGGTAAATCAAGAAAAAATATCTCATCAAATCTACCTTTTCTTAATAATTCAGCAGGAAGCTTATCTATAGCATTAGCGGTAGCTATGACGAATACAGCGGTTTCTTTTTCAGCCATCCAAGTTAGCAAACTTGCCAAAACCCTTTGACTTGTTCCTCCGTCACTTCTAGCGTCGCCACCAAAGCCCTTGTCAATTTCATCGATCCATAGGATACAAGGAGACATGGCCTCAGCTCTCGATATTGTTTCTCTTGTTCTTGCCTCACTTGAACCAACAAGGCTAGAAAATAGTCTTCCAACATCTAGCCTAAGCAGTGGCATAGACCAACTCTTAGAAATTGATTTTGCGGTTAGAGATTTCCCTGTTCCTTGAGCTCCAACGAGTAAGACTCCCTTGGGAATAGGTAATCCATAGTTTCTAGCTTCTTTAGAAAAGGCCCTGTATCTTTGATTAAGCCAAACTTTTAAAACATTCAAACCACCAATATCATCTTGACTTGATTTAGCTTCAAAAAATTCTAAAATTTCACTTCTGGCGATTACTTGTTTTTTCTCTTCAAGAATATCTTTAATATCTTCTTTACTTATTTTTCCTCTTTGAGCAAGTGCCTTTGCAGTGACTTGTTTTACTTTTATTTCGGTTAGGCCACTTGAAGCTATAGAAAGTTCGTTTAAGTCTTGTTCCTCAAGATTTGAATTTGTATTTATAGCAATTTTTTTTATTAGATTTTTTAATTCATTTTGATCAGGTAAAGGCAAGTTTAAAATTGTCATTAATTCATCTAGTTCTTCTGAAGATGGGAATAGGTGAGAACTAATAATTAAATTATTACTAGTTTCCTTAAGCTCAGAAGATAGTTTTTTAATGGTTCTATTAATAGTTGGGTCATCATAAAATTTATGAAAATCTTTAACTAATAAAACTGTTGAAACTTCAGAATTTAGTTCTTTAAGCCAATTAAGTACTCCTAACGGATTGTTGGAAAATTTACCTTCTTCATTTATTAATCCTTTTATACCGCTAACACAATCCCAGGAAACGAATCTTTTTATATTTAGTCTTTCACAAGATATATTAACTAATTTTTCTAATCTTTCTTCTTCTTTAGTCCTGATCCAAATTAATGAAGTTCTTGATTTTATGAGTAATTCTAAATTTCTACACCAAGAATTCATTATTTAAGATTTAAACTATTTTTTACTGTTGGGTTCGAAAGGTAATCTTTTATCTGAGATAGTTGAAGCAGAAGTTGTTATTACTTCATTTTTTGCCAATAATTGTTGATCCAAAATTTTCTGTAAATTCTCAGGAAGAGCTTCTTTATTAAGCAGAAAAGTCTGAAATGCCTGAAAAATATTAGCAACGACCATGTAGAGTAAAACTCCAGCGGGTAGTGGGAAAAATAGAAACATGCCAGTTATCATGACTGGTGTAATTTTATTTGCTGTTGATTGCTGTGGATTCGCAGGCATCCCCTGACTTGATAAAACTTGAGAGAGGAGTAAGGTTAATCCAAAGGCACCCACTAATGCAGCAATATCCCAATTAATTGCACCATCTACATAAAAACCAACTTGACCAAGAGCTTTAATAAATAAAAAACCACTTTTAGCAGCTAGACCAGGGATTTTCGCCTCGATTGTTGCATCACCCGGTTTGATTGCTGTGACTATTCCGTCTTGGGAAACTTTAAGATTTTCTGATCCCTTGGAAACCGTCCAAGTCGGGAGGAACTTGGATCCGTTGTCATATTTAGATAAAACTTCAGAATAGCTATTGCCATTTGTTGTTTCTAAATTTACTTTTATGGATTCTTCTGTGCCTAATTTTGTTCCACTAGGTATCGTAGCGATTACAGGAAAATGTGATTTTTCGGTGATAAAAATAGAGTGTCGTGGGGATTTGTAAGGTTTTGGATCAATGGCTGCTAACTGATCTTGTGGGACGACTTTGAGATTTATGTTGTAGGGGACATCAGCGAATGGTGAGCCTCTTAGGGTTGCAAACAATGCAAATAGTACGGGCATTTGTACTATCAATGGTAGGCAACCTGCGAGGGGACTACCAAATTCATTCATTAATTTTCCAAGCTCTTCTTGCTGTTTCTTTGGATCACCTGAAAACTTAGATTTTATTTCTGCTTGCCTTTTTTGCATTACTGGTTGGGCAATTTTCATCCTCCTTGCGCTCCTAATGGAACCAGCGCTTAGAGGAAAAAGTGCAATTCTAATTACGACTGTCAATGCAACAATCGCTAAACCATAACTAGGTACTAGACCGTAGAAAAAATCTAGAATCGGGATAAGTAGTTTTTCAGAAATGAACCCTATCACGATATTAAAGAGAGTGTAATTGTATTAGACATTTTATTTTACAGGAAAAAAAGATTTTTGTAATTAATTTATTTAGGATTTAGTAGCAAAACCTTCTACCTCGTTGAGATTTGGTATTTGTGATCTTTTGTTTATATTTTCTTCAATAAATTTTTGCTTTTCTCTGAATAAAGGTAATGATTTCATTTCAACCTTTGATCCATCGTTAAGGATAAGAACCATGTCACCATATGAACCGAATCCCCTTGGAATAGATCTGATTTCTTCAATATTACTTAATGAGACTTGTGTTTTATTTTTGCCAAACCAGCCACCATCTATGGTAATTCTTTTGTTTGTAATTTTATATCTCAACCACAATGCTCTAACTATTGCGGCAAAGGTAAATGGCAAACCAAGTATAGTTATTCCTGCTAAAAGATTTATTATTAAATCACTCTTAGCAGGACCACCTTCATAAAAGGTTTCTTCATTCATGTTAATCATTTGATTAGGCGAGATTTGAACATTAAGTTTTGAAATTCCTCCAAAAGGCTGCTTTTATCATTGCAGAAATCCCCAAATTTAAGGTTAACAAGTAACCAATAAGGTTTGTGGTTATTAATTTTTTGAATGTTTGTTAATAACCACTCTTGCAGAATTCTTCTTAATTTGTTTCTTTCTACAGCTTTTTTTGAAACTTTTTTGCTAACAGCAATTGCAATCCTAAAATTATTTGAGGTATTTGTGAATTTATGGGTTAAGAGTATTGCTGGATTTGATTTTGCAATTTTAAAAGTCATTAATTTTCCATGATAAGTTATGGAATTTTTGTGAATGTAATTAAAAGTCCTATGACCTTTTAAACGCATATCCTTAGGTAAGGCCATTTGAATTAAAATTTATACAGCTATTCTTTCTCTACCTTTTTGTCTTCTGCTTTTAATAACTCTTCTACCTGTATGAGAACGCATTCTTACTCTAAAACCAGATACACGTTTTCTTTTTCTTGAAGTTCCGCCAAAAGTTCTTTTAGTCATTTTTTTAATTATCCTTATTTAATTTATCATTTAATCGATCACTATAGTCCAGCTTCCTAAATAACTTGAAAATGATTTCCCTTTAGGTTGCCCGAATGAATGAAATTGATATAACCCTGCTTTTTTTGGATTGAAGATTTTAAAGACAATTGCATAACTGTTTTTGTTAATGGGAATTGGGCTATAAGGGTAAATATCTAGGGATCGTAAGCCTGATTCATCAGTCTTTATTTCGAAATCAGCTGGAATGTCTTCTAAACATTTAGTTCTACCCTCAAAACCACCTATTTTTACTTTGCAAAAACTAATTTTTTCGTTTTTTAAAGTGGATTTAAAGGTCTTAGGAATTGCTAGATTAATTTTTAAGAGATCTGTTCTTCTATCAGATGGCCTCAAGAAAAAATAAATTTTATTTCTAAATCTTTTTTTATTTTCTTTTTGAAACCACTTTAATCTTCTATAACTATCGTCTTGATCCCACTGGAATTCCATCGCCGCTTTAGCATCTTGAATTTTATTAAAAAAAGGAGTTAAAACTAAAATTGTAGGGATAATAAAAAATCTTAAAATTTTTAAATTTAAATTAGGATTCATTGTGATTTTTAACATTATAGGGAGTGGAATTTAAAGCTAGAGTTCTTGCTATTCAAATTTAAAGCAGGAAAATAATTTCACTAAGGTTAACATCTATCTGTCCTTAATTTTGCAGCGCCTTTTAAGTAAGGGTGCTTTATTTCATAATTTGGCGGTAATAAAACTTGAGCCATTATTCTTATACAAAAATCAACATCATTTGATACGTGCATTTGTTGGCAGTCTAAAAAGGCAACTGAATCAAGTCCATTAAATTTCCTTGCAATTGAAGCGGGGAAACATGCATTTAAATCTTTTGTCGCTGTGAATGTAATGGATAGGATGTTCGTTTTGATTAGATTGTTTCGTGAAATTAATTCATCAATTAATTCCACTACGGCAATTTCTATTTCACTAACAGAATTCCCGGATGCTGTTGTAGCACCGCGAATAAATGTAATTTTATAATCATCTTTCATTTTTTCATACATATTGCTTTAAGGCTTGTATAACCAAAGTACTTTATTGGATGAATCAAACTCAAAAAAGATATTATTGATGATTTTTTCAATCATTCTACTTCCAGGAATTAGTCCAAGTATTTTTTTCTTCTTCTTCCCAAATGTTAAGGGCTGAATTTTAGGATCAATATTAACCATTTCTGCAGCTAGCTCCCTTGCAACAAATTCATCTCCAATCTTATCAACAAGACCAAGTTCGAGTGCTTGTGTTCCAGTGAAAATTCTTCCATCAGCAAATTTTCTTACTTCTTCAACTGGTAAATTCCTTCCTTCAGCAACAGCTTCAGTAAATTGCTTGTAACTTTCATCTATAAGCCCTTGGAGTAGACCTCTACCTTCCTCACTTAGAGGTTTATCTGGCGAAAGTATATCTTTAAATACACCGCTTTTAACAGTCTCAAATTTAATGCCGATTTTATCTAATAATTCAGATAAATTATTTCCTCTTATAATAACTCCAATAGATCCTGTAATTGTGCCTGGATTAGCAACTATTTTGTCAGATGCAACACCAATGTAAACGCCTCCTGATGCTGAGATGTTCCCAAAACTAGCAATTACTTTACATCCTTTATCCTTTAGTCTTTTAATAGCAGAATATATTTCTTGGCTATCCCCAACGGTACCCCCTGGGGAATCAATTCTCACGATTAAAGCGGGAAATTCTCTATCCTCAATTTGTTTAAGAGCTTTAAGGACTGAAACTCTTGTTGAACTTGTGATAGGCTCATCAATTACTATACGAGCTATTCTTTTTTTTGACTTTCGTCTAAAAGGCCAAATCATTCTTTTAAGGTAAATTCATAAAACTACTTTAAAAAGACTATCAGCAGACTTAATGAATTCAATCCTAAATTGGTTTTTAATGATACTCCCTTTTGCACTTTGGGGTACTTCAATGGCGGCCATGACTCCTTTAGTATCTAGTGCTGGGCCAGAGTTTGTGGCTTCTTTAAGATTACTTCCAGCAGGTATTCTTGTTCTAATAACAACATATTTGTTTAAAAGAGATCTAAAAATTTATAAATGCGATTTGAAGTGGTTTTTTGTTTTTACGATTGTTGATGCTACTTTTTTTCAGTTGTTTTTAACTTATGGCATTGAAAAAACTGGAGCAGGTTTAGGTTCTGTCTTAATTGATTCTCAACCGCTTTTGGTAGCTATTTTAGCGAGGGCAATTTTTGGGAATTTAATTAATCCAATAGGATGGTTAGGACTACTTTTTGGATTGGGAGGAATAGTATTTTTAGGAGTTCCACAAGAATTTTTAGGGAATTTGTGGTTGATGTCTGATAAGTCTATAAATGATGTTGCTTTTAACTTTGGAGAACTTTGGATGCTTGCAGCTTCTCTGGCTATGGCACTAGGTACTATTTTAATTAGATTCACTTGTACTAAAAGTGATCCAGTTGCAGTTACAGGTTGGCATATGGTTTTAGGGAGTTTGCCCTTAATTATTAAGCACTGCTTACAATCAAATTTCACAATAATTCCAGAATGGACAATATTTGATTGGGGACTTATGTCATTTGCAAGTATTTTTGGAGGAGCAATTGCGTATGGATTGTTTTTCTATTTTGCCAATAATAAAGAAATAACAGGATTTAGCACTCTTGCATTTTTAACACCTGTATTTGCTCTTCTCAGTGGAGGTGTTTGGTTAGATGAAAGACTCACTCTAGTGCAGTGGATAGGAGTGGTGTTTGTTCTTATCTCAGTATTTTTTGTTAGCCAGAGAAAGAGTTTATGGGAAAATAAATTTTCTGATACTACTATTTAATTAGTTTCTTTTTTTTAAAAAGTCTAATAATGCGAATAGTTTTGATTAGTACTCCAATAGGGTTTTTAGGGAGTGGCAAAGGCGGTGGAGTTGAATTAACTTTAAATTCTTTAGTTTCAGGTTTAATTTCTTTAGGTCATTCTGTTGAGGTTGTAGCTCCAAAAAATTCTAAGTTACATGAAAGTAATGTAAAAGCAAAATTACATTGTGTGGAAGGTGAAGATCAAATTAGTTGGCAGCATCAAAATTATAATTCTCCCGTGAGTATCCCAGACAATTCTCTTTTAGCAGGAATGCTTGAAAAGGGATTAGATATTGCTAAAAATGCAGATGTATTGTTGAACATGTCCTATGATTGGCTGCCTATTTGGATGACGCTAAATTTAGATATACCTATTGCACATATTATTAGTATGGGTTCTGAAAGTTTAGTAATTAGTAATTTAATATTTAAGGTATATGCTAAATATCCAAATAATTTTGCTTTTCATTCGAAAATGCAAGCTAATGATTATCCATTCATAAAAAAACCAATAATTATTGGGAATGGGTTTAATTTAGATAATTATATTTTTCAAGATTCAGTAAATGGACCCTTGGCATGGGTTGGAAGAGTGGCTCCGGAAAAAGGTTTGGAAGATGCAGTTTATGTTGCAAATGAACTTGGCGAAAAATTAAAAGTTTGGGGACTTATAGAAGATGAGATGTATGCGTCAAATATAGAAAAATCGTTCCCTGAAGGCGCTATAGATTGGATGGGATTTTTATCAACTAATGAATTACAAAAAGAACTTGGTAAATGTAGAGGGCTGCTAAACACTCCAAAATGGAATGAGGCATATGGGAACGTTATTGTTGAAGCTTTAGCCTGTGGGGTGCCAGTTATAGCCTATAAAAGGGGAGGACCTAGTGAAATTATTAAGCATGGTCAAACAGGTTTTCTTGCTAATCCTGATGATAAAAAAAATATGCTTTCCTATGTAGAGATTATTAAAAAAATAAAGCGTCAGGAATGTAGAGAATGGGTAGAAAAAAATGCCTCCGCAGATATATTTGCTAACAAGGTTGTGAACTGGCTTAATAAGGTAATGCACGAATATAAATAATTTTAAATGATTCTTCTTAACTCAAAAAAAAGGCTCATAACCTTATTGATAGTTTTAGTTTGTGGGATCATTATATTTATCTTAGGTTTAGGTACTACAGGATTGGTAGATGAAACCCCCCCTTTATTTGCCGCTGCAGCAAGGGGGATGAGTGAATCAGGTGATTGGTTAACGCCAAAAGTTAATGGAATATTTCGTTTTGATAAGCCTCCGCTTATATATTGGCTAATGGGGTTTTTTTACTCATTACCGAAAAACGAGATTTGGGATACTTTCGGGACTCTCTCAGCAAGACTCCCTTCAGCTTTGGCATCATTATTCTTAATGTTGATGATTGGAGATACGTTGTTTTGTTGGCCACAGAAGAGTGATAGACACTTCTTCACTCCAATAGTTGCATCATTAGGCTTTGCTTTGTCTCCATTAATAATTATTTGGAGTAGAACTGCCGTGAGTGATGCCCTTTTAACTGGAACCTTAGGGATTAGCCTTCTTTTGTTTTGGAGAAGAATGGCAAGTGAAAATAATCATCAATGTATTTCAGCCTGGGTATTTTTAGGTTTTGCAATTTTAACTAAAGGACCTGTTGCATTTGTTCTGGCATTATTGACTATTACATCTTTCTTGTTTAGTCAGAAGAATTGGAAAACGTTGCTGTGTAAGATAAACCCTAAGAAAGGTTTCTTAATAACAATACTTATAAGTGTTCCATGGTACATTTTAGAACTCATAAAAGAGGGAAAGCCTTTTTGGGATAACTTTTTTGGTTACCATAACTTTCAAAGATATACCTCAGTTGTAAATAATCATGCCGAACCATTCTGGTTTTTTCTTTACATAATGATATTGGCTTCATTACCATTCACTCCTTTTTTGTGTCACGGGATATTCAAAGCCTTTAAGGATTTATTGAAAAGTTCAAAAGAAAGTTGCAATGTTACAGATACTCTTTATACCTATTCTCTATGTTGGTTAACCTCAGTTTTAATTTTCTTTAGCCTCTCTGCTACGAAACTACCAAGCTATTGGTTGCCAGCAATTCCAGCAGCGGCAATCTTGATTAGTAATAGCCTTATAAACTTAAAAAAATCGATTAAAGGTTATCTATATTTCTCGATTTTTAATATTTTAATTTTTTTTGGTATCTTCTTAGCATTCTTTTTCTCAAATAGTTGGTTAAGTTCAATAAATGATCCTGAAATGCCAAATCTTGCATCTGAACTAATAAGCTCTGGGATAATTTTTAAAGCCAAATTATTCTTCTCTTCATTTACACTTCTTGGAATAATTTTATTTTCTTTAAAGCCCAAAAATATCCTGCTTTATCTTCAAATTTTGCTTTTAATTGGACAATCTTTTTTGATGTCCCCAATAAGGAAATTAGCAGATACTTCTAGACAATTACCATTAAGGAATATCTCAAAATTAATTTTAGATATTCGCGAAGGGAAGGAAACTTTAGCAATGATTGGGATAAGAAAACCTTCATTACACTATTATTCGAGGCAAATAGTTTTTTATGAACCAAACACTGAAGAGGGATTAATTAATCTTTCAGAAAGGCTAAAAATTGATAGAAGAGAAAATTATGAGGATCAACCCAATTATGAATTCAAATCTTTATTGGTTGTGATAGATGAATACTCTATTGGTAGAGAGCAATGGTCAAAAATTAATCATCAAAAATTGGGGAAATTTGGGATTTATAATTTAGTGCGAATTCAAAAAAATGATCTAAATAAGTATTCGAAATTTCTAATGAATAGTGGTTATAAATCTGACTGGGAAAATAGAAAAGTTGAAAGATTTTAACAAAGTCTTTTTTTAAGAAGAGCTTTTTTTAGATCATCAAGGCTGCACTTGCTGGGGATATCGATGTTACTCAAATCTTCCATTAATTCAAGATCGATAACAGAATCTTCGGCTAAAAAACTAAAAACTTCATTTATGCTTATTCCCATGTCTTGAGCCATTTCTGAAATAAGCCGTAGAGTATCTCTCCTCACAGAAATCCTAAGATCTAAAGGAATATATTCATTTTCAGGGTTTGCTGACTTCATAACCTAAATCTTAAGACATTATTATGTTATCAGGATATAATCTTTACAATAATCATTAATTATGCATTTTATACCGTGATCTTATTTAATTTGTTTGAATAAAAAAACTCATAAATGTTTTTAATAAAGGTATTGTAATTATTGAAATTAAAGTTGTTGTAAAAAGAATTTTTGAAGCGATTTGTTCTTTTACGCCATAAGCCTCTGCCATTAGTATTGTTGAGATTGCTGTTGGAGTTCCTGCCTGAAGAATTACAGCTGATGATTGATAGAAATTAAAATTTAAAGATTTGCAGACTAAAAATATAATAAAAGGAAGAATAAATAACTTTAATAAAATTGAAAATTTAATTTCTTCATTTAGATCCAAAACCCCTCCTTTTTGATTTGTGATTATTCCCAGTCTTGTCCCTACAATTATTATTGCCAAAGCAATAACTATTCTTGCAGGAATCCAAAGGTAATTCCCTAAAATATCATCTATTTGGAAAAGATAGGCAAGAAGTACACCAATAATTCCCCTTGATGCAGGACTATTTATTAATGCATTAAATAGACCTTTGATGTTTGGGATATTCTTGTTTTTGGATTTTCCTTGAAGAAAATAAGGTCCAAATATCCAAGCGAAAAGTGTTGTTCCTAAATCAAAGCCAATAGTGAAATTTATAGTTGTTGAAGGTAGAAGAGCTATCGCAATTGGTATTCCAAGAAATGATGTATTACCTATTAGGCCTGCTAGCTGCAATGTGTAATTAGGAAGCCTCTTATTAAATATTGGAATTATATTTATTAAAGTTATTAAAAATCCAATTACAGAGAATGCTAAAAATGCACTTTTAATTAGGTTTATATCTATGCCTTCTTTTAATAAGAGACCCATAACACTTAATGGAATGCCAAATTTTATAAGAGGTCTTGCAATATATTTTGAAATCTTTGGATTCTTTTTCCCGAAAAGAAAACCAAGGACTAAGAAAGGGATAATATTTATGAAAAGAGAGTAGATGGTATTAATTAAATATCTATTAAAGCAATATTAACTTGCCGTAGCGCAGTCAAAAAGTTTTTTCTAATTCATTTAGAATTTAAATAATTTTCCAAATTGCATTGTCAGGAATTAAAGGAGATTTATATAAATTTTCTGGTTCTTTAGTCAAAACTCTCCATGTAGGAACACGACAAGTTACGTAAGCAGGACTTTCTATTAAAACGCCTGGTTTTTCATCAAAAGTACAAGTAAATCCCTCTTTCCAATATCCACCATTATTAAGGCTACCTTTAAACCAAACCCAGCATTTTGAAGTTTTCAAAATCAACAAATTTTTTTTTATTTTAATCAAGATTTAAATAAATCTAAAATTTATTACTATAAAAAAATTTTTTACTTATTTTAATTTTTTGAAAAATATAGTTTAGAAATTAATATCAATAGATTTAAGATCAGGGTAATTAAATTTGCTATCAATATTGGTGTAGATGAAATTTTGTAACCGTAAATAATCCATGAAAAAACACCGATAATAAACATAATTAATGTTGTCAAAGAAACGTCATCTGCTTTTTTTGTTTTTAAAGTTTTTATCAATTGAGGTAGAAATGCCGCTGTTGTTAAAATTGCTGCTAAATATCCGAATATATCTACATACATAAAAATAATATTAAAAACTATTCTTTAATTAAATCAGATAAAAATC
Organism: Prochlorococcus sp. AG-402-A04; assembly: GCA_003278045.1. GTDB lineage: Bacteria > Cyanobacteriota > Cyanobacteriia > PCC-6307 > Cyanobiaceae > Prochlorococcus_A. The sequence goes on along the minus strand of QCHG01000003.1, from coordinate 66,742 downwards.
CCAAAGGATCTCTCATGTTTGATGAATATCCAAGAACATCGTTTGAAAAAAATTTATAGATAACCTGATTTTGATTATTTAACAAGAAGGTAGCACCTCTCTGAGGAAGGTATTCTTCATTAAGAATATAATCACTCCAATTTTGGATTATTTCATTCATATTGTTTAATCTAAATGTTGCTAATTCAAATGGTCTCAAATAACAATCTCCGAAAACTTTTTTAAAAGAATTTCCTGAAAATTTAAGAAATTTTAAAACATCAATTTTGTCAAATTCTGAATAGATTTGCTTTGCTTTTCGGTCTCCGGTATAACCTCTAATAACTTCTTTAATTGTTTTTAAAGAATTTATCCCTGATAGCATTAAAAGCATGTTGATCCAACCTCCTAAACCAATATCTAATCCTCTTGAGACTTGTAGATTATTATGGATTTTATTATCAGAAACAACTATTAAATTTTCTTCGTAAAAACCAGTAAATTTACAGAATTTTTCTTTTCCATTTTGGTTCCCAATAGCAATTGCAAAAATATCTAAATTATTATCTTGATTTTTATCAATAAAACTTTTCAAATTTATTGCATATTCAAAGCTATCAAAATCACCCAATAAACCAAATAAAACAATTAATTTGTATTTTTTCTGGCCACGAAAGTTAAATTCTTCAACAAGGTTATTAATATCATTTTGAAGTTTGTCCGTCATGATAATTTGAAATATTTTATAAAGTTTTTCTTAAAAATTTTTTCTTACTTTAATTAGTATAAAATTTTACATGAAAAAGTTTTTAAAGAAATTAATTTAATGTTTTTAGATTTTATTATTTTAAGGTAAACATATTGAAGTTATGACTGTAGGAATTTATTACGCAACTACAACTGGAAAAACTGAAGACGTAGCTGATCGTCTTCACAATTTTATTTCTTCTGCAGAAGCACCTAAAGATGTATCTGATGTAGATGATCTTTCGGAATTAGAAAGTCTTGAAGGAATTATCTGTGGGATACCTACTTGGAACACCGGAGCAGATGAAGAAAGATCAGGAACTGCGTGGGATTCAATTTTGGAGGATATTGGTGAACTAAGTTTATCAGGTAAAAAAGTTGCAATTTTTGGTTTAGGAGACTCTTCTACCTATACAGAAAACTATTGTGATGCCATGGAAGAACTTCATAGCTACTTCACTAAAGCAGGCGCAGAAATGGTCGGTTATGTAGATAAATCTTCTTACACATTTGATGAGTCTAAAAGCGTCATTGGAGAAAGCTTTTGTGGATTACCTCTCGATGAGGATAGTGAGTCTGATCTGACTGATTCACGCCTTGAAACATGGGCTTCTCAGCTTAAAGGCGAAATCCCTTCATTGGCGTAAGCTTTCAAAGATATTAATTTCCAAATTTGTAACATTTGTTCTTTCAAAATATGTTTTTTTTACATAAGTAATTAAATCTGTAAAGAACATGTAAAAAAACATACTGAATAGCAATAAGCTCAATTTGCTGTTTACTTAAATCAAGTGTTACAAACTTACGGAAAATCTGATGTCACCTATGACTGGTACGCAGGGAATTCTGGTGTTGTTGGCCGTTCAGGTAAATTCATAGCAGCTCATGCTGCCCATGCAGGATTAATGATGTTTTGGGCAGGAGCTTTTGGATTATTCGAATTGGCTCGTTACGACGCCAGTATTCCAATGGGTGCACAGAAAGCAATTGTTTTGCCTCACCTTGCGGGTATAGGAATTGGTGGCGTTGAAAATGGTGTTATTACAGAACCATACGGAATTGTTGTAATTTGCACATTACATCTAATTTTCTCAGCGGTGTTAGGTGCCGGAGGATTATTACATTCCAATAAATTTGCAGGCGATCTTGGAGACTATCCGGAAAATAGTAAGCCACAAAAATTTGATTTCGAGTGGGATGATCCAGATAAATTAACTTTTATTCTTGGCCATCATCTGATATTTCTTGGTCTTGGAGCAATAATGTTCGTGGAATGGGCTCGTATTCATGGGATTTACGACCCAGCGATCGGATCTACAAGACAAGTCGTTTACAATTTGGATATTGCTGCTATTTGGAATCATCAATTTGATTTTTTGAAAATAGATAGTCTTGAAGATGTAATGGGTGGACATGCTTTCTTAGCATTCCTTGAAATAATTGGAGGAGTTTTCCATATTTGTACTAAACAATTTGGAGAATATACAGAATTTAAAGGAAAAGGTTTACTTGGAGCTGAGGCTATTTTGTCTTACTCAGTAGTTGGAGTTTCTTATATGGCTTTTGTTGCTGCTTTTTGGTGTGCTTCAAATACAACCATATATCCAGTTGATCTATATGGAGAGCCTTTAAAGCTTCAATTTGAATTTGCACCTTATTTTACTGATACGGTTGATTTAGGTTCAGGAGCATACAGCTCAAGAGCTTGGCTTGCTAATACTCATTTTTATTTGGGATTCTTTTTCTTACAAGGTCATCTTTGGCATGCATTAAGAGCAATGGGATTTGACTTTAAGAAAATTGGTCAAGCTTTTGACAATATTGAAAATACAAAAATTACTCAAAACTAGTTTAATTTAATCAAAAAACTCTCCTCTAGCAGGGAGGGTTTTTTTTTGTAGAATTATTTCACGTATTTAAAAAAATTAATGGAGAATCTACAACAAATTAATTGTAAGGAGATTTTCAAAAAGGCTTATGAAAATCGTTATACCTGGAAAAATGATTTTCATGGTTACCAAGGTAAATGTATTTTCTTAACTAATAATAAACTTCATAAAGGTAACTTCGTATTAGGTAAAGACTTTAAACCAAATATTCAAAAAATAGAAGATGAGAAAGTTGTTAAAAGTATTGCATCTCAGTTATTTGAAGTGAGTATACATAGGATAAAGAGAGAATTTGAATCAGTGCACTCAGAAAATAATTTTAATTTACTTAAAAATTCTGAAAGAGGAATTGAAATGAGTGTTTCAGGTAAGAATCAAGGTGATAAATATAGAGTTAAAAATAACTGTATTAATATGGTCTATCGTAAAATTCATGGAACTATAATAGAAATTTTTGTTGAAGAATTTTTTGATACAGGAACAGGTTACCTTAGTAAAAAATATAGTAGTAGACAAATTGATCCAGATACACTTGAGACAAATTCTCAAAAATTGGAATACGAGGATGAATTTCTTAATATAGGTAGGGACGATTATTGGATATTGAATTCGAGAACAATAAAATACTTAAACCAAAATCAAGAAGAAGAAACACAAAAGTTTGTTTTCGAGGATATATGCTTATTAAATTAGTTTTTTTATTCAACCAATCTAAATCCTTTATCAAGTAGTTTTTGATATAAAAGTCTTGCTCTAAAAGCTAAAATTTGTTCTTCATTCTCATTACTAATTACATGAAAATAATTACTATCTAATTTATTTTTGCTAAAGCATACATTTGCTTCTCCTAATCTTAAAGTCCAGTTTTCTTCTTTTGCTAAATGTTGATTAGGGCCAAGATCCCAAGGACATTTTTCAGGATATTTTTCTCTTTTAGAACCCATATAATTAATTTTAACTACCCAATATTAGTAAAAATTTAAAAGTATGGCTATGAAAGATAGTTTATAACTTTTTTATGGAGTTGTTGTTTAACGCAATGCAATTAAAAAATTACTCTTTGGTTGCGATTAAACAATAAAATGGGTCTTTATTTAAAAAATTAAAGATATTAAGTGCTGGCTCTGTAAACTTTCTGATAATTTTTGGCTCATTAAATCCATTTGAGATTAATACTTTTCTTACATATTTAACCCTCTCTTCTTCAGTAGATGAAGTCCATATGTTAGGAGCTTTATGCCAAAATGCTCTGTTTGAAAAAGAAATAATAATCTTGCCATTTCTGCTCAATATTCTTGCAATCTCTTTGGTTAAATTCTCTGGATATTGTAAATATTGCCATGCGGCTACCATCAAGCAATAATCGACGCTTTCTCTATCTAGAGGAATTTGTTGACTTAAATTAAAATTTTGTATCCAAAAAGAATCAAAAATTCTGTTTTTTTCAAGTTCTTTTTTGTTTAAACCATGTCCAATAACTTTTTTATATTTTTTCCCTTTTGGTAAATAACTATCCCAACTGGACATCAAATCAAGGACGGTTGAATAATTATTAATTTCTTTTTCATATAAATCTGATAGATTTTGCCTGAAGTTTGCATCAAGATGATAAACAAATTTTGGATCAGAATAAAATTCTTCATCATTACTCTCATCAGGTTTTTTTCGTTGATAATTATTTAAAACTTCCAAAACAACTAGTTTAGATTATGCATGTCAAATCTAGTAAAAAGAAATTCTAATTGTGTATTAGGAATTTTTTTAATTTAATAAATTAAAAATTCTCAAAAAAACTAGACATCTATTCAAAAAAAGTTAAATTATTAATTAAAGATTTAACAATGATGATTGAGTTCAAAAGGAGCAAAAAAAATAGGTCTAAAAATGCTCTTTTCAACCCTTATAAAAACGGAATAAGTTCATACGATATGGCATATCTTTCTTCAAAAAGAAATTTAAAAAATAAAACTGTTTATATAGAAAATAATTCTAAGAAAGATTATCTAGCTGCATAGAGATGCCTTATATTAATGTTTCGACTTCAGCAAAAGTAAATGATAAAAGTAAAATACTCGAAGAAATTTCAATTCTTATTTCATCTTTAACTAATAAATCAAGAAGTTTTGTTATGGCTAAAATAGATGATAATTGCCAAATGTATTTTGATGATGAGACACCTTCTTGCTTTTTAGAAATAAAATCAATAGGCTCTCTAAATCCTTCAGAAATGGCAAAGCCATTATCAGATTTTGTATATGAGAAAATGGGGATCCCAATAGATAGGATTTATATCTCTTTTGATGATGTGCCAGCATCATTGTGGGCTTGGAATGGAAGAACATTTGGTTAAGAATTTTTAATATAAAGCTAATGGAAATAGATAAATTAATTGATTTAAATAGTCTTAGAACTGCACCTCAATTAAGTAATAGGCAAGAAAAAAAACTTTTAGAGGAATTAGAGGCAAATATTTTTAATGCCGATTGGATAACAATAGGCATAATGGCACCTAGTGATAATAAAGCTATTGCAGCACTACAATCAATTTCTAAGAAATATTCCTCAATTAAATTTGGGAATCTAGGTTCTCTTCATGCTGATGGAGGTGTTTTTTTAAAAGCTAATCAAAAAACTAGTAATGTTTTTGTAAGATCTGAAAATGGTCTTGGAGAAGGAATTTTAATAACATGTCAGTATGATGAAGGTGCTAAAGAATCTAATACTTTTGGACCATTGCCATTAGATTTTTTTACATAATTAATTCCTCATTTATTTTTATCAAGCATCTAATTTAATGAAAGCGTTTTATCGGATGATATTTTTGAGAACTTGGATTTTAAAAAAATTTTCACTTTAAAGCTTTGTTATTATGTCTAGTGGCATTGATCTAAATTTTTCCGCCTTTTTAATTAAATGTTTTTTCAAGATATAATTCAAAATTTAAATAATTTTTGGTCAGAAGAAGGTTGTTTGATTATGCAACCATACGATACCGAAAAAGGTGCTGGAACAATGAATCCGCACACTTTTTTAAGGGCTATTGGGCCAGAACCTTGGAGTGTGGCATATGCAGAGCCATGTAGAAGACCTACAGATGGGCGTTTTGGCGATAATCCAAATAGGGCACAACATTACTTTCAATATCAGGTAATTATTAAACCTTCACCGGAAGGAATTCAGGAAAAATATTTGACATCTTTAGAATCGCTTGGAATTAAGCCTAAAAATCATGACATAAGATTTGTGGAAGATAATTGGGAGTCTCCAACACTTGGAGCTTGGGGTGTAGGTTGGGAAGTTTGGTTGGACGGCATGGAAGTTACTCAATTTACTTATTTCCAGCAATGTGGGGGGATAGATTGTAATCCAATCCCAATTGAAATTACTTATGGGCTTGAGAGGATTGCAATGTTTTTGCAGGATAAGGAAAGTATCTGGGACTTAAATTGGAACAAAGATTTGAAATATAGGGATATTTGGCTTCAATTTGAAAAAAGTCAATGCTCTTATAATTTTACTGAATCTTGTGCTGATAATCTCAGAAAATTATTTGAAATTTACCAAGCAGAGGCAAATAATCTAATCGAAAAGAAATTAACTTATCCAGCCCTTGATTTTGTTCTGAAATGTAGTCATACATTTAATCTTCTTGATGCTAGAGGTGTAATTTCGGTTACAGATCGCGCGCAATATATAGAAAAAATTCGAAAATTAGCTAGAGAAGTGGCATCATCATGGGTAGAAGAAAGAGAATCTCTTAATTATCCATTAATAAAAAATTAGTAAATTTAATATATTTATTAGATAAGAAGAAACTAATAGTATCAAAAGTTACATCGAAATGAAACTTATATTCCTTTCCTTTTCTGTTACGCTCGATACAGTATAGTTACCCAAATTTTTTGGGTTACTTTAGTGTGAGGTAAAATGAAACTCTTCCAACAAATGTTGGTAGCAGGAGCATCTTTGAGCTTATTGGCTCCAGTTGCTTCGCAAGCTTCCGACGTTGTCAATATAGAAGAAATGAACAGCTATGCACGTAGCCAAGTAAAATCTTCGAGACTTGACAGTCAGACATTCATTAACGAAGTTAGTGAAGATATAGCAAACCTTAAAAGTCGTGTCGATGGCCTTGAGGTAAAACAAAATGAATTTGAAGCCGGTGGTTTCTCAGATACAACTACATTAGACGGTAAAGTTAATTTCACAGTTGGTGCTCTTTCTTATGATGGGTCAGGCACTGATACTGTTTCCAATGAGGCTGCTCTTTTTCAATACACCTGGACAGGTAACTTAAACACAAGTTTCACTGGGGATGACAATCTTTATGTGAGACTCAAAACTGGTAACGCGACTTCTTGGACTAAAGATAAAGACCATGGTACTTATCTAAGTTCCGCAAAAGGTAATTCAAACGCTATAAAGGTAGATAAAATTTGGTATTCATTCCCTGTAGGTGAGAAGAATACCGTATTTGTTGGCCCATTAATTGAGAACTATTACATGCATGGAACTAGTCCATCAATTTATAAGCCTGTATTGAAAGCGTTTACTCTTGGTGGTAATGCCGCTGCTTATGGTGCAAGTACAGATACTGGCGCAGGTTGGGTTTACAAGGCAGATAACGGATTTGCAATTAGTTCAAATATTGGTACTAAATCAGGATCAACTCAAAAAGATGCAGATGATAAATACATCCCCTCTGGTCTCCTTACAAATGAATCAAAAACTAGTTGGGCTACTCAAGTAGGTCTTACTAAAGATCAGTGGGCTGTTTCTGCGATGGTTAATCTTAAGTACAATGACTGGGGCGATAGCTACTTCAGTACAGCGACTGGAGATGATCGTAATGAAAATAGTACCAACTATGGATTAAGAGCATGGTGGAGACCACTAGAAACTGGAACTGCTACTCCTGAAGTATCTTTTGGTTATGATTACTCAGTATTGGATGGTTATTCATCTAATGACACCACAGATATGTATTTTGTAGGCTTATCTTGGTTGGATACGTTTAATCCTGATGATCGTATTGGTGTTGCATTCGGTCAGCCACAAATGAGAGAAAACACTGGTGCAGAACCCTTCATGTGGGAAGCATATTATGGTTTCAAAGTTAATGACTCAGTAACTGTAACCCCAACAATTTTCGGAGCATCAAATGCTAACGGAACTGAAGGAGAGGACTACACTGGTGCCGTAATCGAAACACAATTTAAATTCTAAAATAATTTTAAATTGAATAAAAAAACACTCATTTAGAGTGTTTTTTTTCTTAAATTGCATTAAAAAACACCCATCTAGGGTGTTTTTTACTTTTTTCTGTTTTACCAGCAGTTTTCTCCCTCGCCAATAGGAACGCACGCAGATGATTTGGCGGCTTCGTCAGCTATTCTTTGTGCTTCTGCATCTAATTTGAAATCTGCATCTAAAGGCATATCAGTATTCCATTCTTTTAATCCACCTAAATCATTTTCACCTGATTTAACTGAATTACTATCTGCCGTTGAAATAGCTAATGCGCTTGTGGCTGCGATAAAAATTGCAATTGAACTTTTTTTGGCCATTCGATAAATATAATCTTTTACATAATAATCAATTTAAAACTTATATTCTTTTTGTTGTATAAAATGATCCTTATTTAATCCCCCATAACTCTTAGGAGATTTGAATAAGATTTAAAAATAAGATCAAGTTCGTCAGATCTGCCATGCTTTCTAAGCAAACTTCTTGCACCTGCGTCCAAATCAAATAAATATTCCCTCTCTTCAATTGATCTAACATAACTTTCTATCCAACCTACGCATACTAATCTGTTACCACTATTTACTTCGCTCACTTCATGTAAGTAAGAACTTGGGTATATGATGATCTGTCCAGCATCTAATTTAAATTTCTCTTCTGAATTCAATGTTTCAATAATTAATTCTCCACCTTTATAAGAATCTTTATTTGTTAAGGAGAGAGTAAAGGATAAATCTGATCTACCTGAAGACATGTATGGATTATCAATATGTCTCCCATAAAGCATATTTGTTGATGATTTCGTAAACATTATTCCATGGATTCTTTTTGGTAAAGTAAAACTTTTTATTAATTGGTTCGAAAGGATCTTTTTATTAATTATTTGTGAGTACTTTTTTGATACTTCAGAATTTCTATTTAATTGCAAATTATTTTTAACAAATGCGGCATGACTGCCTGCAGTATTTTTCCCATCTTCCCAATTTTGATTTTCATCCTCCAAATCTTTTTTTATAAGGTGGATTTCTTCAGCATTTAATAACTGTTGAGTTAAATAATTCATATGCACTATAAAAAATGATACATCTTTATGTATAGAAGATCGCTTTTAAAGTTTTAACAGTTTTGATAGGTATAAAGTAACCATAGATACTATTTTGAAAAAGTGCAAAAACTCAAAAAACTATTTTACACAGCACTAACATGTACGTTTTTAATGAATGTAAATATTCCAGTCAATTCAACAGAAAAAGAAGTTAAAGTTTACTCCGGGAGACACTACAACACTGATAGAAGTGTCTATAAAAAATTTGCAGAAGAAACAGGGATTAAAGTAAGGCTTATTGAAGCTGCTGGTATATCTTTAATTGAGAGATTGAAGAGAGAGGATAAGAACACTCAGGCGGATTTAATTTTATTAGTTGATGCTGCAAGAATTACTAATGCAGCCAAAGCTGGATTACTTCAACCAATACAATCTTTTAATTTAGAAAATGATGTTCCAGTTGGATTGAAAGATCCAAATAAGGAATGGTATGCCTTAACAAGAAGAGTAAGAGTTATGATAGCCAATCCAAAAGTTGTAGATGTTAGCAAGATTAATGATTACACTGATTTGGCTGATCCTTCTTTAAAAGGGAAAGTATGTTTAAGAAATAGAAAAAGTCCATATAATCAATCTTTAGTTGCAAATCAATTAATTAATAAAGGTGAATCAGAAACTAAAGCTTGGTTAAGCGGAATGATTTCAAACGTTTCAAAACCGTTTTTCCCAGGGGATATTGCAATAATTAGAGCAGTTTCTAAGAAAAAATGTGGAGTAGGAATTGTTAATCATTATTATGTCGCGAGAATGTTAGCAGGTGTTAATGGAAGGAGAGATGCTTTATATGCGAAAAAAACAAAGGTCCTTACACCTAATCCTGCTCACGTAAATATTAGTGCTGGTGGTGTTGCAAAATATGCAACAAATAAAAATGAAGCTATTCAGTTGCTTGAATTCTTAGCATCTCCTGAAGGAAGTAAAGGTTTGGCTGCACCAACTTTTGAACATCCATTGAAGGAAGTTAATCAGAATGAAATAGTAAAGAATTTTGGAGAGTTTATTCCTGATAGCGTCACTGTAGAAGACCTTGGAGAAAAAAATTCTCTAGCTATTAAATTAATGAAAGACGCGGGGTGGAATTAAAAATTAAGATAATTATATAGTTCATAATTTTCTATTTATTATGTGCATACTTATAAACAGGCGGAGGGGTGGCTGAGTGGTCGAAAGCGAACGACTCGAAATCGTTTAATAGGAAACTATTCGTGGGTTCGAATCCCACCCTCTCCGTTAATAATAGTTTCTAGAAATCCCAAAAATAAAATAAGAGGGCATTTATTTGCCCTCTTCGAGTCTTATGCACCTCGCTGTCCACAAAGTCGATGAAGTGCTTTTGACTCCTGAATTATTCCTACTCCTACTGAATGGGAAAAGATAGTCGCGACAACCACAAAGTACTAATACTCGGGTATTAATACTCTATTAATTTCAATTGAATAGGAGGATAATTAAGGTGTAGAGATATAGGAGGTTTTATGTTTATGAGACTCACCACTCCATTTACTGCCCTTAGAAATGCAACTTCAGATATTTGGAGAATGCATGATTTTAATTATCAACTACCAAAAGATCAAAGACAAGATTATTGGGAAAAAGAATGCATAGACCACCCAACAAGTTCTCATTGCAAAGTTTACTAAAGGAAATATAAATTTAAGATATTAATAAAGACCCTTGTTAGGGTCTTTTCTTCTAAGTAAGTAGATATTCTTTGATTATAAAACTTGAGAAAATATGGCTTTTAATAATTCAATATCTAAAAATGATTGGCAATACATCCTAAGCGTATCTCTTTTAATTATAGTTTTTATACTTACAGATTTAATTGGAGTTGTTGATAAAGAATATTTTTACTTTGTGCCAAGATTAATTAGTGAGCAACCCCATAGAATTTTTACATCAATCCTAATTCATGCAGATTTAAATCATTTATTAAGTAATCTTGGTGGAATAATTATCACTAGATATTTTTTGATGAGACTTGGAATCGAAAGTAGATTTTTTTATCTGAGGTTTATTTTAATTTGTTCTTTCTTGAATTTTTTTATTATCTGGGTTTACGAAAAGATATTATCGTATTTTAATGTTTATCCGAATTATGCCGCTTTAGGATTTAGTGGAATAATTTATGCTTTATTTGGATTCTTACTGTTAACGTCTTTTTATGGAAAGAGTCACTTTTTAAGCAAAAAAATTGGTTTAAAATCCAATTACGAAGTACAAAAAATGTTAAAGACAATATGCCTTATAAGTTTGATTTTCTCATTTTTGCCAGGGGTAAGTTTATTAGGTCATTTAAGTGGATTTATTGCAGGGTGTTTTTTATTCTTGATCTAAATAAGATAATTCTTTATTGATCAAATTAATATAGATATTCAATCAGATATCCAACTTTTTTTAATTATTTACTTTTAAACTGATCAATTTTTATATCGAAAGTAACTACTATTCCAATACTTATAAGCATCAGTCCAATCGCAATTTGGGGTGAAGGTGATACCATATAAGACTGATTTACAGCCACTTTATCGAATCTTTCCCAGTTACTAAGAAAGATTGAGTAATATTAACTCTGAATAAAGCATCACCTTAAAAAATGGCAAAAGTAGAAAATGATATTGATATATATTATGCAGTTGGAAATGCAAATACTCAAAGACAAGAAAATGAACTTGCAGCAATTATGAAAAAACGTAATTCTGCAGGATGGAAGTTGATCTCAACAAGCACTGCAATAGTAGATACTAAAAACCTGTTTTCAAATCTTTATTTATTTTGGGAAAAGGAATAACAAAGAATACTGTAGATAATTTATGCCTTTTCTAAGTGATTAATACAAGTCAGAAACTGTTCACACGTTAATCTCTAATAAGTAAATACCTTTTTCTCTGAATTAGGGTATTTTTTCTTTATGTCCAGAAGTGAAAAACTGGCACATGTGACAGTTAAGCAACATTTCATTTAGCCCTTCCACGAAAAAGAATTTAATGAGATAGTTTATTTACGTGTGAAGGAGTGGTTTTACTGAAACAGTGGAAACAAGGAAACACTTGATTTAGTAAAACCTTAAAAGACCCCATTCAAGGGTCTTTTTTTATGCAAATTCATTTCCTCTATTAACTTTCCTGTGTCTACCAAAGTATTCCCTATAAATTAAATTTGATAGTTGATAAAATGAGTTACTTTCTAAATATTTCCTCTTTAGTTCTATAATTCCCCCTGTAGGAAAAGATGTTATTTGCCCTATACGTTTTTGATAATCATCATTAATGTTCATCTAATATGAATAAAAAAGATCTAAACCTTAAATCAGTAATTTTAAAAATATTTTTTACCTATTTAGGGGTTTATTTTTTTGCTCTAATATTTAGGTATACCTATGATCTTGAGTCCTTATTTAATAATATTCAATATAAATATTTGATTGCTTTCAATATAGTTTCTATATTTTTAGGCCTCCCTTTTTCAATTATTTTTGACTGTATCTTGTTAAAGATTTTTGGGTTTAATTATGTTTTATTATTTTCTCCTGCCTTAACTATTTTAAGTGTAATTCAAGTTCTTATTCTGAGAAAAATTAAATTTAAATTTTCTAGAAATATATTGTTTTTAAAAAAACCAGAAAAAAATAATCTTTATAAATTTTTTGAAAATATTACTTTTAGATCTTTTTATATTTTAATCATAAGATCTTTTCCAATCCTACCTCATGTTTTGGGAAGCTATATTATTGCCTCCTCAACAATCAAAAAGAAGATTATTCTAATAAACACATTTTTTGGATCGTTTTTTTACTATGTTTTCCTTTATTTAATAATAGGTAATGTTTAGTGAAATTTATTTTTCCCAAAAGGGGTCTGTAGTTAAAGAAACCTGTAATGTACATTTTTTATTGTTTTTAATATCGCTTATACAAGCTCTTACTGTTTCACCATTTACATCTATTTCACAGGCTCCACAACTTCCTGAGAGGCAGCCAGTAGGGATTTCTAAACCTGCTTTTTTAGCAGAGGAAAACCAGTCATCCCCTTCTGAAACAAATGTTTCTTTATCGTTTGGCCATATTACTTTTATATTTTTTGTTTCTTTCAACTTAAAAATGATTTGAGATTTAAATGTTTGTGGAATTCATTAGCAAGATTATCAATGATGGATTGTCTCTTCTCTTTATAAGATATTGATTTTTTATTTAATATTGGTAGATTTTTACTCTTCCTTATTAAATTAATATATTGTTCTCTCCAGCGGTCATTTTCAAAGATCCCATGAATGTATGTTCCTGCAATAGTTCCGCCTTTATTATTTTCTTTGTACCAACCAAGATCTAAATCTTTAAAAATAGGATTAATCTTGATTGAACTTTGTATGTCATCTAATACAGTTTGACCATTATGAATTTCAAATCCATTAATTTCTGATTTGCATGGCCATATAGATTTAGAGTTGATTTGTCGTGTTAATTTTTTTTTAAAGAAAGTCGTTTTTAATGGTAGTAATCCAATACCTTTAACTTTTTGTTGAGAATAATTTTTGGAACCCTCTTTAAAATAAGGATCTTCAAGTTTACTCCCTAACATTTGTAAACCTCCACATATGCCAATAATATTTCCTTTGTTATTTGAATAGTCTCTTATATCCTGAGATAAGCCAGAATTTTCAAGAAATATTTGATCTTTAATCGTTTGTTTACTGCCGGGCAGAATAATGAAGTCATACTTACTTAAGTTTTGTGATTTTCTAATCCATTCAATTAATATTGTTTCTTCATTTTCTAGTGGATCAAAATCTGAGAAGTTACTAATAGATGGTAATTTTATAATTCCAACTCTCATTTCAGGATTTTTAGAAAGTGATTTTTTTTCTAGTAAATCTAAAGAATCTTCTGGAGGAAATGAATCATTTAACCATGGAATAATTCCAATAACAGGAATTTGAGTCTTATTCTCTATCCATTTTTTCCCATCTTCAAATAATGAAAGGTCTCCTCTGAATCTATTTATAATAATCCCCTTAATAAGCTTCTTTTCTTCAGGCTTCATTAATTCAAGAGTGCCAATTATTTGTGCAAATACGCCTCCCCTTTCAATATCAGTAACCAAAATGCAATTTGCATTTAAATATTTAGCAACTCTTAAATTAGTCAGATCTCTATGAATCAAATTCATCTCTACCGGACTTCCAGCTCCTTCGATAATTAAACGGCAATTCGGATTCTTTTCATAAATAGACTTTAAACTTTTTTTAATTACTTCCCAGCCTGGAATAAACCAATTTTTATAGTAATTTTTTGCCGTTGTGGTCCCTATGCTTTTGCCAAGGTGAATCACTTCGCTTATTGAGTTTCCTTGTGGTTTTAATAAAATGGGATTCATCTCTGCAGAGGGATTTATATCACAAGCAAAAGCTTGAAGTGCTTGTGAATATGCCATCTCTCCACCTTCCCAATCAACCCAAGCATTGTTACTCATATTTTGTCCTTTAAAAGGTATTGGTTCCTCTCCTAAATTTTTAAGAATCCTGCAAATAGCAGTAACCGTTAACGATTTCCCTGCCCCACTGGAAGTGCCTAGGACCATTATTGGTTTCCTTATTCCATTTAATTTTGCTTCTAACTCCATTAGTAATTTATATTAATTTTAAAATTTTATTAATTATTAAATTGAATTATAATTTGGTAAAAAATTTGTGTTAATTCTAGCCTCTGCTTCTCAATCTAGAAAGAAATTACTAGAAAATTGTCAAATCGAATTTATCCAAATATCAAGTGACTTTGATGAAAATACTATTCAAGAAAATAATATATTAAATTTAGCTTTGGAATTATCTTTTCAAAAGGCTAAAAGTTTATCTGAAAATATTCAAAACATATCATTGCCCGAAGAATTTAATTATGGACCTTTGGAAATACTTGGGTGCGATTCAATTTTTGAATTTAAAGGAGAAGCTTATGGAAAACCATCTAATAAAGAGGAGGCATTTAGTAGATGGAAAAAAATGTCTGGAGAATTTGGATTTTTACATACTGGTCATACTTTGATAGTTGGGAATTTTGATTCAAATATCAAAATTTTTAAAATCACTGAAATAATAAAAAAAACAGTAAGTTCAAAAGTTTATTTTTCTAATTTGGAAGATTGGGAAATCAAGAGTTATGTAGATACAAATGAACCTTTATACTGCGCCGGAGGATTTGCCTTGGAAGGTATAGGTGGCAAATATATAGAAAAAATAGAGGGTTGCTTCAGTAATGTAATGGGATTAAGTTTGCCATGGCTTAGAGAAAATTTATATAGATAATAAAATTGAGCAAAAAAAAACCCTATCCTAAGATAGGGCTTTTTTTAGTTGAGATAGAAATTAATCTAAATCAGGCATTTCTAGAGCTGGTTCACTCTTCCTGTCGATTCCTTTTTCGAAACCAGCAGCGGCTGCTCTAGCACGTCCAGCATGCCAAAGATGACCAATGAATGTAAACCATCCTAGGAAGAATTGAGCTGCGGCTAACCATTGTCTTAAGTTGACGAAGTTAACAGCATTAGGCTCTGTAATGATTCCACCAACAGAGTTGATAGAAGCGTTTGGAGCATGAGTCATATATTCAGCAGCTCTTCTTACCTGCCAAGGCTGAATATCATTTTGGATTTTCTCAAGGCTTAATCCATTAGGTCCTCTTAAAGGCTCTAACCATGGCCCTCTGAAATCCCAAAATCTCATTGTTTCACCACCAAATATAATTTCACCAGTAGGAGATCTCATGAGATACTTACCTAGTCCTGTTGGTCCCATTGTTGAACCTACGTTAGCTCCAATTCTTTGATCTCTCACTAGGAAAGTAAAGCTTTGAGCTTGTGAAGCTTCAGCATTTGTTGGGCCATAAAACTCTGAAGGGTAAGCAGTGTTGTTAAACCAGATGAATGTTGAGGCAATAAAACTTGCTACACAAATTCCACCTAGAGCGTAACTTAATAATCCTTCACCATTCCAGATAAAAGCTCTTCTTGCCCATCCGAAAGGTTTGGTAAAGATATGGAATATTCCTCCAATAATTGCAGTAATACCCACGTAAACATGACCACCAACAATATCTTCAATGGAGTTAACACCGATTATTGAACCAGCTCCTCCCCATGGAGATCTGAATAGATAACCAAGAATAACTCTTGGATCTAGGGTTGGGTTTACAAGTCTGACTTCACCACCACCTGGTGCCCATGTGTCATATGCACCGCCAATAAAACACCAGTTTACTGACCATGCTAGTGCACCTACACCAAGAACAATCAAATGATATCCGAGGATATTTGTCATTTGATTTTTATCTCTCCAATCTGTTGAGAAAAATGGAAAATCTTCTTCAAGTTTTTCTGGACCTGCTAATGAATGGTAAATACCACCAAAACCAAGTACAGCGGAAGCTATCAAATGAACCACGCCTGCTTGGAAGAAAGGCATGATATCAGTAACTTCACCACCTGGGCCTATTCCGTAGCCAAACATTGCAACGTGTGGCATACAGATTAAACCTTGCTCCCACATTGGTTTATCAAAAGTAAAATGATTTACCTCGAAGAGCATCATTGCTCCCGCCCAAAAGACTATTAGTCCCGAGTGAGCAATGTGAGCTCCTAATAAACGTCCAGATAAATTGATTAATCTAGCGTTACCTACATACCAGGCATAGCCAGTTTCCTCAATACTTTGGTTTGGAGCTCTTAATAAATTATTAAAGGGCGTTTCCACGTGGAAGAACCTCCTCAGGGAATACAAAGTTTTCGTGTGGTTGATCCACAGAAGACATCCATGCTCGCATACCTTCGTTCAAAAGTATATTTTTTGTATAGAAAGTTTCAAATTCTGGATCTTCTGCTGCACGGATTTCTTGGCTTACGAAGTCATAAGCTCTTAAATTTAGTGCTAAGCCTACAATACCAATTGAAGATGTCCACATACCCATAACAGGTACAAATAGCATCAAGAAATGTAAGAAACGCTTGTTTGAGAAAGCAATACCGAAGATTTGACTCCAGAATCTATTCGCTGTAATCATTGAATAAGTTTCTTCTTCTTGAGTTGGGTCAAAAGCTCTAAATGTTGAACTTTGAACCTTACCATCTGTATAAATACTTGTATCTTCATACAAAGTGTTTTGTACTGTAGCTCCATGGATAGCGCAAAGTAGAGCACCACCAAGAATTCCAGCAACACCCATCATGTGAAATGGATTTAAAGTAATATTATGAAAACCTTGAATGAACAGAATGTAACGGAAGATTGCTGCAACACCGAATGAAGGTGCGAAGAACCAACTATGCTGTCCTAAAGGATAAATAAGGAAAATACTTGTGAATACTGCAATTACTGCTGAGAATGCTAAAGCGTTGTATGGTCTAATTCCAACAAGGCCAGCAATTTCAAACTGACGAAGCATAAAACCAATTAGGCCAAATACTCCATGTAATGCAACGAAGTTCCAAAGTCCACCAAGCTGTAGCCATCTTACGAAGCTACCTTGGGCTTCAGGACCCCATAAAAATAGAAGACTGTGTCCCATGGCATCACCAGGGGTACTTACAGCTGCTGTTAAAAAGTTACAACCTTCAAGGTATGAGCTTGCAACTCCATGTGTGTACCAAGAGGTAACAAATGTTGTTCCGACGAACCAACCACCTATAGCGAGATATGCACAAGGAAGTAGAAGTAGTCCGGACCAACCAATAAATACAAAGCGGTCGCGCTTCAACCAATCATCGAGGATATCAAACCATCCTCTTTGTGGGGCGCTACCAACTGCGATCGTCATGAGAAATCGTTTTTAGCTTCGGGATACGCAGTGACTGTAACAAAGATTGAGAGTAATGTGGGGAAATATTTGTATATCTGAAATGCCTTGTAAAGCTTTCCTGACTTTTTTATTAAAAATTAGGTAAGAATACTCCCTTAGTTTGTTAAATTATCTGAATTAGGCTCTAAATAAAGATAAAAATGAATTCAGACCTCACGTCATTCGATAAAATCGAACAAAAAATTGGTGGATCACGAAAAATTTCAAATTATATTATTGGGGGAATGTTGACTATAGGAGGTATTGGTTTTCTTTTGGCCTCTATATCTAGCTACACAGGAAGAGATTTATTACCTTTAGGAAATCCTTCAACTTTGTTGTTTATACCTCAAGGAATAATAATGGGAGCATACGGAGTAATAGCTAATTTATTAAATTTTTACTTGTGGTATTTGGTTTACATAAACTTTGGTTCAGGAAGTAATTATTTTGATAAATCCTCAAAATCTGTAGAAATAAAAAGAAAGGGATTATTTAAAGATGTTGAAGTTAAATTAAATTTTGATGAAATTAAATCTGTTAAGTTGGATATAAGTGAGGGATTTAATCCTAGAAGAAGAATTGCTTTAGTATTAAAAGGTAGAAAAAAACCTCTCCCTTTAAGCGGAGCAGGTGAACTTAAACCACTGCTTCAGGTTGAAGAAGAAGGAGCTCGTCTGGCTAAATTTTTAGATGTTAATTTGGAGGGCCTAAAATAAAAAAAAAATATCTTTTAAAAACATTATCTTTTATACAGGTTTTGTTTTTGGTTCAAGCTTGTAGTTATAAAAGTAAGATTGATTCAAATTATTACTGTCAAAAACTTAAATTTACTTGTATTCAGAGTAATCAAGTAGTTAATTTTAAAACTTCAAAAGGTGATTTTGAGGTAAAATTATTTGGTAAAGATAACCCAGTAACGGTATCAAATTTTCTGGAAAACATAGACAAAAATATTTATGAAAATAAAAAATTTTATAAAATAATAAATTATCCCCAAATAAGGTTTATACATGGCGGCGTTAATCCAGAAAATAAATCTCTTGTAGAACGAAAACAAAATCTGAATAAGACAAGTCCAACAATACCTTTAGAAATAAAATTCAAAGAAGAATTAAAACCAAGATATAACTATCAAATAAAAAATCCTAGTGAAACAGTAAATTTAGTTAATACTTTTGAAAGTGGATCAATCGCTATGGTTAAAAGCGGTAAGAATAAGTCTTCATCTACTGAATTTTTTTTTGTAACGACTAATATTCCAGAACTAGATGGAAGATATTCGATTTTTGGAAAGATTATTAAAGGATTAGACGTACTCGAAAAAATCAATAAAAAAGACTACATCAAGGCAGTCCAGATATCTAATTAAATTTCTAGAGAATATTTATTAATTTTCAACATTTCTGTATTAACTCCTGAAGAGCGTTTAAGAGCTACCTTACCAGTCCTCGCTATTTCAAGAATGCCGTATGGCTCGAGTAATTTCTCTAGAGCAACCAACTTCCCAGGATCTCCAACTACCTCGAGAGTTAAGGCCATATCTGATACATCAACAACTTTTGCACGGAAAATTTGTACTATATCAAGGATATTACTCCTAGTATCTTCTTTCGATGAAACTTTTAGTAACATCAATTCCCTTTCAACAGCTGCGAGATTAGTAAAATCTACAACTCCCAGAACATTAAATAACTTATTAAGTTGCTTAGTCATTTGTTGAAGAGTTTCATCATCACCCTCTACTACCATTGTTAACCTTGAAATCCCTTTAGATTCTGCAGGACCTACTGCAAGGCTATCTATGTTGAATCCCCTTCTAGCGAAGAGACCTGAGATTCTACTCAAGGCTCCAGATTCATCTTCTACAAGAACTGATAATGTATGTTTCATATTTTAAAAGGTTTGTAAATCTCTAATCCATTCATAAGAAATTCTATTGAATACTGAAGGGTCTTCATCATGGATACAATGCCCTGAATTGGATACTATTTTTAATTTTACCCATCTATGGAAATTTGCAATCTTTTTACCAACAAACAAAGGTATGAAATTATCTTTTTCGCCCCAAATCAATAAAAAAGGAACTTTTTTTGAGGCGCTAAGTTTTCTCAAAAGGTGAGAAGCTTTAAATTTTTCATCTCTAGAAGACATTCCAATACACATTGCTCTTAATGATCTAGCTGAAGTTCTCCTTAAAACTGGTTTTGTTACCAAATCTATTAGTTCGCGATCAATATTATCTTTTTTGAAATAGGCAGAATTTAGTCCCAGTTTAATAACCCCTAATTTAGTTATTAAAAATAAAATAACCTCCAAAGGGAAAAACAAAAAAAATAATGTTATGAATCTATCTTGAAATTTCTTAAATGATGATTTTTTTGTTGTGGACTTTTTATTGTCTTGAATTTGATCTGGCAAAGGCGATGCAATAACTGTTGCAATCTGATCCTCTAATGAAACAGCACATGTTAAAGCAACTAGTGATCCAAGGGAATTGCCAATAAGAATAACTTTCGCAGAATTCTTTGGTCTTATTACCTGTGCAATAAAGTCTTTCACTTGATCACACCAAATCTCATTATTTAATTTTCCAATTTGTCTAATCCCAGGTTGATCTGAATCCCCAAATCCTATTAAATCCAAAGAATAAGAGGCAAAATTCTTTTTCGCAAAATACTCTAAATTGTTTCTCCAATGTTTTCTGCTTGCTCCAAATCCATGGAGAAAGATAATTGGAATCTCATTTTCTTCGCCTGTAACACTCCAACAAATTTTAAAACCATTCCAATTCCAATAATTAGGAATGTTTATATTTTTTTTAAAATTATTCATATATTCAAAAATTTTCAAGATATTTGAATTATCTACATTTTTAACAAATAAATGTATATTGAATGTAAATTATAGTAATCATTCAATTTTACTATGGCTAAAGAAATTTTTAGTATTGCAGCAGTTTTTTGGATATTGATACCAATAGGATTAGTTGGTGGTGCTTTGTTATTAAAGTTTCAGGGAGACTGATTCTCACGGATACATCACAATTTGAGTTATGGTCTTAAAGTTAAGTAAATCTTAAGTATGAGGATTCTTTTAGTAGGAGCAACAGGGACACTTGGTAGACAAATAGCAAAGCAAGCTATAGAAGAGGGACATGAAGTAAGATGCTTTGTAAGGAATCCAAGAAAAGCTTCCTTTCTACAAGAATGGGGTTGTGAGCTAACAAAAGGTAATTTATTGAATTCTTCTGATATCGAATATGCATTGCAAGATATTGAAGTAGTTATTGATGCAGCGACTAGTAGGCCAGATGATCCAAAAAGTATTTATGAAATTGATTGGGATGGAAAACTTAACTTATTCAATGCTTGCGAATCTTTAAACGTTAAAAGGGTAATATTCCTTTCTATCCTCCTAACAGAAAAGTTTAGAAATGTTCCTTTAATGGACGTTAAATTTTGCACTGAAAAACTTCTTGAAAAATCTGATTTAGACTATACAATCTTCAAATGTGCAGCTTTTATGCAAGGAGTTATTGGTCAATTCGCAATCCCAATCTTGGATAGTCAAGCAGTTTGGATGAGTGGGACCCCAACTAAAATTGCTTATATGAATACTCAAGATATGGCGAAAGTTGTTGTAGCAGCAGTAAATAATCCAAAAACTCACAGAACATCATTGCCATTAGTAGGTCCTAAAGCATGGGATTCAAATGAAGTTATATCTTTATGTGAAAAATTTAGTGAAAAAAAGGCGAAAATTTTTAGAGTTTCCCCCTTCCTTATTAGTGTCACTCAAAAAGTAGTTTCCTTTTTCCAAGATTCTCTAAATGTTGCTGAGCGATTGGCTTTTGCTGAAGTAACTAGTAGTGGTGAATCATTGGATGCTGACATGAGCAAAACTTACGAAATATTGGAACTTAAAAAAGAAGATATGACCTCATTAGAGAGTTATATAAAGGAGTACTATCAACAAATACTTAAAAGATTAAGGGAAATGGAAGCAGATCTTAATATTGAAGAAAAAAAGAGATTACCTTTTTAATATTGCAATTTTAGAATAAGATAGTATATTTGTACTATATTAAATATTATTGACCTATGTCTGTTTCTAAGTCTAAAAACCTTGAACGAAAGCTAGATAATTTTGCAAAAGAAGCAAAAAATGAATTGAATAATGTTTGTGGATCTTCATTATGGGAAAGCCTTGGGTTTGTTTTTTTTGATCAATTAGAAGATTCTGAAAAAATTGCGAAAGCAAATTTTTACTATGGACAACTTCAAATAATTAATGAAATTAAATTTTCAATTTGAATTGAATTGCATATTTTTGAGTATGTAATTTTTTTTAAATCAATTTTGGCCAATCTTTTTCTGATAATATGTACTTAGTAAAAAATTAATTAATGATTGAAACTTCAGGTGTAATAGAAAAAGAGCAGGGGAATGGATTTTATTTGGTTACCTTAGAACAACCTGAAGGACATCAATGTTTATGCAGAGCTGCAGGTAAATTGACTAAATTTAGAATTAAATTATTAGCTGGAGACAAAGTGTTAGTTGAGATAAGTCCTTATGATCTTTCTAGAGGGAGAATAACTTATAGAGAGAGGAATGCAGGCGGTGCTAGACCTACTACTAATAAAAATAATCCCAAGAGAAATAATAAATAAAAAGTTACTTTAGATAATATTTTTTATTGCTTCTTTAAACTCACTTCTTTGTTTAACACCTTGCCATTGTTTTTTTAATAATTTTTCTTTAAAAAGTTGAACTGTTGGTGTGCCATTAATACCTGCTTGTTTTGCAATATCTTGATCTTTATCAATATCTATTTCGACACCAAGAACTGCACCATCAAGTTCTTTAATTACCCTTTTTAACTGAGGTTTCAAAACATGACATGGACCGCAGCTAGGGGAACTAAAAATTACTAAGATAGGTTTTTTACTCTCGTGATAAAGTTTCCTTAATGCATAACTGCCTTTTTGCCATTCAGAATTTGAATCGAAAGTATCTTCATTAACTTCTTCTTCATAAAAATCTGATGAATTAAGCTTTTTTTCTGGTTCTGGTGTTTCTCTGACTACAGTTTTTGCTAAGTTTTTCTCGGCTAGCCATCTTTCAGTAGCTAATGCTGCCATGCATCCAGTTCCTGCAGCGGTAACTCCTTGTCTCCACTCAGAATCAACAACATCACCTGCAGCGAAGATGCCTTCAATAGAGGTTTCTGGCCTTCCTGATTTACAAGCAATATAGCCTTTATTATCTAAATCAATTTTGTTTCCCAAGAATTTCGTATTAGGTGTGTGCCCTATCGCGTAAAAAAGACCTTTTATATTGATTTCCCCTTTACCTTCTTGAGAGTGAATAGTTTCTATTCTCTCAAGCCATTCCGTACCATCCGCTTTATCAACTTTTGTATTCCAATGAATTTCTATCTTTGGATTAGCTTTTACTCTATCAACCATTGCTGCGCTAGCCCTTAATTTTTCTGATCGAACAATCAAATGCACTTTGCTTCCATACTTTGTGAGATATGCTGCTTCTTCACATGCAGAGTCCCCCCCTCCAATAACAGCTAATTCTTCATCTCTAAATTGTGGGGTGGCTCCATCACATATTGCACAAGCACTTATTCCTTTACTCCAGAATTTATCTTCATTAATTACGCCTAATCTATTTGCACTTGCTCCAGTTGCAATAATAATTGAGTTAGATTTTATGGTTCCTTCTAAAGTTTTTAATTCAAAGGGATGTGAATCGGTATTAAGTGAGACTACATCACTTTCGTATAAATTAGTGCCCCATCTTTCTGCTTGAGCCTTCATTAGATCCATCAATTCAGGACCCAGTACTCCATCTGGGAAACCTGGATAATTTTCAACAAATGTTGTAGTCATTAATTGCCCACCAGGAATTCCACCTGAATTAAATCCTGTTATAAGTAAGGGTTGAAGATTTGCTCGTGCGGCGTATATTGCAGCGGTGTAACCTGCAGGTCCAGAACCTATAATTACAACATTTTCTACTTTTGAAATCTTCTCTTTATTTTCCATTTATTTGCTAATTTCACTATTTATAATAATAAACTAACCCAAATAATGTAGGGCGGATTTCACTCGATAGATTTATTACTCAATCGTTAACTTTTTGGTCTAATAACTTTTTTAATTCCTTTGGGAAGTTTAAAACAGAATCTTTTAAATTTTCGTTCTTTTCTCCAATATGTAATATCCACTCTCTAAATTCTTCGGCGATTGCATAACTGTCTTCATACCTTTCTAAGGTATCCATTGCAGAAATTCTATTGGTTGCCCAACAGGTCGCTATATCGATTCTTTTTCTAATGAAATTGTCCATTGAAGGTTTTAAGTTGTATATAGATAAACACATCAGAGAACCTGTGTATTGTCTAATAAGTTACAACTTTGTACTTCCAAACAATAATTTAATCTTTAATTTATATTTGAGCCAATTTTTGGGCGAATTATAAAGAAAATATAAAGAAATAGAGTTAGACTGCCTCGCTGTGATTTGCAAGTAGCCTTTCAACTTCCTCAAAACCCTCTTTAGCTGAATTTATTGCAAGTTCCTCGCTAACTTTTTCTTCTGATATTAATTTTGCGGATATTTTCTTTAAAAGAGATTCCTTCTTTTCTCTTAGTGAACTAACAATTTCTTCTTCAATGATAGATTTTATTGCTTTAGAAATTATTTTTTTATCATTTGCTTCCTCGAATGTGCCCTGAACTAATTCTTGAATAAATAATCGATGAACCTCACTACTCCTTAAAAAGCTTTCTGTGGCATTAATGATTCCTTCAACAAGAGCTTCATCAGGTTCAGAATCATTCTCTGCCAGCTTAAATTCCCAATCTAAATGTCTTCTTTGCCAACCTGCCGAGTGGAGGCTGGGCATGACTGTCTGTGAATAAGTATCAACTGACATTTCATAAATTCTCTCTGCTAATTTCTCGCACCAGTCTTTACCATGCTTTTCTAGATTTTTCTGCATAGCTTGCCTTGGAACAGCATGACCACCATGATGACTGTGGCACACTCCATCAGGACATTCGATTGCTTTTATACTCATTGGATTATTAGAACTTATATATTCTAGATAGCTATTATTTATAGAAAAGAAAATATATTTTTAACAAAAATCCAAGACTTTTGACTTTCTTCAATTTATATTTAGTATGTTAAAAAAATAAATAAATTGACAAAGATACTTATTCCTTCTGAAACAAGCTCTGGTGAAAGGAGAGTTTCAGCGACACCAGAAGCGGTAAAGAAATTAAAAAGCCTTGGATGTGATGTTTATATTGAAAGTTCAGCAGGAAAATTATCAGGATTTAGTGACTTATCATATGAAGAATCGGGCGGAAAAATAATAAACAACTTAGATCAAAAAATTTGGGGTGAAGCGGACTTAATATTTTGTGTTCAAACTCCATCAGAGGATAATTTAACTAAATTAAAAAAAGGAGCTGTTCTTCTTGGTCTTCTTAACCCATATGGTAATAAGGATCTTCTTAGAATTATAAATAGTAATAAGATTTCCGCTTTATCACTTGAGTTGCTTCCGAGGATTAGTAGAGCTCAATCTTCTGATGTTCTTTCTTCACAGGCCAATATTGCTGGATATAAAGCAGTTCTTTTGGCTGCAAGTGAGTTAGATAGATATTTTCCAATGCTTATGACTGCAGCGGGGACGGTCCAACCTGCCAAAGTAGTGGTTCTTGGTGGAGGCGTTGCAGGATTACAGGCAGTCGCGACAGCAAAAAGACTCGGAGCAATAGTATTTGTATCCGATATTAGACCTGCTGTTAAAGAACAAGTAGAGTCCCTCGGAGCAAGATTTATAGAACTTCCTGAAGTTGAGGAAAAGCCTGGAGAGGCAGGAGGTTATGCAAAAGCCGTAACACCCGAATTCCTCTCAAAACAGAAGGCAACTTTAACTAAATATTTATCTGAAGCTGATGTTGCTATATGTACTGCGCAAGTTCTAGGTAAAAAGGCACCTGTTTTAATAGATTCTCCCATGATTAAAAAAATGAGGCCTGGTGCAGTAGTTATTGATTTGGCAGTTTCTCAGGGAGGGAACTGCGAAGGATCAAAATCAAATGAAACTATTATCAAAGATGGGGTAAAACTTATAGGAGCTGGCGAATTGCCCTCTTCAGTTCCTTATGATGCAAGTTCACTTTATGCTAAGAACTTAACATCTTTGATTACACCATTTATAAAAGATGGTGTAATTAAATTAGATAAAGAGGATGAACTCATTTCTGGATGTTTATTAAGCGATGAAGGAGTTGTTCTTCAAAATAAAGTTTTTGAAAATTGAGGTTTTTAAATTATGTCTTTTATAAGTCTTCTTTGGGTTCTTTTACTTGGTAGTTTATTAGGCCTCGAATTAATTGGAAAAGTTCCTCCTACTCTTCACACCCCTCTAATGAGTGGAGCAAATGCAATTTCAGGAATAACAATGCTTGCAGCCTTGACTTTAATTGTAAAAGCAGAAGGTAACGTACCACTTTTAATCATTGGTTCAGTTTCTCTTGGATTTGCTCTTTTCAACGTTGTAGGCGGTTTCTTTGTAACTGATCGAATGCTCGCGATGTTTAGTCGTAAACCATCAAATAAGAAGTAATTTTTAACATGAATCTACCTGTAATCATTAAATTCGTTATTGACCTTCTAGCAGTACTTTTACTGGCTTTGGGAATAAAGGGATTGTCAAAAGTAAAATCGGCAAGGGATGCTAATAGATTAGCTGCATTTGCAATGTCGCTATCAGTAGTAGGGTTACTTTCTTATTATTTAGGCACTTCTGGAATTGCTATTCAGTCTTGGATTTGGATAATAATTGGATCAATTATAGGTAGCTTATTCGGAGCAATACTTGCAAAAAAAGTACCTATGACCTCCATGCCTGAAACAGTGGCATTGTTTAATGGTTGTGGAGGAATGTCATCACTTTTAGTGGCCTTAGGAGTAGCTATTTTTCCTATATCTGGTGGCCAAGAAAATTTTGATTTTTTTAAGTCACTGATTAACGAAGTTTCAATATCTGTTTCTATATTTGTTGGTGCCATAACTTTCACAGGTTCCATTGTGGCGATGGCAAAGTTACAGGGTTGGTTGTCAACTCCAGGATGGACTCAGAGCAAAGTTAGACATTTTGTAAATATTGTTTTTGCAGTTGCTTCCTTGATAGCCTTTTTTGATTTGATAAACGGCAATACAAGTTCTATTTGGCTTTTAGTTATAGTTTCTTCTTTATTAGGTATTGGAGTTACTTTACCAATTGGTGGCGCTGATATGCCAGTCGTTATATCTTTATTAAATAGCTATTCAGGGATTGCAGCAGCAGCAGCAGGCTTCGTTGTAGATAGTCAGCTTTTGATAGTAGCAGGCGCAATGGTTGGAGCAGCAGGCCTAATACTTACTCAAGTAATGTGCAAAGGTATGAATAGATCATTGGTCTCAGTTCTTTTTGGAGGATCTTTATCTGCACAAATTACAGCCTCTTCTGGTTCAGGAGAATATACAAATATAACTTCTTGCAGTGTTGAAGAATGTGCATTGACTTTAGAGGCAGCTAACAAGGTAATTATTGTTCCTGGATATGGTCTAGCGGTAGCTCAAGCTCAACATACTTTAAGGGAAGTGACAAAAAAACTAGAGCAAAATGGTATCGAAGTTGTTTACGCAATTCATCCTGTAGCAGGGAGGATGCCTGGACATATGAATGTACTTTTAGCAGAAGCAGATGTTCCTTACGAACAACTTAAAGAGATGGACGTTGTAAATCCTGATTTTCCAGCAACGGATGTTGTTTTAGTTTTAGGAGCAAATGATGTGGTTAATCCTCAAGCTAAAAATGATAGCTCTTCTCCTTTATATGGCATGCCAGTTCTTGATGTGCAGGAAGCAAGAACGGTATTTGTAATTAAACGTGGTATGAGTGCAGGTTACTCCGGAATAAAAAATGATTTATTTGATCTGCCAAATACCTCAATGGTTTTTGGTGATGCAAAAAAAGTACTTAATGATTTGATTGGAGAATTAAAGGATCTTGGAGTTGGGGAGAAATAACAGTATATCTTTTAGTTTTTCAGATTACGTAAAAAATAAGCCATTTCGAGAAGTCTTGCCTTGGATAGGTGGAGACTTACAAACTTTGAGAGATACTTTTGTTATTGATTTTGGTAAATCAAAAAAAAATAAAAAAATATTCTTTCCGATTAATAAAATTCTCTCAAAAAAATTTGAATGTGATTATCTTCTAGGGTTTTTAGAATTACCTGAAAATTTAGATTCACTTAGGGGTTTTGTAATCGTTACACATGGTTTAGGGGGCTCAACTAAACGGTTTGGTTTAAGAAGAATCTCTAGGAAATTAGCAAATAATGGTTTTGGAGTTCTTAAATTAAATCTAAGAGGATCTGGATCTGCGAGATATTTAGCTAAAGGAAATTATTGTGCTAGATGCTCCAGTGATGTTATTTCAGCAATTAATTATTTTAAAAAATTAATTAATTTAGAGTTCAAGGATCATATTAAAAGGAATAATAATCTTCCAATTTACGGCGTTGGATTATCTTTAGGCGGAACAATTCTTTTAAATGCTTGCTTAGATTACGATGAAAACAAAGAAGAAAAACTTTTAGATGGCCTAGCCTGTGTGAGTAGCCCTTTAGATTTATCATCATGCAGTCTATGTATTGAAAAATCTAGAAATTATATCTACCAAAAATGGTTACTTCATCGCTTAAAAAATCAGTTATGGGACGGATTTAATGATGAAGGCAAAATTATTAATAATAAGAAATTAAGAAAAAAAATTAGAGCTTTAAAAAGTATAAGGGAATTTGATCAGAAATTTACAGCTCCATGTTGGGGATTTGATTCTTTAGAAGATTATTATGTTAAAGCTTCTCCAATATTTAGAATCAAAAACTCAATAAAAAAATTGCCTCATATGCTTTTTATTCATGCCAAGGATGATCCTTGGGTTCCATATAATGCAACTTTGAATTTAAGAGGGAAATTTATTGATAAATTTACTATTTTTATAACTGAAAAAGGAGGTCATAATGGTTTTCACTCTATTAATGGCTGCTGGTCAGACGAACTAGTAAAGAACTGGTTTATTAGTATCTAGGACTATTTAAGAATGGTGTTTTTTTAAAAATCCATTTTTCTATTGGCTTACCGTTAATAATATGTGAGGTAAAAATTTCTGACATTTTTTCTGGAGAAACTTTCTCGTACCAAATACCATCAGGCCACACAAGAAGAATTGGGCCGTTCTTACATATCCTTAAACAGTCAGCTTTTGATCTTAATATATGAACGTTTTTTGTACAGGGATCATTCTCAAATTTTTTTAATGTCTTTTTCAGACATTCCCATGTTTTTTGACCTTCATTGCCTTTAAAGCATTTCTGTTTTGTCGGAGTTGCGCATAGTAGAAGATGTTTTTTTATATTCACTTTTATCCAATACTTACGTATTTTTTTCCTTTTTTGATTTCTTGCTCAACAAAAAGTCTGGCCCAATTGTCTACTTCAAGAATATCCTCCAATTTGGGACTTAAATTCAAATTCTCCATATGTGATTCACAAGCTTTACTTATAAATGTTGGAATTTCTTGAAAAGAAATTTTTTCTTTAAGGAATTGTTCAACAGCCATTTCATTTGCAGCATTTAAGACTGCAGGCATAGTCCCAGAAGATTTTCCTGCGGCATAGGCAAGTCCCATGCATGGATATTTAAACTCGTCTGGCTCTTTAAAAGTTAATTTTCCAATTTCACTTAGGTTTAATCTTTTCCAATTTGTTTTAAATCTTTCTGGCCAACTCATCGCATATAAAATGGGTAGCTTCATATCTGGCCAACCTAATTGAGCTAATACTGAAGAATCTTCCATCTCAATCATTGAATGAATAATACTTTGAGGGTGGATAACTATTTCGATATTTTCGTAAGAGGTCCCAAATAAATAATGAGCTTCTATGACTTCTAATCCTTTATTCATAAGAGTTGCAGAATCTACAGTTATTTTTTTTCCCATATCCCAATTAGGATGTGAAGTCGCATCTTCCACTGTGACATGCTTTAAATCCTCAACTGCCCAATCTCTGAAAGCACCACCAGAAGCTGTTAAATGTATGGCTTTTAAACCTTTAGGTATCTCTCCTGTTGAAAAATCTGCATTTTCATAATTAGGTAATCCTTGTAAACATTGAAAGATAGCGGAGTGTTCTGAATCAGCAGGTAAAAGCCTACTATTATTTTTCTTTAATGCAGGAATAACAATTGGCCCTGCCGCAATTAAAGTTTCTTTGTTAGCAAGTGCAATATTTTTCCCCGCATTAATTGCTGACATTGTTGGAATTAAGCCTGCACAGCCTACAATCCCTGTAACCACAGTATCTGCCTTATCCCATGCTGCAACTGCGTTAATCCCCTCTTTTCCACTCAAAACCAAGGGAGTACTATCCAAATATAAGTTATTAATATTATCTTTTAAATCTTCTATAAGACTTTCATCCTCAATCGCAACTACTTCTGGTTTATGTGCTTTAACTTGTTCTGTTAATAAATTAATATTTCTTCCTGCTGAAAGAGCTACGGCTTTAAACTTATCAGGCTGCTCACTAGCTATTTCGAGAGTTTGAGTCCCAATTGAACCAGTAGAACCGAGCACAGTAATGTATTTCAATTTTCTCTGATATTTCTAATATCTTCCCATTTAAAGGTGTATTTAAAAAACAAAAATTTCAAATTGGTTTTTTTCTTAAAATTTAGACCCTTATCCAGGTTGTTATTTCCTTTGATTGATCGATAAGTTCAATACCTTTTTCTTTTAACAAATTCCTAATTTCATCTGCCTTTGTATAATTCTTTTCTTTTTTTGCTTTCAATCTTTCATTAATAAGCATTGATATTTCTTCTTCTTTTATTTTACTTTCTTTTACTAAAAGTTCTTTTTTAAGACCAAGTACCTTAGTTAACTTTTCAAGAGTTTTAAAATTCTCAAGTAGAAAGAATTTTTCATTTAGGTCTATTTTAAAACCTTCGACCCTTTGAAATTGGTTTAAAAAGTTTTTTAATGGTTTTGCTAAATCGTAAATAATTGCAATAGCACCTGCTGTATTAAGGTCATTTCCAAGAGCCTCAGAAAATTTAAGCTTTTTTTGAGATAATTCAAAGCTTATTTTCTCTTTATATTCGTCTTCGATAGATTCATTCTTATCAATAGATTTAAAAGCATCCTTTGTAAGGTCCAAAAAAGAAAGGGCTATATTAATGTTTTTCCAAGCTTCTGAAGCACTCCTTAAAGCTTCTTCAGTAAAATCAAGTGGTTTTCTGTAATTCACAGTCATAACAAAATATCGCAAAGTCATAGGGCTTATACCTGACTTAATTAGCTCTCTGATAGTTTTAAAATTTTTAAGGGATTTACTCATCTTTTGTCCATTTACATTGACCATCCCATTGTGTAACCAATAGTTCGCTAGCTTTTTGCCATTGGCTGCTTCTGATTGGGCGATTTCATTCTCATGATGAGGAAAAATCAAATCAGAACCACCTAAATGGATATCAATAGTATCTCCTAATTCATCTTTAACCATCGCCGAACATTCAATATGCCATCCTGGCCTACCTTTACCCCATGGTGAATCAAAAAATGGTTCATCATCTTTTGCTTTTTTCCATAGTGCAAAATCTTGCGGATTAAGTTTTTTACTATTTTCATCATTAGCCATTCTTCCTTGCTGATTGATATTTTGTTCTTGTATATTTTGGTTACTTAGCTTGCCATAATTTTTATTTTTAAAAACAGAATAATAAACATCTCCATCCCTAGAGTATGCATAACCTTTGTCCTCAAGGATTGTTATGAAGGAGCAGATATTGCATATATGATTCGTTGCTCTTGGCATACTATCTGGACGCATTATTCCTAAAGAATCCATATCTTTATGAAATTCAATAATATTTTTTTCAGATACTTCCTTCATTGAACTGCTTTCTTCTTTAGCTCTTTTTAAGATCTTGTCATCAATATCTGTAAAATTTTGAACATACTTAACTTTGTAATCACTGTAAATTAAAAATCTTCTCAATACATCCCAAGCTATATAACTTCTGGCATGACCAAGATGACATAAATCATAAACAGTTACTCCACAACAATAAATTTTTACTACATCATCAATAGGCTTAAAAACCTCAACTCTTCTGTTTAAAGTATTAAAAAGTTTGATCATCTTAAATTAAGTATTTCATAAGGTTTATTTTGTCTCCATCCAATTGTCTCCAATACCAATATCAACTAAAAGAGGCACATTTAATTTTACACAATCTTCCATAGTCTTCTTTACTAATTTCGTGGTAATTTCCAAAGAATCCGGTTCAACTTCAAACAATAATTCATCATGTACTTGCAAAAGCATTTTTGTGGGAACATTCATTTCTATGAATTTCTTATTTAGTTGAACCATTGCAATTTTAATAATGTCTGCACTTGAACCCTGAATTGGTGCATTAGCTGCGGCTCTTAATGACTGTGCTTCCATGCCAGCCCTTCTTGCAGATTGCAGGTCAATTTCGTAAGGATCTTTCCCTATTAATCTTCCAAGTCCATTTTTATCAAACTTAAATTCTCTCTTTCGACCAAAAATTGTTTTTACATAACCTTTTGATAATGCAAGCCTTTCTTGAAGTTCTAGAAATTTAAAAATTTTTGAATATCTTTCCTTGTATTTTATTAGGAATTCTTTTGCCTCTGGGGTACTTACTCCTGTTGAACGTGCAAACTTTTTTATCCCCATGCCATAGATAACTCCAAAATTTATTGTTTTACCAACTCTCCTCTCGTCGGACGAAATTTCTTCTTTCTCGAAAATTAATCTTGCAGTCAAAGAATGAATGTCATCATTTTTATGAAATGCATTAATTAATATTTCTTCATCCGCTAAGTGAGCAAGAATTCTTAATTCGATCTGGGAATAATCAGCTGATAAAAGTTTCCAATTTTTTTCAGGCAGGAATGCTTTTCTGATTCTCCTACTAAATTCAGTCCTAACCGGGATATTTTGAAGATTAGGATTGCTACTACTTAGTCTCCCAGTCGCTGTAGCAGCTTGATTAAAGTTTGTATGAACTCTTCCTGTCTTTTCGTTAATAAGATTTGGAAGAGCATCTATATAAGTACTAAGTAATTTGCTGAGAGTTCTATGTTTTATTAAATGTTGGATTATTTCATGTTCGTCGACTAATCTTTCCAGAACTACTGCATCTGTACTCCATCCTGTTTTTGTTTTCCGTGATTTTTTCTTATCCAAATTTAATTTTTCAAATAAGATCTCACCAAGTTGTTTTGGTGAAGATAGATTAAAAGTCTCCTCTGCTAACTCATAAACTTTACTTTCAATATTTTCTAAGGTGCTTTTTAGTTCTTTTGAAAGTTTATCCAAGTAAGGGATGTCGATGGTTATGCCATTCATTTCCATTTGGGATAATACCGGCTCTAGAGGTAGCTCGATTTCTTCGAACAATTTGATTAATTCATCTTTTTCTTTTGAAAATCTTTCTTTAAAAATTTTGACAATCTTAAAAGTTAGAAAAACATCATAACCGCAGTAAATACTTGCTTCATCAATATCAACAAATGAAAAGTCTTTATTTTTACCAACCGTTTCCTTAAATGAAGGGGGTTTAAATCCAAATAATCTAAAACTAATTTCACTTAACCCATGCTTCTCCTGATTATTAAGAAGGTAGTCTGCTAACAAGGTGTCAAAGGTTACGCCTTTAAGATCAAGTCCATGATTAAAAAATATTTGCCTATCAAACTTTGAATTTTGGAGTGCCTTTTCTTTTTTTGGATCTTCTATCCAATTTCTTAGCTTTGAGAAAACATCTTCTATTGATAATTGATTGGAGGTCTCCTTTTTTGTTTGATGACCAAGAGGAATATAAAATAAATCATCATTTTCTTCTCCAAGACATAACCCTATCCCAACAAGTTCCGCATCGATTGGATTCAAACTATTGGTCTCTGTATCTAAAGAAACTATTTGATTAGTCTTGTCTAATCTTTGAATTAATTTATCAAGTAATTCGAAATCATTTACAACAGTTACGTTGATTTTAGGGATTTTATTTTCACTATTTTCTAATTCATTATTGCCTGCGACTTTTGGTGTCTTCTCCTCCTCTTTAGCTAAATTATTTTTGTCAAAACCACCTTTGCTGAAAGTTGAATTGAAAATATCAATTTGTCTAAGTAGTGTTGATAGTTCTAATTTTTTCAGTGAGTCTGAAAGTAGTTCTTGATTTATATTTTTTAATTCATAACCGTTACTTAAAATTAAAGGCACCTCAGTATTTATTTTTGCTAAATCCCTGGAAAGAAAAGCATTATGTTTATCGTTTCTTAGCTTTTCTATAACTGAACCTTTGATGAATCCTTTATATTTCTTGTCGTTGTTCTGCTGAATCTTGTCCAAAGCCAGATAGATTCCATCAAGCGTGTCGTTCTCTTTTAGTAGATTAATTGCAGTTTTTGGACCTACCCCTTTAATACCTGGAATATTATCAGAACTATCACCAGTTAGAGCTTTAAGATCAACTACTCTTTCTGGCGCAACACCTAATTTTTCTTTTACTCCATTTTCATTCATAAGAGTTGGATTTCCACTTTTCGCATATGGACCACCACCCATATAAAGTACATAAATATCTTTTTGATCATCTACTAATTGAAATAAGTCCCTATCTCCAGAAAGAATATTCACGCACCATCCTTTAGAAGAAGCATCATTTGCAATTGTGCCTAGGAGATCATCTGCTTCGTATCCTGGAGCTTTAAAAATTGGTAAATTAAGACTTTCTTCTAAGATGATTTCTAGTTGTTCAATATCCTGAAAAAAAACATCTGGTGCCACATCTCTATTGGCCTTATAATTTGGATCTAATTCATGTCTGAAAGTTGGTTTTTCGGTATCAAACGTAATACAAACACCCTCAGGACTAATATTTTTGCAATTATCCAGAAGACTTTTTAGGAATCCATAAGTGACACTTGTTGGAAATCCCTCTTTGGTAGTTAAACCTCCATCAATCCCTTTGCTAAATGCATAGAAGCTTCTAAAAGCAAGTGAGTGGCCATCGACTAAAAGTAAAATTGGTTTTTTAGAGTTTTCAGATTTTAAACTCATTTTCTCTTCTTAGCCCAAGGTGGAATATCAATAAAGATTTGCTCTCCAGGTTCTAATCCATCAATGACTGAAGTTTTATTTCCACTACTAATACCAATCTCGATTTTTTCAAATTTGGGAGAATTGTTTTTATCAACTTTCAAAATTCCTTTTTCACCTTTTTCAGTGACAATAGAAACTGTTGGTACTAAGATTTTTTCTTCATTACCTTCGACTCTAAATTCAAGATCTGCAGTCATTCCAATTTTAATTTCTTCAGAAATATCTTTAAAATTTAAAGTTACTTCGAATGAGGTTACATTATTATCTTTTACAGCTCTTGTAGCTATTTTTTTAACTATGGCACTATATTTTTTTGAGGGATAAGCCTCAATTCTTACTGAGGCTTCTTGACCTATTTTTATTCTGCCAATGTCACTCTCAGGAACTTTAGCAACAATTTCTAGGCCCTCTGATAGTTCAAAAATAAAGTTTTTGGTTTTAGGGTCTGAACTTAAGTTTGTACTTGGTGTGACATAAGATCCTATCTCAGCATATTTTGCAGTTATCTTTCCTCCATAAGGAGCTTTAATTAGATAGAAACTTTTTTCAGCTTTTGCATCATTAAGTTTTGCGCTACTAATGTTGTAGTTATTTTTATAACTTTCATAGTCTTCTTTACTTACTGCGCCTTCTTGATATAAATATTCCCTTCTTAAAAATTCAGATTTTTGTTTTTCTACATTTAATTCAAGTTCTTCAATTTTATAGATAAAGTCTTCATCATCAAGAGAAGCTAAAACCTGATCTTTTTTTACAAGATCGCCTTCATCTACTTTGATTTCTTTTATTACGCCTTGCTTCCGAGGCCCAATATTGCTTGTCCTTATTGCTTTTACTTCACCACTAGTATTAATTGAATCTGAGAGGATTCCTTTTTCAACTTGAACTACAAAATCAGAAATATCTTTTGACTTATTTTTCTTGAAAGAATTGGTTATAAAAACGAAAAATATAGCTAGAGAAAGCAATATAATTCCACTTCTTAGATTTATATTTTTTTTTATTAAATCAAACATTTCTTTTTAAAAGCAGAAGTAGAGAATATTTAGGAACTAAATAAATAATCAAGACGATTATAATTAACTTATCCAAGATTGGTTAAGTAAATACTATATTACTAGAAGATGTTTTCTTGATAATTTTTCCATAAGTTTTTTCAAATGTTAAAAGCAGGTATTATTGGATTACCAAATGTTGGAAAATCAACTCTATTTAATGCACTTGTAGAAAATGCTAAGGCCCAAGCGGCTAATTTTCCCTTTTGTACTATAGAACCTAATAAAGGCATAGTTTCAGTTCCGGATCAAAGGTTGCAAGAGTTAGGTAATTTAAGTTCTAGCCAAAATATTATCCCAACAAAAATTGAATTTGTAGATATCGCAGGACTAGTAAAAGGAGCTAGTAAAGGCGAAGGGTTGGGAAATAAATTTTTATCAAATATTAGGGAGGTTGATGCAATAGTTCATGTTGTAAGGTGCTTTGAAGATAGTGATGTAATTCATGTTTCTGGAAAGGTAGATCCCCTGGATGACATTGAGATAATTAATCTGGAATTGAATTTAGCTGATTTATCTCAACTACAAAAAAGAAGAGAAAGAATTAAAAAACAGGTTAGAACTAGTAAAGAGGCAGCAAAAGAAGATACCTTACTAGAAAAAATTGAAGAAGAGCTACAGAAAGGCCTTTCAGTTAGATCAATATCTTTGAATGAAGAAGAAAATTTAATAATTAAGCAATTAGGCTTCCTTACTGCTAAACCAATTATTTACGCAACTAATTTAAATGAAAATGATTTAGCTGAAGGTAATGATTTTTCATCAACAGTTCAGAGTTTTGCAAACAATGAAAATACAGAATGTATAAAAATATCAGCGCAAGTCGAATCTGAATTAATAGAGTTAGAACCAGAAGATAAAAAAGACTACCTTATTGGCTTAGGAGTAGAAGAAGGGGGATTAAGTTCACTAATTAGATCAACATATAAATTATTGGGATTAAAAACTTATTTCACTACCGGAGAAAAGGAGACAAAAGCTTGGACAATAAAAGATGGAATGACTGCGCCACAGGCAGCAGGAGTAATTCATACTGATTTTGAAAAAGGATTTATAAGAGCTCAGACTATTTCCTATCAAAATTTAATTGATTCAGGTTCAATTGCCAATGCAAAAACTAAAGGTCTTTTAAGAAGTGAAGGTAAGGAATATATTGTTAACGAAGGTGATGTAATGGAGTTCTTATTTAACGTTTAGTAAGTCTCTTAAGGCTTACTATTTTGCTTTTTGAATTTAAATTCAAAAAATGAAATTAATAAAATTAAGATACATCCTAAGCAACTTCCTATTAACCCAAAAACAATGGTTGTAAAGCCATCATCGTAGCCATATTGTAGTTGTGGTAAATGAGGGGGTATTGGCATTATTTTTCAACAGAATTTTCAATATCTTCCAGTAAATGTTTAGTTGATCTACTAAAACCATTAGTTTTTAAATAGTTTTGAGCCTCTCTAAATTTTTCAGCTACTCTTTTTGCATAAGGAGTATTCATGGAATTTTGAGTCATGTTGAAAATGCGACTCATTTTATAATCTGATTCAGGTAACCCCTTGATAAGTATTCAAAAATACAAGAATATAAAAATAGGATTTTTTACTTACTAAGAAATTTATTGTGAAAAGTTCTTGATTTTCCAAATAAAGTTTTTTCAAATTAGAAAAATTGACAATGACAAATATATTATTAATTCTTTTTTTTGTACTTTTATTTTTATTACTTTTTTATTCAAAACGAAATAGAGGGTTAGCCCAAAAAACAACAATTAGTCCAATTTATGTACCTTTCTTAAAAGAACAAGCATTTAATCCTGACATAAGTACTGATAATTGGGATTTACACAAACTTAGATTAGATAAATTTAAAAGATCACAATATAAGGGATTAACTTTCTTCGTAAGTTCAGAAAATAAAATTTACTATCTTTCTGAAGAAGGGGATAAGGTTTATTGCTAACGGGTGAAATTAATTTTATAAATAAGAAAAGCCGATAGAAATTAATAATATTAATGAAGTATTTTTTTTTATTGTCAGAAAAGTTCTATAAGTTTATCGAATGGGAGTGGAATACTTTAAAAAATCTAAGAAGAACAAAAAGAAAGAATTTTTTTCTAAGAGGATCATTTGCGTTATTTAGTTTATTCTCTATTCTTTTTGTAATATTTTCTCCTCCTATCGCTTTTGGATTGTTATTTGGAGAGGGATTGAAATTTAGTACTTTTTTTATTTGGATATGGATTTTAAATTTGAAGTTTTTTTGAAAATATATAATTTAATTCCCGAGATTATTTAAAATTAAGAATATAAAAAATTTATTTTATGCCAAAAATATTCAAACAAAATAAGTTCGCTTTGTTGGGAGCAAATATATTAATAATTTTACTTTGGGTAACTATATCTTCCTTTTTGATGAATTTATTTCAAAGTGAAAATGCCCCATTTTATATGTATAAAATTTCTTTTTTAATTAGATTCCTTCCTCCTATTTGGGTTACATGGTTCCTTTGGATAAAAAGAGGTGGTTTAAAAAGATAAATTACAAAAGCATTTCTACGGATTTACTATAAAAACAAATCAGTTAAGATCTGAAAGCTTACTTGAAATTTTCATGTAAGAATTAGGTAATTGAGAGATTGTTTTTAGCTAAGAAACAATCTCTTTTTTTTTACAAATATTTTTTCTAATAAAAAAGTGTTTGTCAGTATCCCTATTGACAAACACTCATGACGATCATTTTTTAAAAATTAAATAGGCAATCTATTATCAACTTCTACTACTCCAGAATCCATAAGACGGCCGATCTTAATAACTAAAGCCATATCTAACCTTGAAAATTCAGATTGATGGTTAGTTATCCAATCAAGTTCAGTAAGAGTTATAACTCCCAAAGTATTTACTTTAAGAAAAAGTAAGCCTAAATTCATTTTAAAAAATTCCTGGGATTATCCATCCGAATAAGCCATAATTTACAACTAATGCAAATAAGCCCATCATTGCCATTCTTCCATTAGTCCTTTCGGCATTTTGCCAATAAGTTGTTTTTGAATTTTCCATTTTTCTGATTTGTAGAAATGTTAAATAGTAGGTTTTTAAACAAAACCAGGAATTATTTGGCCTGTTGTTAGGTATGCTCCAACAGCAGCAATTAATCCAAGCATTGCGAATCTCCCGTTAAGAGTTTCAGCAATAACTTTTTCTTTTTCGATTGTTTTGACTTTTGTGTTTGTGTTTTTCATTTGATTAGAAGATGAATAGTTTAAATTTTCGTTTTGAAATTGCTTGGTTAAATAAGCAACGAGGATGGCTGTAAAGAATACAATTACAGCTAAGAAACCTGAAAGTGGACTCATTAAAAAATGCCAGGAATAATTTGTCCGGTTGAAACGTAAGCACCTACTAACGCAACAAGGCCAATCATTGCCCAACGACCGTTAACTTTTTCTGCATTTTGTGGGTAGCTGTCGTATGAAACAGACTCATCTATGTAAGGACGTGTCTCAGTAGGAAACATATTCTGTCTGCCACCTGATTCAGTAGTAACGTTTGAATTAGCCATTAAAGTTGTGTAATTGTTAACTAATGTAACACTACTATTAATAAATGTAAAGTATTTAGCCGAAATTAAGTTATTTTCAAGATATTTACTACATAACTGTCA
The DNA here is from genome assembly GCA_003278045.1 of Prochlorococcus sp. AG-402-A04. Lineage (GTDB taxonomy): Bacteria > Cyanobacteriota > Cyanobacteriia > PCC-6307 > Cyanobiaceae > Prochlorococcus_A. The sequence goes on along the minus strand of QCHG01000003.1, from coordinate 26,957 downwards.
CAGATCCGTAGCATATACATTTAAATAGTTGTTTTTTAGGCTTGCTACGCTTTACAGATTATCGCGCACTTTATTAAGAGTTCAATTCGTTGTTTAAGTATTTTTTTTTAAAATCCTTAGAAAGATATCAATTTGGTAGAAAAAACTACATCATTCTAAAATTTGAATAATTAGTTTTTAGATATAATTTATTTCACTTTGTTATGGAATTCGCAAAAAAAATCATGACCGAAAAAGCTGAAAAGCTTAATGGTAAAGCAGCAATGCTTGGAATGTTCGCTCTTGTGGGAGCTTATTATTTTACTGGTCAAATTCTTCCAGGTATTTTCTAGTGAAAATCCTTTATAAATTTTTTCAGGGCTCTATCAAGCCCTTTTTTTATGGATTATGCCCTTTTTAATTATCTAATAATTCAAATAATTTACTTATTAGAAGCTTTCTTTTTGAAAAAGTTTTATCAATATATTTTTTATTCTCTTCTTTTAAAATTTCCTGACCATTTAAGCCTAATCCTTTAAGGACAAACTCTTTATCTTCTTTAATCCAGTTATTTATCATTCCCCCCGTCGTCTCTATATGGAATTGTAATCCGTAAGCAAAATTACCAATCCTAAAAAACTGTTCCTTACAAAGTGCGCTACTAGCAATGAGTACCGCTTTATTAGGTAACAAAATCCTATCTCCATGCCAATGTAGTACATGAAAAGGGTCTTCAAACAGTGCTTTAAAGTCTTTATTCGATTTGTCTATAAAAATTTGAGACCATCCAATTTCTGGTAATGCTTTTGGAGGTGATCCATATTTAAGAATTTCTACATCTCCCCCAGCAGCACTCGCAAGCAACTGAGCACCTAAGCAAACACCGACTATAGGTCTCTCATTTTCTAATTCTTTTTTTATAAAATCTCTTTCTAACTTAAGCCATGGATATTTTCCGCTTCCAATATCTTTAACACCCATTGGTCCACCCATAATTAAAATTAAGTCACCTTTTTTTGTTTGCGGCAGAGCATTTTTATTATCTAAACGAATAATTTCTATTTTTAAATCTCTTTCTTTAGCAAATTGTTCAAAAAGACCAGGTCCCTCTATTTCTAAATGCTGCAAAACTAATAGGCGTTTTATTTCCTTCATTCACTTTCCATTATTTCAGCTGATTCAGAACAGACATTAACGCTAAACCACTTCATTGCCGACCAAGTATCTTCTCGATATGTACCTGCTGCAATACTTACAAAACAATCATTTTCATACCAACTTCGATAACTGGGAGTTACTCCTGTTCCTTTTAATCTATTTTCTAAGCCTTTTCCATATTTTTTAATAACAAGATTTATAGCTTCATTCTCAATTTCTCTTTGCTTTTCATCAGCAAAACCTCCTAGTGGAGTAAAAAAAAGAATTGATGCAATAAGTAAACGTATCATTGAGTCTTTAGTTTATATGTAGCTGATTTCATATCGATTAATTAATTTTTTAAAATCATCTACTCTCTTTTGTCCATTTTTTAATGGTCTTGAGGAGTCAAGAACGGCTGCACAACATAATTGCCAGCAAGATTTTTCATCTAGTCCCAATTTCTTGCATATATTTTTTGGAGCTTTGATAACTGTATTTATTTCTGCAATATGTTGAGTGGTTTCCCATAATTCTCCTTCAAGAAAATCAATTTCAATACTTGATAATAATTCTGTAGCAACGTAATCCTTAATTAGGTCAGTTAATTCCACGATATTTTATTAAAGCAGATAAGTTAAATAATCTCTTAGTAATTTTATAGCAGGATAAAAAAAAGGAACTAGTTTCTACCTCATCTTGAATATCCTGTAGATTTTAAGAGACTACATCATTTCGTATTGATCAAGTTTGGTTTTTAATTTTGTTGCTTGTTTAATCAATGACAAAGTTTCTTTTCTGCCTGTTGAATTATTAGCCTGGACTATAAGATCGGCGTATTTCTTTGCGATTTTTTTTTCCATAATTTAAGATACATAAATACCGTTTTTGAATCTTGAAACTAGCGAGTCACAACTAGAAGTAGATAAGGAGTCAACGGTTAAAACCTCAGAGTCAACAAATTGGAACGGGTTAACTCGTGTGTTTAATTTATAATCAATTAATAAAAAAGCTGTTGGTATCTACGATTACATTGTCTTCAAACCCTGATTTAATTTATAGTTATCCATAAATTGGATTGAAAATTTTCAATCATCTTTTTAATGCAATTAATAAAAAAAGGGGGTTAAAAACCCCCTTCGGTTTATTAAAAGACTTAATTTACTAATTACCTAAACCTAGAGGAGCCCAAAGAGTTGCTTCAGAACCTATAACAGGGACAACTCCTGTAGTTTTTGCATTAGAAACTTTATTTTTAACAATAGGAGTATCTTGTTCTCCTAAAGCTGCCCATAAAGTTGATTGATGAGCGATAACTGGTTGAACTTTTAATGGTTGAGATTGAAAAGAAGGCTTTTGGGTTCTTACAAGTTGGACTCCAAGAGAACCAACAATAAATGCTCCAAGAAAACCTGCAAATACAGCAGTAATATTGTTACTACTTACTGAGGTAGATACGTTATTAGACATAATAGTTATGTGACTAAATTTCATTTTTGACTGAAGTCCCCGTTCCTTGGCTTCAATCTTAATGCGGCTCGTTAAACGAGATGAACGTTTATGTAGTCTACGCTACATTTTAACTATAAGTATAATTTGATTTACAAGATGTTAATGGCAATACAAAAACTTATTAAAAAAAAAGAAATTAAATTTTAAAGTGATGAAAATATATTTGAATTTTTTTGAGTAAAAAATAATTGATTATTTTCATAATTGTTTGCAGAATAACTTTCGGAAACAACAGTTCCGTGAGTTACCCCAAAAATAAAACCAAGTAAGATCGCTAAACGCATCCAAGAATATAAATTTGAAGTTAATTTCCCTCGAATTAAGAATATATGATGTTGTTATTTATACTAAATAATTTTTTATCCCCCAAGATATGACATTGATGGATGAATTTTTTGATTTTTGTCAGTTTTTTTCTCTAATACTTTAAATCGATCTTCACTATAGTTATCTTCTCTAGCTTCCCAAATGCTCTTGATTTTATTTTCCAATTCATGGAGATTAATTGGTAGAGACAACCATGGGTTTAGATTTATACCTTCATTAGAAAAAAGACATGTATAAGCATAACCATCGCTAGTTATCCTCAATCTATTACAGTCTGAACAAAAAGGATTACTTATTGAAGAGATTGTACTTACAAAACTATTTGAATCACTCATGTACCATCTATTAGCAGTTTGTCCCTCCTTTCTTCCGTAGTCTTTTAATCGATATTTCTTCTTTAATAGCCTAATAATTCTTTCAGAGAAAAAAACATCTGATGGCTGCCAATTATTAGATATACCTACGTCCATATACTCAATGAAACGAATTTCTATAGACCTTTTTTTTGCAAAATCAACTAATTCAAAAATTTGATTTTCATTAATCTCTTTTTTTATAACTGAATTTATTTTTAATTTCCCCGCCTTTGGATTAAATCCAGCATTAATTGCATGATCTATTCCTTCAAGGACAGTAAATAATTTTTCTTTGCCAATAATTTTATTTTCCTCTCCAATCATGTTTGAAAAAATATCAGGATCAATCGCATCTAAACTTACTGTTATGCGGTCTAAACCATTTTTTAAAAGCTCATTAGCTTTTTTCTTAGAGAGCAAATATCCATTTGTGGTTAGAGAAATATCCTGTAAATTAGCTACTGGATTTGATTCTTCTAATCTTTGCGATTTAATTTCATAAAGAAGTTCATCTAATTGAGAACTCAATAAAGGTTCTCCTCCAGTGATTCTTAAAGAATTTACCCCTAATCGGCAACTGACTAAAATTAACTTTTTAAATTGTTCAATATTTAAAACATCCAAACTATAGTTCTCAGGCTTACAGTAAATACACGAAAAATTGCAATTTTGTTTAAGAGATAACCTTAAAACTTTTAACTTTCTTTTTCTATTATCCTCCAATTGCTTAAATCCCATTATTCATATTTAAGAATTCTCTCTTGGAATTTATATTAATTAAATCTCCATTTTTTGCATAGAAATATTTATGGGGAATTTGATCAACCCATCCGAGAAAATTTTTCTTCCCAGAGGATAACTTTTTTTTTAATTTAAAATGATTTTCTTCATTGATCGGATAAATTCCGAATAATGGTTGTGTAAAAATTCCATCATGAGATATTAACGCAAAATTTTGATTTTTTTCCCATGATTTAAAAAGTGAATAAATTAATTTTGTATTCAAATTAGGCATATCGACTGGGACAATTAGGATATTTTTAGTAGTTTTTTTAAAAGATGAAAAAATTTGTTCTATGCAAGTTAATGGTCCATCAAAGGGTTGGGCATCTGAAATAAACTCAACATTATTGCTTTTATCAACTTCTTTTAAATGAGAAGTATAATTTGTTATTACAAAAGTTTCTAAATTAAGGTTATTTAATATTTTTATTTTATGAGTCAGCCAATTTCCTCCCTCATGATGTTTAATTAGTGCTTTATCAGATCCCATCCTTGAACTCTTGCCACCAGCCAAAATGAATGCTTTAAATTTTTTAAGTTTTATTTCCATAACTTAGGCAATATTTTTCCACGAGTACTTTATGTATCGGATAATACCAATAATCAGATTGCTAATTTTCCCCAATTTTGATTTTATTAGTGCTGACTATTAATTCTAGCCATTTAAAAAAGTTGCATTTCTTAAAAACTAGTTTTTGTATTAAATAATACAAATGAATGGATTGATCAAAATATAAATTGCTAAAAAATTTATCTCGAAAAATTTTCATGTTAAGTGACGTTTGGTCTTTAAATGGCAGATATAGAACTCTCCACCTAACCTGGTTTGCCTTTTTCCTTACTTTTGTTGTTTGGTTTAACCTCGCACCTCTTGCAACTACTGTTAAAGCCGATTTAGGTTTATCTGTTGCTCAAATTAGAACAGTAGCAATATGTAATGTCGCTTTGACTATCCCTGCAAGAGTTTTGATTGGAATGTTATTGGATAAATTCGGCCCAAGAAAAACTTACTCAACAATTTTGATATTTTCTGTAGTGCCATGTTTATTATTTGCTAGTGCTCAAGACTTTAATCAACTTGTTATTGCGAGATTGCTTTTATCAATAGTAGGAGCAGGTTTTGTTATCGGAATAAGAATGGTCTCTGAGTGGTTCCCTCCGAAAGAAATTGGTTTGGCTGAGGGAATATATGGAGGATGGGGAAATTTTGGATCTGCTTTTTCTGCTCTTTCTCTAGTTGCCGTAGCTGGATTCTTGTCTTTTTCAGGAGGGTTTGAGTTGCCTACTGGAGCTGTACTTAATTGGAGGGGAGCTATTGCTCTTACAGGAATTATTTCTTTCGTTTATGGAATTATTTATTTCTTTAGTGTGACTGATACACCTCCAGGAAAACCTTATCAAAGGCCTGCAAAAACAGCTGGTTTAGAAGTAACGAGTATAAAAGATTTCTGGGGTTTAATTGGAATGAATGTCCCATTCGCAGCAATTCTTTCAGTCCTATGTTGGAGACTTCAAAAAGTAGGTTTCCTTACTTCATCTACTTATCCAATAGCCTTAATCGCAGTTTTAGCTTGGTTTATTTTCCAAACTTGGGGAATTATAAGAACGAATATTGAATTATTAAATGGAACTAAAATTTACCCTAAAGAAGATAGATATGAATTCAAACAAGTAGCGATCTTGGAATTAACTTACATCGTAAATTTTGGATCAGAATTGGCAGTAGTTTCAATGCTTCCTAGTTTCTTTGAATTTACATTTGATTTACCTAAAGCTGTAGCCGGAATTCTTGCATCATGTTATGCATTTGTGAATTTAATAGCTAGACCTGCCGGAGGATTGATATCTGACAGAACAGGCAATAGAAAAAATACAATGGGATTCCTAACTATGGGATTAGGGTTTGGATATCTATTGATGTCTTTAATAAAACCTGGAACTTTTACAGGATCAGCAGGAATTCTTATGGCTGTATTTTTAACGATGCTTTGTTCATTTTTTGTTCAATCAGGAGAAGGTTCAACTTTTGCTTTAGTTCCCTTAGTTAAAAAAAGAGTTACAGGACAAATAGCTGGATTAGTTGGGGCTTATGGAAATGTTGGTGCGGTAACTTATCTAAATATTTATAGCCTTTTACCTTTATGGATGGGTGGAGGTAAAGATCCTTCTCCAGAAATAATTGCTGCTTCAAATAGTGCCTTCTTCCAAGTTTTAGGTATAGCAGGATTAATAGTTGGATTTTTCTGTTATTTCTTTTTAAAGGAACCTCAAGGATCATTCGCTGATGCTTATGAAGGGGAAAAAGCTGAAAATTACGTTTAACCAAAAACTATTTAGATATTTATAAAAGAAATTTTATGAATTTTACTAAAAGTCAATGCCCATATTGCGGTGTTGGCTGTGGTTTAAAAATGAAGCCTAAAAGTTCGGTTTCTGATGATAAATGGTTAGTAAGTGGAGATAGGGATAGTCCTTCAACTCAAGGTAAATTATGCGTAAAAGGAGCAACAGTATGTGAGACTTTAAAAGACGGGAGATTAAAAGAACCACTTTATAGGGAAAATTTAAATGAAGAATTTAAAGAAATTTCCTGGGACGAATCATACGACATTCTGAAAGAGAATATTTTGAGTTCGATAAAAAATTATGGACCTGATTCAATAGCTATGTATGGCTCAGGTCAATTTCATACTGAAGATTATTACGTAGCCCAAAAACTTCTCAAGGGAGCAATAGGCACAAATAATTTTGATGCTAATTCAAGACTATGTATGAGCTCAGCAGTAGCTGGATATAACAGAAGTTTTGGCTCTGATGGGCCACCTTGTTGTTATGAAGATATTGATCATTGCTCTTTAATTTTATTAATAGGGACAAATACTGCAGAATGTCATCCCGTTCTTTTTGATCGAATTAAAAAACGTAAAAGAAACGTAAATGATAATTTAAAAGTAATAGTAATTGATCCAAGAGAAACTGAAACTTCATCCATAGCAGATTTTTACTTACAAATTTCTTCTGGAACAGATCTATTTTTATTAATTGGGATTGCGAATTATCTTTATAAGAATCAATTAACTGATCAAAATTTCATTGATAAGTCGACCGAAAGCTATTTTGATTTTGTAAAACATATACAAAAATGGGATTTAAAAAAAATAAGTGAAATTTGCAATATATCCGAGAAAACAATTATTGATATTGCAAAATTATGGGGAGAAAGCAAAAATGTTCTAAGTCTTTGGTCGATGGGTTTGAATCAAAGGCAAGAGGGTACAGCAGCAGTAAATGGGCTAATAAATCTTCATTTAATGACCGGCCAAATAGGCAAAGAAGGTTCTGGTCCTTTTTCCTTAACTGGCCAACCAAACGCTATGGGTGGGAGAGAAGCAGGAGGACTATCGCACCTTCTTCCAGGATATAGGTTTGTAAAAAATAAAATAGATAGGAATGAAATTGAAAAAATATGGGGGTTCCCTGAGGGAAAGATATCTGCAAAACAGGGTCTATCTGCATTTGAACAAATAGAAGCTATAAAAAAAGGATCTGTGAAAATTTGGTGGATTGCAGCTACAAACCCTTTGGTGAGCATGCCTAATTTAAACTTTGTAAAAAAAGCACTTTTAAAATGTCCTTTAATTATCCTTAACGAATCTTATGAACAAAGTGAATCAATTAAATATGCTCATCTAGTATTGCCCGCAGCTCAATGGAGCGAAAAAGATGGTGTTATGACAAATTCAGAAAGAAGAGTAACCCTTTGCCCATCTTTCAGAGATTCGAATAAAAATTCAAAACCAGATTGGCAAATATTTGCTGAATTAGGACAGAAGATAGGCTATTTCAAACAATTTGAATATGAATCTTCATCGGAAGTTTATGATGAATTTTTAAAAACTACTACAAAAAGATTATGCGATATGAGCGGATTATCATATCAATTATTAAAAAATCATGGTCCTCAACAATGGCCTTATCCTAAAGGCAGCGTACCTAGTACATCTTCAAAAAGATTATACGAAGATGGTTATTTCCCAACTGAGACTGGCAAAGCAAATTTTTGTATTGATGATCCTATTGGGTTGGCTGAACCCCCTTCAGATGAGTACCCACTAATTTTGACAATTGGAAGATATCTAAGTCAATGGCATACAATGACAAGAACTTCTAAAGTTCAAAAACTTACAAAAAAGAATCCAGAACCGTTATTGGAAATTAATTCTAAAGATGCTTTATCTTTAAAAATCAAAAATGATGAAATAGTAAAAATTAAATCCAAAAGAGGTGAAGTTCAAGCAAAAGTTCAGATTACTGACAAAATTAAAGTAGGTACAGTTTTTTTACCAATGCATTGGGGTTTTAGTCAAAAAAATATGTGTGAAGTAAACTCTTTGATGCATGAAAAGTCATGCCCGATATCAAAACAACCGGAATTAAAAGCATGCTCAGTAATAATTGTTCCAAACTAGGCAATAATCTTATTTCAGAATCTCATCAAATGCTCTATCCAAATTGTTGTGTTCATGACTTGGTCTAACTAATTTGCAAAAAGCAAATCTATCTAATTCGCTTAAATTTCTCCATTTTTCAACTGAAATATTAATTCCCCTTGCTAGTGCAGATTTTAAAACTTGGTCAGGAACTTTATTTTTATTTTGCCAAGGTTGATTAATTGAAATTTCTATTTCTTTTGCTTCTCCATATTTTGAATTAGATGTAATTTCTTTTAAAAAAGTTTTTAAATCAATGAGATCGTTTTTTGAATCTGGCCAATCTACTATCTTATTTTTTTCAATTAAATTAAAATCTTGCCAATGAGTAAGTTTTAATTTTATTCCAATCAAATCAAGTTTCCTTCTTACACATAAAGGAATGCATCTTAAGTCTTTAATAAAATCATCCTCGAAATTAAAGTAATGATTTGATTGATTGTTAACCAAAACTAAATTGATATTTTATTAATAAATTAATGCTAAGTATAAAAAATTGATATTAGCTTTATTAAAAATTTTATTTTTTGTATTATTGAATAAATTGCTAAATGGAAATGGATAAATCTTTAACTCATATTAATGAAAGGGGAGAAATGAACATAGTTGATATTTCAGATAAAGTTGAAACTAAAAGAGAGGCTTTAGCAGAAGGATATATTAATTTAAACAAAGAAATATTAGAAAAAATAAAAAATGAAAAAATTAAAAAAGGTGATATTTTTGCAGCGGCTAGATTTTCTGCAATAAATGGTGCAAAAAAAACCTCAGAACTTATCCCTCTCTGTCATAATTTATCATTGGATAAAATCACAATTGATTTTGAAATTTGTGAATCAATGAAAGCAATTAAAATTATTGCTTTTTGCAAATCTCATTCTAAAACAGGCGTTGAGATGGAGGCTCTTACATCAGTTTCAATTGGTCTTCTTACTCTATATGACATGCTCAAAGCTTTAGATCCTTTTATGACTATTGATAATATTCGCCTTTTAGAAAAAAAAGGTGGTAAAAATGGAATATTAAAAAGAAGTTAAGTACTCACAATAATGGGAATTGATATCAATAATCAGGGTCTTTATTTAAACGATGCTATTAAAAAAATCTTGGAAGAGATGGATACTTTAATAGTGAATAATGAAATTTTACATAAGGAAGAGATCAATTTAGACGAAGCACTTGGAAAAGTTTCTATGGAGGAAATCTTATCTGAGGAAGATATGCCAGGTTATAGATCATCAGTTATGGATGGATATGCGTTAGGAGAATCAACTAAAGGGAATAAATGGAAAATTGTAGGAGAGTCTTTTCCCGGAAAGCCATTTAATGATCTTCTTAAAAAAGGTGAAGCTGTAACTATTAGCACAGGTTCATTTGTTCCAGATAATTGTTTTTCTGTGATACCTCAAGAACAAGTTTCTTTAGAATTTTTAAACGGAAATGAGTATATTGTTAAAAAAGAAACATCATCTAATAACTCTTGGATTAGAGAAAAAGATGATCAAGTATTTAAAGGTGAAATATTAATTAAGAAGGGTGTAAAGATTACACCTGGGATTTTAAGTAAATTAGCAAGTTGTGGGATAAAAACCATAAAAGTTAGTAAAATTTCTAAATTAGGTTTACTAATTACTGGAGATGAACTTATCAAATCAGGGACTGCAAGAAAGAAAGGAGAAATATGGGAAAGTAATAGTATTTTGATAAAATCAATTGCAAAAAATCTTGGATTTGAAATTAATGAAATTCATATAGAAAAAGATAATTATCAAAATATTAAAAATTCTCTTAGTAATATTTCTGAATTTAATGATGTGATTATTTCAGTTGGTGGGATATCAGTGGGTAAAAAAGATTTTTTAAAAGATATTATTAACGAGTTAGGAGAGATTAAATTTTGGAAACTATTTTTAAAGCCAGGAAAACCCTTTGCTTTTGGATTGATAAACAAAAAAATTCCCTATTTTGGATTACCTGGGAATCCCGTTTCAGCAGCTATTACTTTTATCCAACTTGTTTGGCCCGCACTTCAGAAACTTGAAGGAATTACTAATATTGAATTCCCTCTTAGGATTAAGGTTAAGCTGAATTCTGATTTGAAAAGAAGAAAAGGGAGACCCGAATTGCTTAGAGGAAAACTTATCGTTAATGAAGAAGGTGAATTAATTGCAGATATTTCTGAAGAACAATCCTCATCAAAGATTAGTTCAATATCTAATTCAGATTTATTAATAGAAATACCTTCTGAAATTGATTTTTGTCAAAAAGGAAATTTATTATGGGCACAACTTTTAAAAAATAATTTTTTATAATTTAAATCCTAAGTCAGTATTCTTTTTTACCCATGAGGATCCTTTGAAAGTCCATTCTTTTTTCCAAAAAGGAACTTTGTATTTTGTAAATTCAAGTATTTCTTGGAGATATTTATTTGCAATGCCTCTATGATTAGCACTTACTGCTATTAAGATAATAGGCTCGTTAGGGTAAATGAAACCTATCCTGTGCAAGAGAAAAATACATAAATCATCCTGTTTTTCAGAAATTTTCATTAAATATCTTTTAATATAATTTTCGGTCATTCCTTTATAATGAACAATTTCTAGTTTCTTTAAATCATTTCCAAATTGATCAGAGGGCCTTACTCTCCCAATAAAAAATGAGTTTGCTGAATTTTTATTTACCTTTTCCCAGAGTTCGAATTCTTTATAAGGATTAAAAGTCTCTTCTAGAATTTTAAATTTTATTCTTAAATTATCCACCGGTAAACATTGGCATAAATGCCACCTCATCATCTGGATTAATCATCGCATCCATATCTGTAATTTCTTGATTAATAGAAACGATAATATTATCTTGCGGTAAATTAGAATTAATTAAATTCCATACAGAAAAAACCTTCATTTGAGACCCTTCAATTGTAAGAAATTTTTCATTCCATCCTAGATCTTCAGCGATACTAGATAATAAAACCACCTTAATTTTGTTAGATTTTTTAGTTTCCATCTATAGTGATCTAGTAACTAATGGTTTAATTTTAAGTGGTTTCTATAGCTTTGCTTACTGTTTCTGATACTCGTAACACAAAAAATGATGATAGTGGAAATTATCTCCTTCACGAGGCTGAGAGATCAGGACACAATGTCGTTGATAAGATAATTTGCAAAGATGATATTTATTTAATTAGAAAATATACGAGCGATTGGATCTCAGATCCAAATATTGATGTGATTATTACTACAGGTGGGACAGGAATTACAGCTCGGGACGTTACTCCTGAAGCTATTAGACCTTTATTAGATAAAGAGATTGATGGTTTTGGGGAGACTTTTAGATTTTTATCATTTAAAAAGATAGGAACTAGTACTTTACAAAGTAGGTGTATTGCGGGGTCTGCAAATGGTAAGTTTTTATTCGTTTTGCCAGGATCTAAGGATGCTGTTATGACAGGTTGGCAAGATATAATTTCTTATCAACTTAATCAAAATACAAAACCTTGTAATTTAATAAATCTCATTGATAAGTTAAAAAAATAATTCTCTAGTTTATTTATTTATTAGAAATTGATTTGAGATCAATTTTTGATTTTTTATACATTTAAGTAGAGAAGGATCTTTTATCTCATTTTCTAATTTTGATAATTGTTCAAAACTATTATCATTCCAAATGCTCCCTAAAGAAAAAATTGCATATTTAGCGATTTCTAATTCTTTATTTAAAGAATATTCATACAGTAATTTACAAACTATTTCGCTTTCTCTTCTTTTTAAAATAGAGATTATCTTGTAGTTGATTTTGAAATCATCGTAAATTTTTATTTGATCAATAAAAGATAATAATATTTCATCAGTTAATTGATGAGCTTTGAAATGGAGAATATTAAGGCCTGCAATCCAAAAATCTATTTCGCAAATATCGAATATTTCTCTAATTAATGTAAGTTCGATTTCTCCTCCCCAGGGCTCTAAAGCATTAATTATATGAATATTTAACTTATTATTTTGATAGAGATTTTTTAGTAAAAGATCTTTTGCATCTTTTTCATTTGTTAATTTAAGGGCCTCAATAAATTCAACTTTAAGGCCAAATTTTTTTATCATCTTTTCAAGTAAAAAATAGCCTTTCTTTTCTTGCATACCTATCTTTTCCGCAATAACTTTGCGAATCTCAAAAGATAATTTCAATGAATAGTAGGAAAAAAGAATATCAAGATCTAATTTTTTTGAACCTAATCCATTTAAAACTTCTAATATTTCAGATTCACTTTTGCTCATTAATATATTTTAGGTTTTTAACTTTGCATTAAATTTGTTAATTAAAATTTCTTTGATTAAATTATAAATTTCATGTTTACTAACTTTTTTAAATTCGGTTTCACCTAAAGTTTGCAGGTGATCTTGTCTTCCTCCAATACTGACATTATATCCATCCTCAGTTCCACCTCCCTCTTTTTTTACCTTTGTACCAGTCATGCCAATACCACCCATATGAGCTTGTCCACAATTATTTGGACATCCTGTCCAATGTATTTTCACCTCCTCTGATAATTCAAGTTCTCGATCTAATTTTTCAGAAATATTCCTTGCTATATCTTTGGTATTTGCAAGAGCAAAGCTACAATAACTACTCCCTGTACATGAAACAGTACTCGCTGAAAAATGGGATGGATTTAATTTGAATTTATTAATAATTTCTTCATTACCAAATTCTTCTAAAATATTATTTTTCAGGCCAACAATAATAAGATTTTGATCTTCGGTTAGTCTTACTTCACTCTGTCCATATTTTTCACTTAATCTTGCAATTTCTTGTATGTCTTCTACACATAATCTTCCTACCGGAATGTGTAATCCAGCAAAGTAAAGATTATTCTGTTTTTGTTTATTAATCCCAAATAAACTTCTTTGTTTTTCGTTGAAAATTGAGCCTGGATCGTTCGATAAAGTTCCAAATTTTTCTTCTACAAGTTCTCTAAATTTTTCGATACCTATAGAGTTCAAATAATATCTAAATCTGCCTTTATTTCTTAGAAATCTATCTCCATTATCTCGCCAAAGGGAACAAATAATTCCAGTTATTTTGCATATATCTTTTTCTTCTACCCAGACATCTAGAGGTATAGCATAAGCATTCAAAGTTGCTGATAAAATTCCTCCTACCCAGACACCAAAGCCTAATATTCCATTTTTAAAAACAGGATGAAAGATAAGATCATTATGTAGAAGAAAATTATCTTTTGCTCCTGCAACTGCAGTATTCCACTTCCTGGGTAAATTCGAGAATTCGGGGTTGCCATTACCAGAATTTGTTAAGTAATTTTCTAATTCAGAGGTATATTTTCTTGTATCTATAATTTCTTCAGGATCAATTCCCGCTAGTGGATTGCCAGTAACATTTCTTGGATTATCCATTCCAGACTGAACGGATGTAATATCAACCTCTCTGAGTCTTTTAATAATATCTGGTAGGTCATTTATCAAAACCCCCCTTAATTGAATATTTTGCCTAGTTGTTATATCTGCAGAACCGTCTTCTCCATATCTAGCGACTATTGACGCGATTACTCTCAACTGATTAGAGTTCAAAATTCCATTAGGAACTCTAAGTCTCATCATAAATCTTCCAGGAGTTTTTGGTCTCCAAAAAAGGCCATACCACTTTAAGCGCATTTGCAAATCTACTTCATCCATCTCTTCCCACCCTTTAATAGCGTAATCATCAAACTCTTCAAAAATTTTCAGACCATCTTTCTCCGCCTTTTGCTTTTCAATCTTATTTAATTTTTTATCATTTAAATAATATTGCATATTAATTTTTATTCTTTTGTTCTTATGAGATTTTAGACAATTTAATGTTTCCTCATATACAAATGTCAATAAATATTGATTATTTATTTTTGACACCGAATTCCATATTTTAGGAAACTCTTAAGCTTATAGAAAAAAAGATTTTTTCTTGGCCGGATCACTTATCCGTAATTATGAGATACTTCTGTCCAACCTATTTGGTGCAGTTCGTGCCACTTTTCCCAGGCTGAATCTATGTTGAGTTTTTCAGAGGATTTGTACCCTCCAGGTTCTCCAAGGTGATTTGCGTAGAAAAGATGCGTATGAATTTTTAAATTAGGTTTAAGAGAATTTTTGCATTCTTCGAAAAAAATCATTCTGCTGCCTTCGGGATTTAGTAGACATCCGTTTGGAATGCTAGTGCTACAACCAAATGAGTAATTAGGCTTCATTCTTTCACCTTAGTGGGCAATGCAGGTATTAATACATTTGTACTATAAATTATATTCTTTTTGTTTTGCTGTCAATCCTTTTAGGGTAATGTACTTATTTACTAATAATTATTTTGTTTTTTAATAAAAAAGATAATTTAGTTGCTCTTATGAATTACAGGGAAGATTTAGAAATCAAACTACAAAAAGTAACACTTGCCATACAGGAGGTTGTAGAGGATGTCTATAAAACCGAGCAGGAGAAGCAAAAAATTATTGGCAAACTGATTGACTTTAAAGAAGCAATAATATCAAAAGGTATTGAACTTCATATTGAATTAGAGGCAGCCTAGAAATATTGTAAATCTCATGAATTTTATATAGCTTTTAGAATATAAATATTTACAGAGAAGGTTAATTTATCAAATGCAGCCTGGTACTTTTGAATTATTGATTCTTGTATTTATCTTTTTAGGTCTTCAAGCTTGGTGGATTATCCCAATAGTTATTAAGAATAATAAATTAAATAAGAGAGGTAAGGATTTAAGAGAGGAAATAAAGCAATTAGA
Source organism: Prochlorococcus sp. AG-402-A04 (assembly GCA_003278045.1). GTDB lineage: Bacteria > Cyanobacteriota > Cyanobacteriia > PCC-6307 > Cyanobiaceae > Prochlorococcus_A. The sequence continues at coordinate 11,590 of QCHG01000003.1, read as the reverse complement.
AAAGTTATATAAAAAATAAATTAGTTTATTATTTTTGCAAACTAACTATTATTAGTGAAACTTAAATATCTAATGAAATTAAAAAAATTTATTCCATTATGCTTTCTTTTTATTGGGACTTTAGCTTTACCATACTCATCTCTTGCTGAAGAAAAGATTGAAGTTATACCCCTTATCCAAACTTCAAAAGGATTAAGTGGCAAAAACTTTAATTATCAAGAGGGTAAGCCTGAATTAAGACTTTTAAAAGTGAAGATTCCAGCAGGGATAGAAACCCCAATCCATACACACCCTGCCCCAATGTTGATACATGTCACCAGTGGAAGATTAAAGCACGTTAGGGGTGAAGAAATTAATTTTTTTAAAGCAGGCGATGCATTTGTGGAGAGTAATAATGGGGGCGCCCACTATGTGAAAAATGTTGGAAAGAAGCCGGTTATACTTCATGTGGGTGTTGTATCAGTAGTTGGAATGCCTACGACGATAAATAAATAATATTTTTCTGTAATTTGTTCAATCTGCATTTTAGGGATTGAACTTTTATGAAGAGCAGCTGTAGTGAGATACTCCTCCATAGTTAAAGTACTGGCTTGGCTTTAGTCGATTATATTTTTGATCTATTTCTGAGGTTTGTTGTATATATGGATTGTTGAAAACATCCTGCAATTCTTTTATTTTTTTGTAATTTCCTTTTTCAGCTTCTTCATATGCGGGAACGACCATCCATTCGCGCCAAGTATAGACTGGATTAAGGGATTTCATTGATGCTGATTTCGCTTTAATATTTCCCTCTTTCTTCAAGATTGATTGCCAGTTTTTAAGCCATACTTCCCATCTATTATTGAGCTCATCATCAATTGGTAAATAGAAACTGTCTTTTAAAGAATCTGATTTATCAGGTATTTCAGAGAGTTTACGGAACAAAATTGTATAGTCTGCTTTTGAAATGATCATGAGATTAAAAAATTCATTTATTAAAGTTTCGTTGTAATGTTCTAAACCAAGCTTGTTTGCCCACATTTTCATCAATTCCTTATTCATTAATTCAGAAAAGTCCTTTTCGATTTGATCTAACTTTTCTTGATCTTGTTTGCTTTCTAAAAGTAATGGACTAAGAGAGGTACAGAATGTTTTAAAATTGATTGCCGCTGCAGAAGGTTGGTTAAAAAATGAAAAATGTTCACCTCCACCTGTCCAGGGTTGAAATCTTGGATCAAATAATTCACAGAATCCAAAGGGGCCATAATCCAAGGTATAACCCCCGGCAGCACAATTATCACTATTGAAATTACCCTGGCAATAACCAACGCGCATCCAGTTGGCTATAAGTGATATCAGTCTCGATCTATATAAAAAAGCCAGTTTTATTACTTTACTTTCAATTGAAATATCAAATTCAATTTCATCTTTATAATTTCTATCAATAAGATGTTGAACTATCATCTTTAGTTCATTGAGGGCCTCATCATGCGCATTATTACGAACACGTCTAGCAAAAAGTTCAATCTGGCCTACACGTAAAAAAGATGGAGCGACTCTCGTAGTAATTGCCGCTTGATTATTAATCATGATGTCAGGTTCAAAATGCCTGGACCCTTTTGAATACCACGGTCTTCTAACTATTTCTGAACGTGAGACATAAAGTGTTAAAGATCTTGAGGTAGGGATTCCCAAGGCATCCATTAATTCCTGTGCAAGAAATTCTCGTACGCTAGACCTTAAGACAGCTCTACCATCTGCTCCACGACAGTAGGGAGTTGGACCTCCTCCTTTAAGTTGCATTTCCATTCTTTTTCCATTGAATAAACCTTCAAAAACAGAAATTGCTCTGCCATCGCCATAACCATTACCAGTGCCAAAGGGACATTGCTGGGTATATTCAGTCCCGTAAATTGATAATGCATAACCTGTTGCCCAACCAACAGGACTCATTGGATAATTAGCAACAGAAATATCACCTGAGAAAAAACTACAAAAATTCTTGTCTTTAGTAAGTTCTGAACTTAGTCTTAGTTCTTTAAAAAGTTTGTTGCTATGGGAAATATATTCTGGTTCTGGAATAGCAGTTGGAACAACTGGTACGTAATGACCCGAATATACTGAACGCGGCTTATGATCATTTCCATCTTTTGTTGATTGAGGATCTGCTTTAAGAGAATCCATAAAAGAATAGTCAGATAGTTGAGAAAATTCAGAAAAATTTTCTGTAAGCTTTCCTTTTAATGAATCAGATTTGGTTGACATCAAATTTGTTATCTATTCTTGAAGGCTTTCTAATTTTTTAAAATTAAATACCTGAATATATTTTATATAGAGATTCTATTAGGGATGGTTTTTGTCGATAAGTTTGAGATTAAATAGATGTTGAAATTTAATATTTACTAAAAAAGGTCCCGCAGTAAAACATTTTCTTGAGAAAAATATTTAGACTTTAGTAAAAAAAAATCACTTAGCATTCATATCAATTTTTTAATTAATAACCATTGCAAATACTAAATTATTGACTAGTATTTTTTTTGATCAAAAATAATGAGAAATAGTTAAACTATTTAATCTTTTTTGGCTTGTACACCTCCCCCTATTTCCGCACTATATTGCAGTAAATTTATTCAATTTTATACATTATTATTTTTAATATATTTTTAACTGACCCAGCCTTTGAGCAAATCAAACACACTAATAAATAGTCCAAAACCAATAATTGGGGGTGCAACCCATCTTGTCATGAATTTTAAATAACGTGTCGTTTTGATTCCAACTTTTGAATCACTAAGTTCTTCACTAAACTTTCCAGGTACTACCCATCCCATAAAGAAAGTAACCAAGAATCCGCCAAAGATAAGTAATACCCCTCCAAAAATCGAATCAATAGTTCCAAGAATGTTTAAGTTCAATGCAGAGGGTATTCCTGCTAAGAATAGGAAAAGAGTTATCAGCCAAACAGATTTTTCTCTTTTAAAACCAAATTTATCCATTAAAGAGGAAACTGGAACTTCCAATAATGAAACAGAGGAAGTTATTGCCGCAATATAAGCTAGTGCAAAAAATGCAACAGCTACAATTCTTCCAACCACTCCATATGAACCAAGGCCCGTAGGTATTGATATAAATAATGCACCAACTGTTGATTCGGAAATAGCATCAGTTAAACCAAACGTTAAAACAATCGGAAAAGTAATAAGTCCTGCCATAAGACCCACCAAAGTATCCAATGACGCAACTCCAACACTTAGTTTTGGAAGATTACTCTTTTTATTTAGATAGGAAGCATAAGTCACCATAACTCCAATTCCTAAACTTAATGAAAAGAAAGCTTGTGTAAAAGCATTTCTTATGGTTTGAGGGTTCCTTAATTCATCAAAGTCAAACTTAAATAAAAATGTTTTATATCCTTCCCATGCTCCTGTAAGTGAAGTGGCCCATATTGCTAGAGATAGAAGAATTATAAAAAGTATAGGCATAAAGAATCGTGTTACCTTTTCGATTCCTTTTTTTATCCCTGATGAAACTATTATGGCTGTAAGAACGAGACTTAATAGGTGTCCCAATAAAACGCTGCTACCACTACTAATTGAGCCAAAGAAAGTTTCTGCTTCACTTAAATTTTTTGGTAATCCAAAAAATAATGAATGGAACAAGGTATCTGCGGTCCAACCCATTATGACTGAATAATATGATGCTATTCCCAAGGGAGCTATAAAGAAAAGAATTCCTAATGGATACCAATTTTTTCCGGCTAACTTAACTGGTGCAAGCAATGTGCTGGCAGTAGCGTTTCTTCCTAATGCCATTTCAGCAACAAATACCGGAAGGCATACAATTAAAACGATTAGTATGTATAAAAGTACAAAAGCAGCACCTCCACCTTGAGAGGCTCTGTAAGCGAAACCCCAAAGGTTTCCTAGTCCTACTGCGCTACCAGCAGCTGCAAGAATGAATCCCAACTTACTAGTCCATTGTTCTCTTGGGGAAATTTTTGAGTTCAAAATTAAAATCTGTTTTTTATAGTTGATTTATAACTCATAAGTAAAAATTAGTTAATACCTTGCTTAATAAAAACTAATCTTTATTCAATTATTTTTTTGCAAAAAGATTTAAAATCTAAAAAATATCTTTTTACTACTATGACTTTTGAAACGACTATTCTAGATTTTCAACTAAGTAATACGTTTGAACAATATGAATCTCATATGAATGCTGAGGAACAGCAGTCTATGTTTAAAGAAATGGGAGTTAAAACATTTTATATTGGTAAATCACTGGATGATCCTAAAAGGGCAACTGTAATTTTTCAAGGACCAGAAAATGTTTTGTACGATATTTTTATGAATCCTGAAACAAAACCTATTGTTGAAGCTTCAGGGCATATTTATGAGGGTACAAAAATAACTCGATGGATTTCTTAAAAAAATCTTTTATGAATTATCAACTTTTAATTGAATCATATTCTTTTGGCACATCCCTCTCTGAGCAAGAAATAGAACTTTTAAGTCTGGAACTTGAAACTCAAATCATGAACATTAATATATCAACAGATTTTGGCTGTTTGAAATCGGCTCCCACCCATATTTGCGAAGGTCTAAATTTAAGAAAAGATACTTATTGGATTATGTGCCTTGCTGAAATATTAGATTTACATAAGTCCCCCCAATTTGGGAAAACGAAAAGTGTGGAGGTTTTCGATTTACTTCTTGAAAAAGGACTTGTTATTGGTTAATTATTTAAGTATTAAAAAAAATAAGTTGTTTTTTCTTTATTCTGATAGCATTGACCTAGGGTCAGATAAATAAATGAAAGATTCTAATGAATTAATATTGGGAAATATTATTAAGCTAGCTATATCAAGTGAGAAGAAATTTAAACTAGGAAATTTTAAAGGGGCAATAGATGACAAAATGAAGGCTAATGCAATATTGAAATCCAAATCTTGTAATGAAAAAATTATTGAAAAATATAGAGAAGAATTATCTAGATTGTATCCTTCAAAATTTGATCTTATTTTCGATCATAAGCTGAAAATTGATGAAATAAAGAGAAATCAAATAGTAAAAATGTTGGAACAAAAAAGTAAGGAAAAATTAAAAAGTCTTGATTATAAAGGAGCAATAAAAGCCTTTAGAAGGGCAGAAAAATATTTTTCAAATTAAAATCAATTTAAATCTCACATATTTTATAAGACAAATTAAATTTATAAGTTTGAGAATAAAAAATAATGAAAGGGTTGATTTTTTTTCAGAATTCGTTTCTTTAAAGATATATCATTTTTGGTACTACTCATGGTTATGCCCCAATCTACCTTGGAAAGTTTATTATTTTTTTTGATACTTTCTCTTATTTCAACTTACATTGTTAATTTAAAGTATTCTTCGAAATTAAAAATTCAGAAGTAGTTTTTATTTATCTTTTGTCTTAATTAGATTTATTTCCTTGGATCACTCCAAGTCTCTTTGTATAACCAACTCAAAAAAGTAAGAGTGAGTATATTACCAAATGCATATGTTATTCCTAATAATGGGTCATAAATATTGGCAATAATTGTCGACATAATAAATATTATTAACCCTGAGATAACCAAATCCTGAATAGGCAAACCTTTTAAATTAACTGAACTAATCATTTTTATTGTAAATAATAGATTTGAAAATTATAAACCTAGATAGAGAGTTCTTTACTAATTGGTTTTTAATTTCTTTGAGTAATTTTTATAGAAGAATTAGATGATCATCCTATTTAAAAATTTTTATTTACTAAAAACTTTAAATATAGAAATTTCATAAACATTTTATACATGAGAATGGTTTATTTGTGTCAATTTGAGATACGAAAAAAGGATATAGTTTTTAGAGTTTATTTTTAAGTAATTGGAAAACTTTAGTTATTATGAATATCTTAATTCAATCTCATTTCATCCCCCTGTGATGATAATAACAACATTAGTTTTCTTTTATATAAGGAGAAAAATTTTATTGAAGGGTGAAAAGCATTAGCAATTTATTTGATACCTATATTTTTTAAAGAATCGAAAATAAAATAAAGAAAGCAAATTAAGAAAACAATTAAATATATAGAATCCATTTAACTAATCGATGTAATAGAGCTACTTAATCCATAAGTGAGAAATATAAAACTTGCAAATGTTACTCCAATCATTACCGTTGTATAGAGTTTATTTAATGTGAAATTATTGCTTGATGAAAAATCTGCAACAACTAAATTTTTCATTGAATATTTATCTCTACTTTTGAAATTGTTACTTTTAACCAAGTTTCCTAAAATTGGTTCAGTTGAGAAATTCAATTCTTGATTTATAACTGAATTTAGACCTCTATCTTCATTAAAGAATTTTGGGAACATATAAGTATGCCACAGTGCTATTACTGCAACCCAAAAAATAACGCTTAAACCTGCGATTCCAAAAAGTAAAAATCTAAAATTTTCCATATTTTTTTAATTTTTAATTTAATTAAATCTACATCAAAGTAAATATTCAAATATTTTTATTTAAAAAATATACTTAACAAAAATCAATTAATCATAATTAGTTGTGATTAATGATTAAAAATAATGTTATTAAGTGTTTTTGTATAAATATAAGTTAATGATTTAATCAATTATTAATTTTAAAACGTCAAAATAATTACCAAATTTATTATTACTTTATAGAAATGGATTTTAGAGTTTTACTTGTCATTACACCAATAGTATTTTCATGGATATTTACAGTTTTTTGGTTAGGCAGATGGGATGTATTTAGATTGACACCACTTGGACTACCCAAGAAGGGAGTCGCTCCTTTCAAAAACTATCAAGTATGGGAAGATTCTGCACTAATTCCTGATACAGGCAGACCAGCAGAAGGTTATCCTGTGTTTACAGTTAGAACTGCAGCTGTAAACGCTTTAGGAATTCCAACTGTTTTCTTTTTAGGAGCAATTTTGGCAATGCAGTTCAAATCTTATTAATTGGGTACTTTGATGGATATAAGATTCTTTATAGTTGGAGCTCCCTTCGTAATTGCCTTTTTCTATACCTTATTTTGGCTCAGAAAATGGGGCGCTTTTAAATTGCCTGATGATAATTTTTCAGAAAAAATGATTTTAAAAAATCAATCAGCAGAGCAAGGATACATTTTGGAAAATATCTTTTTAACAAAAAATTAAATTAGATTCATTTATTTTTATTTATTAAATTGTCATGATTCCAATAGAACAGTATTTATTTTTTGCAGTTTCTCTTTACGCTTTCTTTAATCTTTCAATAAGAATAGTAAGTGCCTTAATTAGTTTTTCCTAAATAAAAATTAATTAAAATATAAAACACTTATTTGTATAAAATTAATCTTTCTAAATTAAGAAAATCATTATATAAATATAAAAGTAGATATTAGGGCAATCTACTAGCCGCTAGCTTTGATAAGTACGGTTTGTAATGAGAACCTCCCTTTAACCTCATTTTCTTTTTCGCAATCTTAGAAAATGAGGTTTAAATATTTTTAGAAAAGAAAATAATATAAGGTTAAAATTCAGTATCATAAATAAACTTTTTCAATTAAAAAATATCTATGCCTTTGTATATTATTTACTTTTAAAAAAATAGTTTTTTATATATAAAGAATATGTAGATATTTGGCGCATCTGCAACGGTTTACAATCCGTCTTTATGAACCTAGCCAACAAAAATATTCTTAACTACGTTTTAGTTATTTTAGTAGTTAGGAATATTTTTATTAAATATTAAACTTTTAGAGAATTTATCTCATTCATAGGCGAATTTAATGATTAATGAATTAAATAAAAAAGATACTTTAGAAAATATTTATAGAGATTTAGAATCTGGGATGCCAGAGAATAAATATATTAAAGAGTATGCCCTTCCTAATGCAAGGCAATGGTTAGGAGGAAGATTTTTTGCTATATGGGTTTTGCCAATTTATTTCATTAGAAAGTTTGCAAAGTTTTCTTCCTCATCTGCTTTTGTTAAACCATATTCTCCCTCTGAAAATGGTCCATCATATAAGCAACCAGAAACACTATTTACTGCACTTAGAAATGTTTTTAAGGGTGAAGATCATTTGAGATTCTTTGATCATAGATTTATAGGTATTTGGGTTTTACCAATTGCCCTAACTGGGATAGTTTTTGAAATATTATTAATAGCTCCTACTAATAACACTACACCTTTTAATTAAGTATTTCTAAGATCAAATCTTTAATTTTTAGGATAACTAAAATTATATTATTTTTATTTAAAAGTTCTATTGAAAATTACTTAAAAGATTAATATAAAAATTTTTTTATCTTAGAGTTATTTTTTTTTCAAAATTAGATGGTTTAAATAATCGAGAATGTTTGACATACCGTTTAATATAAAAAAAAATAACTTATTGTTTAATGTCTAGGAAAATAACATCTGTAATTTCTTTTAAAATTGAAAGTTCATTTGAAGAATGGGTAAAAATTTTTGATAGTAAAGAAGCAGATCTAAGACATTCTGAACTTGATATTAAACTACTATTTAGAGGATTCAGTAAGGATGATCCTAAAAAAGTAATTTGCATAAATCAGGCTCCAGAAGGAAATATTCAAAAGTTTGTTCAATCAAATAGTGAATGGATAAAAAGTCACAAAGTTTATTTCTCAAGTATGGAAGAATCATCTTGGATATGAATCGTTTTAGAATTGCTAAAGCAATTATAGTTTTTTCATCATTATCATATTTGAGTATTACTTTTTTAAGAAATTATAATTCTCCAGAAAATATAGAAAAAAGATGTATTCTTAAATTTGAAAAAGAATTTAAAAATCATTTGGAAACATCTCATGAAGAATGGAATCAAATTTTAGATTTAGCTGATAACAATTATTTAAAATGTATTGGCATACCTCAGTATTAATTATGGGAGAGGCAAAGAGAAGAAAAAAATTAGGTATTCCGCCTAGAGAAAAAAATGAGGACATAAAGTTGCCCCAACTCGATAAAAAAGCCATACAGCAAAAAGTTAGGTCTACACTATATAAATATCCAATTATCCCTTTTCTCTTTTATGGAGCTGCCATAGTTATCCTAATCGGAGGTTTATTTTATGTTTTTAAATCCTTTAATATTGCTTAATTCTGAGGATTGTGAATTTTGATATTGATGAATCTTTGTAAGCATTGTTTAAAAAATTTTTAAATATATTAAATTATCAAAAATAAATGTCTAAATAATGATGAAAAAATAATAGATGATAATTATTTACGATTGACACCATCTTGAGGTGCTGTAATTTTAGATTAAATTAAAACTATTTATGAAAAAAATAAATAAAAAATATGCTGAAATAATGCGTCAAGCTGATAATGCAGTTGGAAGAAAAGAAGTAGTTAGTTTATTAAAAAAAGCTGCAATGATAATGTCTAAATCTGAGGAAAACTTAGCTGCTTAAGTTAGAAAACTATTTTATTAGGATAAATAAAACACCATAAAGAATGATTGATGAGGATGCGGCCATAATGATAAATGGCAGTATCATGCCTGAGTTTAACCATCTAAAGAGTCTAATTTTTTTGTTAATTACTCTTGGCATCTTTTCTGAATCCCTTAATTGCAACTTAACAAGTAAATAAATTGTGTAAATGATTAATTAATCTTTTTAAATATCATTCTTTGGCTATTTTGGAATTAAATTTTCTAAAGAAAATTATTATAATTGAACCCGTAATTTTTATCTTTAGAGAAATTTTTAGGTAATTAATACCTTGTATTCTTCAAATTTCTCATGCAAGATTTAGAAACATTAGATTTCTAAATAATGATTGAAAATTTAAAAGATAGCCCAGAAGAATTTAAAGATTATGATTCAGAACTTTTACTTAAGATTCTAAAAAAGACATCACTGGAGAATAAAAAAGGTGATGACAAAGAACTATTTGTAGATGAAAATTGGAAAATTAATTCAAAAAATATGAGTAATATAATTACTTCAGATAATTCAAATTTGAAAAGAATATTATCAGATATTTTCCCAAATAAAAAAATAATGATTCAGGATAATAATGATGGGTCGCAAACAATTTTCTTAACTTGATTTAAGTATTCTTAAAAGCTTATTTATATTATCTATGCAATGTTTATTTTTTTGAGAAAAATTTAGTAAAAATTACTCTCGCGGAATTTTTTTGAAGATGTTATCGTTCATAAACGTTCATCCAAGTTTATATCTCTGGACGCATGATATGGGAGTAGGGAACGGGATTCTCATTAACTGCAAAAGACCATGAATAACCTCTTACAAATAAGAGAAAAAATTAAAAGAGCCAATAGGCGACATGAAGCCCAACTTTTGGCAACTAAAAGTGGAGAAGTTACTCCATACAGAAGATCCGTCTTTGAAGAAAGAATCAGGAAAACACAAAAAGAAATGTACCTGAAAGACTCAAAAAATTAAATTCTTTTTAAACTTATCCATAAGGGGGTTTTATCCCCTTTTTTTTATTTTTATAAAAACAATGTAATTATTAATTTATTTTTTCGATTATCGATTATTAAAAAGAAGATAATTTTTATGCTTTTACTATTGATTTAAATTATATAAATGGCAAATTTAATTCAGTAATTTAGAGGTAAATAAATATGTTTAAAAAGAAAAATAAACAAATTAAAACCTCACCCAATAAATCAAATTTAGATCAAGTTTTATGGTTTATAGAAAATTATTTGCCCCAAAAGAAAGATCGAGGTGTTCAAAAAAAATTGTATATGGATAATCTAGAAGCAGAGACTATTAAGAAATTTTATAAATTAGCCTCCACACGTTCTAAAACATTATTGCCAACTACAAAAAATACGACAATCTATTTTACCTTTGGTAATTGGGCCTTGCCATACCTTAAATTGCTTAAGAAAATAGGAATCGCTAAGTAAGAAAATTGTGATCGGCTAGAACAAGATTTATCCCGCAAATAAAAATAAATAAAGATTAATAAGTCTCAGAAAGTTCTTTTCGAAATTTAAGGAGGAATACTTACTTTACATAAAAAATACAATTGCTAAGTTTAAGATAAGAGATCTATTTATTAATGTTTCTAAATTATCTGCCTAGTGAAATGGTTGAAGTTGTTGGTTTGACAATGATTTTTTCATTTCTAGTTGGAACTATCTTAATTTTGTTATTTACATCGGATCAGGCAAATACAAAGAATCTATACTTAAAGAAGGCTAAATAAATTTTAAATAATTTGTTTATCTATAAAGACCTCTGTTTTTAATAAAGTTAACTCGCAGGTGTAGAACATAATTTTTAATATTGATACATAAACAAATTTAAGATTATGGGCGAAGCTAAAAGAAGAGAAGAATTAGGATTGCCACCTAGACAAGAAAATCAATTAAATAAATCTGATAGATACCTTTCATGGCTTCCAATTACTAAATCAAGAATTAAGAAATACCCTTATATTGGTGTAGCAACAATGGCACTAGGAGCGATAATTTTCTTAGTAAGTGGGGGCGCAAATAGTATTAATTAGTCAGATTTTGGTTTGGCTTAGAATATCTCTAAGATTTTTTTTGTAATAGTTTAACGCCAGATATTATTGAAATTATTGAA
>QCHG01000002.1 GCA_003278045.1 Prochlorococcus sp. AG-402-A04 | reverse complement strand
TGAGAAAATTCTCTCATTAATACTGGATTTGGTGCAACAGCATTAAATACTCCAGAATACTTTTTATCAACTAATGCTTGAATAATTAATGCACATAAATCAGTTCTATGAATCCAACTCATCCATTGCTTACCATCTCCAATTGGTCCACCTAATCCAACTTTAAAAATAGGGAGCATTTTTCCTAATGCTCCTCCGTCTTTTTCTAGAACAATTCCAATTCTAAAAATAACTAACCTTGAGAAAAATGGTTTTTCAGCGGCGACCGCTTCCCATTTTTTGCAAAGATTAGATAAAAAGTCTTTTCCTTCAGGACTATTTTCAGTGAATTCACTAGACAAACTTGTACCGTAATAACCTATAGCTGATCCATTTATAATGACTTTTGGGTTTATTTTTAAATTTTTAAGGGTCTTCATCATAAATTGCGTGGTGTTAATACGACTATTTTCAATCTCCTGTTTTTGTTCAGAAGTCCATTTTTTTTCTGCTATGGGTTCTCCCATCAAGTTAATAATTCCATCTGTTTCTTTTAAAATATTTAGAAGATTTTCGTCATTCCAGTTTTTTTCTTTTGATAAATCTATTTGAAAAAATTTAAACTTATTGAAATCTAAATCAAGCTTTAATTTACTAATGGGTTTTCTACTTACAATGTATATTTCGTGATTTTCGTTGAGTAGTGATGGTACTAATTCTTTACCAACAAATCCAGTGCAGCCAAGTAGTAAAAGACGCATATCTTATAAATGTTTATCGTTTAAGGCTATTAAATTTTTTAGAAGTTTGTAATTATTATTCCGGTATAAATTTTTTTCAATAGTTTTCAAACAAGTTTTTGTATAATAAATTTCAAATAACTTTCTTGAATTTATTATGACAGATTCTATTCCAAAGAAACCTCTCAAGAAAGGAAGCTTAGTTTTTGTCGATAGAGAAAATTATATAAAAAGTATCGAAGCGCTAGCCAGTGATGTTGATCTACCTAATTATGTCTTTGAAGGCCCTGGAGAGATTCTTTCAGTCAAAGACGAATATGCTCAGGTTCGATGGCGCAGACCTGTTCCAGATGTTTGGTTGAAATTAGATCAACTTAAAGAATATACTCAATAAAATTTATATATCTAAAAGTTTTTATTTTTTTTCTCTATAGACATCTTTGATTGTATTCTTTTAGCTTCTTTGATCATTTCTTTGCCATCAAATAAGTAATTATCTACGTATCCTTGTGTATATCTATCAAATTCTGATAGCGCATCTTTAACTTGTGAAAAACAATGATATAGATCGAGGCCTAAAGCTGAAATAGACTTTGGAACTATTTTTTTGTTATAAATTTTTTCAACTTTTTCTATTTTCTTTTGTGAAAGCATAATATAACTGCAAAAATTTTCCATTAGTTCGTCATCATATGGATCCGCGGATAGTTCTTTTATTTCGTTATTCAAAGGTTTAATGATTTGACTAATTAATCTATTTATCGGACTATAAATTTCTTTAATCCATGTTTCAACTTCTTTGTCCTTAATTGAAGAATTATGTTTTTTTGAATTAAATTTCTCTTCCCAATTTTCATTTAATGAATTAAATGATGAGCTGGAAAAGGAAAAACTGCTATCGTATTGTTTCTTTTTGATAGGGTCATTTAGAGTTTCCCAGGCATTTTGTATTGCAAGAAATCGTTCTTTCTTGCCGCCTGCATCTGGATGATGTTGCTTAACTAAAGAGCGATATGAAGATTTAATTTCACTTCTGGTTGCATTTTGTTTGAGACCTAATTCTTCATATAAATTTTTTTCCATTTTTATAAATTGTGCATTAAAGATAACCATCTTTTCTGGCTTGAATTGAAGTATTAGATTCAAACATTGCTGTTGATAAATATCTTTCTCCAAAACTTGGAAGAATAACTATCAATCTTTTATTCACTAGTTCTTTTCTTTTGCCGATTTTTATAGTTGCTGCTAAAGCTGCTCCGCTGCTGATGCCAGATAAAAGCCCTTCCAATCTAGCTAATAAACGCCCATAATAAAATGCTTCATCGTCATCTATTTTTATAATTTCATCAATTAATTTAGTATTAAGAACTTTTGGTACGAAACCCGCGCCAATTCCTTGAATCGAATGAGATCCTGCTTTTTCTCCGGAAATCACAGCACTTTTTTTGGGCTCTACGGCATAAATTTTACAATTTGGATTAACTTTTTTCAAAAAACGTGCACAACCAGTGATTGTTCCTCCTGTGCCTACTCCTGTAACTAGTCCATCTAAATTGTTATTGGATTGGGACCATATTTCTTGAGCCGTCGTTCTTTCATGAATATCCGGATTGGCAAAGTTTTCAAACTGATTAAATTGATAGCTATTTTTAATGGTTGAAGACAACTCATTAGCTAAATCTAAAGCTCCTTTCATTCCGTCTTTTCCTGGTGTTAGCTGTAATTCAGCTCCATATGCTCTCAACATTGCCCTTCTCTCGATACTCATCGTATCCGGCATAGTTAATATCAATTTATAACCTTTTGCTGCAGCAACCATTGCTAATGCAATGCCAGTATTCCCACTAGTTGCTTCAATTAACGTTGTTTTATCTGGCGTTATCAATCCTTCTTCTTCAGCTTTACATAACATTGAATAAGCGATCCGATCCTTAACGGACGCTGATGGATTGAAACTTTCTAGTTTGGCTATTATTTCTGGATAACAATCAAAATACTTTTTGATTCGATTTAATTTAACTAATGGGGTATTTCCAACTAGTGAAGTTATATCATTTGCTATTTCCATGCAATTATTTTTTAAAATGCAAATTAAATTCTCCTAATATTCATAATAATTGTATTTAAAGATCTTTTATGTAATTTTCTCAAAAGAATTTAATTTAAATAACTTCCTGAGAAAAAATATTTAGTAATATAAAAGGAAGTTTTTATTATGATTATGTATTCGTTAGAACTAAGTCTGAGATATTCACCTTTTCCACTTTCAATTCAGAAGAAAGAATTTGATGATGTTAAACGAATTTATGATGAAATAAAAAGTTCTATGAATGAAACTTTAGAATCCTCAAACTTGATCGAATTAAGGTGTGACAAAGTGCAAGATAAATTAATTGCTGTAAGAGCTAAAGAAATCATTTCTGTCCAGATATATGAAAAATCATCAGTTGCAGGAGGAGCTAAAAGGCCAGGATTTTCTCTCAACATAGATTGATAGAATTAATGCGAGATTCCCTTGACAATGAAATACCTCATATTAAATTCAAAGATGTTTCTTTTTCATATCTTGGAGAAAAAGAAAATTTAATTTTTAAATGTAACTTCTCAATAAAAAAACCTGGATTTTGGATGGTCGTAGGTAAAAACGGGAGTGGAAAAAGTACTCTTTTAAAATTAATTAATGGAATAATCAAACCCAAAAATGGCGTCATTGACTCTAATGCAAATATTGGCATGGTGTTTCAAAACCCTGATCATCAAATATTGATGCCAAATTGTAGGAGTGAACTTCTGATTAATATTAATCAGAATATAAGTCAAAATGAAATTAATAATAAAATTGAATATGTGCTTGATCAGGTTGGAATGACTGGTTTTGAAAAAAGGCCAGTTCATACTTTGAGCGGTGGACAAAAACAACGCTTAACTATTGCATGCGCACTGATTAGTAATAGAAATTTTATTCTTTTAGACGAGCCTACAGCGTTACTTGATCAAACCAGCCAATTAAAAGTTTTAAAAACTATTAAAAATCTTACAAGTGATCGTAAAAAACCTTTATCAGCTTTATGGATTACTCATCGTTATGAAGAATTAACTTATGCTGATGCAGTAGCAGAGTTGAAAAATGGTTCTTTATCTGGCTGGCAAGAACCATCAAAATTTCAATAAAATTAACTCTTTTACTTGTCATAAGGTACTTTAAAGAGCTAAATTCATTTTATATTCCTCGGTAGCTCAGCGGTAGAGCGATCGACTGTTAATCGATTGGTCGCAGGTTCGAATCCCGCCCGGGGAGTTTTAAAGTCTCGAAAAGTCATGCAAAGTCACCTTCTGGGTGACTTTTTTTGCCTATGACTGCCTTCTCAATGAAAAATGTCTAAACGAATAATGACATTATATTGCAATTCTATTTGTTCAGTATTCGTCTTTTTATTCGTCTTTTAGGAAAAATATTCGTCCAGATTTTTAGTCACTTTTACTGCTATTTCTTACGTTTTTATCCTCAGTCGCAATAAATTAAACAATTCTGATTAGTCGGATGTTTTCTACATTCCTTATCCCAAAAGTTTTGAAACTCACGATTACATTTTTCTAGTTCTTGTGGAGTCTCATTCAAGTTTAACCCTGCATAATTAAATGCAGTTAGGTATCTTGGAAGGACATTGAATTGATTGAATAGTTTCATAAGACCTCCTAGATCTATATCTACATTGTCCTCCTATTAACTTGAAATTCATAGAGTATTATTACCCGAGTAGAAGTGCTTTGAGGTATCATCAAGAATTTCCATAAAAAATAAACTATCATTTATAGAATTAATGAAAAGAAAATAATCCTTGATATTTAATGTTGCGACTTCTTCCTCTACCTATTTTTATTTGCATTTATCTATTTTCTTGGTGGAGATGTAAAAAAAATATTATCGCTAGTGATAAGCAACTAAAACCATGCATTGATTGGGCATATGTAAAAAATTTACCTCTCCCACCAAAACCTTCATTTATCGAGTTTTATATTGTTTATGTTTCTTCTTTTTTTAAATTTCCCTTTGGGATAATTGTTCAACAACTACCTTTCTCAAAGAAAGTAAGATATTACGAAAGAGAAATGAAATTAATATTTGATAAATGGAATTTAGAAAAAATTCAAAAAATAACAAACTAATTTATTCGTCAAAATATTCGTCCATTTTCTTATTTCTTTCATATATGTCATGACATATCGTGTCATAATAAGACATATTTTGTTTAATGCTCGACAGCCCGGGGAGTTTATAAATTACAAAGCTATCCAAAGTCACCCTAAAGGTGACTTTTTTATTTATTTGACTTCTTTTTTGTCAAATAGTGGTTAGCCGAAGATATAATCAAACATATTTGATATAGTATTAAGAACAGTATATAGAACATTATAAATAATCAAAATATTATGTTGGTATCATAGATTTAAAGTAAAAAAATGATTTTTTTAGTACAGTTATTAGAATATTTATTAAGTTCTTCAAAAAATTAAAAAAAAAAAAATAGCTCTTTGATTGATTTTCATTTTTTAAATTAAGGCATATTTTTGTTTGTTACGTTTGAATTACTACACCATTCAGAAAATTCTAGTCATCCCACATATCCTTTTTCTCTTGATCCAAATTATTTCTTTCAAGTAATTCTATTCTTTGCTTCTGAGAATCTATTTCTGTTTCAATAGCGTTTTTATCGTCAATGTATTTTGTTTGTATTTCTAAAGTAACTATTTCAAATTGTTCTCCAAAAAAATCTGACATTTCTCTCCATGCCTCCATTTCCTCTTCTTTGCCAATAGTATCGTTTATCTGATGAGAAATAATTTCCAGTACATATTGTTTAAGTTCTTGATGAGTCATTGATTCAACTTTTTTTTGAATGTAGAGTTCTTTAAGATTTTCTAGTTGTTTTTTTGATAAATCAGAATAAATAATAGACTTCTTTTTCATAGACACTTAAATTTTTTTTAATATAGACAAAATTATTAGTTTAAACATTTTGGTGAGCTTAAAAACTTTAAACTTAGTTAATTCCTATTTGAAAAATGAAAAACTCTATCTAATTTAATTTTAAATACTTTATATTAATGGCAATCTGAATTAGATATTCTTTAAATTTGAACTATAATTTGTTTCCAATAATTCTTTGAATATTAAGAAAAAGTAAATAGAATCGAAAGAAATTCTAAAATTTCAACTTTTTAAAAAGTTACAATTTCTGTCTAATCCCCTTCTATTACTAAGTTATTTGATAAATCTAATTGATAAAATTGTTTACACTAATTCAGCAATATGTATAAATTCTTGAGAGAATCAATGTACTAAAACTTAATTTTAATTTAATAGTTCATAAATATGAAAATTTCAATCCTTTTAATTGAAGATGATCGTGATATGCGTGATTTGGTTGCTAGGCATTTAGAACATTCTGGTTTTGATGTCCAAAAAGCTGAAGATGGAATTAAAGGACAAGCATTAGCTCTTCAATATTCACCAGATTTAATACTTTTGGATTTAATGCTTCCAAGTGTTGATGGTTTAACTTTATGCCAGCGACTAAGAAGAGATGAAAGAACGTCAAATATACCAATTTTGATGATAACTGCGTTAGGCGGCCTTAAAGATAAAGTTACTGGGTTTAATTCTGGAGCAGATGATTACATTACAAAACCATTTGATTTAGAAGAATTATATGTACGCATAAAAGCTTTATTAAGAAGAACCAACAGAGCACAATTAAATTCTAGTAACCAGCAAGAAATATTAAATTATGGCCCTTTAACTCTTGTTCCGGAAAGATTTGAAGCTATATGGTTTGAATCTCCTGTTAGGTTAACTCACCTTGAATTTGAACTTCTTCATTGTCTTTTGCAGAGACATGGTCAAACCGTATCGCCAGCATTAATTCTTAAAGAAGTATGGGGATATGAACCCGATGATGATATTGAGACAATTAGAGTTCACATCAGACACTTACGCACTAAACTTGAACCCGATCCCCGCAAACCTATTTATATAAAAACTGTATACGGTGCTGGATATTGTCTTGAGTTACCTATTGGCTCTCAAGTGGAAACTGCTAGGCAAGAGTTTATTCAAGCAAGAAATCCTGACTTAATAAATTCTGCAGTAGATTAATCTCATATATCTTCCAGTGAAATTTTTAAAAAAGCTATTTCCCATGCCAATCTTGGTTGAATGTTTTTTCTTAAGAGGTATTTTAAATCTTCAAGTTTTTTAACTAAACCGATATTTTTTGTTTTTCGCCACCAAATTGTTTGAATTAAATTTACTAGGTAAATCTGTTGATAAATTTCTAAATTTTCAGATATTGATTTAGATATTTCTAATATTTCCAGACTATTTTTGATTGGAGACTCCAATTTGCTTATGATTTCATCTGATAAATTATTCCAAATTTCAATATTTTTCAATAATTGATTTGGAGATCCATTTGCAGAGTTTATTAAATCTTCAAATTTTAATTTTGTATTTATCTTTAATTTAGAAGTATCTAAATATTCTTTTAAAATTGACTTTATTTGTTTACTAGAAAAAGATCGAAATCTGACAATTTGACATCTTGAAATAATTGTATCTAAGAGAAGGTTTAATTTAGATGTTAGTAAAATAAAAATGCCGTTACTAGGTTCTTCTAAGGTTTTTAAAAGGCAATTTGAAGCTGCTTCGTTTAAGAGGTGTGCATCAATAATTAAAACAATTTTTTTTTCTGAGTTTATTGATTTTTGACTAAGAAAAGTTTTGATATTACGTATTTGAGCAATTTTAATAATCTCAGATCCACTTTTTATTGTTTTTTCAAGATCGAAACTTTCTGAACTTTTTGTTTCCAAAAGAGAATCAGGTTTAATTATTAAAAAATCAGGATGGTTATTATTTGTAATTCTCTCTTCAATATTTTCGCTTGGTGAATACTGTTTGAAAATCTCTTTTATAAATTGAAGAGCAGTTTGCTTTTTGCCTAACCCTTCAGAACCATAAAATATATAACCATTAGCCAATGATTTGTTTTTAATTATGCTCTTAAGAAAGGTATTGACTTCTTCATTCAAGAAAAAATTATTTTTTTTTACCTCAATCATTTGGTATTAGAAAAATTGTTTAGTAAAGTCTCTTTAATTTGATTAGAAATAGTTTTAATATTTTGTGAAGCAGAAATTACTTTCCAGTTTTTTTGTTTGGCAATTAGTTTGAAGCCTTCATTTACTTTTTCTAAAAATCTAATACCTTCTGATTCTATTCTGTCTGGAATTTCATTTTTTCTTCGGAATATGCTTTCTTCTGGAGAAATTTCTAAGAAGAAAGTTAGATCTGGAGATGCTCCTTGACAAACAATAGATTCAATATTTTTAATTATTTCTAAATTTATATTTCTTCCATAACCTTGATAAGCCAGTGTGGAATCGGAAAATCTATCACTTATTACCCAATCATTGTTCTTTAACGCAGGTGAAATAATTTTGGAAACGTGTTCAGCTCTATCCGCTGAATAAAGCAATAATTCTGCAAGAGATGAAGGCTTGTTATTTTCATTATTATCAAGGATCAGTCCTCTAAGCTTTTTTCCTAAAAGACTGCCTCCAGGCTCTCTAGTTGTGATTAATTTAGACCCTTTCTTTATTAGACCACTATTAGGAAGCCATTTAGATAGTTCATCTATTTGGGTAGTTTTACCACATCCATCAATACCCTCAATAACGATAAATTTTCCTTTCATTTAATCCAAAGATAAAGCATTAATTACAACTGTAATAGAGCTAATAGCCATTAATAATGCTGCTATTGAGGGAGTAAGAAGGATACTGTATTTAGGGAATAAAATCCCGGCGGCTAAAGGTATAGCTAGTAAGTTGTAACCAAAAGCCCATGCAAGATTTTGCTTTATTTTTCTTATAGTTTTTTTTGCAAGATTTAAGGCGTAGGGTAATCCATTTAGTTGATCTCCCATTAATACTACATCTGCATTTGCCTTGGCTATTTGCGTTCCTGATCCTACCGCAATACCTAAGTCTGAGGAGGCCAAGGCTGGGACATCATTAATACCATCACCAATCATAGCCACTTTATTATTAACTTTTAAATTTTCTATAGTCTTTAGCTTCATTTCAGGAAGAAGATCCCATTTTACTTCTGTTTCTTTGCAACCAATTTTTTTTGCTAAAGCTAAAACTGTTTGTTTCCTATCGCCACTTAAAATGTTAATTTGAAATTTTTTTTCTCTCAACTTTTGAACTGTTTTAATTGAATCATCTCTGAGTAAATCTCCGAGCAAAATAAAGCCTAATAACTTATCTTTGATACTTACTCCAATGATAGTGTTCGTTTTTGTTTCTTCATTTTCAATGACTTTTTTTGCATCACTATCAATAATTATTCCTTTGCTTAGTAGCCATTCAATATTTCCAATATTAATAAGTCCATCAATTGACTCAAGTTCTCCAGAAATACCTTGCCCTGAATGAGTAAAAATTTTTTTTATTGGAAATAAACTTAATTTTTGCTTTTTTGCCTCTTGAATTAAGGCATCTGCGATTGGATGTCTGCTTTCCTTTTCTAAACTGGCAGCTATTTTTAATAAAAATGTATGATCATCATTACTTTTGTAATCAACAATGAAAGGCTTACCTTGAGTTAAAGTACCTGTCTTGTCAAAAATAATGTGATTAATTTTTGAAGCTATCTCTATTTTGTCACCACCTTTAAATAAAACCCCTTTTTTTGCTGCTTTACCTGATGCGACAGTTATTACAGTTGGGGTGGCTAAACCTAATGCACAAGGACAAGCTATCACTAAAACCGCAATTGACAATTGAATTGCTAAACTCAGGAAATTTTCAGCATTACTACCAAGCGAACTATGAAGTGTATGGCTTGAGTGAGTGATTAATTCATGATTATCACTTAATAAATCAGGCCATATGTTTTTTGCCCCCTTCCACCAAAAGAAGAAGGTGAAAGTAGCAAAAATAAGTACAAAGTAAGTAAATTTACCTGCAATTTTATCAGCAATGCTTTGAATGCGAGGTTTTCTAGCGTTTACAGACTCAATAAGATTTACTAGTTTTGCAAGAGAAGAATCCCCTCCGACCCTTTGTACTTTAAGTCTAAGAGTTGAATTAAGATTTAAAGACCCACTAGATAGATTTTCGCCTTCTTTTACTTCTATAGGTTTGGATTCTCCAGTAATATGTGAAACATCTATATATGAATTACCTCGAGCAACAATGCAGTCAGCAGGTACTCTGTCTCCTGCTAAAACTTGAATCTCTTGATCAGGTCTTAAAGCGTTCACTCTTATTGACTTTATTTGATTGTCTTCTGTGTAGATATTTGCCATTTCAGGTTGAAGATCTAATAATTCTCCAATGGATGAACTAGTTTGATATCTTGCTCTTTCTTCTAGGTAACGCCCAATAAGTATGAAACCTAACAGCATAACTGGCTCATTAAAAAAACAAGGAAAACCAGTACTAGGAAATATTAAGGATAGAAGACTTGTTGTATATGCGCTAATTACTCCAAGAGCTACTAAAGAATCCATATCGGGATGGTTCTTAATAAATGATTTAAATCCATTAATAATTATTCCTCTGCCAGGAAATAATAGAGCTAACGTTGCTAATGAAGCGTGAAAAAATATATTACCTAATATTGGAAGATTTATATATCTCCCTTCTGCCAGATGACCTAATCCTGAAAATAATAAAAGTAATAGGGCAAAAGTTAGTTTTTTCCATTGATTATTCCACTTCTTTTTTTTTTCTAATTCTGTTTTATTTATTTTTTTTGAAAAATCATTTACGTAAATCTTTGATGGGAAACCATTCTCTTTTAGATTTTCGAGAACTGATTCTATTTCTATATGTTTTTGGGTAATTTCAAAATAAGCACTTTCAGTAAGCAAGTTAACAGAAACATTTTTAATACCATCAGAATTTTTTAATATTTTTTCAACAGTACTAACACATCCTCCGCACTTCATTCCTGTAACGCTTAATTGAATGCTCTCCATATTTTTTACGATAGAAGCAAATAAATGCTTGACTTTATATTTAACTATAATAATAAATGTAATAGACTTTTTAAATAGTTATTTTTTAAATTACTATATTAATTTTATCAAATTTTGAGCAGTGCCTAGTAACCAAAACAGAGACAATTTTATTGATAAAGCTTTTACTGTAATTGCTGAATCTATTGTAAAAATAATGCCTATCGCTGAGAAAGAAAAAAAGGCATATATCTATTATAGAGATGGCTTAGCTGCACAAAATAATGGGGATTATTCTGAAGCATTAGAGTATTACAAAGAAAGCTTACTGCTTGAAGAAAATAAAATTGATAGAGGTGAGACTTTAAAAAATATGGCAATCATTTATATGAGTAACGGTGAAGAGGATTTGTCTATTGAAACTTATGAAAAAGCATTAGTAGAAAATCCCAAACAGCCATCATGCTTGAAAAATATAGGTTTAATTTATGAAAAAAGGGGAAGATATGCTGAGCAAAATGGTGATTTAGATCAGAGAGATATTTGGTTTGATAAAGCTGCTGAAGTCTGGTCTAAAGCAGTGAGACTGTACCCAGGTGGGTATCTAGATATCGAGAATTGGTTGAAAAACTCAGGCAGAAGCTCAATTGATATGTACCTTTGATTTTTTTATTTTGATAAAGAATAATCAACTGCTTCTTTAATATTGGATATCTCTTTGATATTTATTAAATTTTGAAAATTTTTATTTAGTTCCTCTTCTAGTTTTGGCACTACGATATTTTTGATCCCTAGTCTTACAGCTTCATCGATTTTTGTCCGAAGGTTATTCGATTTTCTAACCTGACCGCTCAAACCCAATTCCCCAATAAATGAGCTACTTGCCAAAGGAGGAATATTTTTCAGGCTTGATAAAATTGATATTGCTACACCTAAGTCAGATGATGGATCATTAATCTCAAAACCCCCACCAGTAGCTATATAACAATCAAATTCAGATAATTTTATCCCTACGTGTTTTTCAAGAACAGCTAGAATTTGATGCAATCTATTTATGCTTATTCCAGTTGTTGTACGTCTTGGGTTACTGTAGAAAGTTTTATTTACCAGTGCTTGTATATCAACTGCTAATGGTCGAGTGCCTTCATTTGTAATCGTAGTTGTTACACCTGAAATGTTTTCTTTATTTGTAAAAATTGAACTTGGGTTTTTTATTTCTTGTAAACCCTCTTCAAGCATTTCAAAAATTCCAATCTCGAAGGTAGATCCAAATCGATTTTTTATACTTCTTAGTAATCTATGTGAGGAAATATTATCTCCTTCAAAATTTATTACTGTATCAACTAAATGCTCTAGAGTTTTAGGGCCAGCTAAAGCACCATCTTTGGTTACATGACCAATTATTAGAAGAGCAATATTATTGTCTTTGGCAAGATTTTGCAATTCAGATGAACATTCTCTAACTTGAGAAACCGATCCTGGAGAACTTTGCATTTCATGATTATGGATGGCTTGAATGCTATCAATAATTGCTAATCTTGGATTTACACGTTTGATCTCTTCAATAATTAGAGACAAATTGGTTTCTGCAAAAATTTGTAAATCAATACTGTTTTGATTTAATCTTTCCCATCTAATTTTTACTTGTTCTAAAGATTCTTCTGCGGTAATATATAAAACTTTCTCATTAAGAGATATTTTTCCTGCTGATTGAAGAACTATTGTGCTTTTACCTATCCCTGGTTCTCCTCCAAGTAAAACAACAGATCCAGGTACTATTCCACCTCCAAGCACTCGATCAAATTCTCTAAAACCACTTGTAAATCTCGATATTTTTTTTGATGAAATCTCGTTAAACGGTATAGATTTTTTATTATTTTTTATTTCTTGATATTTAGATCTCCTAGTTTTTATTTCTTCAACAATAGAATTCCATGAGTTGCAATTTAGGCATCTACCAAAGTATTGAGAAGTTTCAGATCCGCAATTCTGACAAATAAAAGTAGATAATTTGCTAGACATTTAGTCTCTGAATGAAATAAGGGAACTTGAATGTTTGGGATATTGCCCCTCTACAAGTTAGATTAGGTTAATAATAAATTCTCTTACTGATTAGCTAATAGAAACAAATGGCTCTATCTAGTCAAACTAAAGAAACTATTCTTGTCGCAGATGACGAGGCAAGTATTAGAAGAATTCTGGAGACACGTCTCTCCATGATTGGCTACAAAGTTGTAACTGCAAGTGATGGCAAAGAAGCACTAAAGTTATTTAAAGATTATGAACCTGATTTAGTAGTACTTGACGTCATGATGCCAAAATTAGATGGCTATGGAGTTTGTCAAGAGTTAAGGAAAGATTCTGATGTTCCAATTGTTATGTTAACCGCTTTAGGAGATGTTGCAGATAGGATAACAGGTTTAGAATTAGGGGCTGATGATTACGTAGTAAAACCATTTAGCCCAAAGGAGTTAGAAGCTAGAATTAGGTGCGTTCTTAGAAGAATCGACAAAGAGCAAATTCCTGGAATGCCCAATTCAGGATTAATTTTGGTTACGGATATAAAAATTGATACCAATCGAAGACAAGTTTTTAAAAGTGATGAGAGAATTAGATTAACTGGTATGGAATTTAGTCTCTTAGAGCTTTTGGTGAGCAGGTCAGGAGAGCCATTTAGTAGAGGAGAGATTTTGAAAGAAGTTTGGGGATATACGCCTGAGAGACATGTAGATACAAGAGTTGTCGATGTCCATATATCAAGATTAAGATCCAAACTGGAGGCTGATCCAGCAAATCCTGAATTGATATTGACAGCAAGGGGTACAGGATATCTTTTTCAAAGGATTGTCGATATTGCTCCCTTTGATGGTAAATAAATGGGGAAAGAAACAGCGCAAAAAATTAACAAGCCCAGAGCTATTAGAAGATTAGTAATTTGGTACAAAAGAAATTCAGCTGTGACTTCCATAGTTGATACTGCTGCTAGTTCTGCGGCAACGGCTAGTAATGTTGCGGGAAATATGGTTTCTGGTGCTGGATCAGTAGTAACTACAGCTAGTAACGTTGCAGGCAATGTTGCAGGTAATGTAGTTTCAAGTGCTGAATCAGTTGTTAATACTGCTAGTAGTGTAGTTTCAAACGCCAGTTCAATAGCTAAAAATACATTACAGCCATTAGTTTTTGACCCATTAAAAAGATTACAAAATAACGATAATATTTTAGATAAGGTGGAGGAATCTCAATCTAAAAGAATTTGGATCGCAGTTGATGGGATGGGTGGAGATTATGCTCCTGGTCCAATTCTTGAGGGTTGCCTAGAAGCAATAAGTAGATTTCCAATAAATATAAAGTTTGTCGGCAAAATTGAAAAAGTTAAAGATGCAGCTGAAAAAACTGGTTTAGCAGAATTATTAGAAAATGAAATAGAAAATAATCGTCTTGAATTAATTGATAGTGGAGAGCCTATTGGGATGAATGAAGAAGCTACCGCAGTTAGAAAAAGGAAAAATGCAAGTATAAACGTTGCAATGGATTTAGTGAGAAATAATAAAGCTGAAGCTGTCTACTCAGCGGGTAATTCAGGAGCCATGATGGCTTCTGCCATATTTAGAATTGGTAGATTGAAAGGGATTGAGAGACCAGCTATAGGAGCATTGTTTCCAACAAGGGATCAAACTCGCCCGGTATTAGTTTTAGATGTCGGTGCGAATACTGATTGTAAGCCATCTTATCTGCATCAATTTGCACTTCTAGGTAATATTTATGCAAAAGATGTCCTTCAAGTACAAAAACCAAGAATTGGCCTTTTAAATATTGGAGAAGAAGAATGTAAAGGTAACGATTTATCCCTAAAAACATTTGAATTATTATCTTCTGAGAAAAGTTTTGATTTCGGAGGTAATTGTGAAGGGCGAGATGTATTATCAGGTAGTTTCGACGTAGTAGTCTGTGATGGATTTACTGGAAATATATTATTGAAATTTCTTGAATCTGTGGGAGGAGTTTTATTAGATATTTTGAGATCTGAGCTGCCACGTGGAAGGCGGGGGAAAGTTGGTTCAGCTTTTTTAAAAAGTAATCTAATCAGAATTAAGAAAAGGTTAGATCATGCCGAACATGGAGGAGCTTTATTACTTGGGGTGAATGGTATTTGCGTTATTGGTCATGGAAGTAGCAAATCTTTATCAGTAGTTAGTGCTCTTCGCTTGGCTCACTCTGCCGTCAATCATGGTGTTATGGACAATTTAAATCAACTGCAAAAGCTTCAAGTTTTAAATTCATAAAACATATTGAGTCAAATTTATGTTTGACTAATATAAGTAACTAAAAAACTCTTTTGGAAGGAATAAATTTTAATCAGATTGGAGTGTCATTCAAGGGAAGCGGAAGTTATGTGCCTGATCAAATTCTAACCAATCAAAAAATTAGTCAAAAGGTTGATACAAGCAATGAATGGATACAATCTAGAACTGGCATTTCTGAGAGAAGAATCTCTAGCGTAGAAGATAATGTTACTGAGATGGGTTATAAGGCTGCTCTTACTGCTGTAGAAATGGCTAATTGGGATATTAAAACTATTGATTTAATTGTTTTAGCTACTTCTACACCGCATGATTTATTTGGATCAGCCCCATCCATTCAAGCTAAATTAGGGGCTGCTAATGCTGTAGCTTTCGATTTAACTGCAGCTTGTAGCGGTTTTTTATTTGCTTTAATAACAGCCTCACAATTTTTAAAAGGGGGTAGTTTTAAAAGGGCTATTGTTATTGGGGCAGATCAATTATCAAGTTTTGTTGATTGGAACGATAGAAGAAGTTGTATTCTCTTTGGAGATGGTGCCGGTGCATTAGCAATTGAAGCAACAAATGAATTTGATAATTTTTTAGGTTTTGATATGAGATCTGATGGGGTAAGGGGTTCTTTTCTTAATCTTCCATCAAAAAAGAATAAGGATTCAATAGTTGATGAAATTGACTTTTTAAGTGGAGGTTTTTCTCCAATTCAAATGAATGGTCAGGAAGTTTATAAATTCGCAGTTAAAGAAGTTCCCCTAATTCTTGAAAAGTTGTTAAAAAAAATGAAATATAATTCTGATCAAGTTGATTGGCTTTTGCTGCATCAAGCTAATCAAAGAATATTGGATTCTGTAGGAGAAAGGTTAAAAATTCCCAGAGAAAAGATTCTTAGTAATTTAGAAAAATATGGCAATACGTCAGCAGCAACAATTCCACTAATGATGGATGAGGCTGTAAGAGATTGTAGAATTAAGCAAAATGATATTATTGCTACAAGTGGTTTTGGTGCTGGGTTAAGTTGGGGTGCAGCCCTAATTAAATGGGGTTAAAAACAAAATAGGAACATTATGACAGTTGCATGGGTATTCCCTGGACAGGGTTCGCAAAAAATTGGAATGGCAAAACAAATTGAAAATTTGCCTAGCACAAAAGAGAGGTTTAGTTATGCTTCTGAGATATTTGAGAGAAATTTATTTGAAATTTGCGAGTTAAATTCTGATCCAACGAATCCTCTTAGTGATTTGAATAATACAAGAAATACACAAATCTGTCTTTTTTTGGTTGAATCAATTTTATTAGATGCCTTAAAAGAAAATGGTTTTAAACCAACTTATGTTGCTGGGCATAGTCTGGGAGAAATAACTGCATTATATTGTGCGGATGTTTTTTCATTCGAAGACTGCGTATCACTAATAAAAGTAAGATCTCAATTAATGATAAATGCTGGGCCAGGATCTATGGCAGCAGTAATTGGTTTTGATAGAAATGAACTTGATTTATTAGTTAAAAAACGTGAAAATGTTGTGATAGCTAATGACAATAGCTCTTCCCAAGTTGTCTTATCAGGATCTAATGAAGAGTTAGACAATTTATCGAAAGAAATTTCTTGTAAAAGATTCCTTAAATTAAATGTTTCAGGTGCATTCCATTCACCATTCATGGATGAGCCTGCAGTTAAATTTTCTGAGTATTTAAAACAGATTAACTTTAAAAATCCTTCTTTCCCAGTAATAAGTAATTATGAACCTTCATTATGTGACGATCCTGATGAGCTTAAAACGAGATTGGAAAATCAAATGTCTAATGGCGTAAGGTGGCGAGAAACTATGGATTTAATGGCAAAAGATAATGATCTTCATTTTGTTGAAGTTGGCCCATCAAATGTGCTTAGCAGTTTAGCAAAAAGACATATTAAAGATTTAAAAATTTCTCAAGTTTCATCTTCTAATCAAATAACTTATTAATCAAGTATGAAAAATGATATTTTTCAAAAATTAATCTATCAATTAGTTAGCAAACTTTTTGTATTACCAATTTATAAATTTGTATTTAGAGGTCATTTAATAGGTAGAGAAAATATTCCGCAAAAAAATTCTTTCATAATGGTTTCTAATCATGGATCTTTGCTCGACCCTCCTTTGTTAGGACATGCTCTTGGACGTAATATATCTTTCATGGCCAAGGCAGAGTTATTTAAAGTACCTTTACTTGGGTTTATTATCAAGGCTTGTGGAGCTTATCCTGTAAAAAGAGGAATTGTTGATAAAAATACCATTAAAACAGCATGTAAAAAATTATCAAATGATAATTGTATTGGAATATTTATTGATGGTACTCGTCAAAAAAATGGTCGAGTGAATAAGCCCAAACAAGGTGCAGCATTATTAGCCTTTAAAAATCAAAAAATATTATTGCCTGTTGCAATAGTTAATTCTCAAAAACTAATAAGATTTAAATTCTTTATTCCCTTGTTTTCAAAAATAGTTATTAAAGTGGGAAAACCTGTACAACCTCCACAGAGTTCATCAAAAGACGATCTGAATTCTGTAACAATGTACTTGAAAGAAAAAATTAATAATTTGATTGGGTGAATATTCAGTTAATTGGAGAAATAGGGTAAAGAGGCAAAACTTTTTTCCAGGAATCTAAATTTGAATTTACTAAATTTCCATTTGCTAAGTTTAATAGTTCTTTTAAATCTTCTTTATCATCATAATTAGCCTCAAAAGTAAGTTCTTTACTCCCAAGTTCTTTGACAACTTTTGGTAAAACTGTTTCTCGAATGACTAGATCCGAGGAGTTTTTTTCTTTATGACAAATTTCATATTTACCTGCAATTAAACCCTTACGTTTTAATTTTTTGTAAATCCAGAATGATTTATTGTTTCTAAAGATATTATTTTTTGATGCAATTCTTTTTGCCATTATTTCAAATGAACTAAAACTGTCTAGAGGACAATTTATTTGTTGTGAGATAGTTCTTGCTAAAACTACAATAAGCCGTGAAGCATTAAAATTTGCTGGCCCTACGCTTACAGATAACTTATTTATTGTCTGTAAATTTTCTTTGGAAATGAATTTGTTAAGATCATTAATTAAATTATTGCATAGGTCATTATCAAATTTTTTGATAAATAATTCATCAGATTCAAGGGTATCGTTTTTTCTATACGCAAAGCCAAAAGAATTGTCTGTGCTATGAATCACTAATGTAGGGTAATTTTCTCTTTGTTTGAGTTTATTTATCATCTATTACCTTTAAACAGGTAATTCCATACCTGGATTACACTTAGACCATTTACCAAATTCATTTTTAAAACTTTCACAAGCTTGAACATCCCAATCAGTTCTATAATTACCATTATTGTCTTTAACTATATTGACATGGATGAATGGTTTTTTTGCTTTAAAATCAGGTAGATCACAAATATGATCAACACCATGATTATCCTCAACATCATGATATGTGATACATCTATCAACCCACTTACAGTTGATGCAAATGCACATAATTAATAAATAAAATGAAAAATAGCATTCACACAAATCATACACTAATAATTGATGAATTAGAAACAACTATAAAATTTCATAATTTGGATTTAATATTAGGTTTTTTACCTAAAGGATCATATTTGGTTGGTGGTTATATTAGAGATATTATTTTGGGAAGAGAAACTGAAAAGGTAGATTTCGATATAGTGGTACCTTTAAATGCAATTGAAATTGGGAAAAAGATTGCAGATAATATTGGATCAAAATTTATAATTTTAGATGAAAAAAGAGAAG
Source organism: Prochlorococcus sp. AG-402-A04 (assembly GCA_003278045.1). Classification (GTDB taxonomy): domain Bacteria; phylum Cyanobacteriota; class Cyanobacteriia; order PCC-6307; family Cyanobiaceae; genus Prochlorococcus_A. The sequence continues at coordinate 103,496 of QCHG01000002.1, read as the reverse complement.
TAGTAAGAATTATTTTTAATCATATTTATATTGATATTGCTAATCAGGTTTCATCTTCGATAGAAGGAGATTTATGTTCTAGAGACTTTTCGATTAATTCAATTGCTTTTTTATTTGATAAGAAGTGTTTGGTTGATCCATTAAATGGTCTTAAAGATCTGGAGATTTCTTTGCTTAGAACTCATTCTGAAAACAATTTACTAAATGATCCTTTACGAATATTAAGATGTTTTCGATTTGTTTCAGAATTGAATTTTAAAGTTGATTTTAATTTAATTACTTTCATTAAAAAAAATAAAGGGAAATTATATCTTGTTGCTAAAGAGAGGATTAATAATGAAATTCACAAAATAGTTCATGGAGCCAATGCTCTTGATGCAGTATTGTTGATAAAAAAATTAAATATATTTGCTTCTGATACTTTATCTGAAGATTCTTTTTTTTTGGATTTAGAGAAAATTAATTATTTAGAACTTAATCAGGAAGAAAAAGAAAAATTTTTACCATCATTTTTTATTGCTCAAATTTTAGATGTTATATCTTTAGAGAAACTTCAATTTAGTAAAGCTGAAATTGCAAAAACTATGTTATTAAGAAAATGGCACTTTTTGTTGGAGAAAAAAAATATTGCTCAATTAACTGAATCAGATAGATTTGCATTACATAAAGAATTAGAGATGTTTCTTCCAACTTTTATTTTTCATTTACCTCAAAATTTACGATTAAATTGGCTTCGTAGATGGCGTAACAGTGATGATAAATTATTTCATCCTTCAAACTTACTTAATGGTGAGGTAATCAAAAAAAATTTAAAAATAAAGGATGGTCCCATATTAGGAGAGCTGTTACGATATCTTTCTAAGGAACTTGCATATAAAAGATTAAATAATTTTGATGAAGCTATTTATAAAGCAAAGCGATGGATTGAACAAAATGCACCAAAATGTGATTAAATACACATAGCTTAGTTTTGTTTAGAAGTTCAGACTTCAAAATCATTTTTAAAATTTATGAGCATTCGCATTTACATTGGCAACCTACCACAAGGATTTAATCCAAAAGAATTTGATACACTTTTAAAGTCAGTTTCTGATTCAATTAGATTTAAAGCAGTACTAGATAAGGAAACTAAAGAATGCAGGGGGTTTGGTTTCGCGACCGCTAATAATGAAGATAATGCTAATTTATTAATTCAAAAGTTAAACGGTTTTGAATTTAATGGTTCTAAATTACGAGTAGAGCTATCAGAAAAGAAAGATTCTGCTTCAAATAAAAGAAATGGTGGAAAATTAAACAAAAACAAGAAGAGGAAAGACTTTAAGAAAATTGTTCATAGTGATGCTCCTAACCTGGAAGCTCCTGATCCAAGATGGGCTGGAGAATTATCTAAATTGAAAGATTTGTTGGCTAATCAGAAGACGCCTGCCTAGTTACTTTATTCGAGAAATTAAAAAAGATATTGGAATCTCAAGAGCTTTTACTGAATTTTTTACAAAAGCTCTATTATTAAAAACATCATAATCTAATCTTTCAATAGAATCTAATATTCCTCTGTAAAGACGTAAAGACGTCCATACTGGCCATCTTGCGTCAGAAGAGAGCCACTTAATACCATCCTCAGACTTTTTGAACCATTCGCGCGCTCTTGTTAATTGAAAGTTCATCAGTGCTTTCCACTGCTTGTTTATTTTTCCTTTTAAAAGTTCTTCTTCAGAATAATTAAATTTTTCAATATCCGCTTGCGGGAGATAAATTCTTCCTCTCTGTCTATCTTCTCCCACATCTCTCAATATATTAGTTAATTGATTTGCAATTCCAAGAGCTATAGCTGCTTCAGAGGGGTCAGGCATGGCACTCCATGGGGCTGATGTATATGCACTATCAATCCCCATCACATTTTGAGTCATTAAACCAACAGTCCCTGCAACTCTATAACAATAGAGTTTTAATTCATCAAAATCTTTGTATCTAAATTTATTCAGATCCATTCTCTGGCCATCTATCATGTCTAGATAAGGTTGAATACTTTGTGGATATTTCTCGATCGTATCCAATAGAACTGAGTCTAATTCAGAATTAATATTCCCTTTAAATACATTTTTTGTATTTTCTTCCCATTCATCTAGATTATCTGAAAGCTCATCTTGTGATTTAGTTGAGGCTTCTACGCTATCCATTATTTCATCTGTTCTTCTACACCAAACGTAAATAGCCCAAATAGCTTTTCTCTTTTCTAGAGGTAATAGAAGAGTACCCAAGTAAAAAGTTTTAGCCCATTGTTGAGTTTCTTTTCGGCATATCTCGTATGCTTGATCTAGTTGAGAAATTGAATTTTTCAAAAAGTTTTAGCTGAATTTAAGGATGTTGCAAATGTTATAAAGAAACATTTTGAGTGGTTTTAGAATATTCCTTATTAATTGATTCCGCGCATAATTTACCACTTAAAACAGCTCCTTCCATAGATGCTAAATATTTTTGCATTGTATAATCGCCAGCTAAGAAAAAGTTTTTTATGGGGGATTTTTGACTAGGTCTGAACTCTTGGCATCCAGGAATTGCCTTGTAAACAGATCTTGGTGTTTTAACTACTTTATATTTTCTTAATTTTGTCTTATCGTCACCCATGAAATGTGTTGGGAATAATTTCTTCAACTCTTCCATAGTTGCATCAACGATGTCTTGATCGCTTCTATTTATCCAATCTTTTGCTGGTGCAAAAACTAATTCAAGCATTGATCTATTTGGATCTTCGTATTCTTTACATGTAATACTCATATCTGCGTAAACACTGAGAAGTGGTGATCTGCTAAATAGTAGATGGTCGATATCTGTTAATTTTTTGTCAAACCATAAATGGATATTAATGACTGGCACACCATTTAAACCATCTAATTTAGAAAATGCATCCAAGCCTTTCCATTGTTTAGGGATGATTAATTTAAAGAGATCTACAGGCATAGCACTTACATAAGCATCAGCCGTTAGCTCTTCCTTTTCGTTTTTATCTAAAGAGGCAACAGTAAAACTTTTAACAGTGCTGTCTTCATTAAGGTTGATTTGCCTTAATGGACTATTCATGTGAACTTCTCCACCACGAGCAGTAATATAATCAACCATTGGCTGGCAAAGTCTTTCTGGAGGAGCTCCATCAAGGAATGCCATTTTAGAACCATTTTTTTCTTGTAAAAATCTGTTTAATGCTGTTAATAATACTGTTGATGATATTTCATCCGGACCAATGAAATTAAGAGCTTTACTCATCGCTATAAAAACTTCATCATTAACTCTTTCCGGTATGTTGTGCTCTTTTAGCCAATCGGTCCATGATTTTTTATCACATTTATCTAAGTACTTTTGGCCTCTTAACATTGCAGGCACTAAACCTAATCCAAATAGAATCTTTTCATTCCATGAAAGCATATCATTATTGCTTAGTATTGCTGAAACTCCATTAACGGGAGCAGGTATATCGGGAAAATCGAATCTACTGTAAGTTCCAGGTTCTGATGGCTGATTAAAGATCATTGAATGGCTTTTCCATTGGAGTCTATCTTCAATATCTAGTTCCTTAAAAAGTTGCAACATATTTGGGTAGGCTCCAAAAAAGATATGCAACCCAGTTTCATACCAATCACCATCTTCGTCTTTCCATGCGGCAACCTTCCCACCCAACACATCTCTGGCTTCTAGTACAATCGGAATGTGTCCATTATCGACTAGATATTTAGCACAAGATAAACCTGCTAAACCTGCACCAGCAATTACAACACGCATTATTAAATCAAGAAATAAATTAACACTTACTAATAAGCTACATTAAAGTTAGAACATAATAGTTTTTTTCGTTGATTATTTTGTAAAATTATGGAAAAAATGCTTTTAAAATCGACTACTAGACATGTAAGAATTTTTACTGCCGAAGTAGTAGATGAAGAATTAAAGTTTCATCCCAGTAAACTAACTCTTGATTTAGATCCTGATAACGAATTTATTTGGAACAAAGATTCTCTAGACAAAATAAATGAAAAATTTAATGAATTAATAAAAGAGAGAGCAGGAATGGATTTAGACGATTATGAACTTCGAAAAATAGGATCAGAAATCGAAGGTTTAATTAAATTTTTGCTTCAAAATGGTCAGTTAAGTTATAACCCTGATTGTAGAGTAATGAATTATTCAATGGGCTTACCTAAGACGAATAAAGTGCTGTGAATAGATCATCTTCAAATAGAAGGCCAAGGAGAGGCTCAAATAGAAGTTATTATCCTCCAAATCCAAGGGATGTGGATTCTTATGGTCAAAGAAACAATAGATTGCCTGCTTCTTCTGAACAAAAGATCAACTTCAGTACAGGAACCATTGCTGTACTTGCGGGAGTACTAATTTTAGGAGTTGGTATTGGTAGTGCCATTACCAGTACAACAGATGGTGGACAGGGAAACATAGCAAGTCAACAACAATTAGATATGGCTGTTCCAGACCCTGAATTTTGTAGACAATGGGGAGCTAGTGCTTTTGTAATTGATGTTGAAATGTATACAACTCTGAATCCATCTACTAGTTTTGTAACACAACCAGCTCTTCAGCCAGGTTGCGTGATTAGAAGAGAGAATTGGACAGTTTTACAAAAACAGGGTGCAATTAGTAATGAAGATGTAAGAGAGTGTAAGCAAAGGATGAATACTTTTGCTTATATTGGATCTATAAGAGATAAGCCAATTGTTAAGTGCGTTTATCAGACCGATGTAAACGAAAATAAATTTATAATAAAAGGCGATGGACAAGCCGAAGATGGAGGAGTTGGTATTAATAAAGAAGCAATTCAGTTTTGATCAAAATTATGTATGCCTTAAAGGGCTTTCTAAACTAGCAAATTGTGGCAGAATATTTTTTTTAAAGACTTCTGACGCTCTTGATGTATATCTTGAAGGATTAGTAATTAATTTAAGCTCTCTTTTAACCTCTAAGTCAGCAACAAATGCTTTATGGATTGTTCCAGCAGATAATTCTCTTTCAATAGATACAACAGGCAAAAAGGATGCACCTAATCCTGATTGAACTGCATTTTTGATTGCTTCAAGAGAGTTAAGTTCCATCTCAATTTTTAATCTTTGAATATCAAGCCCAGAGTCTTGAAGAAGTTTGTCAACAACTTTTCTTGTTGTAGATTGAGAGTCTAATGTTACAAAATTTAATTTGTATAAGTCTTCTTTTAAAAGCTCTTTTTTTACCGAAAGTGGGTGTTTAGAGGGTAAAATTAATGCCAATTCATCTGTGGCATAAGGAATTACTTGTAGCAAATTTTCTAAATCTCCAGGTAATTGTCCACCAATAATTGCTAAGTCAATTTGTCCATTGGCGACACTCCAACCAGTTCTTCTAGTACTGTGAACTTGAAGCTGAACAGATACTTCAGGGTATTTTTGTCTAAATAGTCCTATCATTCTCGGCATTAAATAGGTTCCAGTTGTTTGGCTGGCTCCGATGACAAGAGTTCCTCCTTTTAAGCTATTTAAATCTTCAATAGCTTTACAAGCTTCGTCGCATTGATTCAAAATTCGTTCGCAATAATCAAGTAATAGTCTTCCTGCTTCAGTCAATAAAGCCTTCCTACCACCTCTGTCAAAAATTGTGATTTCAAGTTGTTTTTCTAGATTTTGTATTTGTAAACTTACGGCAGGTTGGGTTACATATAAAAGGTCTGCAGCCTTTTTAAAACTTCCTTGAGCTGCTATTGCTTTTAGTATTCTGAGTTGGTCGAGTGTAAATGGTAATTCTGGCATCTATTATGCCTACAATATATTTATAATTCTAATGCTTAGGAGCATTCTTGTTAAGAACAAAAATTATTTAAATAATTTAAATATATGGAGACTCATAAAACTTCTCTAATAATCTTATTTTTGATTTTAATTTTTGCCGTAATTCATAGTGGCGGAGCAGCTTTAAGAATCAAGGCAGAAACTATTATTGGTCCGAGGTTGTGGCGGTTATGCTTTGTTTTTTTAAGTTTGCCATCTGCAGTAATCTTGATTAGTTATTTTTTGGCTCATAGATATGACGGAATCAGATTATGGAATTTACAGGGTAATAATTTCGTTTTTATGATGGTTTGGATCTTAACTGCAATAAGTTTTTTATTTTTATATCCCGCTACTTACAATTTGCTAGAAATTCCGTCGGTTTTAAAACCTAAAGTACGAATTTATGGAACTGGGATAATGAGAATCACAAGACACCCACAAGCATTTGGTCAGATAATTTGGTGTTTTGCTCACACTTTATGGATTGGGACATCATTTACATTAATAACTTCTATTGGCTTAATTCTGCATCATCTTTTTGCAATCTGGCACGGGGATAAGAGATTGGCAAAAAGATTTGGAGAAGAATTTGAAAAGTTTAAAAAAAGTACTTCCATAATCCCCTTTATGGCAATAATTGAAGGGAGGCAAGAACTTAAGATTAGAGAATTCTTTAGGTTATCTCAACTTGGTATATTGATTGCAATAGGAGTACTTTGGTGGTCTCATAAATACATAAACATTGCTGTTAATACATTTAATTCATCATTTTTGTCTGAATTTTTCAATTGACAGTTTAAAATCAAAGTACAAGTTATTTAAAACATGCCTCAAGCTTCAGAAATTGCCTGGTTAATTCCGGTTTTCCCACTTATTGGAGCAGTACTTTCTGGCTTAGGACTAATAAGCATCAACAAGAAAATTAATAATTCAAGAGAAATTGTTTCTGTAGCTCTGATTTCTTTCGTTGGGATTTCTGCAGTAATTAGTTATAAAGCTCTAATTGAACAAGTTAATGGTTATCAATCAGTAGAAAAATTATTTGTATGGGCCAATGCTGGGGATTTTACAATTCCAATGGGATTTGTCCTTGATCCTTTGGGGAGTGTGATGCTTGCGTTAGTTACTACAATAACTTTGCTTGTAATGATTTACTCTCATGGTTATATGGCCCATGACAAGGGTTATGTCAGATTTTTTACATATTTAGCATTATTTAGTAGTTCAATGATGGGATTAATAGTTAGTCCGAATTTATTAGAAATTTATGTTTTTTGGGAATTAGTTGGCATGTGTTCTTATTTATTGGTTGGTTTTTGGTATGACAGGGATGGGGCTGCTCACGCAGCACAAAAAGCATTTGTTGTTAATAGAGTAGGAGATTTTGGATTATTACTAGGAATTCTTGGCCTATTTTGGGCAACAAACAGTTTTGATTTTAATGAAATAGCTACTGGAATTTCTCAATCAATATCTGACAATTCGATTCCCGTTTGGGCTGCTTTATTACTTTGTTTTTTAGTTTTTCTAGGGCCAATGGCAAAATCTGCTCAGTTTCCTCTTCATGTTTGGTTGCCTGATGCGATGGAGGGCCCGACACCTATTTCTGCACTTATCCATGCTGCAACAATGGTTGCTGCAGGAATATTTCTTGTAGCAAGACTTCAACCTTTATATTCAATATTTCCCTCTATTCAGTTCATTATTGCTTTAGTTGGCACCATTACTTGTTTTTTAGGAGCCTCTATAGCTTTGACCCAAATGGATTTAAAAAAAGGTTTAGCCTATAGCACAGTTTCTCAGCTTGGATATATGATGCTCGCAATGGGTTGTGGAGCACCAGTAGCAGGAATTTTTCATTTAGTGACTCATGCTTGCTTTAAAGCAATGTTATTTTTGGGATCAGGTTCAGTAATACATGCTATGGAAGAAGTAGTTGGCCATCAGCCTGTATTAGCTCAAGATATGAGATTAATGGGCGGTTTAAGAAAAAAAATGCCCTATACATCAACAACATTTTTAATAGGTTGTGTAGCAATAAGTGGAATTCCCCCATTGGCAGGTTTTTGGAGTAAAGACGAGATACTCGGAAATGCTTTTGTATCGTTTCCAGCTTTTTGGTTTGTAGGATTTCTAACAGCTGGTATGACTGCTTTTTATATGTTTAGGCTTTATTTCTTGACATTTGAAGGAGATTTCAGAGGGGAGAATAAAGAATTGCAAAAAGAGCTTCTAATAGCCTCTAAAACAAACCTAGATGAAGAAAATGAAGAAGAGCATGAAGAACGTGGCTCTATTCATGAGTCACCCTGGTCAATGACATTCCCCTTGGTATTTTTAGCTGTACCGTCTGTAATTATTGGTTTTATGGGACTTCCATGGGATAGCAAAATTGCAAATTTAATAGATCCTGAAGAAGCAGAGACTGCTGCAAAAGCTTTCGAATTAAAAGAATTTTTGCCTTTAGCAATTGCTTCAGTTCTTATTGCCTCAGCTGGAATCATGATTGCTTATCAGGCATATTTTGTGAAAAAAATTAATTTATCAGTTTTATTTGCCGAAAAGTTTCCTAACATTAACAGATTTTTATCTAATAAATGGTATCTAGATGATATTAATGAAAAACTTTTTGTTAAGGGTAGCAGAAAACTTGCTAAAGAAGTCTTAGAGGTTGATTCTAAGGTTGTTGATGGCGTCGTAAATCTTACTGGACTTGTAACTTTAGGTAGTGGAGAAGGTTTAAAATATTTTGAGACTGGTAGGGCTCAATTTTATGCACTTATTGTTTTTGGAGGTGTAATTCTACTAGTGGCTATATTTGGTTTTCAATCTCCTCAAATATCTTAATTACAAATGTGTGTCTTCACTGTCCATTGGGGTGAAAAAATACAGAAAATTTCTAGACTTTATTTAAGATAAATTTCTTATTAAATTGAGTACTCATTTTTATACACATTTTGCGCCACAAATCTTGGGAACTTTGGGAGCTGGATTGTCTAATTTGCCTTGGTTATCTGCATCAATTTTATTTCCAATTGGTAGTGCATTTGTGATACCTTTTTTCCCGGATAAAGGGGATGGCAAAGAGGTTAGATGGTTTGCATTGTCAGTTGCATTAATAACTTTTTTAATAACTGTAGGTTCATATATAAATGGCTTTGATATTAGTAATGAAAATGTTCAACTGAAAGAAAATATTAGTTGGCTACCTGATTTAGGTCTTACTTGGTCTGTTGGCGCTGATGGCATTTCTATGCCTTTAATTTTATTAACTAGTTTTATAACCGCTTTAGCAGTTCTTGCTGCATGGCCAGTCAAGTTCAAACCAAAGTTATTTTTCTTTTTGATATTGGTTATGGATGGTGGGCAAATCGCTGTGTTTGCTGTACAAGATATGCTTCTATTCTTTCTAACTTGGGAACTTGAGTTAATTCCCGTATATTTACTACTGGCAATATGGGGTGGCAAAAATCGACAATATGCAGCAACAAAATTCATCATTTATACAGCTGGAAGTTCTATCTTTATTCTTCTGGCAGCGTTAGCAATGGGTTTCTATGGTACAGAAATTCCTAACTTTGAGTTTTCTCACTTGGCAGCTCAAGATTTTAGTCAAAAATTCCAAATATTATGTTATGTAGGGTTATTAATTGCATTTGGAGTGAAACTACCAATAGTACCTCTTCATACTTGGCTTCCAGATGCTCATGGAGAGGCTACAGCTCCTGTTCATATGCTTCTAGCAGGAATTTTATTAAAGATGGGAGGATATGCTCTTTTAAGATTTAATGCACAATTATTACCTCTTGCTCATGCTCAATTTGCGCCATTATTAATAGTTCTAGGGGTAGTCAATATAATTTATGCTGCATTAACTTCTTTTGCTCAAAGAAATCTTAAAAGAAAAATTGCTTACAGTTCGATAAGTCATATGGGTTTCGTTCTTATTGGTATAGGGAGTTTTAGTAGCCTTGGAACAAGCGGAGCTATGCTGCAAATGGTTAGTCATGGATTAATAGGTGCAAGTTTATTTTTTCTTGTTGGTGCCACCTATGACAGAACAAAGACTCTTAAACTTGATGAAATGAGTGGTGTAGGACAAAAAATGAGAATCATGTTTGCCCTATGGACTGCTTGCTCCCTGGCTTCCCTAGCTTTGCCTGGTATGAGTGGATTTGTTTCAGAATTGATGGTATTTACAGGATTTGTTACTGATGAAGTGTATACACTTCCCTTTAGGGTAGTTATGGCTTCTTTAGCTGCTATCGGTGTAATACTTACTCCTATTTATCTACTTTCAATGTTACGAGAAATTTTCTTTGGTAAAGAAAATCCTAAATTAATTGAAGAACGAAAACTTATAGATGCAGAGCCAAGGGAAGTTTATATTATTGCTTGTTTACTTTTACCGATTATTGGAATAGGTTTGTACCCAAGATTAGTTACTGAAAGTTATATTGCATCTATCAATAATTTGGTCGATAGAGATTTAACTGCAGTCAAAGGTGCTGTGAAAACAAATATTTTTTCAGGAACTAAAACAAACGATATCCTAAAAGCTCCAACAATATAATTTTTTAAATTAATGCAATATTGTTTGGCATTAAATCAATTAAAAGATATCTTGTGAGTAGATTTTATCTATCTTAAAATATCTTATTTCAATCCTATTGATAGGCAACAATTAGGTCCTAGGTTGTTGATTAAGTTTCTTCAAGACGCCGCAGGTAAAGGTGAGCTTGATCCATGGGATATTGATGTAATAAGTGTAATTGATAGTTTTTTAGAGCAATACACACAAACTTTGAATCAATCTTCAAATAGTCAAATTTCATATCAAAAGGATTTAGCCGAAACCAGCGAAGCATTTTTTGCCGCTTCTGTATTAGTTAATCTTAAGGCTCAGGTTTTGGAATCTGATGTTTTCAAGGAAAATTCTTCCGATTTTGAAGATGAATTTGATTCGGATGATCAAGATTGGATTGATAAAGAATTTGATATTCCAAAATATCCTGAAAAATATTTAAGGAGAAGATCAATTGCACAACCAATTCTTAAACGTACAACAACTTTGGGAGAACTTGTAAGTCAGTTAGAGTCCATAGCAGAAGTTATAGAAACCCAAGATCTTCTGCTCATGAAGAGAAAAAGAAATAAAAAATATTCTGATAAGGCTTTAATTTCTAAAGTAAATTCATTAGCGCATCGCGAGAAACTTCCAGAAACCACTAAAGCATTAGGTAAATTTATTGAAGGGTGGGAAAAAGCATTACAATGGACAGATTTTGAATATTTAGTTAAGAAATGGCAAACAGTTGTAAAAAATGATTTAGATAAAGATCGTTTGGGAGTTTTTTGGGCTTTGTTATTTTTATCATCTGAAAACAAAATTGAAATTAAACAAATTAATTCCTTATATGGACCAATTCAAATTAAAAGAATAATACCTGATGGTGGCTTAGCTCAATTGCCTATAGAAAATCTTGAGGTAAGTAATGTCTCTTCCTCGGCCGCTTAGAAGCTTCGTAGTAATAACGTATAATTTAAAAAATGGTTTTGAATTTATGAAGGCAATGATACTTGCGGCAGGTAAAGGCACACGTGTTCAGCCTATTACGCACGTTATTCCGAAACCGATGATTCCAATTTTGCAAAAACCTGTTATGGAGTTTCTCTTGGAACTTTTAAGAGAACATAACTTTAAGGAAATAATGGTAAATGTTTCTCATCTCGCAGAAGAAATTGAAAATTATTTTAGGGATGGGCAAAGATTTGGAGTAGAAATTGCTTATAGTTTTGAGGGGAGAATTGAAGATGGAGAATTGATAGGTGATGCTTTAGGATCTGCAGGAGGATTAAAAAAAATTCAGGATTTTCAAAATTTCTTTGATGAAACCTTCGTTGTTTTATGTGGTGATGCTTTAGTTGATTTAGATTTAACTCAGGCTGTTAAAAAACATAAGCAGAAAGGAGCTATTGCGAGCTTAATAACAAAGAAGGTAACTAAAGATCAAGTATCCAGTTACGGTGTTGTAGTTTCTGATGAAAATGGACGAATAAAGGCTTTTCAAGAAAAGCCAACAGTTGATCAAGCTTTAAGTGATTCTATAAATACAGGAATTTATCTTTTCGAACCGGAAATTTTTAATTTCATACCTTCATCCGAGAAATTTGATATTGGAGCTGATCTGTTCCCTAAACTTGTTGAAATGGATTTACCATTTTTTGCATTACCAATGGATTTTGAATGGGTAGATATTGGAAAAGTTCCTGATTATTGGAGTGCTATTAGAAATGTATTGCAAGGTAAGGTAAGACAAGTTCAAATACCAGGTAAGGAAATTAAACCTGGAGTTTTTACCGGGTTGAATGTAGCTGCTAACTGGGAAAAAGTTAATATTACTGGTCCGGTTTATATAGGAGGCATGACTAGGATCGAGGATGGAGCAACTATTATTGGCCCTTCAATGATTGGGCCAAGTTGTTGTATTTGTGAGGGAGCAACTATAGATAACTCAATTATTTTTGATTATTCTAAAATTGGCAAAGGTGTACGACTTATGGATAAGTTAGTGTTTGGTAAATATTGTGTTGGTAAAAATGGAGATCATTTTGATTTGCAAGATGCATCTCTAGATTGGTTAATAGCAGATTCAAGAAGATCTGATTTAACTGAGCCTTCGCCTCAGCAGAAAGCTATGGCAGAATTATTAGGAACTGATTTGATTAATATGCCAGACTAATATCTGCTTTTTCAATAATTTCAGGAATTAAATGCTCTGCCTTTACGGCCATTAGATGTATACCATTTGCGATATTCATAAAATCATGAGCTTGTTCAGCTGCAATTTTAATACCTTCATGTAAAGGGTTTTTAGCATCTTTAAGTCGATTTAATATCTTTTCAGGAATGTTTGCGCCTGGAACATATTTGTTTATAAAGAGAGCATTTTTGTAAGATTTTAATAGGAATACTCCTGCAATTACAGGAATTTCAAGAGGATTGCTAATTTTTTCGCAAAATTCTATCAAATTTTCTCTTTCCATAACCATTTGAGTTTGTATAAATCCAGCTCCAGCCTCTTTTTTCTTTCTCATTCTATTTTCTAAACTTCTTTTATTTCTGCAACTAGGGTCAGCTGCAGCACCTGCAAAAATAAGTGTTTCTTTATCGGAAAGTTCTCCTAGAGTAGGATCAATTCCTTTATTGAAGGCCTGAATTTGTTTAAGCAATCTAACTGACTCATACTCATATACTGCCTTAGCATCATGTTGATCCCCGGCTTTTACAGGATCCCCGGTAATGCATAAAATATTCTTAATTCCTAAAGCATTTGCTCCAAGAATGTCTGATTGTAAAGAAATTTTATTACGATCTCTACAAGACATTTGCATTACTGGTTCTATTCCATTTTCCAGTAATAGTTTAGACATAGCCAAGCTGCACATTCTCATTACGGCCCTGCTTCCGTCGGTAATGTTAACAGCATGTACCTTATCTTTCAAAAGTTGTGCTATCTTAAGAGATCTTATGGGGTCTCCACCTCTTGGCGGCATTAACTCTGCCGTTATTACCTTAGATCTTTTTTCTAAAGTCTGCTGAAGTTTCGATTTCAATTGCTTTGTTTCCTAGTTAGTTAACAAGTGTACTGAGATTGCTAAACTTAATTAATATAAAAAAGGAACTGTTTAAATGCAAATGGTTGAAGAAGAAGTAAACAACATTGATATGATGGGTCTCTCAGCAAGAGAGATGGAAATCATTGATCTAGTAGCTGATGGGCTGACAAATCAAGAAATTGCGGTAAAACTAACTATTAGTAAAAGAACTGTTGATAATCATGTAAGTAACATGTTTACAAAAACTGGTTCCAAAAACAGAGTAGCACTTTTGAATTGGGCAATGGACAACGGAAAGATTTGTAGAGATGGATTTAATTGTTGTTCACTCCCAGACTCTGATCAATAGTAGCTTTGCTATTTATTTTTTTTGTATCATTAGGCAAATCAATTAAACAATAATTTGTAGAACCTAATTCGAAGAGTTCAGCATATGCAATACATGCATCTTTGTCTGAATCAACAAATCTCAATATTCCTTCTTTGTCGTAAAGACCATACATCTGAAGAAAAAATTACATTACTTAAATATAAAGAAAATATAAAGGATGACTAGCGCTCTTGACTAGTTACTTTTGAAAGTTGTCAAATATTCTCCTTCCACTTTGAAAAAGGATTGTTAGTGAGACTGAAATTGGAGTAATGTGTCATCCCAGTAATTTCTTTTGAAATAAAAGATGGTAGTAATAAATCTTCCTTTTCATCGGAAAGTTCAATTTCTGCAATTTCAAGTGGATAATTATTTTCTTTAAAACAATCTATAATCCAAGATTTTTTTTCAACTTCTAAAAAGAATCTTTCTTTTTTAATTGTATTTGAAAGATTTGAAATCATTACTTTAGCATCGCTTAGTGGAATGGAGTATTCAAATTCAAAGTTGGTAAAGCCTTGGATATGTTTTTTAAATGTAATTTTAGAGTTTTTGCCTATTAGCCTTACCCGAATAATCCAACCATCTAAACTTTTGGATAAATATCCTTGTTCAATATAAATTTTTTTATTTATGAATTCTTTCCAATTATCATTTTTTATAAGAAATCTTCTTTCTATCTCTAAGGCCATTTAATTTTTGAGATTTTTTTGAGATAAATCACCTTTCCAATCTAGTTTTTTTATTAGGGTATTATAGTAACTTGTGCTTTTTTTAAACTTTATTATTTTGCAGGGTGTTTGCCCTTTTTTGATCTCACAATAATAATTTTCTTTAATGGTCATACATTTTGAACCGTCTCTCCATAATTTAATTGTTCCTTTACTTTTTTTTACAGGTTTAATTACTACCATACTTGTATTCGGTATAACAATTGGTCGACTAGCCAAACTCATCGGGCATATAGGGTTAATTATCATTGCATCAATACTAGGATGCACTATTGGCCCCCCTGCAGCCATTGAGTAGGCTGTTGAACCAGTAGATGTAGATATGATTAATCCATCACCTTTGTATTCATTAACCTTCTCGTTATCTATTTCAATTTGTATTTGGTTAGTTGGAGAAAAGTCTTCTTCAATAGATTTAAAGTAAAAATCATTTAAGGCATCGTAACTTTTTATAATCTTTTTCTCAGAACTTGTCATATTAATACAAATATTGCAATTTAATCTATTACGAAAGTCGATTTTATAATCTTCGTTTTCAAGGATTTCAATAAAAGATTTGTCAAACAAAAAATCTTTTTCTTGCGTAAGGAAACCTAGATTACCACCAATATTAATGCTCAACAAAGGAATATCATAATCAGATAAAGCATTTGCGCATTTTAGGAATGTTCCATCTCCACCAAGAACTATGCCAATATTTGGTTGTAATTCTAGATTATAAAGATGTTTTGCTATTTCATCTCTGTGAAAATCACTTTGAATTCTTATTGATTTTATATTTTTAGCATTGAGGACTTTTTCACAGAATTTAGAAGCTTCTTGAGCTGTGGAACTATCTGAACGATATATAATCAGCACTAATGAAAGTTTCATTTAGTGGTTTTACCATTTTAATAAATTAAAACTTTCCATATCTACAGTCACCCTATTCCTATAAAGAGATAATAAAATAGCTAATCCAACTGCTGCTTCTGCTGCAGCAACAGTAATCACAAAAATTGTAAAAACTTGTCCTTGAATTAAATTATTGTCAACATAGGAAGAAAACGCCATTAAGTTTATATTTACTGCATTGAGCATTAACTCAATGCTCATAAGAACTCTTACTGCATTTCTGCTATTTAATAATCCCCAAATCCCAATACAGAATAGTGCTGAAGATACTATTAAAAATGCTTGAATAGGAATTGATTCTAAATTCATCATAAGAAAAGTGAAAGGTTAATTTTTATTTGTAAGTAATGGTTCTGATGATTTTTCAATTAACTCTTGATCAACAGGTAATCCAGTGGAAATATCCTTGCTCATCACATCTCTTCTAGCTAAAACAATAGCTCCAATCATTGCCATTAAAAGTAAAACTGATGCTACTTCAAATGGGAGCAGATAATCACTAAATAGATGTTCACCAATTCTGATAGTTGATTCTTCTCCTATAGAGTTTTGAGGACTTGATAGGCTCCATACATTAGTCAAGTCAACTCTTATTAAAAGACTCAGAAGGGTTAAACATATTGATGTTGATATGATTCTTCTCGACTTAATGTCATTGATGGGCTTTAAATCTTCTTTTTTATTGACTAGCATTATTGCAAAGATTATTAATACATTAACTGCACCTACATAAACTAAAACTTGTGCTGCAGCAACAAAACTCGCATTCAAAAGAAGATATAATCCCGCAACACTCATGAAAACTCCTCCTAGAAGAAAGGCTGAATAAACAATACTTTCTAGCAATACAACACCAAGAGCTCCAATAAGGATAACTAGAGATAAAACTGTAAAACAAATAATTTGAGTTGTTATTGCAATGGACATAAATTAATGGAAATTAATTGTTTGGATTAGGAACTTTATCTTTATTTTCATTAGATTCTGGTCTCATCCAATCATAGACTTCTTCAGGTAATTTACCAACTCTTGCATCTGAAGCTGGGATTTCATGTGGGTCCATGACACCTTTAGGAAGATAAGCAAGTTCTCTTAGAGGTTTAACCGAAGGATCTGTTGTAACATTTGTGGGTAGTCTGCCAAGTGCGACATTATCAAAATTTAAATTATGTCTGTCAAAAGTAGCTAATTCATATTCTTCGGTCATTGACAGACAATTAGTTGGGCAATATTCAACACAATTTCCGCAAAAAATACAAACTCCAAAATCTATTGAATAATTTCTAAGTTCCTTTTTTTTGGTTTCTTTATTCATTACCCAATCAACTACTGGGAGATTTATGGGACATACTCTCACACAAACTTCGCAAGCAATACATTTATCAAATTCATAATGTATCCTTCCTCTATATCTTTCAGAAGGTATTAATTTTTCATATGGATATTGAACAGTAACAGGTCTTCTTCGAAGATGATCAAAAGTTACCGATATACCATTGTATAAGTATTTGCCAGCATTAAATGCTTCTTTGATATAGCTATTAATTTGTTGAAGGAAATTGTTCATTTCGAAGAATTTACTTAGTTATTTTTATTTTAGTGGAATAATTTTGGATTTAAGTATTTTTACTTAAATTTACCCACCAAAGAATTGCGGAAAAGCAAGTTTTAAACCTGCTGTTATCAAAAGATTAGCAAGAGAAATTGGCAGAAGAAACTTCCATCCTAGATCTAAGAGTTGATCTATTCTTACTCTAGGAGTTGTCCAACGTAATAATATTGCAATAAAAACTAAAAGATATGCTTTCAATACAGTCATTACAATTCCTATTGATGCAGTGAAAACCTGAATAAAGGGTGCATTAATAGGTAAATTAAGAAACTTAGCTATTAATTCAACTGGAATAGGAAAACCCCATCCTCCCAAATAAAGTATTGATACTAATAAAGCTGAGAGAATTAAATTAATGTAACTACCCAGGTAGAACAATGCGAATTTCATCCCTGCATATTCAGTTTGATATCCCGCAACTAATTCCTCTTCAGCTTCGGGTAAGTCAAATGGAAGTCTCTCACATTCTGCAAGAGCACAAATCCAAAAGACTATAAAACCAACTGGTTGTCTCCATATATTCCAACTTAGGATTCCAGCACCACTTTGTTGGTTGACAATGTCAACAGTACTTAGAGAATTTGTCATTAGTACGATAGCCAGTACAGATAAAGCTAAAGGAATTTCATAACTTATTGATTGAGCCGCTGCTCTTAAACCTCCTAATAAAGAATACTTATTATTTGATGCATATCCGCTCATAAGAAGGCCAATTGGCTGAATACTGCTTAAAGCAATCCATAGGAAAATCCCAATACCAACGTTGCTTATTAAGAGGTTTTGTCCAAAAGGAACTATTAGCCAGGACAGAATTACTGGGACAAGAACTAATATGGGTCCTGCAGTGAAGAGAATCCCATCCGCTTTGGCAGGAATAATATCTTCTTTGACAAGTAACTTAAGACCATCTGCAATTGGTTGGAGAACGCCGAGCGCTCCAGCATATTCTGGACCTATTCTTTGTTGAGCAGCAGCAGATATTTTTCTTTCAAGCCAAACTGTTACTAAAACACCAACAACTGCCGCTACCAAAACCAAAAGCATAGGTAGAGGGAGCCAGATTAGATGAGCGATTTCGCTGGAAAGACCAAAGCCTTTTAAAAATTCATTAAAACTATATTCGAGATCTAATCCGTATTCCAAAATTTTTTTGTTATTTACTTAATAGATTAACTCTTCACAAACAATATGTGTGTTATTTATGAAAAGCTGCAAATATTATTCTCTATTTTCCAAGCTGATCCAATCTCTTGGTGCTGAACCTGTATAAATTTGCGAAGGTCTGAAAATTCTGTTTGCTCCAAGTTGTTCTCTCCAATGAGCTAACCAACCTGCCACTCTAGATATTGCAAAAATTGGAGTAAATAAATCACGAGGAATACCAAGTTTTCTATAAACAAGACCAGAATAAAAATCCACGTTGGGAAATATACCCTTAGGTCCAAGTCTTGGTATTGCCTCTGCCTCAAGTGATTTTGCAACTTCATACATTTCATCTGCTCCAAATCTAATAAAAAGTTCTTCTGCCAGTTTTTGAAGAATTATTGCTCTTGGATCTTTGACTTTATATTCTCTGTGGCCGAAGCCCATTATCTTACTTTTATTTTTTATTGCATTATCTAAAAAAGACCCAGCATTTTCAGGGGTTTTAATCTCTTCTAACATTGCAATCACATCCTCATTTGCTCCTCCATGCAGTGGACCCGCCAAGGTTCCTACTGCAGAAGCGATGACAGCATATGGGTCTGTAAGAGTACTTGCAGTCACTCTAGCGCTAAATGTACTTGCGTTTAAACTATGTTCAGCATGAAGAATTAAACATCTATCAAAAACTTTTGCAGCTATAGGATCTTGTTCTTTTTCAGTAAGCATGTAAAGAAAATTTGATGAGTAAGTTAAATCATCTCTGGGTTGAATCGGGTCTTGTCCTTTTCTAATAAGTTGAAACGCAGCAATCATTGTGGGTATTTTTGCTATTAGTCTTATGACTGCGTTGTAGATGTAATTAGGATCATCTATTGCTCTACGCGAATAGAAGAGCCCCAAAGAAGCTGCACTAGATTGAAGAGCATCCATGGGATGACCTGTAGCAGGGAAACATTTCATCATATCTCTGACTCTAAAACTTAACCTTCGATGCATCTGAACTTCTTGTTCAAAATCTCTAAGTTGTATAGCCGTCGGTAATTCACCCCAAATCAATAGGTAAGCAGTTTCTAAAAAACTGCTTTTTTTGGATAGTTCTTCAATGGAATAGCCTCTGTACAATAATTTACCCTTGTTGCCGTCAATATCACAGATAGATGAATTAGTAACCGGGACTCCCTCTAATCCTGGTTTTAAAATTAGTTTGTTGCTATCCAATTTCTTTATTCAATACAAAATACTTATAGATTAAAGATAGTCAAATAATTTTTAATTAACCACAAGATATTAACTTCGCAAAAAATTAAAATGATTGTTTTTGAAGCTTTTTTGAATGAGTTTTTTAAAGTATCTTTAATATTTTTTCTGTATAAAGAATTGGATTTTTTTCAGGAATAGATTGTCTTATGATTTCTAAAGATTCTCCATTTGATATTTTTAAAATATTTCTAATTAGAAAATTAAGATCTTGCAAATCAGAAAAATTTTCAATTTTGTTTGAAGTTTCATCTTTGATATAAACTTTTGCATAAAGAAAAGCGGATTTATCTTTTTTACTTTTTAGGTTATAAAATTTTTTTGAGATTGTTTCTAGTTTATTATCTTCAATTAAATAATTACTTATGATTTGTAAACCTCCTGATTCTATTGAATAGATATTTTCATAAGTTAATTGTTTTATCACATTGTCTTTTTCTTCAAGAATATCTTTTGAATATATCGAGTAAATATCTTCATTTTGTTTCAAAGTATATTTGTTGAAATCTTTTAGTTTTTTAAAATTACTTAAATTAAATTCATCTTCAGTATTTTTCTCAAATGTAATAAGCCAATCTTTTTTTGAATTGAGAATTAATATGTCTTGATTTACATTTTTATTAAACTCTTCAAAAAAACTTAGTTCAAAATCATCTATTAAAGGTTTTAGATATTTGTCAAAATTTATTAAATCACTAAAAATTGAAACTTCAGAATTTTCTGCGTTCATATTTTCTTTATTTATTAGCTTATCGTAAGTAAGAATATCAATATTTTTTTTATTATTTAGTAAAAATGATTTTAAAATTAAATTATTATTTTTTAAGTCAAATGTTGTAGCTATAATATCTTCATTATTCTCAGGAAAAATATCTTTATTAAAAAATTTACTTTCCCGAAAATTATTTGTGAATAATATATTTTTTTCGTTTTTTAATCCAAAAAGTTCTCCCTCATATTGAAATTTTTTTTCTTTAAAATCATTACTAGAGTTAATACTATTTTTTATCAATTTTTTTTCAGATGAAGCAATTATATAATTATCGTCGGTTCGATATATATAGTTAAGGAAATTTATTTTGTTTTCTCTATTAATTGAAATTATCTCATCAATCTGATCAATTTTATTAGGCAAATTTAATAAATCGTCTACTGTTTTTTCTGGCTTAATTTTAAAAACAATCAAAATATCATCTTTAAGCTTTTTATTATTCTCAAAAGTTGAGATTATAAGTTCATTATTATAGATATCTTCTAATTTATTATTGCCTAGATCTATTCCTAAGTAATCTAATATAGAGTTTTTTATTAAATCAAAGTTATCTTTATTTGTTGGGTTTTTATCCTTTTCATTATTATTAACAATATTAAAACTATCTAAATTTGAAATAAATAATAATTTATTGTTTTTAGGTATATATTTTATGATACCTAGTTCCTCAATATTTGTACTTTGCTCCTTATTTTTATTAGGAGATACTTTTTTAAAACCAAAAAAAAGTAATAAAGATAATAATAATATTATTATTGCTGCTACTCTAAATTTCATTATCAATGTTTATTTTTATTTTTAACAATAAACTTCCTGCTGCAACTTAATTTATTAAATTGTAAATAACACATAATTTATCCTATAAATTGGGAAGTTTTCCAAAATCTATAAATGCTTATAGACTCAATGATTGGTTTAATTCTGAGAAGGAGGATCCAGTCTTGATTGATGTAAGAGAGCAGTCAGAGCTTGAACTAGCTCGTTTTTCAAAAGAATTTTTGCATATACCAATTAGTAAAGTTACATCTCAATATGTTGAAGAAATATTTGCTGGTTTATTAGATAGAGAAATTGTTGTTAGCTGTCATGCAGGAATAAGAAGTTTTAACTTTTGTCAGTGGTGCTTAGATAATAAAATTGTTAGCGAAATATGGAATTTGGAGGAGGGTATTGATGGATGGAGTAGATATATTGACACATCAATACCAAGGTATTGATTAAATATCTAATGAAGATGCAACAGTATTAACATCTTTGTCGCCTCTTCCAGAGCAATTGATAACTATGTGAGTATCTTTTTCAAGAGTAGGGCATAATTTATCTAGCCAAGCAAAGGCATGGGAAGTTTCAAGTGCAGGTATAATTCCCTCTAGTTCACTAACAAGTTTTAGAGCGTCTAAAGCTTCTTGATCTGTGACTGATCCATATTCTGCTCTACCTATATCTTTTAAATGGCTATGTTCAGGTCCTACTCCAGGGTAATCTAAACCTGCACTTATTGAGTGAGCTTCTTGTACTTGACCATTATCATCTTGCAATAGAAGACTCATTGAACCATGCAAAATTCCAACTGACCCTTTAGTGATAGTTGCAGCATGTTTGTCAGTATCAACTCCGCTTCCTGCGGCTTCAACTCCAATAAGACGCACAGAAGTTTCTTTAACAAAAGGATGGAAAAGCCCCATTGCATTTGATCCCCCACCTACACAAGCAAGCAAAATATCTGGAAAAGATCCAAATGATTCCAAACATTGTTTTTTAGTTTCTTCACCTATAACTGCATGAAAATCTCGCACAATCTTTGGGAAAGGGTGTGGGCCCGCAACAGATCCTAAAATGTAGTGTGTGGTTTCGACATTAGAAACCCAATCTCTAATGGCTTCACTAGTGGCATCCTTAAGTGTTGCAGTTCCAGAATTTACAACTTTAACTTCAGCTCCTAGAAGTTTCATTCTAAAAACGTTAAGGGATTGCCTTTTTATATCTTCAGCACCCATGTAGATAATACATTTCAAGCCAAATCTCGCACAAACAGTAGCAGTAGCAACTCCGTGCTGACCTGCTCCAGTTTCTGCAATTATTCTTTTTTTGCCCATTCTTATTGCAAGTAAAGCTTGTCCGAGGGCATTATTAATTTTGTGAGCCCCAGTATGATTTAAATCTTCTCTTTTAAGCCATATTCTAGGAGTTGCGTGTTTAGTTTTGTAATGTTCAGTAAGTCTTTTGGCTTCATAAAGTGGTGTTTCTCTTCCTACATAAGTCTTAAGGAGATGATTTAATTCTTCTACAAAAAGTTTATCTTTCCATGCATTAGATGCAGCTGTTTCAAGTTCAAAAAGAGCAGGCATTAGTGTTTCAGGAACATATTGACCACCATATTTTCCAAATCTTCCCTCTTTGGAGGGTTGATTTAA
Organism: Prochlorococcus sp. AG-402-A04; assembly: GCA_003278045.1. Taxonomy (GTDB): domain Bacteria; phylum Cyanobacteriota; class Cyanobacteriia; order PCC-6307; family Cyanobiaceae; genus Prochlorococcus_A. The sequence continues at coordinate 80,876 of QCHG01000002.1, read as the reverse complement.
ATCTTCATTTTTATAGTTCTGATCTTTGCGAGAAAATGTACTTACCACTTTTTCTATAGAATAAGTATTAACTAACTATAGATTATATTGAAAATAATGGGAAAAAAGAATTGGATCGAATTTGATAATCAAGAAAAAAAATCAGAAGAAACAGCTAAAGTAGATGCTGTTAATAAAAAATCAAAAATAAATATTTCAAAACAAAAAAAAGGTAAAAAGGGAAAGACTGTAACTTTAATTAGAGGTTTAGGCGCTGAGGATGAAATCTTATTAAAAGAATTACTAAAAAAAATTAAAGTTTTTTGTGGGACTGGAGGAACATTGATTGATAGAAATATCCAGTTGCAGGGTGATGTGGTATCGAAATCAACTGAGTTTCTTCGTAAAGAGGGATTTCATAATTTATGAAGCAAGGGTTAGGATAGTTTGTAATTTTGATGATGCAAAAAATGAAAGAACAAGATCAAACAAAGTCAACCAATATAAAGTGGCACAACTTAACTATTAATAGAGAAAAGTTAGAGAAAATGAGAGGTCATAAAGGTATGGTTATCTGGTTTACCGGTTTATCTGGTTCTGGTAAAAGTACTTTGGCCAACGCTTTAAATGAAGTTTTACACTCAGATGGTTTTTCGACTTATGTGTTAGATGGAGATAATATAAGACACGGTTTATGTAAAGATCTTGGTTTTTCGGATGAAGATAGAGAAGAAAATATAAGAAGAATTGGTGAAGTTGCGAATTTATTTATGAATGCTGGGATAATAACTATTACAGCATTTGTTTCGCCATTTATTAGCGATAGAGATAAGGTGAGAAAAATTATTGGATCTAAGGATTTTATTGAAGTTTATTGTTCTGCTGATATCACAGTTTGTGAAAATAGGGATACTAAAGGTCTTTATAAGAAAGCTCGTTTGGGTGAAATTAAGGAATTTACAGGGATTTCTAGTCCATATGAAGCTCCTCATAATCCTGAAATTGTTGTTGATACAGGTTCGTTAGATTTAAATGATTCCGTTGAAAAAGTTATTAACTACCTCCAAAAAGAAAACTTTCTTAACAAGGCCTAATAGAAAAATATTAGTTCATTTATTTTGAAGATAATTGTCAGGTCCAATAGTTGATAACTTATTATTTTTATTTCTTACTTGTGTATGTAGATTTTCTCGGAATTCTTTTAAATTTTTCTTTATGGATTCATCAAATAAACTGACCATCCCTATTGCCAATAATCCAGCATTCTGTCCTCCATTAATTGCAACTGTTGCAACTGGAATTCCAGAGGGCATTTGAACGATTGATAAAAGAGAGTCAATTCCCTTCAGTGTTTTACTCTCTACTGGTACTCCAATTACAGGAATGCAAGTTATGGATGCCAGCATTCCTGGAAGATGAGCAGCCCCCCCAGCACCGGCAATTATTACTTTTATGTTTTCTGATTCTGCATTTTTTGCATATTCCATCATTTCAATAGGTGTTCGATGAGCAGAAAGTATACATACTTCAGTTTTTATTCTAAATTCTCTTAAAATATCAATGGCTGGTTTCAATGTATTTAGATCTGAATCACTACCCATTACGACAGCAATTTTATAAATTTCTTTAGAATTCAATTCTGACAAAATAACAAATCAATTCTTTCCTATAATGGCGCGCAATTAATTTGGTGCCAGTTAGTTAGTATGAAAAGAATAAATTTTCATAGAATATTATGACGTCAAATAAGATTATCGAAAAAAGTGAAGTCAGGGAGTATTTTAATGGTACTGGCTTTGAGAGATGGAATAAAATTTATAGCAAATCTGATGAAATTAATACAGTTCAGAAAAATATTAGGAAAGGACATCAAAAAACTGTAGATGATGTAGTCTCGTACATCAAAAATTATCCTGAACTAACAAAAAAAAGTTATTGTGATGCAGGCTGTGGTGTAGGAAGTCTTTCCATACCTTTACTAAGACTCGGTATAAAAGAACTACAGATGAGCGATATTTCTTCTGAAATGATTAAAGAAACAAAAAAACGCATTCATGAATTAGGTTTGAATCAAGGTAAAATAAAATATGAAGTCTGTGATCTCGAAAAATTAAAAGGTTTATTTGATGTTGTAATTTGTTTGGATGTATTTATTCATTATCCTCAACCGGTCGCAGAAGAAATGGTCCAACATCTATGCGATTTAAGCAAAGAAAAACTAATCGTTAGCTTTGCTCCTTATACCCCAGTTCTTGCTGTTCTAAAAAATATTGGAAAATTATTTCCTGGGCCAAGTAAAACTACAAGAGCATATACATTGAAAGAAAAGGGTATTATTAATGCTGCCAAAGAAAGAGGATTTAAAGTTGTTAAAAAGAAATTAAATCAAGCTCCTTTTTATTTTTCAAAACTAATTGAATTCGAAAAAATTAAATAATTTATTTTACTAAATGATTTTCAAGTGCATAACGAACTAATTCTGTTCGGCTTGATGTACCTGTTTTGATAAAAAGTCTACTTACATATTTCTCAACATTTCTAATGGATGTTTCAAGCTGTCTTGCAATTTCTTTGTTCATCAGTCCCTCTGCAACTAGTTGAAGCACACTTGCTTCTCTAGGAGTGAAACTAGGAAGATTTATTTTATTTTCTGGATTAGTCTGGTTTTGGTCTGTGAGCATAGATTTTATTTCAGTAATTTGTTTTGCCATTTTGCTTACGTCAATATCTGCGAATCGTGCCGCTTCTTTTAATAATCGTTCTTGTCTGTTGATTACATTTTTGACTCTTGCAGCTAATTCATCGGGATCGAAAGGTTTGGAAATATAATCATCAACTCCTGCAAGATAACCCTCTGTTCTGTCTAGGGTCATTCCTTTTGCAGTTAGAAAAATTACTGGAGTTCCTCCTAATTTTTCATCCTCTCTGATTTTTTCTAATAAAGCATAACCGTTAGCTCGAGGCATCATAACATCGCTAATTATCAAATCGGGGAAGACTGTTTGAGCTTTTTCCCAACCATCCTCTCCATCAACTGCAATAAATATTTCAAAGCCTTCATCTTCTAGAAATGTTTTAACAGCTGTTCTTAAACCAGGCTCATCATCAACTAATAAAATTCTTGATTTTCTTACCGGTTCATTATTTATTTGATTAATTTCATTCATTTTTTTAATTCTTTAATTTGATTTTCTAGTAATAAACAGAATTTTATATACTAAACATAATGCTATCAACTCCCATACTACTAGACTATCAATCTTCGACTCCTTGCTCTAAAGATGTCGTTGATTCTATGAAACCTTTTTGGAGTGAGATATTTTCTAACCCTGCAAATAAATCTAATTTGGCGGGGATTAACGCAAGCGCTATATTGGAAGCCTCAAGAGAAAAAATAGAACAAAGTTTATTTCTTAAGAATAAAAAAGTTATTTTTACAAGTGGGGCAACTGAATCTAATAACTTAGCCTTATTAGGTTTTGCTAGAAATTTCTATAAAAAAACAGGAAATTATGGACATATTATTACCTTAAAAACGGAGCATAAAGCTGTTTTGGAACCCTTAAACCAACTAAAAAAAGAGGGATTTATGGTTACAGAAATTAATCCTGAGAAAGATGGCTTAATTTCAGAAGAACAATTCAAAAAAAAAATAAGAGAAGATACATTTCTGGTTAGTGTCATGTTGGCAAATAACGAAATAGGAGTTATTCAGCCCATAGAAAATATTTCAAAGATATGTAAATCGAGAGGAATAATATTTCACTCTGATTTTGCACAATGTTTAGGTTATATGGCTTTAGACAATCTTTTATCAGATGTAAACATGATAACGATGAGTTCTCACAAAATATACGGCCCTAAAGGGATAGGACTTCTTTTGATTGATGAAGAAATTAATCTTGAGCCTTTAATTGTTGGAGGAGGTCAGGAATATGGTCTTAGGTCTGGCACATTACCTCTTCCTTTAGTAGTTGGCTTTGCTAAAGCAATAGAGATAGCAGTTCTTAATCAAAAAAATAATGCTGAGAAATTACTTTTTTATAGAAATAACCTTTTAGAGGGGTTGTTAAAAAATAATTCTGGTTTATTAATTAATGGCTCCATAGAAAAAAGATTACCTCACAATTTAAATTTGACTGTATTGGATTTAAACGGAGCAAAGTTTCATAAACTTTTAAAATCTAAAATAATTTGTTCTACTGGATCTGCATGTAGTAGTGGTGAACCATCTCATGTTTTACTAGCCTTAGGAAGATCTCTTAAAGAAACAGAATCTTCAATAAGGTTAAGTATTGGATTAAGTACTAATTCGAAAGATATAAAACAAGCAATTCATATTCTTACAAATACAATCAGATCATTACGATAGAAATTATTAGCTTTTAATTCAATTTAGCAATTCTTAATTTTCCACTTCTAGCTCTTTTATTAAGTTCTACTTCTTGTTCGGAAGGAGTTATTGGCTTTTTTGTCAGGTTTTTTAGTCTTTGATCATTTTTAAAACAACTTTTAACTAACCTATCCTCAAGAGAATGAAAACTAATAACAGAAATAATACCCCCTGGCAAAAGCCATTCAGGTACAACTTGCAAAAATTTTTCTAATACTTCAATTTCTTTATTAACAGCAATTCTTAGTGCTTGAAATGTTCTTGTTGCTGGATGTATTTTTTTATATCTTTGTTTTGGTGGGAAGCAGCCTGCAATAGAGTAAGCTAACTCTTTTGTCCCAGAATATTTTCCATTTTCCTTCAAATCCAATTTTATTTTCCTAGCAATCTTTCTTGATAATCTCTCATCTCCATATTTATAGATTAGGTTAGCTAGATCTTTTTCATTTAAAACCTCAATTAATTTCTCTGCATCAACATCAAGCAAAGGATTCATGCGCATATCAAGCGGACCATCTTTTTGGAAACTAAATCCTCTTTTAGGATCATCAAGTTGGTTACTATTTACTCCAAGATCTGCAATCACAAAAGAAACTTTTTCTTTTGGTACAAAATCCGCAAAATTTGAAGCCCTTATATCAATCCTACTTTTAAACTCATCAAGTTTTTTTAATGCTGATTTTCTTGCGAATGGATCTTGATCAAGTCCAATTATATTTAAATCCGAATATTTTCTCAATAAATGATAAGAATGCCCGCCTCCACCTAAAGTTGCGTCTATCCCCTTAAGTTGATTGCTATGTATAAGTGGGTAATGCTCTAATGAGGCCATAATCTCATCTGTCATAACTGATTGATGATTGAAAAAAGATGAATCAGATAGGTCAGTTTGCATAACTTTCGACTAAGATTTGTTTAGAAGTTAAATTTCGAATGGCTCAGCTAGAGACTAGAACAGAACCAATGGTGGTCAATTTTGGCCCTCACCATCCTTCAATGCATGGGGTTTTAAGGTTAGTTGTAACTCTTGATGGTGAGAATGTCATTGATTGTGAGCCAGTAATTGGATATTTACATAGAGGAATGGAAAAGATAGCTGAAAATAGAACAAATGTAATGTATGTCCCTTATGTAAGCAGAATGGATTATGCAGCAGGAATGTTTTATGAAGCTATTGTAGTAAATGCTCCTGAAAGATTAGCTAATATTCCAGTTCCTAAAAGAGCTAGTTACATCAGAGTTCTTATGCTCGAACTTAATCGTATTGCTAATCATCTTTTATGGCTTGGTCCCTTTTTAGCAGACGTAGGAGCTCAAACTCCATTTTTCTATATTTTTAGAGAAAGAGAGATGATCTATGATCTCTGGGAAGCTGCTACTGGACAAAGGCTAATAAATAATAATTTCTTTAGGATAGGCGGTGTCGCATGTGATCTTCCATACGGATGGTTAGAAAAATGTATAGACTTTTGCGATTGGTTTGGTCCTAAGATAGATGAATACGAAAAATTAATTACAAATAATCCAATTTTTAGAAAAAGAATTGAAGGTCTAGGAACAATACAAAGAGACCAGGCAATTAATTGGTCTTTGTCTGGGCCAATGCTTAGAGCTTCTGGTGTTTCCTGGGATTTAAGGAAAGTCGATAGTTATGAATGTTATGATGATTTTGATTGGCAGATTGCTTCGGAAAAAGAAGGAGATTGTTATGCGAGATATCGAGTAAGAGTTGAAGAGATGAGACAATCACTAAGCATCATTCGCCAAGCCTGCAAAATGATTCCAGGAGGTCCAACAGAAAATTTAGAAGCTCAAAGAATGGCGACTGAAGATAAGAAAAGTGAAATATTTGGTATCGACTATCAATATGTAGCTAAGAAGGTTGCTCCAACTTTTAAAATTCCTAACGGAGAATTATACACAAGATTAGAGTCCGGCAAAGGAGAAATAGGTGTATTTATTCAAGGAAATAATGAAGTTACCCCATGGAGATTTAAAATCAGAGCAGCTGATTTAAATAATCTGCAAATATTGCCTCATATTCTTAAAGGTGCCAAAATCGCTGATATTATGGCAATCCTTGGTTCAATAGATGTCATTATGGGATCTGTTGATAGATAATTTCTTTAAATGAAACCCTCTGACTGGTTAATATTGCAGAAGAAGGTAAGGTTTGGTGATTGTGATTCTGCAGGTGTAATTCATTTTCATAACTTATTAAAATGGTCGCATGAAGCTTGGGAAGAAAGTATTGAAATCTATGGGATCCCTTGTCATGATATTTTTCCAGATTTTTCTATACGTAAAAGTCAAATTATTTTTCCAATAGTAAATTGTGAAGCAAACTTTCATGCGCCTATAAAAATTGGAGATTTATTAAAAGTAAAAATTGCACCTCATAAAATTAATACTCATTTGTTCCAAATAAATAGCTTTTTTATAAAAAATGGAAATAAAGTAGCCGAAGGAAAAATTATACACTGTTCTTTAGATGTTGATTCAAGAAATAAAATAGAAATTCCCGATCAGCTAGAAAGATGGATAGAGGCTTCTAATGTGAGTACAAATTTAAAAGAATGCTGATTATTATTTTTTAAATTTATAGTTTATTTTTTCTGTAATGCTATTTTTGTTTTTAATAATCCAATTTTCAGGCTTTTCATGTTTAGGCCAACTTTGAGAAAAATTTTTTAATAAATTTAAAGAAATTTCAATATTTTTATCATTTGTAAGTTCTCTAAATTCAACTATTACTTGAATTTTATTTCCCCATAATTTGTTAGATACTTTAGAAATATTGAATTTATTAATTGGGATATTTTCTTTCATAATGAAATCATTTAATCTTGATTCAATTACTTCTGGGAAAACAACTTCTCCTCCTGAATTAAAGGCATTATCACTTCTTCCAACAAATTTTAAATAGTAAGAATTATTGATTTGCTTAATTTCACCTAAATCACTTGTTTGCCACCACCCATTTTTATTTTTGAAATTTTCAGTTTTTGAAGAATCTATTATTTCGATCCCAATTCTGGCTGATTTTATTTCGATTAATCCTTTTGCGTTAATTCTTATTTTTGTATCAGGTAGTATTTCTCCAACATTTTTAAAACCCATTAAGAATTCTTTTGGTTTTAAACTCGTAACCATTGCTGCTGTTTCAGTTGAGCCGTAACAAGGTGCTAATTTTATTTTTTCTTTAATACATTGTTCCGCAGTTTCGTTTGAAATTGAAGCTCCACCTACCCAAATTAGATCAAAAATTTTTAGCCAACTAATTCCATCTTTTTGAGCTAAAAGTCTTTGTAATTGGGTAGGTACTAATGACGTAATCAAGTGTTTTTTGTTTTTTTTAAATTTAATTGTGAAAAGTAAAAGTTCTCGAGTTTTTTTTATTAAATTCGGAGAAATATTAATACAATCACATCCCCAAGTTTGACTTCTAAAAATTGGCATTAATCCACTTATATGGTTCAGGGGTAAAGTATTTAAAATTAAGCAGTTTTGTAATTCAAATCCTTGCTCTATTAGCCATTGACCTGATGTAGTTGCAGATAATTTAAGATTATTTAAATGGTGAAAACATTGTCTCGGTTTTCCAGAACTCCCACTACTGTTTAAGATAATTGCTGGCCCATTTTCAGTAATTGAATCTAATACATCTTTGTCTACATAAAATTTGTTTTTTACATAAATAATTTTATTCTCTCTAATTTTTTCAATAATTTTTTCTACAGATTTAGTTTCGTTATTTTCAACTTCAATAGTATGAATTTTATTTTTCATAGTTGATCCCATATCTTTTTTGCTTCATTTAAAAATAGAAACGAATTAGGGAATTTATTCATTGCTAAACCAGGAACTTTTGGCGTTGGTCCTTGTAATTGTAGAGAAGATAAATGATGGAGCCATCTCTTTCCTATTCCAGTTTCAAATGAGGTACTTATAGATATTAAAGCTTTTTTATTTTCTAATTCTCTTAAAAGCTTAACTGGATTATTTTCTTGAGAAGGCCTTCTAATTTGCCAACCTTTCCACTCATCAATCAAATTTGGAAATTTTAAAAGTGATTCGTCTAAAGCTATTGGAATTTTTTTGTTTAGTTCTGTCAGTCCATCAATATCATCAACACAGAGAGGTTGTTCTAACCAATCTATATTTTTATTATCTTTCAAAATATCAGCCCATCTATTAGCTATGTCTCTTCCCCAAGAACCATTAGCATCTATTCTTAACTTAATATTATTACCTATTTTGCTTAAAATTTCTTCTAATTTTGCTTCTTCCTCATGGTTATTTTTTAGTGCTACTTTCCATTTTAAGGTTAATGATTTTCCAATATCATAATGTCTTTTTTTAATATCATTTAGATCTGAAACTACATTTTCATGATTTAACAATATAGCTGTTTTACCAATTTCATCAAAGTAGTAGTTTTCTTTAAAAATTATTTTTCCATTGATCTCAGCTAATGCAGAATTTATTGCAGATTGAATACATGGGTGAAAAATATTTATTTGCTCAGATAAATTAAATTCCTCTATGTACTCAGGGATCATATCTAGTTGTCTCGCACACTTTTTTAAGTCTTTTTCATGTAGCGGTGAAACTTCTCCAAACCCTATTTTTTTATCATTACTTATTAATTTAATTATCCAACCCGATTTTGTATGGTAATTGGTTTTAGAATTTTCTACTTTGGCCGATAACTTAAAGCTATAAGATTTTTTTTGAAATATTAAGTTCATTTGTTTAGCAAGTAATTAAATATTAATCCTGTGATTAAACCAATTCCATTAAGAGTTTGAAATTTTATTGCGACGAATTTGCAATTTTTTATTGCAGAAGGTTTTGCATACGAAGATTTTAATAAATTTATAAGTCTTATTGCTTGAGGGAAACTAAGCAAATAAAGGATGCAAAACACTGGAATAAATCCATAAACTATCGTGAAAAGTTGAAAAATATATATTGTAAAAATTATCCAAGGCACAAATTGCGAACCTTTTTTTGCCCCTAAGCGAACTAAAGGTGAATTTTTCCCATGCTTTTTATCTTCAGAAATTTGATGAAAATGAGAACAAAATAATACAAGAGTTGTTGCCAAGGAAGGTCCTGAACCAAGTAATAAAGAAACTTTCCATGGAATATCTTCGAAGTAAATATTAGACGGATTTAACGCAATTAAGACTGCAGAGTACGCAAAAGGTCCAAATGCAAGCCAGCATAATGGTTCTCCTAAACCTTGATAGCCCAATCTAAAAGGAGGACCTTGATATAAATATCCTAAGAAGCAGCAAGCTGCCACCAAAATAAAAATGTTTATACTTGTTGATACTGAAATAATTAAAATTATTAATAAACCAATAACTAACGATGTATATGCAATAAATGAAATTATTTTTTTATTTTTTACAAGATTTACAATTGAATGGAATTTAAATTCATCGATTCCTGTTTCTGCGTCGTATAAATCATTAGTTAGATTTTCCCAAAGTAATATGAAAATTGCAGCTAAAGTAAATGAAATCAAATTATAAATTTTTACCTCTTCATATTGATTGAGCAAGTAAGCCCCTGTTATTAAAACTGGAAGTATGGCAACAGAATAAAGAGGCCATTTTATTGCTTTTTTCCATAATTTTTTTTTATCTTCGTCCATTTTTAATTAACACGCAAAATTAGATAATTATTGAATGTAGTTTATAAATTGAGTTACATTTTTTACTTTATTGCATCATTTTTAGTTATTTTCAATAAGTAATGAAAAATGATTTAAACTTAACAGATTTTTTAAAAGATGTATTTTCCTCTTTCGATAAGAAAGTTGAAAATTCTGGATTAGTAAGTATTTGTGTTGAGATTCCTTGTATTGATTTTTTTCAAGTTTATGAATTGTTAATAAATCAATATCCGTTTTCTTCATTTTGGGAGGAATCTGATGGCATTTCATATATAGCTTTCGAGAAGTGTAAATATGTTACTCTCGATGGCCCAAAAAGATTTGAGGTAGCAAAAGAGTTTAATTCTGAGAATTTTAAAAATTTAATTAACTTAACTAATGAATCGCATAATTCTGCACTTTCAAAAATAATTTATTTATTTTCTTTCTCTGAAAATTTGAATAATAAGAATTTACCTTCAGATATCCCTAGTTTGGAAGCCATTTTGCCAAAAATATTAATTACTAAAAGTGGTAAGAATTGCTGGTTAAGAATCAATGGTCATGTTGAAGGTAAATCATCATTAAGAACATTAATTGAAGAAATATGGACAATTAGAAATCAAGTTATTAATTCTGGCTCAGAATTAATAAAATCATCTGGCTTAAAAACTAGTTTTGATTCCCCTTTTATTGATGATTTCTCACGCTCCTTAGAAACTTCTAAAACAAACATGAAAAAAGTAGTAAATAGAGGAATTCAATTAGTAGAGAAAGATATCCTCGAAAAGATAGTTTTAGCGAATAGGATTAAAATAAAACTTAAAAATAAATTAGATTTAGTAGAAATTTTAAAAAGATTTAAAAAGAAGCAACCAAATACATGTAGATACGTTTGGAAAAGGAATAGTAAGGATATTTTATTTGGAGCATCTCCAGAAAAATTATTTTCTTTCTCTAAACCTAATTTAACTTTAGAGGCTCTTGCTGGAACTATCTCTACTAATTCAAATTTTAATAAACTCCTAAAAAGTACTAAAGACTTAAAGGAACATAATTATGTAATACAACATTTGATTAAATCTTTAGAAGTTTCAAAAATAACAAACTTTAAAAAAAGTGATATCAAGGTAAATTCATTTGGAGATATTTCTCATTTGCAAACACTCATTTTCTCTAAAGTTGAAAATATTTGTCCTTTTGAATTGCTTAAAAACTTACATCCATCTCCAGCTGTTTGTGGATACCCAAAAAATGCAGCATTTGATTGGATAAACACTCTTGAGTCTTTTCCCAGAGGAAATTATGCTTCTCCAATGGGTTGGGTTGATTCATCAGGCAATGCTTCATTTCTTTTGGCAATAAGAGGCGCAAGATGTATTGAAGAAAATATTGAATTTACTGCAGGTTCAGGTATAGTTTCTGGCTCCGTTTTAGAGAAAGAAATAGATGAGATTAAATTAAAATTTGAATCTATAGTAAAACAGATATTTTGCGCTAAAAACCCTAGATAATTTCTACTAATTTTTCAATAACTTCCTCTGAAACATTTTTATTGGATAAATTTTCTATTTCTCTTAAACCTGTTGGACTGGTTACATTAATCTCGCTAAGCATTCCATTTATTACATCAATACCTACAAAAAATAAACCCTCATCTTTGAAGTGTTGAGATAATTCTGAGCAGATACTTTTTTCTTTTTCTGTTAATAATGTGGATTCAGCCTTGCCTCCCATCGCTAAATTACTCCTAAAATCGCCTCCTTGAGGAATCCTATTTATTGATCCAATTGCTTCTCCGTTTACGATAATTATTCTTTTATCACCCTCTATGACTTCAGGAATAAATTTTTGCATCATAACGGGTAATTCCTCTTGAGAAGTGATTAATTCAATGATTGATTTAATTCCTGGAGAATTTTTATTTATCCTTATAACACCTTGACCACCTTTTCCTCCAAGAGGTTTTATGACTACTTCATCATTTATATTTGCAAAATTAATAAGATCTTTTACCTTACTCGCAACTATTGTAGGTGCCATTAAGTGGCTGTATCTTAAAGCACCTAGCTTTTCATTCCACGCTCTTAACGATGAGGGTTTGTTAATTACTTTTACTCCTTTTCTTTCGGCAACTTCTAAAAGATGGGTTGCATATAAATAAGCCTCATTTACAGGAGGATCTTTTCTCATCCAAATGCAATTAAATTCGGCGAGAGGTATGCATTCATTCTCTTTGAAAGAAATCCACGGAATTACTTCAACTTTTACGGAAGATGCCCAAACTTCATCACCTCTAGCTTCCAGGTCTTGAGGAGTACAACTCCAGATTTCAATATTTTTTTTTGATGATGCTTGCATTAAAGCAGCAGTTGAATCTTTTAAGGGATTTATATTTTTAATTGGATCTATTACGAATAGAAATTTCATAAGATCTAGTTTAATAATGCTTCTAATTTATTTTCATTTTCTAATGCGTAAAGATCATCGCAGCCTCCGATACCCTCATTATCTATAAATATTTGTGGTAAAGTTCTTCTCCCATCAGCTCTTTCAATCATCAATGCTCTGGCATCTTCGTCGCCATCTATTTTATATTCTGTAAAATTTACATTTTTTTTCTTGAGTAGTGATTTTGCTCGAATACAGAATGGGCAATATTGCCAAGTATAAATTTCAACTTTGGACATTTTTTTAAAATAATACTTAGTTTATACTATTAAACAAAAGTGCTTGTTAGATTATAAATAACGATTAAATTCTATTTTGATAGATATTACAGATTTCAAAAAAGATCTTTCGGAACTAACAGAGCGCCTGGGTAATGCTCAGGATTGTCTTTGACGTTCCAAGATTAAAAGCGAAAAGGAAAGAGTTAGAGCAAATTTCTGCTCAGCCTGAATTTTGGGAAAATCAAGAAGAAGCTAAAAATCAAATGTTAATCCTTGATGATGTCAAAGCACAACTCGAATTGTTAGATAAATGGAAAACTTTTATTTCTGATGCTCATGCCTCTCTTGAGCTTTATTCTCTAGAACCCGAAGAGGAAATGATTTTAGAATCGCAGCTGGGATTAAAGAAATTAAGAGAGAATTTGGATAAATGGGAATTTGAAAGATTGTTATGTGGTGAATACGATAAGGAAGGAGCAGTAGTTTCTATTAACGCAGGTGCGGGTGGAACAGATGCGCAGGATTGGGTAGAGATATTATTAAGAATGTACTCAAGATGGGCCGATAATAATCAAATGAGCCTTGTAATTAATGAATTATCTCAAGGAGAAGAAGCAGGTATTAAAAGTGTAACGTTCGAAATTGATGGAAAATATGCATATGGCTATCTGCAACATGAAAAAGGAACTCACAGATTAGTAAGAATTTCTCCTTTTAATGCCAATGGCAAAAGACAAACCAGCTTTGCTGGGGTAGAGGTTATGCCAAAATTAGATGATAATATTTCACTTGATATACCTGAAAAAGATTTAGAAATTACAACGAGTAGATCCGGTGGAGCTGGAGGACAAAATGTTAATAAAGTAGAAACAGCAGTGAGAATTGTTCATTTGCCTTCAGGGATTTCAGTAAGATGTACTCAAGAAAGATCTCAATTACAAAATAAAGAAAAAGCTATGTTACTTCTTAAGTCTAAACTATTAGTGATTGCTAAAGAACAACGAGCTGCTGAAGTCGCTGATATTAAAGGTGATATTGTTGAAGCTGCATGGGGCAATCAAATAAGAAATTATGTTTTCCATCCCTATCAAATGGTAAAAGATCTTAGGACTATGCAGGAGACTAACGAGTTAGATAGTGTTTTAGATGGTGGACTTGAACCATTTATTCATGAATTATTACGTATGAATATTTCTTCTAATGAATCTATTGAATAACTAATGGAAAATAAAAACGAAATTTTAGAAAAAAAAGTTTCTCCTCCAAGCTTTATAAAGCTTGCTATGAGAAATATGGTAAGGAAAGGCTCAAAAAGTATTTCTCATTTTTCAATAACCTTTCTAGTTTTAATTGGGATATTAATACTTGTGGCCACAATAGGTAAGCCCAATATTCCAGTTTAAGAATGTATGAAAGAAAAAATTATTTCTGAAATAAATTTAGATTTGGTTTTTCAATGTAATGATTTCTCTCAATTTTCAAATAAGTTAAAAGATAATAAAACTTATCTTATTTTTGAATCTATTTTTTGGGAGAAAGTTTTTTTATCTTGGATAAGTACAATATTAAAAAAAGAGGATTATGAATTACCAAATTATATTTTTGAAAAAAAATCTTTTTCATTAGGCTTACAGATAATATCTAATCAAGAAATTGCTTCTTTGAATAAGAAATGGATGCAAAAAAATGGTCCAACTGATGTTCTATCTTTTCCAATTATTTCTGATGAATCTCTAAATAATTTAGATCATATAGAGTTGGGAGATATTTTTATATCATTAGAGATGGCACTTGAGCAATCTTATGAATATAAACATTCAATCTATAGAGAGATGATCTGGTTGGCTAGTCATGGATTTTTACATCTTTTGGGATGGGAACATAATAATGAGCATGATTTAGAAAATATGTTAAATTTCCAAGAATATTTAATTACTCGATTAGATTAAAAATCAATGGAAAAAAAAATAAACTATTTAGAAAATAGAAAAGAATCATACAAAACTTCTAGTAATATATTTATAAGTTTTAAGTATGCTTTCAGTGGTATTAGTTATGTATTAAAAACTTCAAGAAATTTTAAAATTCAATTAATTTTTGCAGTTACAAGTTTAATAATTGGTTTTTTACTCAAAATTAGTCTAACTAATTATGTTATTTTGATTGCAACAATAATGTCTGTTTTAATATTAGAAATATTGAACACATCTATTGAATCAATCGTTGATTTAGTAGTGAAAAAAGAATTTAGTATTTTGGCTAAAATTTCAAAAGATACTTCTGCAGGAGCAGTATTATTAGCTTCCATTAATTCTGTTATTATTGCTGTATATATCTTTGTTCCTAAAATAAAGTTGTTATTTTAAATCCATATAAATATGTTTCTTGTTATTGATAATTACGATAGTTTTACTTATAACCTTGTTCAATATTTAGGAGAACTTTCAGTTGCGCATGAAATAACTAAAGAATTAATAGTTAAAAGAAATGATGAAATTACTCTAGAAGAAATTATCAAACTAAATCCTGGTGGAATTCTCTTATCTCCAGGTCCAGGTAATCCAGATCAATCTGGAATTTGTCTGCCAATTCTAAAAAAATTATCTAAAAATATTCCGACCTTGGGAGTTTGTTTAGGTCATCAAGCTTTGGCCCAAGCTTTTGGAGGTAAGGTTATAGTTGGGAAAGAACTTATGCATGGTAAGACATCTAAAATATTTCATAATCAAAAAGGATTGTTTAAAGATATCGAGACTCCATTTGTGGCTACTAGATACCATAGTCTTATAGTTGATTCAAGTTCTTTACCATCTTGTTTCGACATAACTGCGACTTTAGAAGACTCAACAATTATGGCTATCTCTCATAAAGAATATAAACATTTACATGGGGTACAGTTCCATCCTGAAAGTGTGTTGACGCAATTTGGTCATAAATTAATTAGTAATTTTCTAAAAATGGCTGAACAAAAGTAAAATAAAAAAAAATTAATATTATGATTTCTCAGATTAAAAACTTTTTATTTTTGATATTAGTTAGCTCTTTTTTACCTACCTCATTATTGGCAAGGAACTTAGGAATAAAAAGTCTGGGACATAGTAGTTTTTTAATTACTAGTGCAGATAAATCTATTCTTATAAATCCCTTTAAAGCAATAGGTTGTGCAAGTAATTTAAAGGAGCCAAAAGAAGTAAACGTAGATTTTATTTTGGCTAGTTCTAGCCTTCCAGACGAAGGATATAACCCTAATGATCAATTAATGTTCGTTGAGCCAGGAATCTATCAATTTGAGGATATTTTATTAAATGGAATTTCTGTACCACATGACAGAGTAGATGGAAGAAGATTTGGGATGGCAACTGTTTGGAGTTGGGAGCAGAATGATCTTAAAATTGTTCATATGGGAGGAGCTGCTGGAGATATTGATATAAACAGTCAAATTATTTTGTCTAATCCAGATATATTGTTTATTTCAATTGGAGGAGGAATAAAATCTTACAATGGTAAAGAAGCCTCAAAAATAGTTAAGCTTCTAAAACCTAATGTAGTTATTCCTGTTCACTTTGAACGCGGCAAAAAAATTAATAAAGAATGTGATTTCTCAAATGCTGATTTATTTATCGAAAATATGAAAGATTTTAAAGTAAAATATGTTGGAAAAGATTTTCAAATAAAACCTAAAAGAATCGATCAAAATACAATTTATATTTTCAGTAATTAATTTTTTAAATCTAATATCTTGTAATTGTCCCAGAAAAAAATCATTTGTTCTTTAGTTCCAATACTAACCCTTATAGAATTACCGATATCTTTTTTGTTTTCCATAGTTCTAATAAGAATACCTTTTTCTCTCATCTGTTTTATTAAGATTTTAGGATCTTTTTTTGGCCAAATTAAGAAATAATTACCTCCACTAAAGTGAGTTCTGATTTTTGTTGATTTAAATTTATTTAAAATCCATTCCCTCGCCTTTTTTACTTCTAAAACATAATTATCAATATATGATTTATCTTTAAGTGCTGCTAATGCAGCTGTTATAGCAAAGCTGTTTACATCATATGGTCCTGTAACTTTATTAATGTACTGAATTAAACTTTTATTGCCAAAAGTAAAACCTATTCTTAAACCAGCTAGACCTGCAGTTTTTGAAAGAGACTGGATTATTAGTATATTTTTATTCTTTTCAAAATCTATCGATTCAAGAAGACTATCTCCATTAAATTTTTCATATAGTTCATCAACAACTATTAATGAATCGTTATTGATATTGGCTAAATTAATTATTTCATGAGAGCTTAGAACAGTTCCTGTTGGATTATTTGGATTGCAAATAAATATTAACTTTGGATTATGCTTTATTATTTTTTCCCTAAATTCTTCGATGGGGAATAGAAAATTTTCTCCAATGTAAGAACAACTTATTGTTTTCATTCCTCGGATTTCTGCACAAGGAGAATAGTAACCAAAAGTTGGATTTGTGGTTAGAAATATCTGATCTTTTTCTCCAAAGCAATTGAAAATTGCATTTATTGCTGCATCTGCTCCATTGAAAATTCCGATTTCATCATTACCAAATTTTCTTGAATCAAGATATTTATCACATAAAAATTTTTTTAAAAAATTATATTCTGGATAAATTGAAATCTCATCTAATTTTATAGCTTGTAATGCCTCTAAAACCTTAGGACTTGGACCTAAAGTATTTTCATTAAAGTCTAAGCGGAGTAAATTTCTTCTATTTTCTAAAGGTGCAGAGTAAGACTGCATATTTATTATTTCTTCTCTTGGTTTTGGGAAAAGATTATTTAATGGATCAAAATCATTCATTACATTCTTTCTAAAGTTTCAATTCCTAAAAGCTCTAAGCTTAATTTTAGTGTTTTTGCAGTTAGATCACATAAATTAAGCCTAGAGATTTTTATATTTTTTTCTTCTTTGAGGATTGGAACTTGATCATAGAATCTATTAAAAGTCTGACATAGCTCGAAAAGATAATTGCATAATCTATTTGGCATTAAGTCTTTTTCAATAGAAATTATGACTTCATCGAACCTAAGTAATTTTCTAATAAGTTTCCACTCAGATTGATGTTCATAATTTACGTACTGAAAATCTTTAGATTCATAAACAAAATCATTTTTTCTTTTAATTCCTAAAATTCTTACAAGTGTATATAACAAATAAGGAGCAGTATTACCATTAAGGGAAAGCATTTTATCAAAACTAAATTGATAATTAGTAATCCTATTTTGACTTAAATCTGCATACTTAACAGCTCCTAATCCAATAATTCTTGAAGTATTTGCTATAAACTCTTCGGTCTCATAACGATCTTCATCTTCTAATCTTTTCAATAAATCTTCTTTTGCTCTTCTAACTGCTTCATTTAATAAATCTTTTAGGCGTATTGTTTCACCTTCTCTTGTCTTTAGTTTTTTGCCATCAATTCCTTGAACTAACCCAAAAGGGACATGGTCTACTTGACAATTTTCTGGGATCCATTTTGCTTTTTTTGCAACTTGAAAAACTCCAGCAAAATGATTTGCTTGCCCATGATCAGTTACATAAATAATTCTTGAAGCATTATCGCCATTAGGAGGTTTATTGAATCTATATCTTATAGCAGCAAGATCTGTGGTGGCATAATTAAAACCCCCATCTTTTTTTTGATTCTTTATAAAATTCAACTAAATCACTTATCTTGATCTTTCCTATTTCTTTTAGATCATTTGAATATAAATCTTTGAGCTGAGTAATAAGCATGCCAAATTGTGTTCCCCAATCACCAACATGATTGAGTCTTAATACTTCATAACCTCTTAACTCGAAAATTCTAGATATTGAGTCACCTATTATTGTTGATCTTAAATGCCCTACATGCATTTCTTTAGCAATATTAGGGCTAGAAAAATCTACAATAACTTTATTGGACAAACCACTAATTGAATCTTTTCTAATTAGAGGTATGCCAGCCCTATTGCATTGAATATTTGACTTAATTTCATTTATTAGAACCTCATCTTTTAATTTTATATTTATAAATCCAGGTCCAGCTATTTCTAGACTCTTACATAATTTTGCTATGCTTTTATTTTTATTTAAAAGGTTAATAAAATCACTAGAAATATCTCTTGGGTTCTTTTTATATATTTTAGATAAACTTAAACAAACATTACATTGATAATCACCAAATTCCTCTTTTGATGATTGTGTAATTAAATTCTTGCTAAGAATTCCGAATTCTCCTTTTTTATCATTTTTTTCAAGACTATCTAAAAGAGATTGTTCAAATTGTTTTGTTAATTCTTTAAAAATGATTAGCATTAATTATTCAATTATTTATCTATATGATTAATTAATATAACGCATACTCAAATCAATCCAATTACTTTTGGTGATTGAAGAACTTGTTGAAATCAAATCAATACCTTTTATTAGATATTTACTAATTTCTTGAGGGTTTATTCCAGAAACTTCTATTATCAAATTTTTATTGACTTCTTTTTGTAGACTATTAATTGATAACTCTCTTAATTCTTGAACGTTTTTTTTGATTATTTCAGGACTAAGTTCATCTAATAAGACACTATCCGCTCCTGCTAATACTGCTTCTTTTGCCTGGTCGATATTCTCAGCTTCAATTATGATATGAGTTGTAAAAGGCGAATTTAGGCGAATATTTTGTACTGCATTCTTAAGATTATCTGTCCATGCAATATGATTTTCTTTGATCATAGCAGCATCGTATAATCCCATTCTATGATTCACCCCACCTCCGCATTTGAATGCATATTTTTCAAATATTCTTAAGCCAGGAGTCGTTTTCCTAGTATCTGCTAATTTTATATTTGTACCTTCTAATTTATCTGTAAGATTCTTTGTATATGTTGATATTCCAGATAAATGCATTGCTATATTTAAGCTGATCCTTTCACTAGCGAGTAAACTTTTTGAAGGCCCATATATTTCTAAGAGTTTTTGATCTTTAACAAATTTATCTCCATCAGAGATAATAAATTTTGGACTGATTTTTAAATCAATTTTTCTAAAAATTTCTTTTATAATTTCTACCCCGCAGAATATACCCTCTTCTTTTGCAATCCAATATGCATTACCATTCTCTTCTGTAATAGAGGAACTTGTAAGATCTCCCCTACCTATATCTTCATCGATCCAATTATCAATGATTTTACTTATTATTGGAGTATTTAAATCCACTAAACTAAGAAATAATTAATTAATAAAAATTAAACTGAAGTTAGAGAACCAACTATATATCACTATGTAATTTAACTCAAATTTATTTACCAATACAAAACTTAGAAAAAATATTATCTAGAAGTTCCTCTGTTAATTCTTGACCAGTTATTTTAGATAAGTTTTGAATTCCATCTCTCAGTTCAATTGATAACAAATCAAATGGCAATTTATTTTCAATTATTTCATCAGTATCATTTAAATTAGATAAGCAAGCAGACAAATTTGTTAGATGTCTTTGATTTAAAAATATATTGATATTTTCTACTTGTTTTAATCCGCATTTTTTTATAATTGTGTCTATTAATAATCTTTCGCCATCATTATTTTTAATACTCATAAGAATTGTGTTTTTTAACTCATTTGAATTAATATTTTTGCAATCAATTAAATCTTTTTTATTACCCAAAATAGTAATTAATTTTTCTTTGGGAATTTCTTGTATTATTTTTTTGTCTTCTTCATTAAATCCTTCTTCAAGATTATAAATATAAATTATAAAATCTGACTCTTTTATTTTTCCAAAACTTTTTTTAATTCCAATACTTTCAATTTGTTCATGAGTTTCTCTAATGCCAGCAGTATCAATTATTTTCATTGGAATATCATTAATAGTTAAATTAACTTCAATAACATCTCTAGTTGTTCCAGGAATATTAGTTACGATTGCTTTCTCTTTTTTTGCAAGCAAATTTAATAAAGAGCTTTTACCAACATTTGTTTTACCTATAAGCGCAATGGATATTCCATTGTGAATATATGAATTTCTTTTTGCATTTTCTATTAGTAATTCTATTTTTTCTTTGACTTTTTTAATGTTTTTTAGATATTTGGTGTAATCAAAATCTGTGAAGTCTTCTTCAAAATCAACTCTCGCTTCTATTTCGCAAAGTTGATTTATAAGGTCATTTTTAATATCATCAATTTTTTTCTTTATTTCTCCTTGAACCCCGTTAAAGGCTAACTCTGCTGATCTGGTATTGCTTGCATTAATTAATTGATTAATCGACTCGGCTTGAGTAAGGTCTATTTTTCCATTAAGAAAAGCTCTTTGACTAAATTCTCCTGGGTTTGCAAGTCTAACTCTAGAATTACTAGATAATAATATCTTTAAAACTTTATTTACTATGATAATTCCGCCATGGCAATGAAGTTCAACTACATCTTCTCCTGTGAAGCTATTTGGGGATTTCATCACTAAAATTAAAACCTCATCTATAAATTTATTTTGTTTATTTTTCTGAATAAAACCATGAAAAACCCTGTGTGATTCCCATGCATATTTAGATTTAGTTTGAACAATCTTTTTGCAAGAATTTATTGCGTCTTTCCCTGATACTCTTATTATCGCAACTCCTCCCTTCCCAATACTTATAGCTGAAGCAATTGCGGCTATCGTATCTTCTGTAGTAACTATCGAATCCATCTCTCGCTTTGTTATGGATAATTAAGTAAGATTATCAAGAATTTAATTTTGAAATTTTCTTTCTGAATGAGATTTAAAAGAGATATTACCTATAAGAAAATTCTATCATTATTTAGGAGTCAGAATGGAAGTCCTTTCTTTAATGCTAAAGGTTTAGCTATAGGGGTATTTAGTGGTTGCTTTCCTTTTTTTGGTTTTCAGACTTTAATGGGAGTATTTTTTGCGAAAATAGCTAAGGGAAATATTGTTCTAGCTGCAATTGGTACCTGGATCAGCAACCCTTTTACTTATATTCCACTTTATTATTTTAACTATAAAGTTGGTTCGATTTTTTTAAATAATTCTTCTAATAAAATTCTTGAAAAAAGTTTAGTTATTGATGACTTATGGAAACAAGGTAGAATTTTTTCCCTAAAATTACTCTTAGGTTCATCTTGTGTAGGTATTTTATTAGCTTTGATTTGCGGCAGTATTGTTTTCTTTATCTACAAGATAAAAAGTAAAAGATAGATTGATGTGATTTTAAAATTAACTTTGTCCAACTCTCGCAATATCTAAAACATCTGCCATTGATTTAATTTGTTCAATTGTTTTGTGAAGTTGATTATAACTTTCAAGACCTACACAAAGATTTATAATAGCTGGTTTACCATAAGCAGTTTTAACATTGGCATCACTTACGTTTATACCTTTATCAGATAACCGCATAAGAATATCTTTAAGAACTCCAACTCGATCAATTACTTCTATTCGTAGCTGAATTGGAAACTTATTTTCGCCAGTTTTATTATCTTGATTCCAACCGACAGGTAATCTTCTCTCTATTGGAATTGGTATTACATTTTCACAATCTTCCCTATGTATAGTTATTCCATGGTTGCCGAGCGACACAGTTCCGATAATATCCTCGCCTGGGAGTGGGGAACAGCATTTACCTATTCTGTAATCAAGACCTTCTATCCCGGAAATTGGTGATTTAGCTGTTGTATTAGATTGATTAGTGGATAAATTATTATTACTTTTAAGAGATTTTGCTATTTCAGAGTCAGAATCATATTTTACATCTTCTGTCTGTAATTTTATTTCTTCTCTTAGTCTGTTTAATACTTGATGCAAAGTTAAACCACCAAAACCAAGAGATGCAAGAAGGTCTTCAGTAGTTTTTAAATTGCATCGATTTGCAACTTTTTTCATCGCTTCACTAGAAAGTAATGCTTCAAAACCGTTTCTACCTACTTCTTTTTCAAGTAAATCTCTACCTCTTTTAATCGTTTCATTACGATGGCTTTTCTTATACCATTGGCGAATTCTATTTTTAGCAGTTGGGGTAACTACAAAGTTCAGCCAATCCAAGCTTGGAGTAGCATTATTACTTGTCAAAATTTCTATGAAGTCACCATTTTGAAGTGCTGTAGATAATGGAGAAAGCTTTTCATTAATTCTTATTCCATTACAGTGATTTCCAACTTCAGAATGGATTCTGTAGGCGAAATCTATCGCGGTAGATCCTTTCCTTAAACCAACAACATCTCCTTTTGGAGTGATTACAAATACTTCTTCATCAAATAAATCTTCTTTAATTGAAGCTAAATAATCATTATGATCCCTTTCATTACCTTCTTGTTGCCATTCTACTAATTGTCTTAGCCAATTAAATCTCTCGGCATTACTTTTAGCAGGAGAACCACCCTCTTTATATTGCCAATGAGCGGCAATACCATATTCAGCAATTTGATGCATCGAAGTAGTTCTAATTTGAACTTCAATAGGTCGATGTCTTCCAATCACAGAAGTGTGTAAGGATTGATATCCATTGGGTTTTGGTAATCCTATATAGTCTTTAAATCTACCTGGAATTGGTTTGAAAGTATCATGAACAACTGCTAAAGCTCTATAACAACTATCTGAATTGTCCACGATAATTCTTAGGGCAGCAACATCATAAATCTCGTGAAAATGCTTTTGTTGTCTTTCCATTTTGCTCCAAATGCCATAAAGATGTTTTGGCCTTCCTGTTATTTCAAAATTTTTCAAACCTGCTGAAATCAAGTTTTCCTTCATAAGATTCAAAGTTACTTTTAATCTTTTTTCTCTATCACTTCTTTTAACGGCGATTTGATCTTTAAGATCTAGATATTCTTTAGGCTCTAGGAATTTAAAAGCTAAATCTTCTAATTCCCATTTAAATCTGTTTATTCCTAGTCGATTAGCTAATGGCGCATAAATCTCTCTTGTTTCTCTCGCTATTCTTAGTTTTTTCTCATCATTTAGCCATTCAATTGTTCTCATGTTATGCAGTCGATCTGCAAGTTTAACTAAGACAACTCTGATATCGCTGGCCATAGCCAAAAACATTTTCCTAAGATTTTCAGCTTGTGCTTCAGTCCTGTTGTTAAAGTGAATGCCGCCTAATTTTGTTACACCCTCTACAAGTATTTTTACTTCTAATCCAAAATTTGTTTCTATTTCGGATAAATCAATGCCAGTATCTTCAACAACATCATGTAAAAGGCCTGCAGCAATAACAGATGAACTAGCACCAATTTCTTTGAGGAGATTTGCAACAGCAACCGGGTGGATAATGTATGGCTCACCGCTCGCGCGGAATTGTCCATCATGAGCTTTATAAGCAAGTTTAAAAGCCTTTACTATAAGGTTTTGATTCTCATCATTTTCTTTATTGGATTTTTCAAAATTATGAATATCTTTAAGAAGCCAATCTGGAATTTTTATTTGATAATTCAAAGATTCACTTTCATATTTTTTATTTTCAGGCAAAATAGTTTTGGAAACTTCAATTTCGTTTTTTTCTTTTGAATTTGCAGCTGCCTTGGACATTTTATATTGCTTTAGATGTATTTTATTTAGGTCTAGAAAAATTTGCTATAAATCATGGAAAAAAATAAAAAAAAAATTATAGCAGTTAAAAATCTCACTGTTAAATATGGTCTAAAACAGCAACCTATTATCAAAAATTTTAATTTGGAAATAGATAGTGGAGATCATTTGGCCATAATAGGACCTTCTGGATGTGGAAAGACCACTTTTGCAAAAACATTAGTAAATATATTGCCTGAAAATGCCACTTCTAAAGGATATCTATCGATTTCTAGTATAGATCCTAGGAAAATAAATAACAAAGATGCACAATTATTTAGAAGAAAGAATTTTGGATTTATTTATCAAGACTCTATCAAAAAACTTAATCCGCTAATGAGAGTTGAGGATCATTTATATGAATTATTTAAAACACATGATCAAACTAAATCATCTATAGCTATTAAAAAATTAGTAAGAGAAGTTTTTCAAAAAGTAGGAATTGAAGAAAGTAGACTTGATTCTTTCCCACATCAATTTAGCGGTGGAATGAGACAGAGAGTTTCTATAGCAATGGCACTTGCTTTGAAACCTAAATTATTAATAGCTGATGAACCTACAACAAGCTTAGATACCAAAACAAGTTTTGAAATTATGCAAGAAATAATTAATCTATGTAATGAATTTGATACTACTTTAATTCTAATTAGTCATGATATTAATCTTGCAGCAAAGTGGTGTGAAAAAGTTGCAATAATTGAAAAGGGATCGATTGTTGAAAAAGGGAATATAATGGATATTTTTCAATCACCAAAATCAGATATCGGGAAAAAGTTAGTAAATGCTTCAAAAATAGTATTAGAACCAAATACTAAAAATAATGCTCGAGATAAGGTAGTTCTTGAGGTAAATAACCTAAGACATTGGTATAAATTAAATTCTTCAATTTTCATTAATAAATGGAATAAGGCTTTAAATGAAGTTAGTTTCAAGTTATATGAGAATGAGACTCTTGGAATAGTTGGTTCTTCAGGGAGCGGTAAAAGTACATTATGTAGGGCTTTAATTGGACTTCTTAAAGTAAGAGGTGGTGAAATCAAAATTTATAATAAAAATCATATATCGAAAAAAAATAAATCTTTTAAAAAGAACAATAATGTGCAAATAATTTTTCAAGATCCTTTTTCAAGTTTGAATCCGAAAATGACAATTAAAAATATTTTGGAAGATATATTTTTTATTCAAAAAATTTCAGATAAAAGAAAAATCGAAAAAGAAATAAAATTAATGTTAAGAAATTTAAATCTTCCCTTAAATAATGATTTTTTTAATTCTTATCCTAGCCAATTATCTGGTGGTCAATTGCAAAGAATTTCATTAGCCAGAGCGCTATTGTTGAAACCAAAAATTTTGATTTGTGATGAGAGCGTTAATATGTTAGATGCTTCGGTAAAAATAGAGATTCTTGAATTACTTAGAGTCTTTCAAGAAAAAATGAATTTAACTATTATCTTTATTACTCATGATTTAGGCATTGCTAAGGGATTTTGTGATAGGTTGCTAGTTATGAATCACGGAAAGATAGTTGATGAAGGAGAAAGTTCTACAATATTCGCTAAAACTCAAAACACTTATACAAAATCGCTTTTAAATTCCTCTTTAAATTTATTTAACTTTAAGAACACTGAGTAATTTTTGAAAATCTAATGGTAATTCTGATTCAAATATCATTTCTTTACCATTTATTGGATGTATAAGTCCAAGCTTAATGGCGTGTAAAGCTTGGCCATTTAATTTACATGGTAATTTTTTACATCTTCCATATAACGGATCACCCACGATTGGATGATTAATGTGAGCGCAATGTACTCTTATTTGATGCGTTCGCCCCGTATCTAGTTTGAAACTCATTAATGAGTAATTGCCAAATCTTTCTTCTAATTTCCAATAGGTACAGGCATACCTTCCTGAAGTTTCTTCAACTACTTTATATTTCAATCTATTTATTTTATCTCTGCCAATGTGTCCCACTATTTGGCCTTCTTCAGAATTAGGTGCTCCATGAATTACTGCAATATATTCGCGAGATGCTATTTTTTCTTTAATTTGTTTCTGGAGATTTACTAATGCCTCTTGGCTTTTTGCAACTACCATACATCCGGAGGTATCTTTATCTAATCTGTGAACAATCCCAGGCCTTAGTTTCCCATTAATTCCAGGTAGATCTTTACAGTGAAAAAGTAATCCATTCACTAAAGTTCCAGATTTGTGTCCAGGGGCTGGATGAACAATTAGTCCTGATTGTTTATTAATTACTATGATGTGCTCGTCTTCAAAAAGTATATTTAAATCCATTTTTTCAGGTTTCAAATAAATAAGAGGTTCTGGAGGAGGCATCCATATTTGAATATTGTCGCCATTTTTTAATGGGGTCTTTGCTTTCGCGGTCTTATAGTTTACAAGTACTAAACCTGAATTTATAAAATGTTGAATTCTTGCTCTACTTTGTTCTGGCCTTTTACTAACCAACCATCTGTCTAGCCTCATAGGAAGAGGCAGCTCATAATTAATTTCTATAAGTTCGCCTTTTCCAATGCCGAAAGAATTTTGATTATTTAATTCCATAATGGGACTTCTAAAGCAATTTTACCCAACATTTGATTTCTATAATCTTCCAATAACTTATGAGACATTCTCCTTTTATCGCCTGAGGTATGTTTCGAAGCTGCTTCCTCGATCCAAGCAGAAGGACTCTTAAAGCCTTTGGTAATGTCAACTCCATATCTATTAGATATTTGTTTAACTGAGATATTCGCATTCTTATCTTTGTTGAGAGTGGATATAATTTTGATAAATCCAATTGCGACACTCTCTATTTCATAAGCAGCTTCACCAATATCGTCACACAGTGCAAGATTAAGTGCTGATTTTTGATCTTCTAAATTTGGAGGTATAACACCAGGAGCATCCAGCAGATCTATACCACTTTCTAATTTTATCCATCTTAAATTGCGAGTCACGCCTGCTTTCCTAGCGCTATCTACAACTCTTTTTTTTGCAATTCTATTAATTAATGCTGACTTTCCTACGTTTGGAAACCCAAGTGTAAGGGCTCTAATTGGCCTAATTCGCATTCCTCTGGTGAGTCTTCTATCGTCGATTGAAGACCTAGAATCTTTGGCTGACTTACAAATTTCTTTAATTCCTATTCCTTTTTTGGCATCACACCAAAGAGGATATTGATCTTTAGCGTTAAACCATTTATTCCAACTATTGATTGTATTAGTGGAGATCATGTCTGATCTGTTAATAACAAGAATATGTTTTTTATTATTTATCCATTTATTTAAGTGTGGATGTCCTGTTGACAAAGGAATTCGTGCATCTCTAACTTCTATAACTAAATCTACTTTATTGATAACTTCAGATAATTTCTTTTCTGCTTTTGCGATATGGCCTGGGTACCATTGGATTTTGGGTATGTCCACTTCAATAAATTAAATAAAATTTTGTATTCTTTTAAGTTTTTATAAGTTTCGAAAGTATTTACTTCTAAAGTTTAGTATAAATTTAATGACTAAAAAATTTTTATAATCGTTAATTCTTAAAATTTATTAAGGCATAGGTAACAGTAACTACTTTTTAACCCAATAAGCCCAAATTAACGTTAGGGTCTTAAGATTAAAAATTAAGCTTATTTAATGTCAAAATTATCTCTTTCCAGTCTTGATAAGACACATTTAGAAGGAAAAAAAGTTCTTGTAAGAGTAGATTTTAATGTTCCATTAAATGAAGATGGTCAAATAACCGACGATACGCGTATTCGTGCAGCGATCCCAACTGTTGAATATCTTATTAATCATTCTGCAAAGGTTATTTTAGCTGCTCATTTTGGTAGACCAAAGGGTCAGGTAAATGAAAAAATGAGATTAACTCCAGTAGCAGCAAGATTAAGTGAATTGTTGGGGCAAAATGTTGCTCTTACTAACAGTTGTATTGGTGATGAAGCAGTTGCACAATCAAATAGCTTGAGTAACGGAGATGTTCTTTTACTTGAAAATGTTCGTTTTTTTGGTGAAGAGGAAAAGAACGACCTGGAGTTTGCTAAAAAATTAGCATTACATGCAGATATGTATGTAAATGATGCTTTCGGTGCTGCTCATAGAGCTCATGCTTCAACTCAGGGTGTTACTAATTATTTAAGTCCCTCAGTAGCTGGATTCCTTTTAGAAAAAGAACTGAAATACTTACAAGGAGCAATAGATTCCCCAAAGCGTCCATTGGCAGCAATAGTTGGAGGATCAAAGGTTAGTAGCAAAATAGGAGTACTTGATTCTTTACTAGATAAGTGTGACAAAATCATGATTGGTGGAGGTATGATTTTCACTTTTTATAAAGCTAGAGGCCTAGATGTCGGAAAGAGCCTAGTAGAAGAAGATAAACTCGAGCTTGCTAAAGATTTAGAAGCAAAAGCCAAAGCAAAAGGAGTAGAATTATTATTACCTACTGATGTTGTTTTGGCTGATGAATTTTCTCCTGACGCCAATAGTAAAATATCTCAAATTGATGCAATTAGTGGGAATTGGATGGGGCTAGATATTGGTCCAGATTCCATTAAAGTTTTTCAGAATGCTCTTTCAGAATGTAAGACAATCATTTGGAATGGTCCAATGGGAGTTTTTGAATTTGATAAATTTGCAGACGGTACAAATGCAATAGCTACGACTCTTGCGGACTTAAGTGCTTTTTCTGAAGTTTGTACAATAATTGGTGGTGGAGACTCTGTTGCAGCAGTGGAAAAAGCAGGATTAGCTGAGAAAATGTCTCATATATCCACTGGAGGTGGGGCTAGTTTGGAACTTTTAGAGGGTAAAACTTTACCTGGTGTAGCTGCTTTAAACGACGCCTAGGCTATATCTTTTCAACAATATCAATACTCTTTGTGAAAGTAATCATACCCTCAGGATGAGCTATAATTCCTGACCATATTTGTATCTCTGGTTTTGAAGGTGCCCTTGTCATTTTGAAAATCCCCCCTGATGCTAATGGCTCCAATAATATTTCTGGTTCAAAAAATGAATTTACTTGATGAGGTTTTATTGCTCCAGCAATAATCACTTCTTCAAGTGGCTTATTTAAAATGATATCGATTTCATATTTTGATCCAGTAAGAACTTTATCAGGGATTTTAAAACTTATGTCTATCTTTTTATCATCATTCCTTATTGTTGTGAATAAATTTTTAATGGTACCTTCATCAATTTTTCCATTTAGTATTGAAAAAACATAATCGAAATCGGATTCGAGTATATGCATTTCTTCATTAACTATTTTTTTTCCTGAAACTTTTATTCTCAATATTTCTTTGTTTGGAATATTTGATTTTAATCTTTTGATTTTCCATTTGCTGTCAGGGAAATCATTGATAATTTTTGAAAACTGTTTTGGTATATTTTGGTTTTCATCATTTCTAAAATTTTTTCTAATAAACTCTAAGTCTCGCTTATTTAATGAGGTTTCTAGATTTCTTAGAAAATCAACTTTTAAATTTTGCGTTATTGCTGAATAGGGAATAATGAGATAAATAAATAAGTAGAGAGGGAATCCTATTTTTCTGAATAAGTTTAAATTAAACATATTTATTATTTATTATTTTTATTCTACTAATTTGAGTTTTTATGTCTAAAAAAAATAATTTATTAGTTGCAGCTAGTGGAACAGGAGGTCATATTTTCCCGGCTTTAGCAGTTTCTAAAGAGCTAGAAGATGAGTGGAATATTTATTGGTTGGGTGTTCATCAAAGACTTGATGCCAATTTAATTCCAAAAAAATATAATTTGAACACTTTGAGTATAAAGACACCAAAAAAAAATATTTTTGTGTTTTATCAATATATAGAAATTTTAATGTCAACTTTTCAAATCATTAGGATCTTAAAAGAAAAAAAAATTAACTTGGTTTTTACGACTGGAGGTTATATCTCTGCCCCTACTATTGTTGCTTCAAAACTTCTTAGGATACCTGTCATTATTCATGAATCAAATTTAATTCCAGGAATGGTCACGAAATATTTTGGTTTTTTGTGCAACTATGTTCTTCTAGGATTTAAGAATACAAATTCTTATTTAAGAAATTGTAAAACTATTTTCACTGGTACTCCTTTAAGAGAGCAATTCTATAAATTTAATCCCTTGCCAGAATGGGTTCCAAAAGGAAAAGGCCCTCTTTTGATTGTTATGGGAGGTAGTCAAGGAGCAAAAGCTATAAATCAAATTCTTAACGAATCTCTGGAATTTTTAATGAAAAAAGAGTTTCGAATAGTTCATATTATTGGCGAATGTAATCAATATTCCTTTAATTTAAAAAATTCCAAAAATTATATTCAAAAAAAATTTACTAATGAAATTGCAGCTTTAATTCAAAACTGTGACCTTGTAATATCCAGATCTGGTGCAGGAACAATAAATGAATTAATAGAGACTGAAAAACCTTCAATTTTAATTCCATTTCCTTATTCTAAAAATAATCACCAAGAGAAAAATGCACTAATTCTTGCCGAAACTGGAGGCTCAGTTTTAATGAATCAAAATGAAATTTCTAAAGAGGTTTTTGAGGAAACTCTGGAAAGAATTTTTCGAATAAAATCAAAAAATGGAAAAAATTATTATGAAATATTAGATCTTATGAAAAAGAACATGAAGAATAATAAAATCAAATCTAAAATTGAGTTTAAAAAATTTTTAAATTATTTTTTAAAGGATTTGTAAATTTCTTTACATAAAAGACTATTCCCCCCTTTATTCTGTAAGCTTATTCTTGCCCATTTTTCGTCAAGAAATCTAAATGAAGTACATTCTCTAATCAATATCCCTTTATTTTCTAGGTATTTTATATTGGGCGTCAAAGATGTTTTGCTTTCTATTAAAAAAAAGTTGGTTGAAGAGTTATGAACTTTAAGGTTTTCTATTTTTGATAATTTTTCATATACACTCTCTCTTTCAATATTTATCCAGCTGTGAATCTGCCTTATCCATTGTTCATAGAATTTCTTATTACTTAGTAAGTCAATTCCGGCTTTAATCGCAAAGGAATTTAAAGGCCAAGGATCTCTATAGCTTTTCCATTGTTTAAGTTTTTTCGATGAGCCAATCACGTAACCTAATCTAAGACCAGGAATATTAAAGATTTTGGTCAAACTTCTCAAGACTAATAAATTATCATACTTTTGGGTTATTGGTATTAAAGATTCTTTTTCTCCATTTGGTGTTATTGATAAGAAAGCCTCATCACAGATAACTAATTTATATTTTTTTACAATTTCTTCTAATGAATCTTTACTCCACAATTGGCCAGTTGGGTTATGTGGATTTGTTATCCAAATAACATCTCCTTTTGGATGAAGCGGGAATGATTGAGGGAAAATATTGTTCCAGTTTTTTGGTAATTCGCAATGTATTAAATTGCTATTCCAACAATTTAAAGATCTTTCATAATCAACAAATGATGGAGAAGGAATACAACTTATTCCAAATTTGGAAGCTTCATAACCTGCCCAGGTTATCAGCTCAGAAGCTCCATTTCCAGGCAATATATTGTCTGGATTTATCCCATGAAATTTACCGATTATTTCTTTCAAATCACTCAAGTTTCTATCAGGATAATATCTAAATCCAAGATTCTTAATTTCTGCATTTAATGAATCTATTAGTATTTGAGGGGGATCAAAGGGTACTAATGAGGCACTTGCGTCAATAATTTCAGAGGGTAATAAGTTAAGCTTTTTTGCATTTGCATATACATTTCCTCCATGCTTTAAGTCTGATATTTGCATGGTTAATGTTGAGTAATTATTAGGTTTCAATTTGTTCATTATGTATTTTCTAATTTTTATTTAACCCATTTTAGATCTGATCCAATGGCCTCTTTAATATTAGATAATTGATGGTTATCGAGTTGCTTTAAAATTCCTTCAAGTATATCGGGCACTAATTGTGGTCCATTATATATCCATCCTGTATAAAGTTGAATTAAAGATGCTCCAGAACAAATTCTTTCCCAAGCTGACTCTGGACTATCGATTCCACCAACGCCAATTAAAATAATCTTTTTATCAATACTATGAATATGTTTTATTATTTGATTCGCTTTTTTTTGTAGAGGCCTTCCGCTTAATCCTCCATCTTCTTCAGAAAGTGATAATCCCGTTTGGGTGATTTTTCTATTTTCAAGACCTAATCTATCAATGCTGGTGTTAGTAGCAATTATTCCCTCGATGTTTTCCTCGATTATTAATTGGCAAATATCTTCAATATCTTTAAGGCTTAAATCTGGCGCAATCTTTACAAATAATGGTGGGCAATTAGGTAAGTTTTTAATTTCTTTGAGAAGTTCTTTTAGAAGAATTGGATCTTGCAACTTTCTTAGTCCTTTAGTATTTGGAGAACTTACGTTTATTGCTGCGTAATCACAAAATGGAATTAATAATTTTAGAGAAGTTAGATAATCATTTTTTGCTTGAGATAATTTTGTGATTTTAGATTTTCCGAAATTTATCCCTAAACAAATATTCTTCCTGTTTTTTTTGAACTCAATACCCTGCTCAAGAAAATTTTTAACCAGATTTTCTGCACCATTATTATTGAAACCCATCCTATTTAATGCTGCTTCTTCTTCAGCTAATCTAAATAATCTTGGTTTTGGATTACCATTTTGAGCAAGTTTAGTTACTGTTCCAAGTTCAGCAAATCCAAAGCCAAAATCTTTCCATATATTTGCAGCATTTCCATTTTTGTCAAAACCCGCAGCTAAACCAATTGGATTACAAAAATTTATTCCACATATGTTCTGACTTAACCTTTTATCAATTACAGAAAATTCTTCATTTAGATTTTTTAGGATTGATGAAACTATAGGCCAATTATGTTTTCTTGAACTAAACGATAGAAGGCTAAGAGATAAATTAGTTAAATATTCTGCATCTATTCCAGAGTCTTTTTTTAGTATAGGGGTCATCAAGTTTTTATAAAGATTTTTAAATACACCCTTCTGTTTATTCATAAAAAATTAGGATTCTTTTTTTTCTATTATCCAATATTTTTTATCTTTAGGAATCAATCTCCAATTACGCCATTCAAAAAGTAAATATTTTTTTATCTTTACATTGTTTTCTTCACCTAATAAATTACTAAGTTCTAGTGAACTTAATAAGTACTTTTTTTCTGCAAATTTTTGAATTAATTCATTTCTTGAAAATAATTCCTGAATTTCTGAAGGTGCATTTTTTTCGAAATAGTCTACTGAAGATTCAGCTTCTTTTAAGTTGCTTATTAAAGATATACCTTTGCTATAGTTAGTTGCGATTTTATCAACCCTATCATTTTGTTTGTCACCGCTATGGCCTTTAACATATTCCATGATAAGGCCGTTAATTCTTAATTGGTCAATTTTTTGCCATAAATCAAGATTTTGAACTGATTTGCCTGAGCTTGTTTTCCATCCATTTCTCTTCCAATTAATAATCCATTTTGTATAGCCTTCTATGACATATTTACTATCGGTTCTTAATTTAAAGTTCTCTTTTAATTTATAGGTTTTTAATTTTTCAAGTGTTTTTATAGCCGCAGTGAGTTCCATTCTATTATTTGTGGTATTTTGCTCGGAACCACCTATTTCTAATTCACTTTTGTCGTCAAAAATTATTAGACCGCCCCAACCGCCCGGACCTGGATTACCACTGCAGGCTCCATCCGTTGCAGCTTCAATTGCAATACTATCACTATTCATAAATTTTGAAGCCGATATTGTAAGAGTATCGGCTTAAAAAAATCTTCTCTTACTTAAGTGTAACTTTACCGCCAGCTTCTTCAATCTCTTTCTTTAAAGATTCAGCATCTGCTTTAGCAATTCCCTCTTTTACTGTTTTTGGTGCAGATTCAACGAGTGCTTTTGCATCGCCAAGACCAAGACCAGTTGCATTTCTTACAACCTTAAGGACTTTGATTTTTGCAGCTGCATCAAAGCTTTCGAGAACTACATCAAATTCAGTTTTTTCTTCAGCAGCGCCACCATCTGCGTCACCGCCAGCTGCTCCTGGAGCTGCCATTACTACACCTGCAGAAGCTGCAGCAGATACACCAAAAGCCTCTTCTATTTGCTTTACGAGCTCAGATGCTTCTAAAAGTGATAGAGATTTTAATGATTCAAGAATTTCTTCAGTTTTTGCGGACATTTTCTTAAAAGTTAATTAGGGTTTGAATTTAAGATTCTGATTTTTCAGAATGTTGTTTAAGTGATCTAGCAAGTCCAGAAGGCACTTCATTGATAGAGATCGCAATTTTTGTTGCTACGCCATTTAGAGCGCCAGCAATTTTTGCCATCAATACTTCTTTAGATGGAAGACTTGCAATTTCTTTTATTTCAGAATCGCTAAGAAGTCTGCCTTCAAATAAAGCTCCTTTGGTTTCGGATTTTTGTGTTTCTTTTTGAAAAGATTGGATCGCTTTTACAGCACCACCAACATCTTCTTTAATTAAGACAAAAGCATTTGTTCCGGTCAGTAAAGATTCAAGATCATTCCAATTACTATCTCCATCAATAGCTTTACGCATTAAAGAATTTTTAGTAACTTTGCAGATGCCGTTAGTTGTTTGCAATCTAGATCGCAAATCTGACATCTCTTTGATAGTTAAACCTTTATAGTCAAGAACTACAGCCATTTCCGAGTCGTTTAATAGAGATTTAATCTCAGTAACGATTTGTTGCTTATTCTCAAGTGTTCGGCCCATTGTTGTTTTTTGGATCGTAATTTAGGAAGAGCAGGAAATGCGGCAAAGTCCTTTTTAAAAGAGGCCGCTTTTATTAGATCCAAAAAAGAAATAATTAAGACGAATCCTCGGTAGGAATTTCAAATTTAGAATAACTAAATAAACCTACTTTCTTTGGCCGTATTATTGCACTTTAAATTATACTACAAAGAGTTAACCTTCAGGTTGGTAATCTTGTACAGCATTTATGTCAACTTGAACTGAAGGCCCCATTGTTGAAGTTACATAAAAAGTTTTCCAATACTTTCCCTTAGCTCCGCTTGGTTTATTTTTATCAATTGATTCTTGCAAGGTTTTTAAGTTGTCAAATAGAGCCTCTTTTGTGAAACTTGCTTTTCCAAAGCGTACGTGAACTATACCCGCCTTATCTGCTCTAAATTCGAGCTTACCAGCTTTGAATTCTTTTATCGCATTAGCAATATCATTAGTTACTGTCCCAGCTTTAGGGTTGGGCATTAAACCTCTAGGTCCTAAAACTCTTCCTAATTTTGCGACCTTTGGCATCATATCTGGAGTTGCAATAAGTAGATCGAATTCCATATTTCCTTTGTTTATGCTTTCCACAAGATCTTCTTCGCCAAATAAATCTGCACCAGCAGCCTTAGCTTTCGATACATTCTCACCGCTTGTAATTACTGCAATTTTGATGCTTTGGCCAGTACCATGTGGTAATGCAACAGTGGTCCTTAATTGTTGATCAGTATATTTTGGATCAATACCTAAACGTATATGTGCTTCCATAGTTTCATCAAATTTTGCATTAGCATTTTCCTTGATAATACTAAGAGCTTCAAGTGGTGCGTAAATGCGATCTTCTATCTTTGTTGATAGAGCCGACATTCTTTTGGATAGTTTTTTCATGATAATTTTGGGTGCAAACGGTTATTAATTAACCTCCCCTTAGTAGTGAGCAATTTTGTATTGAACTTAATCAGTGATAGAGACGCCCATATTGCGAGCAGTACCCTCAATTACTTTCATTGCTGATTCAACACTAGAACAGTTTAGATCAGGAAGCTTAGTTTTGGCTATTTCTTCTAATTGAGCTTTACTTATATTCCCAACAGAGCCTTTTGCGGATTCGCCTGAGCCTTTCTCTATACCAGCTGCTTTGGTTATTAAGACGGAAGCAGGAGGTGTTTTTGTGATAAAAGTAAAACTTCTATCTTCAAAAACAGAAATTTCAACTGGAATTACAAAACCTGCTTTATCTTGTGTCCTTGCGTTGTATTCTTTACAAAATGCCATAATATTGACACCATGTTGACCTAAAGCCGGCCCTACAGGAGGAGCAGGATTTGCTTTGCCTGCTTGTAAAGCAAGCTTGATAACTGCAACAATTTTTTTTGCCATTAGATGAGAGAATTTAAGCTGAGGTAGAAAATCATTATTTTACTCGATAAACAAGAACAATTTGAAATTAATTTTGTTTATTGATTTGGGAGAATTCTAATTCTACAGGAGTCTCGCGCCCAAATATTGAAAGTAATGCTTTTAATTTATTTCTTTCTCCGGAAACTTCTATCACTTCTCCTTGGAAATCCTTGAATGGACCACTAGTTACTATGATTCTATCTTTTGCTTCAATATCTAATTTGATTACAGCTTTTTTCTCTGATGCGCGCTTAAAGATTCTATTAACTTCTTGTCTGGATAATGGTCGAGGTTTGATATGACCTCGCGATCTTCCGCTGCCTCTACCATCTTCAGCACCAACAAAGTTAATTACATTTGGAGTACTTTTTACAGCCATCATTGTATCTTCATCCAAAATCATTCTTACGAGGACATAACCTGGGAAAACTTTTTCTTCAGTAGTTTGTCTACTTCCATCTTTTTTTAATTTAATTCCAGGAGTTTGGGGAATTTCAATTTCAATGATTCGGTTATTAACACCTAAAGTTACTGATCTCTGCTCAAGAGTCGCTTTTACTTTTTTTTCACAGCTTGATGCCACTTGAACTGCATACCATCTTGCGATGCTAGTATTTGCTTTTGAAGAAGCAAGGTTTGTAGTCAATTCATTACTCATTTTTTTATGGAAGCTTAATTAAGATTTTTATAAATGGATATTCAGGGATAATTCAACCAAAAATTTGCGAGGCTGCCCATCCATACAATCTACTGACAGATGCTATGGCTGCCGCAGAAAAGGATACCATAATAATAACGGCTACAGATTCGCTAAAAAGTTGTTGTTTGTTTGGCCACACGACAAGTTTAAGCTCATCGTAGGTAGATCTAAAAAAATTATCCTTTTTTTTAGGCTCTTCAATTTCAGGAGAATCCTTTTTTAGAGGTTCTTTATTAGTAGTTGGACTTGTCACGAAATTTTTTTGAAATTAAGCTTTACGCTTTATTTTTTATTTTAGCTTATTGATTTACTCCTCAGCTAGGGTTGAAAATAATCTCATTTTTTTTAGCGGGGTTAAGTTTAATTGTGATATTTTTTTTGTTTTTAAAGTTATCCTCTAAAAGTTTTGCAGCTAAGGGATTTTCTATTTGTCTTCTAAGTTCCCTGCTAAGTGGCCTAGCACCATATTCAGGTTCGTAAGAATCGTTTGCAATTTTATTGATAACTTTTTTGTCTATAGCGATATTTATTTTCTGCTCAAGTAGCAGGTTTTTTAAATCTTCTGTTTGTAGAATGATAATTTTTTGAAGTTCATCAATAGATAATGGATCAAACTTTACTACTTCATCTATTCTATTTAAAAATTCAGGTCTAAAAATTGAAGACAATGCATTACTAATTGAATCATCTAGACTCTGTTGATCTTTTTCTAACTTTCCCTCACTTTTAGAAATCTTTTGTGAATACTCCAGTATAGACTTACCAGCTAGGTTACTTGTCATAATGATTACGGTATTTTTGAAATCTACTGTCCTTCCTTGAGAGTCCGTTAATCTTCCTTCATCTAAGACTTGCAAAAGGATATTAAATACTTCTGTATTTGCTTTTTCTATCTCATCAAGAAGTATTACTGAATAGGGTTTACGTCTTACAGCTTCAGTTAATTGACCTCCCTCTTCATAACCAACATAACCTGGAGGAGCTCCCAAAAGTCTTGCTACGGCATTTTTCTCCATATATTCACTCATGTCTAATCTTAAAAGTGCGTCTTCTTCATCAAACAAAGCTGATGCAAGAGATTTTGCTAATTCTGTTTTGCCAACACCAGTAGGACCCATAAATAAAAAAGATCCAATAGGTCTTTTAGGACTTTTCATGCCAACTCGAGCTCTTCTAATTGCAGCAGAAACAGCTTCAATAGCTTTTTCTTGTCCAATAACTTTTTCACTTAGTTCTGTTTCTAGATTGACTAATTTCTTACGTTCATTTGAAACTACTTTAGAAATTGGAATACCTGTGATCTTTGAGATAACATCAGCAATATCATCAGGTTCAACTTGAAATTTAAAAGGGAAATTTCTATTTTTCTTTATTTTATTAAAGTTCTCCTCAACTTTTTGTATTTCATTTTCTATTTCATTTAACTCTTCTTCGAGCTTTTCTAAATAATCTAGATCATTTTCAATTTCGCGATTTGATTTATCTTTAATTTGTTTGGTTAGTTTATCTTCTTCTTTCATCAAAATAGATAATTGCTCCATTTCTTCCCGCAAATCGTTCCAATTGTCCAAAAGGACGTTCAATTTTGCCTCTGATTGTTGTCTCATATTCAATAGTTTTTCTTGAGCTTCGATATTTTCTCCCTGCAAATTATTCAGTTTTTCATCAATATTATGCAGTTTGTTCTCTTGTTGCAGAATTATTTGAGGCTTATTATTAGACTCAATTTTTAACTGTGCAGCTGCTTCATCAATTAAATCTATTGCTTTATCAGGAAGACATTTATCGCTAATGTATCTGTCAGCCAATTTTGCAGAAAAGTTTACAGCCTCTTCAGAAATTTTTATCCCATGGTGTGATTCATATTTCTTTTTGATACCTTGCAGTATTTTTGCACTTAATTCTACTGAGGGTTCATTTACAGCTATCTTTTGAAAGCAATTATTCAATGCCTGATCTTTTTCAATAGTTTCACGAAATTTCTCAGGTGTTGTTGTCCCAATACATCTAAGTTCTCCTTCAGCGAGTAAAGGTTTTAAGATATTGCTGATGTCGGTAGAAGATCTGTCAGAACTTAATATTGAGTGGATTTCATCAATAAATAGAATCATTCCTTGGCTGGGATTTTTTAGTTCCTGCATTATTATGCTTAGTCGTTCCTCTAATTGGCCTCTAAATTTTGTCCCAGAAACTAAAGCACCTAAGTCAAGTGAAATAATTTTTAAGTCTTTTAAAGAATCAGGAACTTTTTTGTCTACAATTAGCTGAGCAAGTAATTTTGCAATTGAGGTTTTACCAACTCCAGGATTGCCGATCAGTATAGGATTGTTTTTGTTTCTTCTGCAGAGTACCCTCATTAAATTATTGATCTCATTTTCTCTTCCTAAAACGGGATCCAGTAAACCTTTTTTAGCTGATTCTGTTAAATCTTTTCCATAAATTGAAAGAGCATTTTCATCTTTTTCAACTGGTTTTTTGGTTTCAATTTGAAGTTCACTTTTGGGGAATGGAACAATAGCTTTCTTATATTTTTCTTCTTTGACTAAAGTCTCTTTTTTTGATTCAAAATTTGATTGATTATTTATCTCAACCACGTTCTTATAATTTAATGAATCTTTTGATTGATTTATATTTGGGAAAAACTTTAATTCTTCCTCTAATTTTTCAATTGAAAGGTTGCCTTCTTCAAAAACATAATTTCCAATTCTTAAATCCCTTCCAAGAGCGATTAATAAATGAGGGATTTCTATTAATTTAGATCCCCATTGGATTTTAATCTGATTCGCATTATCTAATAAAATTTCTAAGTCTTCTCCGATAGTAAAAATATCTGAATCATTTGTTGGTGTATCTTCTAAAAAATCTTCAGTTATATCTAAAACTGTATCCTGGTCTATTGATAATTTTTCTATGAAAGCAAAGAATTCACTTGATGAGAACAATGTATGAATTATGTGTTCAATATTAAATTCGCTATGATCCCATTTTTTTGCTGTTTCTTCTCCTAATAAAAGAAGATTCCAACTTATATCGCTAAAAAGTTCAGGACTAGTTGTAAGTGTTTCTCTCATAAACTATAAAAACTATAGTTGATTATTAATTATTATTTTAAATAGGGTCTGCATTAATAATCATCCAACCATTTTTCAATTGTAAGATGAATTTGAAAAAAATGTTTACGATAGGGGTTTCGGGGACTTAAGAATTAATAAAAGCGTTAACTAATTTCAAAGCTGTTTCGGAATTAAAAATTATAATTGGTTAACATATATATTTCAGATATTAGCCAAATAGTTCAGCTATTAATAGGATTTAAATAGTAATAATTAAATTGTGAAAGAAACTATTGATTTTCTTATTGATACTATTGAATCAAGGCAAGTCCTTGATTCAAGAGGTAATCCAACTGTAGAGGCAGAAGTATTTTTGGAATGTGGTGCTAGTGGAAGAGCAATTGTTCCCAGCGGAGCTAGCACTGGTGCTCATGAGGCACATGAATTAAGAGATGGTGGTTCAAAATATATGGGAAAAGGTGTTTTGAATGCTGTTAATAAAATTCATGAAACAATATCTCCGGCTTTATGTGGTTTGTCAGCTTTAGATCAAACTGAAGTAGATAAATTAATGATTGAAATTGATGGTACTCCTAATAAGTCTAACCTTGGAGCAAATTCAATCCTTGCAGTAAGTCTTGCGACTGCAAGAGCATCAGCAAATGCTTTAGACATCCCCCTATATAGATATCTTGGAGATCCATTATCCAATCTACTTCCAGTACCATTGATGAATGTAATAAATGGTGGTGCTCATGCGCCAAATAGTCTCGATTTTCAGGAATTTATGCTTGTACCACATGGAGTTAATAATTTCAGTGAATCATTAAGAATGGGTACTGAAATTTTTCACTCATTAAAATCATTACTTGATCAAAAAGGTCTATCTACTGCTGTAGGCGACGAGGGTGGATTTGCACCTAATTTGTCATCAAGTGAAGAGGCAGGTGACTTATTATTAGAAGCAATTCAAAAAGCCGGATTTAAGCCTGGTGAGCAGGTATCTTTAGCGTTAGATGCTGCTAGTACTGAATTTTATAGTGATGGTATTTATAAATATGAAGGGAAAAGTTTAAATAGTTCTGAAATGATTACATATCTTTCAAGATTAGTTTCTAATTATCCAATAGTTTCAATAGAAGATGGTTTAGCAGAGGATGATTGGGAGGGTTGGTCAGAATTAAACAAAGAATTAGGAAATAAAGTTCAGCTTGTAGGGGATGATTTATTCGTTACTAATACAGAAAGGTTAAGGAAAGGGATTATGGAAAAGTCTGCCAATTCAATCCTAATAAAGGTAAATCAAATTGGAACATTAACTGAAACTTTGGAAGCTATTGAGTTAGCTAAAATGTCCGGATTCACAAGTGTTATTAGTCATAGAAGTGGTGAGACTGAAGATACAACAATTGCGGATTTATCTGTCGCCACAAGATCTGGTCAGATCAAGACTGGCTCTTTGAGTAGAAGTGAAAGGATT
This sequence comes from Prochlorococcus sp. AG-402-A04, assembly GCA_003278045.1. Lineage (GTDB taxonomy): Bacteria > Cyanobacteriota > Cyanobacteriia > PCC-6307 > Cyanobiaceae > Prochlorococcus_A. The sequence continues at coordinate 39,237 of QCHG01000002.1, read as the reverse complement.
GCAAAATATAATAGGCTTTTAAAAATTGAGGAGGAATTAGGAAATCAAGCAAGATTCGCAGGGGCTTTAGGTTTAGGTCCCAAAAATATATAGTTTTTATCGCTTAAGTTTTTCTAGACGTGAGCCTTTTCTCATACTTAATTGGCATTTTATCCAATCAATAGTTATTGGTAGTGCAAAAAACAGTGGCAACAATGCAAAATTATTTTGTTTATTGGTTACAAGCAAAGCAGATGCAATCGATAAGCTTCCTATAAGAATTGAATGGCCTAGAGTTTTTTGAGCAGTAAACATTTTTTTGAATTGCCTATCAGACTCTCCCATTCTTATTTGCAATTGTAAATCGCCCTGCTCTAATCTTTCTAAACTTTCATCTATTCTTTTGGGAATTCCAACAGCTTTAGATCCTAGTTCACCTACTTGCCTTCCAAATTGATTGATTAAATCGTTGGGAGTTTGATTATTTGAGGTCATAAGTTCTATTAAATAAGGCTTGGTAACTGATACAAGGTTAAACCCTGGATCAAGCATTCTACCAACTCCTTCAAAAGTTGATAAAGCTCTCATCACAAAGATTAAGTCTACGGGTAGTTGAAAAGGTGTTTCATAAACAAGTTCGTATAAATCTCCAGATAATTTTTCAATAATATTTGGACTAAATGGTGGAGTCAAGGCTTCTTTAAGCATCAGTCTGACTAATCTTCTGACTGGTCCTACCTCAATATCTTTTGAAATTAGCCCAGCTTGTTGTAATTGACTAACAAGTGATGAGGCGTCTCTTAATGCAGCAGCTTTAACCATCCCCCCTAATCTTGTTTGAAGATTATTTGAGATATTGCCCATCATTCCAAAATCATAGAAAATTAATTTACCTTCATTTGAAACTGCTAGATTTCCTGGATGAGGGTCCGCATGAAAAAAACCGTAATTTACTAATTGTTTTAAATAGCTGATGGCACCAATTTCTGCAATTTTAGGTAAATCAATTTCTTGTGATTGTAATTTTTCTAAATCGCTTATTTTTGTTCCTTCTAGATAACTTAAACAAAGGACTTTTTCGCTGCTCATATGCCAAATTACTTCAGGGACTTCAACATTTTCATCATCAAGAAATTGTTGTCTAAATCTTGCTGCATATTGTGCTTCACAATTAAAATCAAGCTCCTTAATGAGAACTTTTCTACACTCTTTAGCAATCTCAACCCAGTTTCTACCTCGACTCCAATTCTTATTTTTCTGCAATAATCCTGCTATTTGCTGCATTATGCCCAAATCTATGATAAACAATTCTTTTAAATTGGGTCTTTGAACTTTAAATACTACTTTCTTACCATCTTTTAAAGTCGCCCTATGGACCTGAGCTAATGATGCTGATCCAATCGGATCGCATATTATTTGATCTATTTCATTAAACTTAGACCCTAGTTCTTCTTTTATAGTTTCTTCAACTTGCGCAAATGAAAAATTAGGAACTTGGTCCTGTAATTTAGACAATTCCTGTATCCAGGTATTAGGAATTAAATCAGGTCTCGCTGATAATAATTGTCCAATTTTAATAAATGCTGATCCAAGCTTTATTAATTGATTAGTAAACCACCTAGCTCTTTTAATTTGAACCCTACTTTTTACATTGCTCTTAGTTTGGAAAATTGTAAATCTAATATTATCTATCCACAAATTTATTAAAAGTGAAATCAGGGTAATCCAAATAAGATAAGCCCTTTTCCATTTTTTTAAACGATAGTGAAAAATGTGAGAACTCATTTAATTTGATTATTTATGGTTTTATTAAAGAGATCAATTTGAGTATTTATATTTTCAATTTCATTTAAAGCTTTTTTTATTTTGGAATCTTGATAAGTATTTGTGGAATCATTTTCTTGAATATTTTCGGCTTTTTCCATTCTTGAGGCTTCTTGGATTATAGATTCTTTCAAACTATCAAATTCTTTTTTGAGAATTTCTGGAGCATCCTGAGCAATATTTGTTGCTTCTTCAATTTTGTCAACCAATATCTCGTTTAATTTTTCGGTTACTTTCTTAATGGCAGCTTTTAAAAGGTAATCAGAGTTGGTCATGAAAAATATAATGTTTCTACCGCAATTAATTTTGCATATTTACTAATAATAGATCAATTCAGAACATTTCACGTACCTGATCATTTCGATAATTAATTTTTTATGTTTTTCCTATGTAAGTTTGTTTCTATATTATGCTTTTTTCTCTTTTTTCTTTTAACTTATATCTATATAGAGGTTTAGGTATTTACATAAAATATCTTCTAACCAAGAACTCATCTAATTAACTACTAAAAAGGAGTTTTTAAAAATTGGAAATCATTGAGTCAGATGTAGTTATTATCGGAGGAGGCCCGGCCGGATGTACTTGCGCACTTTATACATCTCGTTCAAACTTAAAGACAGTCATTTTAGATAAAAATCCATCTGTTGGCGCTTTAGCAATAACTCATCAAATCGCTAATTATCCAGGTGTTCCGGTTGATATAAGTGGGGAGAAATTACTTACTCTAATGAGAGAACAGGCTGTGCAATACGGTACAGACTATAGAAGAGCACAAGTGTTTGGAATAGACGCTAGTGGAGAATGGAAAATGGTTTATACGCCAGAAGGTACTTTTAAAGCTAAAGCACTTGTACTTGCAAGTGGAGCGATGGGTAGGCCTGCATCATTTAAGGGCGAAGCCGATTTTCTTGGCAAAGGAGTAAGTTATTGTGCTACATGTGATGGGGCTTTTTATAAGAATAGAGAAGTTGCCGTTGTTGGAGTGAACAAGGAGGCAATTGAAGAGGCAACTGTTCTAACTAAATTTGCATCAACTGTGCATTGGATTACATCAAGTGATCCTAAATCAGATAATGAAGAAGCTATGGAATTGATGGATAATTCAAATATAAAACATTGGAGTAGAACAAGATTATTGGAAATACTGGGCGATGATATGGGTGTGAATGGGGTTGTTGTAAAAAATAAACAAGAAGAAAATCCTATCAATTTAAATTTAGATGGAGTGTTTGTCTATATGAGTGGTTCAAAGCCGATTACTGATTTTTTAGGGGACCAAATTGCTTTAAAAGAAGACGGAGGGGTTATTGTTGATGACTTTATGTCTACAAACTCTGATGGAGTATGGGCTATTGGAGATATAAGAAATACACCATTTAAGCAAGCCGTAGTTGCAGCTTCTGATGGATGTATTGCTGCAATGTCAATTGATAGATACCTAAATAGTCGAAAAAATATAAGAGTAGATTGGATTCATTCTTAAAATAAATACTGTTTCTTTAATTTAAAGGGGTGTTGCCTCAGAAATATAGGCAACTCCTCCGTAGTAGCTTAAATCGTCCCTGATGTTATCTCTCATTTTATCTATTAATTCTTGCTCACAAAAAACAATTACATGAGCATTTGCTCCTAATCCTGTAAATTCCATATCTTCAGTAACAACTCTTTCAGGCCCTCTGCCTGTGGCGTGTTTCATAACTGTATATCCAGGAACATTAGCTTTTTCTAATGTTTTAATGATTGCATCTAGTTCTCTTTCACTAAATATCAAGTCTAATCTTTTCATTTTTATAGAGGGGACAATGGGATAATGGTATTTACTAAACTCATATATATGGGAATGCCAAGAACTATATTGAATGGGAAAGTTAGACCTAGTGTAGTTGAAATATAATAACTAGATTTAGCTTCTGGTACCGTCATCCTCATCGCTGCAGGAACTGCTAAATAAGAGGCGCTAGCACATAAAACCACAAATAAAAGTGCGTTGCCAGGTCCTAATGATAAAAATCTTGCAACGAAAACACCAATAAATGCGTTAAATAAAGGCATAAAAATGGCAAAGCCAATCAAGAACGAGCCCGCATTCTTCAGTCTCGGTAATCTTTGAGCAGCGACTATTCCCATATCTAACAAGAAGAAGCATTCTGCTCCATAGAATAATTGTCCAGTAAAAGGCTCCATTTTTTCAATTCCTGTTGGATTACTGGAAGCAGTGAGAAATCCTACAATCAAGCTTGAGAGCAATAAATAAACTGATCCATTCAAAAGTGATTCGTGTAATATTGCGCTTAAATGCATTTTTCTTGACTTTGGTCTATTTTTGGGAGCTGCAAATTTCACAAGTAATAACCCAACAATTATTGCAGGAGATTCCATTAAAGCTAAGGCGCCAACCATAAACCCATCAAAAGCTATTTTTTGACTTTCCAAAAAACTTTCTGCGGAAATAAATGTAACAGCACTAATTGAACCGTATGCTGCTGCTATTGCAGCTGAATTAAAAACATCAAACTTACTTCTTAAAATTAAAAATCCAATCAACGGAATTACTAGTGACATCAGTATTGCAGCGCTTAAGGTAGGCAATACTTGATCAGTAAAACCACTTTTCTGTATCTCTATACCTCCTTTAAACCCAATAGCTAAGAGCAGATATAAGGAGAAGAGTTTAGGTAATGGAGCTGGTATTTCTAAATCAGATTTAAAGAGTACTGATATTGCTCCAATCAAAAAGAAAAGAACTGGCGGGGCTAATACATTTTGCAGAATTGGATTTATTTCCATAAATTACTAGGCTATTTCATTTAGAGCAGTTTCTAAAGCTTCTTTTCTTGTTTCAATAATGCCTTCAACTCCAAACTTAGCTAACCTGTCTTTCACTTTTTCATTTGCACCAGCAACAAATGCTTTTCTGGAATTATTTTTTGCTTCTTGCATCATATCCTCTATTGCGAGAGTCGCCGTAACTCCAAGTCTTGGTACATCTGTGATATCTAATATTAAAACCTTATAGTTTCTTACAAGCATCATTCTCTCAGATATACCTTTAGCTGCTCCAAAACTAAGTGGTCCTTTTAGTCTAAACAACATTACTTCGCCTGAACATCTATCTAGAAGCGCTTTTTCATCAGCAGGCAATGCATTTTTTGCTTGATCATCTTGTGACAAAGGATTATCCTCATCCATACCTTCTAGTTGAGTTTCGGTTATTGAATCAATGGTGAGCATATTTGCAATGAATACACCGACTAAAACTGCCCAAATTAAATCCCAAAAAACAGTCATTAAAAGTACGCCGTACATTACTACTGATGTTTTTAAAGATAATTTGTGAGCCCTCCTTAAGAATCCCCAATCAATAATATCTAGGCCTACTTTTATAAGAATTCCTGCTAGCAATGCGGTTGGTATTTGCTCAGCTAAAGGTCCAGCACCAACTAAAACTATCAACAATACAACTGAGTGAACCATCCCAGAAATTGGAGTTGATCCTCCAGATTTAACATTTATAACTGTTCTCATGGTTGCTCCTGCCCCAGGTAAACCTGAAAACAGACCTGCCACAGCATTTCCTATTCCTTGACCAATAAGTTCTCTATCAGAATTATGTTTTGTTTGAGAGATATTATCTGCTACAAGAGATGTCAGTAATGAGTCAATAGCGCCAAGTACTGCTAAGACTAATCCTGCTTTGAAAATGATTGGGAAATATTGATTAAAACTTGGGAAATTTAAAGATGGAACCCCCCTTGGGATATCTCCAATTCTATCAATAGCTCCATCTCCAAAAATTAAAATTGATATTGGAGTTACAATCAATAAGGCCAAGAGAGGAGAAGGAACCCACTGACTTATTTTTCTTGGAGTAAGAAATACTATACCTAGTGTCATTATTGCTACTCCAATAGCAGCTCCATTCGGCTGGAAATTTGAAAATACAGTAGTTAAAGATTCGACTACTCCACCTCGAGTGCTAATGCCAAGTAATGGTCCAATCTGAAGCGCAATGATTATTACTCCAATACCAGACATAAATCCTGAAACAACAGAATATGGAACTAAAGTTATATATTTACCAAGTTTTAGAATCCCGAATAATATTTGTAACAAGCCGCCAATGACTACAGCTGCCATAACTAAAGGTAAAATTTGTCCTGCAGAAAGATCTCTTGGAACCCCTACTGCGGCTAAGCCTGCTACTACACCTGCAACAGTTACACTCATGGGACCGGTAGGTCCACTAACTTGAGCAGGTGTTCCGCCGAACAATGCCGCTAAAAAACCAACTACTACTGCTCCATATAGTCCATAAATTGCTCCGCCAGGTCCTAACGCAGCATTACCAAAAGCAAGAGCGAGAGGTAAAGCCACAACTGCTGCCGTGATACCTCCAAGAATATCTCCTCTCACATTTTTCAGATGAAATCCATTAATTATTTTCAAAGATGCTCTCCTTAAAATAAAGCTTAACTAGAAAATATTATCTCTTAATGACGTAAATTTGTGAAAAATGAAGTTTGTGCAAAATATTTTTGTAACTTTTTTTCTTTTAATTAAATAAATTTTAGTTAATTTTCCTGAACAAAATTAGTCTCTGATTGATTTATGTGCGAGGCAAGCGATTAATGTATTAAATAAATATTTTTCAATTTAAATAATATTCAAATGAATTCGATTATTCGTCCTAGAAGATTAAGAAGAACTGAGGCAATTAGAGAAATGGTTAGAGAAAACCATCTAAAGGCATCGGACTTTATATATCCATTATTTATTCATGAAAAAGATTTTAAAGAGGAAATTTCAGCAATGCCTGGAACTTATAGATGGAATATTACTGGCTTAATAAAGGAGGTTACTAGGGCATGGGAATTGGGAATAAGGTGTGTGGTTCTTTTTCCAAAAATTAATGATAGCTTAAAGACTGAAGATGGAGCAGAATGTTTCAATGAAGAGGGTTTAATACCTAAAGCTATTCGAATATTAAAAAAAGAGATTCCAGAAATGGCAATAATGACAGATGTTGCCTTGGACCCATACTCTTGTGATGGTCATGATGGATTAGTTGATGAAACTGGAAAAATATTGAACGACGAAACAATCGAAATTTTAAAAAAACAAGCTTTAACACAAGCAAGAGCTGGAGCAGATTTTATTGGCCCTAGTGACATGATGGATGGGAGAGTTGGGGCAATCAGAACTGTTCTTGATAGTCAAGGATTTAGTGATGTAGGTATTATTAGTTACACAGCAAAATATTCATCTGCTTATTATGGGCCATTTAGAACTGCTTTAGATTCGGCTCCCAGAGAAAATAATAAGAAAATAATTCCAGACAATAAGTCAACATACCAAATGGACCCTGCCAATTCAAAAGAGGCTTTAATTGAATCAGCATTGGATCAGTATGAAGGAGCTGACATTTTGATGGTAAAACCAGGAATTTCATACTTGGATATAGTTTATAGATTAAGCACATTTTCAAATAAACCTATAGCTGCATACAACGTTAGTGGGGAGTATTCCATGGTAAAGTCTGCTGCTATGAAGAACTGGATTAACGAAAAAGATATTGTTTTAGAGACATTGCTTAGTTTTAAAAGAGCAGGAGCAAAATTAATACTCACTTATCATGCTTGTGATGCATCTCAATGGTTGCAGGATACTTAAAAACTCATTATTAACAAGAATTTGGTTTATTCTTAGATAAGTAATAAATTAACTGCTTTGTTTTGAAGTTTTCACAAGGAGTAAATAGGATTGGTCACATTGCACTGAGAGTAGAGAATCTCGAAAGGGCGAAATCTTTTTATATTAAGCTGGGTATGAATTTGGTTTGGGATGATAAAGATTGGTCTTATTTAGAGGCTGGTAAAGGGAAAGATGGACTTGCGTTGTTAGGCCCTAGCTATAAAGCTGCGGGACCTCACTTTGCTTTTCATTTTGAAAATAAAAAAGAAGTGGTAAATATTCAAAATGATTTAAAAAATTCTGGTGTAAAAGTTGGTCCTTTACATGAGCATAGAGATGGAACAGCATCTTTTTATATGAAGGATACTGAAGGAAACTGGCTTGAGATGCTTTATGTTCCTCCTGAAGGGATTCAATCGAATGTTTGATTCTTTTTTTATATGCAAGAGAAAAGTTATTCTAAAAAATCATATTCAGATAACACCTTAGAAGAAGAATCTATAAACCTTTTAGAGTGGGATTCATTAAAAAAGCATTTATCTTCATTCGCCTCAACGGAAATGGGTAAACGATCAATTTTAAGTTTTGTTATTCCTTCAGAATACGAGTCATCTAAAAGACTTTTGAATGAAACTGTTGAAATTAATGAGCTAGAAAAAAATTTAGATAAATCAATTAGTTTTTCTGGGGTCTTTGATATTAGTAGAAATATTGAAATTTGTTCCAAGGGAGGTGTAATTTCATCTTCTGAATTGTTAGAAATAGCGAAAACAATTACTGCAGCAAGAAATTTAAAAAAAATCTTATTAGATTTTGAACAAAGGCCTTATATTTCATCATTTACAAAAAATTTAATTGACCATCAGAATATTGAAACGATTTTTAAAAAAGGTATTGAATCGAATGGAAGGATTTCAGACAATGCAAGTAATGAACTATCTATTCTTAGAAAAGAATTTTTATCTAAAAAACTTGAAAGAAAAATATTAGTTGAGAAATTTATTCAAAAAAATTTAGCTTATTTGCAAGATACTACTATTGGAGATCGATATGGAAGACCTGTTTTAGCAGTTAAAGTTAATTATGTAGATAAATTTAAAGGCATAATTCATGACTCTTCATCTTCAGGAAATACAGTATATTTTGAGCCTGAAAGTGTAGTAACTAAGGGTAATAAGATTGCTTCTTTAGAGGCTAGGATCACAGCAGCAGAATTTAAATTACTTAAAAAATGGTCTCTTGTTGTTAGTGATAATTCAGAAAATCTTATTGAAATGGCATCCATTTTATTGAGATTAGAAAATGCCCTAACTCGTTCAAGATATTCGAAATGGATTGGAGGTAAAATTCCTAAGTTTGAGAAAAGTCCTATTATTTCTTTAATTGGTTTTTCTCATCCGTTATTGATTTGGGAACATAAAAAAAAAGGAGCCCCTCCACCAGTAGCTGTCGATTTTTATATAAATAGAAATATTAAGGTTGTAGCTATTACCGGTCCAAATACTGGAGGTAAAACAGCAGCTTTAAAAGGTTTGGGCTTGTCTTTACTTATGGCTAGAGCAGGATTATTGATACCTTCAACTAATAATCCTATTATTCCTTTTTGTCCAAATATTTATGTGGATATAGGAGATAATCAATCATTAGAAGAAAATTTATCTACCTTCAGTGGGCATATATCCCGGATAAAAGAGATATTAGATTTACTTGATCATAAGAAAGGATTATCAGTTGTTTTGCTAGATGAGATTGGATCTGGCACAGATCCTCTTGAAGGAAGTGCTCTTGCGATGGCTTTATTAAAAGAATTTGCAAATAAATCTGATATCACTTTTGCAACTACACATTATGGAGATATTAAGGCCTTAAAATATAACGACTCAAGATTTGAAAACGTATCAGTTGCCTTTGATGAGGATTCTTTGAAGCCAAAATATATACTCAACTGGGGTATTCCTGGGAGAAGTAATGCTTTGTCAATTTCAAAGAGAATTGGTCTCGATGAAAACATACTGAATGAAGCTGCAAATTATCTAAAGCCAAAAGAAGTTGACAATATTAACAGTATTATTAAAGGACTTGAGGAAGAGAAGATTAAACAACAAAATTCTGCAGAAGCTGCTGCAGAATTGATTGCAAGGACTGAAATATTACATGATGAACTGAAGAGAAATTATGAATATCAAAAAATAAATGCTGAAAAAATCCAGGAAATTGAAAGGTCAAAATTATCAAAACATATTGTATCCGCTAAAAAAGAGGTGATAGATTTGATTAAAAAATTAAGAGATAAAAATGTTAATGGAGAGGATACGAGAATTATTGGAAAAAGATTAAAGGAAATTGAGACGGAACATTTAACCCAAAAAAAATCTGAAAAGTCAATATCATGGAATCCTCAGGTAGGCGATTTTGTAAAGATTAAAAGTCTAAATAGTACGGGACAAATTGTAGATTTAGATAAAAAAGGTGGTTTTTATGAAATTAAATGTGGTTCATTTAGAAGCACATTATCTGTAAATGACTTTGAAGGTATTAATGGAGAAAAGCCTAATTTCAAAAGGTCAAAAATTGAGATCAAGTCTACAAGAGAAGATTTTTCTTTTTCTAAAATTAGAACGAGTAAAAATACAATTGACGTAAGAGGGTTAAGAGTTCATGAAGCCGAAATTATTATTGAGGAGAAAATTAGAAAATTTCATGGACCGCTTTGGATTGTTCATGGAATTGGCACAGGAAAATTAAAAAAAGGACTAAGAAATTGGTTATCAGGTTTAAATTATGTTGATAAGATTGAAGATGCAGCCAACAACGAGGGTGGCCCTGGTTGCAGTATTGCGTGGATAAAATAAAATTTAAAATACCTAGAAAAAAATTTAATAAGCGTATTAAGTGCAATTTATTGATCAAGCCAACATTATTCTTAAAGCTGGAAAAGGTGGAAATGGAATAGTTTCATTTAGAAGAGAAAAATTCGTTCCTGCTGGAGGACCTTCGGGGGGAAATGGTGGAAGAGGGGGTTCGGTTATTTTGATGGCTGATAATAATCTACAAACATTATTAGATTTTAAATTCAAACGTGAAATAATTGCTGAAGATGGATGTAAAGGAGGTCCTAATAAGAGATCAGGTGCTTCAGGTCAGGATACAATCCTTAAAGTACCCTGCGGTACAGAAATAAGGGATATAAAAACCGGCATTATTTTAGGAGACTTAACTAAAGATAAACAGAGTTTAACTATTGCCATTGGAGGAAGAGGTGGACATGGTAATGCTTACTATTTAAGTAATCAAAATAGAGCCCCAGAATCGTTCACTGAAGGAAAAGATGGTGAGATATGGGAGGTTCAATTAGAACTAAAACTTCTTGCAGAGGTTGGGATTATAGGTCTCCCAAATGCTGGGAAAAGTACCTTGATTTCTGTTGTATCATCTGCCCGTCCAAAAATCGCAAATTATCCTTTCACAACTCTAATACCTAACTTAGGTGTAGTAAGAAAAATTGATGGGAATGGTTGCCTTTTTGCGGATATTCCTGGATTAATATCAGGGGCAGCTGATGGAGTGGGTTTAGGACATGATTTTTTAAGGCACATCCAAAGAACGAAGATACTTGTTCACTTAATTGATGCAATTGCAGAAAATCCATTACATGATTATGAGATAATTGAGCAGGAATTAAAAAAATATGGAAAAGGTCTTTTAGATAAAGAGAGGATAATAGTATTGAATAAAATGGAGCTGGTAGATCATGATTATTTGAAAATAATTTCAAAAAAGTTAGAAGATTTATCTAAAAAGAAAGTTTTAGTTATTTCTTCATCTTTAAAAAAAGGTTTATCTTCACTGCTTTCTGAAGTATGGAAAAGGATCTAACTTGAATTTAAAATTTTTTTGTAAAAAAAACACTTGATTTAATAATGAAAATTAGTCATAAATAAGATACTTCTTTAAACAAAATATGAATTTCTATACTTGCTTTGATCAACAAGGAAAAATAATAGCTAGATGTCAAACCATCCAAGATATTGAGGTTTTGAAGAAAATGGGAAGACCGATTGTAGAAGTCAAGGAAATGAAAAATGAAGAATCGGTTGTATGTTCTCTTACAGGGAGTCCATCCGATTTTAATAGAGATTACTAATAGAATTTGACAAATAAAAAAGGGCTTTTAGAGCCCTTTTTTATTGTGGATTATCTATCCAAATAAAATTTAATCATCATAAACAAGACATTCTGGTTCATCTGGGTTGGCATCGCAGAATAGTTCCAAAGCATTAGGGTCATGTTTATCATCTGGGTGATGATCCTTATATTCTTCGAGTTCTTTTAGCTCTTCAGTTAAATGTCTGACCTTTGGAAGATTGCCCTCTGCTTTTGCAGATTCGATTTCCGATTGATCTTTTTGAATGTGTTCGTCAATGGATTTCATTTTAAGCCTTTCGTACTTTAGTAGACATACATAACATAGTTAATTTCTAATGAAATTGCATTATCTATGAACTAAATAAGTGTTCATTACAACATCATTTTTTTTTCGAAATTGATTTATGTAATTTTTAGGACTTTAATCTCATTATTTCCTCTAATGATGGTAAAACTGGGATTAGTTGATTTGGGTTTAAGGGGAATAAAGCTTTGTAGTAATCTTTTTTCCATTTATTGTCGAAGCATGTCCTATTTACGTGAGATAAGTTAAAGAATTTTAATCTCCATTCAATAATCTTTTCAAAACTTGATAGTTCTTGTTCAGTACATTTGAAAAGTTTGCTATATATCAATTCCCATCTTATAAGCGTTGGAAAAAGGTAAATATCTGCGTAGGTTAACTCTTCTCCAAATATCCAGCCCCCTTTGTTTTTCTGAAGTAAATTTTCAACTTCATTTATAGCTGCAAAAAGATTTTTACTTGCTTTTTCGTAAGCTGACTGGTTTCTGGCGAAACCACACCTATATACGCCATCATTAATACTGTTATTAATTAAATCTAAAAATTTTTGATTACAATCTTTAATCCTTAATGTCTGATATTTCGATTCACTTTTTATAGAATTGAGCAGTCTTATAATCTGTGAACTTTCATTAGACAAAATATTTACTTCATCTTTTACAAAACTAATTAAAAGAGGTAATGTCGCTCTAAAAATAATCTTTTCATTAGCTTTTTTGTAAAGATCTGAAAGCCTCATACATCCTTTAATCTTTGTATTGAAAATCCATTCGCCATGCTCAACATCTGCTTTTAAAAAAATCACCTTAACTTTTTCTGATAAATGTTTTATTTCGTGGACGAGTAAAGTTCTTTGACACCATGGACAAGAATTGCCTACCAATAAATAAATTTGTCCATTCTCATTATTAATGTCGTATTCACCATCAATTGTTATACCTTTAGGCCTTTTATAATTACCATATAAATCTGATGGTGCGAAGCCATTCATTAGTTGTTTCCAAAACCAAAACCAGAATTTTTTAGAGGCCTTAATAAGGTATTTATTTTGCATAAAATTTTATTTTTAAAGAAAAAATGACTATTAAAAGAATACTCATAGTTTCAGGCACTCATGGGAATGAAATTAATCCTGTTTGGGCGGTTAAACAATTTGATAGAGAGGAGAATAGTTTAAATCATGGCATTGAGTATGAGTACATCATAGGTAATCCTGTTGCCTATAAAAAAGGGTGTAGATATATAGATGCAGATTTAAATAGATCTTTTAAAGAAAGTGAGAATTTTGATCAAAATAGCAATAGCTTTTATGAAACAAATAGAGCTAATTTTTTAGTAGATGAATTTGGAATTGACGGATCCAACCCCTGTCAAATTGCAATCGATTTGCATACTACTACTGCAAATATGGGAACAAGCATTGTTATGTATGGGAGGAGATCCAAAGATTTTTGTTTAGCTGCATTACTACAGAACAAATTTGGATTGCCTATTTATTTACACGAAAAAGATATAGCCCAAACAGGCTTTCTTGTAGAAGCTTGGCCATGTGGTTTAGTTATTGAAATAGGAGCTGTCGCACAAAATTTTTATGATCAAAATATTATAAATAGGTTCTCTCTAATAATTAGCTCCCTAAGGGAAGAGATAGATAAATTAAAAAATAAACTTATAGAACTTCCAAAGGAATTGATTGTTCATGTTCATCAAGGGAGTATAGATTATCCAAGAGATGAAAAGGGAGATATTGATGGCATAATTCATCCTGAGAGAATAAACCAAGATTGGAAAATGATTAAAAAAGGAGATCCATTATTTCTGGATAGCCAAGGAATAATCCATAAATATGAATGGGACCAATTGATTTGGCCTGTTTTTATTGGAGAAGTTGCTTATAAGGAAAAAAAAATTGCCATGAGTTACACAAAAAAAGAAGTGATTTGTTCCAAAAAACAATGGGTTCAAGAGTTTGAAAGTTTTTAAATTAAGAAACCGGAACAATAAATCGTTGAAAATTAATAAGGATTTTTTATTTTATAGATAAGTTTATTTAATATTTAATACTTTTATTTTTTTTTTCTAATTTTAAACCTTAAAAACCTAAATTCTTTCACTCCAATAAATAACAGCTCCAAAAGCCTCTAATTGCAGTCTTCTATGCTTAGCCTCTCTCAAGGAAACTACCTCTCTAGATCTTTTTCCGTTAAGAAGCCATTCGATTATTACCAAGTTGAATCCTCAATAACAAAGAAAATCTTAAGACATGGAAGTTCTTTTCTCCTGTTGTCCCAAAAATAAATTTACCTAAAGAAAAAATATTTACACATTTTTAGCGATTTTGGTCTAAAATCTTCGAAGCGGAATTTATTTTTCGTTTTTATTTACACGTCTCACTTTAGAGACATACTTTACGAACTCATGACAACTATTCAGCAGCAGCGTTCTTCGCTGTTAAAAGGTTGGCCACAGTTTTGTGAGTGGGTAACATCAACTAACAACAGAATTTATGTTGGTTGGTTCGGCGTCTTAATGATTCCATGCCTACTTACAGCAGCGGCTTGCTTCATCGTTGCATTCATCGCAGCACCACCAGTAGACATCGACGGAATTAGAGAGCCAGTTGCTGGTTCATTCCTATATGGAAACAACATCATCTCAGGTGCAGTTGTTCCTTCATCTAACGCTATTGGTCTACACTTCTACCCAATTTGGGAAGCAGCTACTGTAGATGAGTGGTTATACAACGGTGGTCCTTACCAGCTTGTAATTTTCCACTTCCTAATTGGTATCTCAGCATACATGGGAAGACAGTGGGAGCTTTCATACCGTTTAGGTATGCGTCCTTGGATCTGTGTTGCATACTCTGCACCAGTTTCAGCAGCTTTCGCAGTATTTCTTGTATACCCATTCGGTCAAGGTTCATTCTCTGACGGAATGCCTCTAGGTATCTCTGGAACATTTAACTTCATGTTTGTATTCCAGGCAGAGCACAACATTCTTATGCACCCATTCCACATGGCTGGTGTTGCTGGTATGTTCGGAGGATCTTTATTCTCAGCTATGCACGGTTCACTTGTTACTTCATCTCTAATCAGAGAAACAACTGAGACAGAGTCTCAGAACTATGGTTACAAGTTCGGACAAGAAGAAGAAACATATAACATCGTTGCAGCTCATGGCTACTTCGGTCGTTTGATCTTCCAATATGCAAGTTTCAACAACAGCAGAAGTCTTCACTTCTTCCTAGCTGTATTCCCAGTTGTTTGTGTATGGTTAACTTCAATGGGTATCTGCACAATGGCATTCAACCTTAACGGTTTCAACTTCAACCAGTCAGTTGTTGATGCAAACGGTAAGATTGTTCCTACATGGGGTGACGTTCTTAACAGAGCAAACCTAGGTATGGAAGTAATGCACGAGCGTAACGCTCACAACTTCCCACTTGATCTAGCAGCAGCTGAGTCTACAACAGTAGCTCTTTCAGCTCCAGCTATCGGTTAAGCTTAAAGTTCTTAAATTTACAAGCCCCCCTTTTAGGGGGCTTTTTTTTGTTTAATTTTCAATTGGTTTCATATAATGTTTATATATAGATAAAACATTTGATATTTTTATGAGTAGTAGTTTTGGAAAAATTTTTCGTGTTAGTACTTTTGGAGAATCACATGGTGGTGCAGTAGGAGTTATCCTTGATGGATGTCCACCTAAGTTAAAAATAGATATAAATCTGATACAAAATGAATTAGATAGGCGCAGACCTGGCCAAAGTGACATTACAACACCCAGAAATGAAGAAGATAAAATTGAAATATTAAGTGGGATAAAGGGAGGGTTAACACTTGGAACTCCAATAGCAATGTTGGTAAGAAATAAGGATCAAAGACCAGGAGATTATAATAATTTGGAGCAGGTATTTAGACCTTCTCACGCAGATGGTACATATCATCTAAAATATGGAATTCAGGCAAGTTCTGGCGGTGGAAGAGCCTCTGCTAGAGAAACAATTGGGCGAGTAGCTGCTGGTGCTATAGCAAAACAATTATTAAAAACCTTCTCTAACACTGAGATACTATCTTGGGTAAAGCGTATACATGATATTGATTCTGATATAAATAAAGAGAAGATTTCTCTCAAAAAAATAGATTCTAATATTGTTAGATGTCCTGATGAAAAGGTATCAATAGAAATGATCGAGAGAATTAAGGAATTAAAGCGTCAAGGAGACTCTTGCGGCGGTGTTATTGAATGTCTAGTAAGAAATGTTCCCTCTGGTCTTGGGATGCCTGTTTTTGATAAATTAGAAGCTGATTTAGCAAAGGCTTTGATGTCTTTGCCTGCCACGAAAGGCTTTGAAATAGGTTCAGGTTTCTCTGGAACTTATTTAAAAGGAAGCGAACATAATGATGCCTTCATCAAGTCTGATGATATTAGTAAGTTAAGAACAACATCAAACAATTCAGGTGGTATACAGGGCGGAATAAGTAATGGTGAAAATATCGAGATGAAGATAGCTTTTAAACCTACAGCAACCATCGGGAAAGAACAGAAAACAGTAAATGCTGAAGGTAAAGAAGTACTTATGAAAGCAAAAGGGAGACACGATCCATGCGTTCTACCAAGAGCAGTTCCCATGGTTGATGCTATGGTAGCTTTAGTACTTGCTGATCATTTGCTTCTAAATCATGCTCAATGTGACTTAATAAATAAGTAGTAGTTTTGTTGAATAAATTATATTTATCCTTAACTTAATTATTTTTGAGCCATTCATATATTTTTGGATCAAATTTTTTATTTTTGATAGCCTTATCTCCAATTACAACTCCTTTATACCCTAAAGATTTATAAGTTTTTAAATCATTGATTGATAGTCCTCCAGCAGCAATGAAATCAATATTTTTATAGTTGAGTATATTTATCGAACTATCTTTACTTTTTATTGGGTAAATTTTGATAATGTTACAATTTAAACCTATCGCTTCCTTAAGATCTTTTAAATTATTAATTCCAGGAATTAATAAATAATTTTTTGACTGCGCATAATTGAAAAGATCTTTATCCCAAAATTTCATCATCGAAAAATTTAATCCAATTTTTAAAGAATCTTTTATTGATTGCTTATTAACTATGGAGGCAGAGCCTAAATTAATTCTTGGATATTTAATTTTGATATCGGATACAAAATCAAACCAATTTTCGTTGTTAGACCAACTTATTTCAATATTCTTTAATCCTAATTTTACTAAGTTTTCTAATTCTTCAAAAAATGAATTTCTTATAGAGGTATTTGAGTAAATATTATCTTCAGGTTTTATAAGTAAAAAAAAAGATTCAATTTTCAGGTACTCCGAAAAAGAATCTCCTTTATTATTCATTAAAAATTTAAAATACCACGTTAAATATAGTTTGCGACTTTTACTTCTGAGCGGTTGAGCAAGTCTTGGATATCTTCAGTATCTATAGTTTCTCTTTCAATTAGCATTTGAGCCATTTCGTCAAGAACAGTTCTATTGTCTGTTAAAACTTTTGTAGCTCTCTTATATGCAACATCAACAAGTTCTGAAACTTCTACATCAATTGTTGCTGCTGTGTCTTCAGAGAAGTCTCTTGTAGAACTCATATCTCTTCCGAGAAACATTCCACCTTGAGATTGACCTAGAGCGACTGGACCTATTTTGTCACTCATACCGAATTTAGTGATCATTTGTCTTGCTACATTGGCAACTTGTTGTAAATCATTTGAAGCTCCGGTTGTTACCTCTTCTTCGCCATAGACTATTTCTTCAGCAACCCTTCCACCCAGAGCTACAGCCATTTGATTCTGAAGGTAAGAACGAGAGTAAAGACCTGATTCCATTCTTTCTTCACTTGGAGTAAAGAAGGTTAGCCCCCCAGCTTGGCCTCTTGGAATGATTGAGACTTTTGCTACTGGATCATAATCAGGCATTAATGCTCCAACGAGTGCATGACCAGCTTCGTGATAAGCAACTAATTCTTTTTTCTTATCACTGATGACTCTATCTTTCTTTTCTGGGCCAGCCATAACTCTTTCAATGGCATCACCTACTTCATCGTTACTTACTTTATCTAAATCTTTTCTAGCTGCTAGTATTGCTGCTTCATTTAAAAGATTAGCTAAATCTGCACCAGTAAATCCTGGTGTTCTTCTGGCAACTTTATCTAAGTCAACGTCCTTTGAAAGAGTTTTATCTTTTGCATGAACATTTAATATCTGCAATCTTCCAGCATAATCTGGTCGGTCAACTGTTACCTGTCTATCGAATCTTCCGGGACGCATTAAAGCTGAATCTAAAACATCTGGTCTGTTGGTTGCAGCAACTATTATTATTCCTGAATTACCCTCAAAACCATCCATTTCGGTTAAGAGTTGATTTAATGTTTGTTCTCTTTCATCATTTCCTCCGCCCATACCAGCTCCTCTTTGTCTTCCAACTGCATCTATTTCGTCAATAAACACAATACAAGGAGCATTCTTTTTAGCTTGTTCAAAAAGATCTCTAACTCTACTAGCTCCAACCCCAACAAACATTTCTACAAATTCTGAACCAGATATTGAGAAAAAAGGTACACCTGCTTCTCCGGCTACTGCTTTAGCTAACAATGTTTTTCCAGTACCGGGAGGACCAACAAGAAGAACTCCTTTTGGAATTTTTGCTCCAACTGCTGTAAATCTATCTGGGCTCTTAAGAAAATCTACAACTTCTGTGAGTTCTAATTTTGCACCTTCTACACCAGCAACATCTGAAAAGGTTACTTGAGTAGATGGTTCCATTTGAAGTCTAGCTTTGCTTTTGCCAAAACTCATAGCAGGATTGCCACCTCCAGCATTACCACTTTGGGATCTTCTGAAAAGAAAAAATAGGCCTCCAATTAAAAGTATTGGGAAGATTAAGCTACTTAAAGCCTGTTGCCATGGATTGGCTAATTTTGTAGGAGTTACAGCGATATCTACATTATTCTCAGTCAGAATTTTTAATAAATCTTTATCAGGGGCTAAATTGACCTCAGACCTGCTCCCATCATTTTCAACTACTTGAGCTGTGGCATTATCTGGAGATATCAAGACTCTACTGATTTCTTTATCTTGAACTGCCTCTATAAAATCACTATATCTCAAAGTCTTTGTAGAACTTTCAGTACTAGGTTTATCAAAAACTGAAGTACCAATAAAAATTACAGTAATGACAGCTAGGACATAAAGTCCTACGTTTCTCCAACGTTTGTTCACGATAAAAAATCTTTAATAAATCTATAATACTAATAATAAAACAATATTAGGAGCGTCTTAGAACATCTACTACACTTTTGAATGCAAACCATTCAGGAATTGGTTCGCCATTCCTCAATTTCTTTCTAAATTCCGTACCACTAAGTTTCATAATTTCATAATTAGATTCTTTGGCTTCTTCAGCTGTTATATATCCTTTTTCCTGCGTATAAACTAAATTTTTTGAAGGAACAGTTTGCATCATTAATTCATCTGCACACTTATTCGCAAAATTTTGGGCATCATATGGACCATAAAAATCTTCACCAGTTGACGATGACTTACAACCAGCCATATCTCTACCAATAATAAAGTGGGTGCAGCCATAATTTCTTCTTATTATCATGTGTTGAAGGGCTTCTCTTGGCCCTGCCATATGCATTGAATAAGGTAAAAAAGCCCATTTTATTCTTTTATCAGATATTTCCTCTTCTAATTCTTTATAGGTCAAATATCTAACTTTTCCAGGAATATCATCTTGTTGAGTTGGCCCACAAGTTGGATGAACTAAAACAACTGAGTTAGAGGAGACATTATCTGAAAGTAAGGCATTAGTAAATAATTCATAATGTGCTCTATGAATTGGATTTCTGCATTGAAATGCAACTACATCATGATTTGATGGCAGTGTAGATCTAACTTCTTCAGGGGTTTTGCAGGGGAATTCTCTAATTGGTAGTTCGAAACCATAAACTCTTCCTCCTATATAAAATCTACCTCTCTCATTAAAAATCATCTTAACAGCTGGATGATCTAAAGAATTAGTACCATAACAAAGTTCAGCTTCTAAGGATTTGTCAGGCTCCCATTTAGAGCTAACTTCTAAAACTGCTATTTTTTGTTTTTTATAGGTAAGTAATATTGTCTCACCAGTTTTTACTTTTTCATTATTTGAATCAAATATAATAGGCAAGCCAAAAAGCAACCCGCCTGTATTTCTATTATTTTTAATGACCGAATTGTAGTTATTTTCATCCATAAAACCTTCCAATGGAGAAAAAGCTCCAACCATCAAAAGTTCTACATCGCATGCATTTCTCTCGCTACATTCAAACTCATAAGTTGCTTTAGAAATAAGTTCATTTTTAAGGTTTTTATCTTTGATAATTAAATTTTTTAGTTCCCCTCCATAAGGCGGTATTAGTCCATTAGTATCTGTTTTAGTTTTTTGTTGTAATTCCATTTTTAAAATTGATAAAGAAAAATTTTGAAAAAAAAAGAGGGGTTTAACCCCCTTTTTCTCTTGAGTAGGATTTATGCCTTTCTTCCGTAAAGCTCCCCAATTATTTTTACATCAAGTGGATCCTTTGAACCCATATCTGTATCTGAAGGTTGGATTGCTTCAAAAGTACCAGCAAATTCGTCTGTGTCAGAATCTACATTGTTGATTGAAAGAGTAATAACGCCAGTACCGTTTACATCAACTTTAATATTTTCTTTTGCAAGTTCTTCGTCATCGCCTCCTAATGCAACTAAACCTTGAGCATATTCAACACCAGTATTTTTAGCTCTTGCCTTAGGATCTAGAAAGTCACCAGTTCTGTAGTTAGGTGTAAATGTTGAACCACTAACCTCAGTGCCTGGCTCAATTGATGAAGGTAAATCAGCTGTAAGATCTTTTGCTGAGAATGCAAATGGCACCTCTAAACCACCAGGAGTTAATACAGTAATAAGTTGAAAATCAATACCACCTTTTTCAGTGAAAGTTCCTGAATCTATATCTCCATAAACTTCTGTCACTGTGGTGTTATTTCTAGGACTAATAATTTTTGTAGAAACAAATTCTGCAGCTTTTCGTTTTGTCCCTGGCACTTTTACATATACTTCTGTTGGATGCATGCATATTCCTTTAAGGCTATCTCCATTCCCTAAAGATATTGATCCGACAAGAGATGAGTCTAATGTAGGGCAATCATTAGCTTTTCCTGTGTTAACTACATCTGTGAATTGTGCATTTCCTCTTTCAGAAAAAGCAAATGTTTTAACAGGTACGAAAGCAAAAGTTATACAAATTGAAATAACAAAAGCTAAGAAAGAACGAATTCTCATAATTAAAGTTGCAGTAAAGTTCTGTGACGATAGATTAAAGGTCATCTAATAAGTTCAGTACGGATATTACAAGGGAAAGGACCATAAAAGATAGGACTATTAAATCCTCGAAACAACCCGTAGCTTTTTAGATTTTAAAAAACTGGAATTATTTTAAGCTATCACATTATTTTTAATGATTAAGATTACAAAAAAATACAAATTAAAAAATTTTTTTTTATTTTTTTAATGAAATAATTTGGGTTATTAATTTATTTGCTAAATCAATTTTTGATGTTTTGTTAATGTAGTGTTCCGTATTATTAGTATCGAATAACCAACCTTCATTTTGTGCCAAAAAGCCAAATCCTTGGCCTTCAAGATCAATTGGATTTGCGAATAGATAATCACAACCCTTTTGGATAATCTTCTCTTTAATTGTCATTCGTGCTTCTTCTATAGATCCTGTAAAAGCACAAAAGCCAACAAAAACTTGGTTATCTTTTTTTGATTTACTAACTGTTTTTAAAATATCTGGGACTAGCTCAAAGTTTTTATTCAAATGAGCATTAATTTGATTTTTTGGAATTTTAGCTGAAGTATCAGAGGTTATTTTGAAATCAGATACTGCTGCGTTCATGAAAAAATAATCGCAATTTGATATTTCATTATTAAGTGCCCTAATTAAATCAACACTAGTTTCAATTTCATATCTTTTTATTCCATCAGTAAGATTCTTATCGATTTTAAGAGGACCATGAACATATTTTACTTGTGCTCCTCTGAACCTCGCTACTTGAGAGAGAAGTAGGCCCATAGCTCCAGAACTTTTGTTAGTAACATGTCTTGCCGCGTCAATTTTCTCTGAGGTACACCCCCCAGTTATTAAAATTTCTTTATTAAGTAAATCTTTGCGATATTCATTTTGTTTATGTGAAGCTATAAATTCAAGAGCTAATTGGATTAGATCATTAGGAGGTATCTTACCGATGCCAATAGCATCACATGCTAAGAGGCCTTCACTTGGTTGCAAAGACAAAACATTTTCGTAATTCTGTAAATTCTCATAATTTTTTTGGACAGCTTTATTTAGCCACATTTGTGTATTCATTGCTGGTGCAACAATAATGGGCTTTATATTTGCTATTAAGATGCTTGGGATCAATCCCTCTGCATTTCCAGTTACCCATTTTGCTAATGTTGTCGCTGTTAAAGGGGCGATGATTAAAATATCAGCCCAATTACTTAGTTCTATGTGAAGAGGTGTTGATTGACCATCAGACCATTGATCATTTTCTAAAATGCACGAGTTTCTACTTAAAATAGAAAGAGAAAGAGGCTTTATTAATTTTTCTGCATTTTTTGATAAAACGCATCTTATTTCATAATTTTCTTTCGCTAATTGGCTAACTAATAATGGAATTCTTACAGCTGCAATACTTCCAGTTATTAATAAAAGAACCTTTATTTTTGAGTCCGTACTTTTAGTTTTCATCGAAAGGTTCCTGATCGAGGAGATGGGTATAATTAGTCGTTAATTCAGGCCTATTTATTGCAAGAGCCCTCAGTAAGTGCCAGTCTTTTAAACCATCAAATGGAGTATTATAATTATCCTCCTCTAGCCTTTTAGCGAGCTCAAATGTCATTTCTTCATCAAAAGAATTTACTAGTTCCTCACTTATTTTATTTTCAGAAATGAATTTCATATTGAGTAAAGTCAATATACTCTAATAATAAAGCCTCAAGTAATTATTTAAAATTGATATAAAATTAAGTACATATTTTCAAGGATATGATAATTTTCAATTTTCAAAATCTTTTCAAATTGTTGTTAGGTCATTTATCTTCATTCTCAGTCATAAATATGCAAACTCTCCTTTTCAAAAATATTCTTTCTTAAAATAAATCTAAAAATTTATATCATGTCTCAAACCAAAAGAGAGCAAGTCATTAGTCACATACGCTATTTAAGGCAAGAGCTAAGAGAAATGCATTTAGGAATAAAAGAAGATGACCTTTTCCCTGAGCCAGGTGAATTAAGAGGATTAATGGCTCAGTTGGAAGCATTACTTGAATTAATAGAAGGAAATACTAAAATTCAATCAAACTCAGAAGCGGCTTAGTTTAATGCAAAATGGTTGTTAAACCTCAAAAGACAAAATTTCAGCTAAAAATTGTGGAAAATATTCAGACGATAAGTATTTGGGCTAATAATCCATGGCGAAGATATTCAATATCGTTGATTACACTTTTAATCGGATACTTTTTTGGAAGTTCTCTTGGTATGGTAAGTGCCGTTGTGGAACTCATGGATCCAGTAGCCGCTTTTTTATCTGTAGTTTTTATTGAATTTTTAATCGTTTTGAGAAGAAATTTTAGATTTGAAAGGAAAAAGAAATTTTTAGTACTTTTATTAGATTCTTTAAGATTAGGATTATTTTATGGTTTCTTTACAGAAAGTCTTAAGTTGCTATAAATTTACTTGTTGTGTTTCTGTAATAGATAAAGCAAAGCCATTCTTATGGGGATACCATTTGCAACTTGATTATTAATTAAGCAATTAGGATATTCATCTACCACTTTGCTGCTAATTTCAATATCTCTGTTAATGGGACCGGGATGTAGAATTGGAATTTCTTTTTTATTTAAAGATAATTTCTCTGGAGTTAAGCCATAATCCAAACTATATGTATCAATGCTACTTAGTAAATTTTCCATCATTCTCTCTTTCTGGAGTCTTAAAACAATAATCGCATCTGCAATTTTTATTGATTCTTCTAATGATCTAGAAATTGTTATGGAACCTCTTGATTTAATAGGATCTTCTGTTTGATTTGGCGCGGGGGTTTTTAAAAAATTTATAAATTCATCAGGTATTAATGTCTTAGGACCACATAAGATTATATCGGCGCCGAATGCACTCAAAGCCCAAAGATTTGACCTGGCAACCCTTGAATGATTAACGTCGCCAATTATTAAAATTTTTTTGGAATTTAAAACCTCTGGATTCAGTGTTTTTTGGGAAAAGAATTTTATCAATGTATAGATGTCAAGCAATCCTTGGCTGGGGTGACTATGTAATCCATCTCCTGCATTAAGAACCGAAGTCTTGGCATTTATTGCATCAAGTTTTTTTGCGATCTCAAAGGTTATGTAACTTGATGAATGTCTGATAACTAATGTATCTGCCCCCATAGCAGAATAAGTTATGGCCGTATCAATTATTGTTTCGCCTTTTGTTAAAGAGCTGGAGGATGGCGCAAACGTTTGGACATCAGCAGAAAGTCTTTTTGCTGCAAGCTCAAAACTATTTTTTGTTCTTGTACTAGCTTCAAAAAATAAAGACGTTACCAAAGTCCCTTGTAAGGCCGGTATCTTTTTTGTTCCTGCATTCTTTAGTGCATCAAATCTATTAGCTAATTCAAATACTGACTCATAATCTTTAATTGAAAAATTAGCTAGTGTGTGGATATGTTTATGAGGCCAAATTTGCATTACGCTTAAAAAGATAAATGATTAATGAAATTTAGGTGTTCTATCACCTTTTAATCTTTTACTTACACTCCTACTATTTTTGAGATACCAACGCCATTTTATATTTTTTGCCTTTGATATGCCAATTCTCGTAGTTTGAATAAGATCTTTTTCTTCTAGAGTGGAGTCTCGTGGAGAAATCCATAAAGATTTGTTATTAAGAACTTCAAGTGAATTTAATGAAATGTCTATACTGAATGTTTTTGTTACTAGGCCAGGTCCAGAAGCTAATCTTTCATTTTTATTAGAGATAAAAACTGATCTTATCAAAACACCACTCGCAAAATTTTCTTTATCAGTAACTATGTTTAAACAATGATGAATGCCATAAGATTTGTAAATATAAAATGTGCCAGGTTTGCCAAATAATGATTTGTTTGATTCAGTCATTTTGCGGTAGCCGTGACAGGCCTCTTCTTCCTGTGAATAAGCTTCAGTTTCAACAATAACCCCTTTAACTTGATCTATCTCATTATTTTTTTTTATGAGGTAACAGCCTATTAAATCAGGAGCAACAAGTTTGGAGTGCCGATAAAAAAAATTTTTTGGAAAGACTTCTTCTTCTATTTTTCAATATCTATCTAATAACATATTTAGCTGAGAAAAATAATTAAGGCTAATAATTGATATTGATTTTCAAAAAAATGTGATTATTTTTTAAATTATTTGAAATTCAAAGGATATGTAAATAAGTTGTTCTTAATAAACTATTATTTAATAAGAAAGATATTAAATGTATGACAAAAATAACTAAAGAGGAAGTAAAAAAAGTTGCTCATTTAGCGAGATTAGAACTTAACGAGAATGAAATTAATAATCATGCACAACAATTAGAAAAGATATTGGATTATATAAGACAACTTGAAAAAATTGATACAGATGATGTCCCCTGTACAACGAGAGCTATAGAGGTTGTAAATGTATTTAGAAAAGACGAAAAGAAAAATTCTGATTGCAATGAAGAACTTCTAGAATTGGGCCCATCGAGAGAAGATAAATATTTTAAAGTACCAAAAATTATTAATGAATGAGAAGGTTAGTTGCTTCCAATAAATGTTTTGTTGACTAGCTTTAATAAAGATTTTTTTATCTTAAAGCCTGGATATAAATTTATGATTTTTCTTATTTTCCCCCTCTTTTTGCTATGACTCCTTACACCTATTAATAAATCATAAATAAAGTTAAAAATGTCTTCTTTACTTTCAAATATCCCAACCCTTTGAGGGGAGCCTTTTTTATCCAATAAAGGCTTAGTTTTTTCATAAGCTATTTTGTATTCAAACCAAGGAATCGAAGGCCATAGGTGATGAATGAGATGGTAATTTTGTCCCATTATTAATAAATTCATAAATTTGCTTGGATAAACTCGAGAATTTATCCATTTATTTCTAGATCGAAATGGTCTATGGGGTAAATAATCAAAAAATATTCCTAAAGTGACTCCTACCATTAATGCTGGGCCAAACCATAAATTATAAATTAAATTCATAAAGTCGAATTTCAAACCTGCCAAGATAATTGTCAGGAATATGGATCTTTCAATTCCCCATTGTAGTAATTCATATCTTCGCCAGAGTTTTCTTTGAAAGAAAAACACCTCATGATAAAAAAATCTTGGAGCAATTAGCCAAATTGGACCAAAAGTACTGACAATATGATCTGGATCATTTTTGGGGTGATTTACGTGAATATGATGTTGTAAATGAACTCTCGTAAAAACTGGGAAGCTAAATCCTAATAGAATAGCTGAGCCATGCCCCATTGCTTGATTTATCCATGGAACTGGATGAGCAGCTTTATGACAGGCATCATGAATAACAGTACCTTCAATATGTAAAGCTAAAAAAGCAGTGGCTACAAGTAAAGGTAAAGGCCAAACACCTCTATACCATTGCCATATGCTAAGAAACGCAAGAAAATAACCGCCAAAAAATAAACCTAATGTTGGATTCCAAAAACTTGGCGGATCTACGTAATTTTTAATCTCTTTTTGCCAATTAAATGTTTTTGAAGAATTAGTATTTTTCGTTGTATTTTTACTGGTTAAGTTTGAAATCGTTTCTTTTATTCTTTAAATAATATAACTAATATTTTAAGATGATTGCATGCTTAAATATAAAAAATTTCTTTTAGAAGATTTTCAATTCTATTTTAATGTGTCAAATTAATCATCTTAAGAAAAAAAATTTTTAAAATAAACCTCTTTCAATTATTATTTTATTTGAGCGGTCGTGGCGGAATTGGTAGACGCGCGAGTTTTAGGTACTCGTATCTTCGGGTGTGGGAGTTCAAGTCTCCCCGACCGCACTTAAGGAAATTCTGATAGATAGTTTTTTCTTGATATCAACTCTTATAATTTAATTAAGCAGTTAATTTAATGAATAGTTTGATATTTTATTTGGGAACTTTTTATATTTTGGTTGGGATCATTTTTCTAACTGTACCGATAATTTATCTTGAGCTAGGTAAACCCAAAGACTTAATAAAAGCTTTTTTAAATTTATTAATAGGTTTGATATTAATAATTAAACATAAAACACTAGATGAATCATTTTTTGTAATTTTCCTTTTTTTAACAGTATTAGTTGTTTTTTATCTAGTAGAGCTTTTTTTATCTAGATGGTACCAATTGACAGATAACGAAAAGAAAAAATTAATTACCTTTTTGGAGTTTAAAAATAACTTTTTGAAAATATTAGAGTCAATAAAACTGGTATTTTCTGATTTCACTAGACCTTCAAATTTTTTTAATATTGGTAGAAATAATAAAAATACAACCCAAAAAAAGTGGGTAAGAAATGATAAAAATGATAATATAAAAGTCTTAAATAAATAAATTGGTTATTTGAAACATTCCAAAAAAACTACAGGTCAATTAAGAAAGAATATAATGAATTAGATTTACTTAAATAATTCTTTTGATCACCAATATTTCTTATATCCTCGTATGAATTCTCAAAATAGCAAAGAACAAAAATCAGACTTTTCTTATAAAGAAACTTTAAATTTATTAAAAACTGACTTCTCAATGCGCGCTAATTCAGTTGTAAGAGAACCTGAGATACAGAATTTTTGGGCTAATAACGATATTGATTTCCAATTAGGTTCAAACAATTCAGGCGAAATATTTACATTACATGATGGCCCTCCTTATGCAAATGGAGCTCTTCATATGGGTCATGCCCTTAATAAAGTTTTAAAAGACATAATTAATAAGTACAAAACCTTAAGAGGATTTAGGGTTCATTTCGTACCTGGTTGGGACTGTCATGGATTACCTATTGAATTAAAAGTTCTTCAGAATTTAAAATCTGATGAAAGAAAGAATCTTGACACATTAAATTTAAGAAAAAAAGCAACAGATTATGCCCATATTCAAATTAATAATCAAAAGGAGGGTTTCAAAAGGTGGGGCATATGGGGAAATTGGGACAACCCTTACTTAACTCTTAAGAAAAGTTATGAATCTGCTCAGATTGGAGTATTTGGGAAAATGTTTTTAAATGGATATATATATCGAGGTCTTAAACCTGTGCATTGGAGTCCAAGTTCGAGGACTGCACTTGCAGAAGCAGAATTAGAATATCCGGATGAACATTATTCAAAAAGTGTTTATGTTTCATTAAAAATTACTAATATATCTGAGCAAATTCTATTAAATTTCAACCAAGAAAATCTTAATATCAAAAAAGATTTTTTTCAAAATAA
The DNA here is from genome assembly GCA_003278045.1 of Prochlorococcus sp. AG-402-A04. Classification (GTDB taxonomy): domain Bacteria; phylum Cyanobacteriota; class Cyanobacteriia; order PCC-6307; family Cyanobiaceae; genus Prochlorococcus_A. The sequence goes on along the minus strand of QCHG01000002.1, from coordinate 10,741 downwards.
TTCTTTCATAACTATTTGGACCACTACTCCTTGGACCATACCTGCAAATGAAGCAGTTGCAGTAAATCCAAAAATAAAGTACGTTTTTGCTATCAATGAAGAAAAACGAATTTACCTCTTTGCAAAGGATTTATCTTCTGAAATAAGTAAGAAATTTAATAAAGATTTCAAGGTGCTTTTAGAGGTTAGAGGTTCTGAATTGGAAAATATTGAATATCAACATCCTACTAAGGATAAAAATTGCAGAATCTTGATTGGGGGAGATTACATTACGACAGAATCAGGTACTGGAATAGTTCATACTGCACCCGGTCATGGGGTAGATGACTTTAATGTGGGGAAAAAATATGATTTACCTATTACATGTGTTGTTGATGAAAAAGGGAACTTAAATGAATCTTCTGGACAATTTCAAGGATCCAATGTCCTCAAAGATGCCAATGATTTAATTATTGAATATTTAAAAGGAAATAATTTGCTTCTATTACAAGAAAATTATAAACATAGATATCCGTATGATTGGAGAACCAAAAAACCAACTATTTTTAGGGCAACAGAACAATGGTTTGCCTCTGTAAATGGCTTTAGATCATCTGCATTAAAGGCAATCGAAGATGTTGAATGGATGCCAGAGACTGGAAAGAAAAGAATTTATTCTATGGTTGTTGGGAGAGGAGATTGGTGTATTTCTAGACAGAGATCATGGGGTGTACCTATTCCAGTTTTTTATAAAAAAAATGGAAATGATATCCTACTTAACAACGAGATAATTAATCATATTCAAGAACTTTTTAGTGAACATGGAGCAGATATTTGGTGGGATTGGGATGTTAAGAATCTTTTGCCTGAAAGTTATGCAAAAGAATCGGATCAATGGAAAAAAGGGACAGATACAATGGATGTTTGGTTCGATTCAGGATCTAGCTGGGCCGCAGTATGTGAACTGAGAAGTGAATTAAAGTATCCAGCAGATCTTTATTTAGAGGGCTCAGATCAACATCGAGGATGGTTTCAGTCTTCTTTGCTAACATCTGTTGCAGTCAACAATAAACCTCCCTATAAGAAAGTTTTAACTCATGGTTTTGCACTTGATGAAAATGGAAGAAAAATGAGTAAATCTTTAGGAAATGTTGTTGACCCAAATATAATTATTAATGGAGGTAATAATAAAAAAACTGATCCTGCTTATGGTGCTGATGTTTTAAGGCTATGGGTAAGCTCTGTAGATTATTCAGTTGATGTTCCAATTGGTTCAAATATACTCAAGCAACTTTCAGACGTTTACAGAAAAGTACGTAATACTGCAAGATATCTTCTAGGTAATATTCATGATTATGATCCTAATGTTGATAGTTTTGAAATTGATCAATTGCCTCTTTTAGATCAATGGATGTTAGGCAGACTAGTTGAGGTTACAGATGAAATATCAAATGCTTATGAAAATTATGAATTTTCAAAATTTTTCCAAATCTTGCAAAGTTTTTGCGTTGTAGACCTATCAAATTTTTATTTGGATATTGCGAAGGATAGGTTATATGTAAGTTCTAAATCACAATTTAGGAGAAGATCATGTCAGTTCGTCATGTCAAAAGTTGTTGAAAATTTAGCCGTACTTATTTCTCCAGTGCTTTGTCATATGGCTGAAGATATTTGGCAAAATATACCCTATTCAACTAAAGAAAAATCAGTCTTTCAAAGAGGATGGCCAATATTTTCGCAGTCATGGAAAAATCAAATACTTAATGAACACATTGCAAATTTAAGAAATTTGAGAGTTGAAATTAACAAGGCTATAGAAGGATGTAGAAACAAACAAATAATTGGAGCAGCTTTGGAAACTGAAGTTAATTATTTACCTGAAGATAAAGTTTTAAAAGATTCACTTATTTGGCTAAAAGAATTTGGCAATCAAGATGTAGATTTATTTAGGGATTGGCTGATAGTATCAAACTTCCAAGTGGTATCTGATTTAGTGGAAAATTCTCTAATTATTGATACCAATGCACTTGGAAAAATACAAATATTAAAAGCTCAAGGTCAAAAATGTGATAGATGTTGGCATTATCAAAAAGAAACTTTTATTGGAATACAAAATACAAAATTATGCAAAAGATGTTCAAATATTATTAATTTAGAATTTATTTAAATCCAGTTTTTTTGATTCAAAAAGAAAACTGAGTTTTCATTTTCTCTTATAAAATTTTCTCCGGTCTCTGTTAACGGTGCTTTATAAAGTTTAAAATTTTTAATTATATAATTAAGTGCTATTACTGTTTTTTCTGAATCTATTTCAATTGGATGAGTTGTTGAGCTACTGAAACCTCTGAAAATAATTATTTCTAATTGTTCTTTTTGATTTTCTTTTTGAATGAAACCCTCTAATTTAAGTATCCTATCAGGTATCTCGGAACTGATTTTTTCAAGGCTATTTATTAAATCAATATTTGCCATTTTCTGAGAAGTAAGAGTTTCTTCCATTTTTAGGTAATTTGATTATTGACCATTGAATGAGGCCTAAAATATAGATTAATAATGAAAATAATCCTAAGAATTTTGCTATTGGCTGAGTAAAGTTAGCTCCAAAGAAAAAATTAAATAAATTTTTTAAAATAAGATATAAATTTGAAGAAGGCTGAAGCCATATTGCACACGCATCCGAATTAATAAAAGAAAAGCAGTTAAAGTTTTGTAAACTCTGAATAAAGAAATTGAGAGATATAAAAGTTATCGTCCATCTCCAAATTTTTGTCGTTGTGGTGAGAGAGTAAGAAAAATCATATTCTCTTAACTCATCATTAATATCGTTCCAAAACCAAACTGAAACTGTCATTAATAATGTTGAAATATTTGTTATCACGAGAGCATAATTATATTTACCTATTAAAAGAAGAAGACTTATAAAAAATAAAAGGGATATTTTCCAATAAATTGAAAGAAGTTTATTAACTGCTTTATTTCTTTTTTTAATTGACCACAAGGATAGAGTAATGGGAATACCAATAAGGAAAATTATTGAAAGTTGAAAGGATAGCCAAATAGAAAGTTGATTAAAAACGTTCAAAACTTTTTCTTTTTAAATACATAATTATTAAACATCAAACTGTTACTTTTGAACTTACTATTGTCATAGTTATGAATATTATGCATCCTTATATTATTGCCTAGAAATATATTAATAATTGTATGAGACAGCATGTTAATCCGCTTAGTAGTAATTTTAATCAGATTGAGAGAATTCCTTCTTTGAGCGACATGTTTGGAAATTCTAAACTGAATCTTCATTTGGATATAGGTTGTGCTGCTGGTGAGTTTCTATTCGATTTAGCTTTAGTTAATTCCAGCTGGAATTATTTGGGAATTGAAATTCGTGAGAAATTAGTCAAAAATGCTAAATTAAAAGTGATTGAAAAAGAAATCAAAAATCTATATTTTTTATTTGGTAATGCTAATAATATTTTGAATGATGTCCAAAGTGAATTTATTATCAAAAATCTAAAAAGCATTTCTTTTAATTTTCCTGATCCATGGTTTAAAAAAAGGCATTTTAAAAGGCGTGTAATTCAGCCAGAATTTATTAATATTCTCTCAAATTCATTACAAAAAGGGACCCTAATTTTTATAAAAACAGATGTAAAGGATCTATTCGATTACATGGATAGCACTATATCAAGTAATTTTTATTTTAAAAAAATAGATAAAAAAGATTTTAATTATTCCGAAAGTTTTAATCCAAGTAAAGTTAAAACTAATCGTGAAAAGTATGTGACTGTTAACCAACTTGATATTTTTGAAAGGATTTATATAAAAAATTGATTAATTGTTAGTTAATTATTTTATTAATTTCAGAGATGAGTTTGCTTGTTATTTCGCTAGATAAGGAGTTAACTTCCTCATGATTTTTGGCTTCAACTAAAACTCTAATTAAAGGTTCTGTACCACTAGGTCTTATATAAACTCTACAATTATCCGAATATAATGCCTGAAAATTTTCTATAGTTTGTTCGATTAAGATTTTGATTTTTGGATTTAATTTTTTAATATTAAAATCTAATTTGATATTGGTTAGTTTTTGAGGAAGAGGTTCGAAACTACTTTTAAGCCAGTCATTTAAACTAATATTTTTCACTTTACAATATCTAGAAATTTGAAGTGCAGTCAATATCCCATCTCCGGAAAAGTTATTAATTTTTGAAAGTATATGACCTGACTGCTCCCCTCCTAAATCAGCTCTTTTTTCCTTAATTGCGTCATGTACATATTTATCTCCTACGTTAGTTCTATGTAAAATTCCTCCAATTTTCTTCCAAGCACTTTCAAAACCTAAGTTTGCCATTTGCGTTGATATTAATAAATTATTTGTCAGCATTTTTTGTTCCATTAGCTCTCTGCCCCAAAGAAAAAGAATGTGATCTCCATCTAACACATTACCTTTGGAATCGATTCCAATTACTCTATCGGCATCTCCATCAAAGCTAAAACCCATATCTGCAGGATTCTCTCTTAATTCTTTTTTTAATGGTTCGAGGTTAGTAGAACCACAATTCATATTAATTTTCAAACCATTATTTGAGTTATTGATAACTCTTACTTCAGCACCAAGAGCTTGAAAAATTTTTTTTGCGCAGGTTGTAGCTGATCCATAGCATGTGTCTAAAATTATTTTCAACCCACTTAGATTTTCTCCATCCATTGTTTGGATAAGGCTTTTAATATAAACATCCATAAGATCTTTATTTGTTTTTAGAGGGATCACTTTTTTAGGAACTGATATATTTTGATTTGACTCTTCAATTAATTTTTGAATTTTATTTTCTAGATACTTTGTAATTTTTTGCCCATTATGATCAAAAATTTTTATGCCATTATATTCTGGTGGATTATGACTTGCAGATATCATGATCCCACTACTAAAATTCCGTTGTTTTATTAAAAAAGGTATTGCTGGGGTAGGGCAGATTCCAAGATTTATAAATTTTTTGCCGCTCTCATTTAAGCCTTGTGTTATTGCCTGAAGAAGAATATCACCACTAATTCTTGTATCTCTTCCAATTAATATTGGATTTTTATTCTCTAAATTCAACCCCAGAGAATAACCTACTTTGTAGGCTAGAGAATAGGTTATCTCTTCATTAAATCTTCCTCTTATTCCATCAGTTCCAAAGATTGATTGCATAATTAGATTTCAGGAATCAAAGAAATTTTGATAATTATTTAGTTTTTATTTTATCAGTTGATTAAAAGCTTATAGATTTCAATTCTCTTTATCTGTTTAACTTATTTAAGATGTGTTTAGTTCATAATTTCTAAATAGTGCAATCTGAGAGTAGAGAGAAAATTTTAACAGCAAATTTAAAAACAATACTTATTTTGATTATATCTATTGTTATCATTTCACTCTTGTTATTTAGAAATTTCTTGTTTAAATCAACTTATCTTCTAAAGAGTTTCGGAGAATTATCTATTGACCCTGAAATAGCTTTTACAAATAATAAGCCTACTTTTCTGGAGTTTTATGCTGAGTGGTGTGAAGTTTGCAAAGAAATGGCTCCACAAGTTTCTGCTTTTAAAGATGAATACGAAAAAGATATTAATTTTGTTTTTTTAAATGTTGATAATCAAAAATGGAGTAATTACATCAAGAAGTATGATGTCAATGGGATTCCTCAAGTTAATCTTTTTGATAAAAAGGGTAATCTAATATCTACTTTTATTGGTAAACAAGATGAAATAAAAATAAGAAAATCTATTAATAATTTGGAAAAAGAAGAGAAACCTTATGAAGAAATTATTAATGCAAAATTTTCAAAAATTCAAGAAAATAAAAATAATGAGGTTAGTCCTCGTAGTCATGGATAATTTTTACCATTCTAAAGATTTTGATACAATCGGAAAACTTTTTTTAAAAATAGACTTGCAATTTTGGGCGATCGACTTATGTTCTTTTTGGGTGCCGTGAGCCGATCTTAAATGAATATAATGGATCCACGATCTGCATGATCCAGACATATAGATTCTTGTTGGAGTGGCTAATGGTAAAACAAATCTCGCACATTCTTTGGCTACGCCTTCAGAAAGTAAATCTTCATATAATTTTGAAGCAGCCTGAAAATGTAAACCAATTTTTTCATTGAATCTTTTTTTAACTCATCAGAGAGATCAGGAATTGAATTTTGCCTGTTTTTAAAATCTTGACGCCTTAACTCTGGCAAGGGAATATTACCCAATTGAGAACTATCTGCATATCTCTGAGAAAATTCCTGAAAAGTAAATGATCTATGTCTTAAAATTTGGGCAGCTATTCCTCTATTAGTTTCTATTTGCAATGTCATAAATGATTGTTCAAAAACACTCCAATGTTCATTTTTAATGCAATAACTCAATAATTTAGAATAGTCTTCATTCTCCTGATTTTTTGGATTACTAACTCTTGCAATGTAAGCCATTGTTTTTTCTGCATCAGGAGTTAGCGAAATTAGTTCAACTTTACTCATTTTAGATCTTTGCAAGAGTTACTTTTTCTGGTTGATTTTGATATTTACCTCTTCTATCTTCATAAGTTGTTGAGCACGGATCACCTTCAAAAAAGAGTAGTTGGCAAATACCCTCTTCAGCATATATTCTGCAATCTGCACCTGAACTATTACTAAACTCTAAAGTTAGATGACCTTCCCACCCTGCCTCTGCCGGCGTTGTATTAACAATAATTCCAAGTCGCGCGTAAGTACTTTTACCTATGCAGATTACAGTTATATTTTCTGGCACTTTCATCTTTTCTAAAGCAACTCCTAAACCATAGGAGTGAGCAGGAAGAATAAAAAAGTCTCCATCATTATCATGGTGTAGAACAGTTTTTTCTAAATTATTAGGATTAAACTTTTTGGGGTTCATCACTGTTCCAGGGATATGTCGGAAAATTAGGAATTCTTTTGATGAAAGTCTTAAATCATAGCCATAAGAGGAACATCCGTAACTCAAAACTGGCTTTTGTTTATTGTCAGGCTCAAGATGTCTCACCAAATTTGATTGGAAGGGTTTTATCATGCCTTCCGAAGCTTTTTCATTTATCCAGAGATCATTTTTTAGCATTGTTTTATGAGCGAAGTTCGGTAATTTGGTTAGCCATTAATAATAAATCTTTAGGTATATCTGTACCAGTAAGGATTACATCTCCTGATATAAATCGGTTTTCAAGTGTTGAAATCAAATCATCTTTATCGATAATTTTCATGTAAATAGCTAAAAAAATTTCATCAAGTATAATTTGATCATTTTCCCCAGATTGTAGTTCCCTTTTACAAAAATTCCATAATTCAACTGTAGATTCATGAATAGACTTTTGTAAATTTTTATTATTTTCAATTGCTTCAGAATTATATTGATCAAAGGAATGTGAAGATCTTACCCAGGTTAAATTACCGCATAGATTTACTGCATGATCAACTCCTTGATTGACCCCTCCTTTCATAAATTGTATTATTAGCACTTTCCTGCCAAGTGCAGCATTTCTTAGAGAGTCTCTAATGATAGATGTGTAGCTACCTCTATAAGAAGATTGATAAATTTGAATTTGTCCGTTTTGTGAAAATTTTTTTACTTTAATTTTGTTAGCAGTATTTGTTTTTACAACATCAAGATTACCTTTGGAATAAATATGAGATGAACTAATTACCATTATTTAGATTCTTTCTACATGCAGTATAATTAGAATCTAATGACGCTGCATATAGTGTAATTTTACTTAAAAAAGGGTTAAGCAATTTGAAACTAACTGATAAGAGCATGAGGATAAACTGATAAGAATTGAAAATTGTTACTGTTGATACAAGATATTTCAAGGTGTCTCCTTAAATTTTTTAATAGTCAAGATATTTATGATACCCGCTTCACGAGGATTCAACCGCTTTAGTTCTCAACATTCCGGACAAAGTAAAATTAACTCTGTCGGAGAACGTTTTCCAATCAATAGAACTTTAATGGAAGTTATTAAAGGTCTTGATGGTGCAAGCACAGAAATGGTTGAGAGGTCTAAAACTATATTCTTCCCTGGAGACCCTGCTGAAAGGGTTTATCTTATAAGAAGAGGAGCAGTAAGACTCTCAAGAGTTTATGAGTCAGGTGAAGAAATAACTGTTGCTCTTTTAAGAGAGAATAGTCTCTTTGGTGTTTTATCTCTTCTAACAGGCCATAGATCCGATCGTTTTTACCATGCCATAGCATTTACAAGAGTTGAGATGATAACAGCACCTGCCAATTCTGTTTTAAGAGCTATAGAGGAAGATGCATCAGTAGGACTGTTACTTTTACAGGGGCTTTCAAGTAGGATCCTGCAAACTGAAACAATGATAGAAACTCTTACACATAGAGATATGTCTTCTCGTTTAGTAAGTTTTTTAATGGTCCTTTGTAGAGACTTTGGAGTTGCAGGTGAAAAAGGTATTACGATAGATTTGAGGCTTTCACATCAGGCAATTGCTGAAGCTATTGGTTCTACAAGAGTAACAATTACAAGATTATTGGGAGATTTAAAGGATTCAGGACTTCTTAATATTGAAAGAAAAAAGATCACAGTCTTCGATCCTATTGCTCTTGCAAAAAGATTTAATTGATTCATCATAAATTATGATGTACTGAGTATATGCAAAAGTGTGGCTTGGATTTTAATTGCTTTTTTAATATTACTAGGGGGATTAATTGCACCATTTGGGGATATTCTTGGAACAAAGATTGGTAAAGCAAGATTTAGCATCTTAAAATTAAGACCGAAAAAAACAGCAACCATAATAACTATTCTTACTGGTGGGTTTATTAGTTCAATATCAATAGGGTTATTGATTTTAGTAAGTGAAGAATTCAGACAAAGGCTTTTTGTTGATATTCCTTTTTTGCAAAAAACTTTAGATGAAAGTAAAAAGGCTTTAATTCCTTTACAGGAAGAACAAAAGGAACTTGAAGGTAAAATTATTCAAAAAGAAAAAGAGTTAAATCAATTAAAAAATAATATTAAAGAATTTAGGAGAGGGAATATTGTTATTAAAAGAGGACAAACTTTATTTATAGCTGAAATAAATTCGAGCTCAAATATGAAACTAGACTTTACAAAAATCTATAATGAAGCTGATAAATTTGTTAGGAAAATTGTTGATCCAATTAATAAGGAAGCAAAAAATATTCTTTTATGGAGACCAAGTGATATTACAAAAATTCAGACAATAGCTGCTAGGGGTGGTAACTGGATTTTACTAATCAAATCAGCAACAAATGTTTTAAAAGGTGATAATTACGTTTTTGTATCTCCTGATTTATTAGAGAATAAATTTATAGTCAAAAAAGGGGATGTTATTACAAGTTCAATTTTGGAAGAAAGTGATTTAAATCTTAAATCAATAAATTTAAAAATTAAATCATTGCTTAGAGAAACAAGGGATGAAATTAAGTCAAAAGGATCACAAGTTAGTGAACTTAAAACAAATGGAAATTTTGTAAAAAAAATTAGAGACTTTCTTCAAGAAAATCAAAATATCAAATTTAAGTTAGAAGTAGTATCTTTGAGAGATAGTAAAACTGTAGAACCTATAGTCGTTGAAATCAATATTTTAAAGATTGCATCTTAAATGCCTAGAGTTATAACTATTGATCCCGGGAAAAGTAAATGCGGTTTAGTATTAGCTGAAGTAAGTGAAAAAAAAGTTTATAAAGCGATTATTCTTAAAAGCGAATTAATTGAGAATTATGTCAGGAATTTAATTGCCGCTGAGGACATATCACAAATTATTATTGGCAATGGTACTACAAGTGGAGAAATTAGAGAAAAACTATATTTTTTTAAAAAAGAAATAATAACTTTTGAGGAAAAAAATACTACCTACAGGGCTAAAGCAAGATATTTCGAACTTTTCCCAATTAGTGGTCTGAAGTTTTTTATGCCTAGGGAGGTTTTTCTCCTTAATAAAAACCTTGATGCGATATCAGCGTTGATAATTTTAGAAGATTATTGCAAAACGAAGTTTACTTTGAATCAAAATATAGATTTTAAAACTTGGCTGAAATAGTGAATTTATATTCATTCCCTGTTTCTAGTTCATAATCTTTTTTCAATAAGAATCTCAACAAGGCATCCTCAATTAATGCTCTTCCCAGAGGTGGATTTACCTTTAAAAGACCTTTATTAAAGGACCATGTAAAATTCCATTTAAATTGACTAGCTTCTACAACTCCCTGAATTTGCTTTTTTGAGAAGCAATATTCCTTAACACTTACATTGGCAATCGTCTCAGGTTTTGAACGCATTTCTTAAGGTTGGTCTTTGTCAAAAGAATTTAATTCATTAATTATAAATTCTTCTTTTTTAGTATTTATTTGTTCGAGGGATTCTATTACTCTCTTATACACTTTATCCAATATTGATTTTTCTTCTAGAGAAATATTTCCTAATACATGTGAAATGGTATTGAAATTATTTTTTCCTTTTGTTAGAGGCGGTGACCCAATACCAATTCTTATTCTCTTAAAGTTTTGTGTATTTAATTGTTCAATGATGCTTTTCAGCCCGTTATGACCGCCTGAGCTTCCTTTTCTTCTAAATCTAATTTTTCCAAGGGGAAGATCTTTATCATCGACTATTATGAAAAGCTGATCTAAATTTATTTTGTACCAATCAACAATTGCTCTGACAGCTTCACCACTGTTATTCATAAAAGTATTTGGTAAAAATAACTTGAAATTAGAATTATTGATTTGAAAT
>QCHG01000001.1 GCA_003278045.1 Prochlorococcus sp. AG-402-A04 | reverse complement strand
CCCAAATGTAAGTATGTTTCCAATCGTGAAATGTGCAAGCCCAACTAATCTAGCTTGAACAATTGAAAGTGCAACTGGCTTATCTCTCCAGCCAACAAGGTTAGCAATTGGAGTACGCTGATGTGCCCAAACTAATGTTTCAATTAATTCTTGCCAGTAACCACGCCAAGATATGAGGAACATGAAACCAGTAGCCCAAACTAAGTGACCGAATAGGAACATCCAAGCCCAAGGAGATAGGGAATTTACTCCAAATGGATTATATCCATTAATGAGTTGAGCAGAGTTTAACCAGAGATAATCTCTGAACCAACCCATTAGATAAGTTCCTGATTCGTTAAATTGTGCTACGTTACCCTGCCAAATTGCTAGGTGTTTCCAATGCCAGTAGAAAGTTACCCATGCTAGTAAATTTAATGCCCAGAACATAGCTAGGTACATAGCGTCCCAAGATGAACTATCACAAGTACCTCCACGTCCAGGACCATCGCAAGGGAATGCATAACCTAAATCTTTCTTATCAGGAATTAATTTTGTTCCTCTAGCATCAAGTGCTCCTTTGATAAGTATTAAAGCGGTTGTATGAAGACCTAAAGCGATAGCATGGTGAACTAAGAAATCTGCAGGGCCGATAGGTAAGAAAGCACTTAATGCATCTTGTCTATTGATCAAATCCATCCAGTAATGATTACCTGGCAATGAATTAGCTGCGAGACTTGCTGAACTTGTTGGATCAGATAATAGAGCATTAAAGCCGTACATCATTTTACCTTGGGCAGCTTGAACAAATTGAGCAAATACTGGCTCAATTAGAATTTGCTTTTCAGGATTACCAAAAGCTACAACAACGTCGTTATGAACATAAATTCCTAGAGTATGGAATCCAAGCAGCATTGTTACCCAACTAAGATGGCTTATCAAAGCTTCCTTTGTTCCAAGAACTCTTGCCAATACATTATCTTTATTTAATTCTGGATCATAATCTCTTACAAAGAAAATAGCTCCATGTGCAAATGCACCAACCATCAAGAACATTGCTATGTACTGATGATGACTATATAAAGCAGATTGTGTAGTGTAGTCTCTTGCAATAAAAGCGTAAGAGGGAAGTGCACCCATGTGTTGAGCTACAAGAGAAGTTGCCACACCAAGGGATGCTAGTGCTAATCCAAGTTGGAAATGTAATGAATTATTTACAGTTTCATATATTCCATCGTGGTTAATTCCAAAACTACCTTTATGAGGATCATTAGGGTGTCTTGTATTATGGGCTTCTGTAATTTCTTTGAGGCTATGACCAATACCAAAAGTATTTCTATACATATGACCAGCAATTACAAAAACTGTTCCAATCGCAATATGGTGATGCGCAATATCGGTAAGCCATAATGCTTCACTTTGAGGATGAAGACCACCTAAGAAAGTAAAGATTGCTGTTCCAGCTCCTTCAGCTGTTCCAAAGACTTGATCTAAAGAATCAGGATTTTGGGCATAAGCTCCCCAGTTTAAAGTAAAGAAAGGAGCTAATCCTGCAGGGTGAGGAAGCACTGTTAACCAGTTATCCCAACCTACATGCTGACCTCTTGATTCAGGTATAGCAACATGAACCAAATGGCCTGTCCAAGCGATACTACTAAAACCAAATAAGACAGCTAAATGATGATTTAATCTTGACTCTGCATTTTTAAACCAAGCTAAAGAAGGTCTGAATTTTGGCTGTAAGTGTAACCAACCAGCAAATAGAGTCCAGCAAGCCAAAATACTCATGAATATTGAAGCTTGGAAGAGTTGCTCGTTAGTTCTCATTCCAATTGTGTACCACCAATGATAGAGACCTGAATAAGCGATGTTTACTGGACCGCTTGCTCCAGCTTGTGTCATTGCTTCTGTTATGCCAGATCCAAAATGAGGGTCCCAAATAGCATGAGCTATAGGACGGACATGAGTTGGATCTAGTACAAATTGCTCAAAATTACCTTGCCAAGCAATATGAAATAAGTTACCGGCTACCCATAGAGCGATTATTGCTAGATGTCCAAAATGTGTAGAGAATAGCTTCTGATAAAGTTTTTCTTCGGTCATACCGTCATGACTTTCAAAGTCATGAGCGGTAGCTATTCCGTACCATATTCGTCGGGTTGTGGGGTCCTGAGCTAGACCCTGGTTAAATGATGGAAATTTTGTTGCCATTGAATTAAAAAGGTGAAGTTCAGGTTATTAGCCCAGCCCGAAAAGGCGAGCATGGAAGAAGGCCCATGTGGTAGCAATACCACCTACAAGGAAATGAGTAACACCTACTGCACGTCCCTGCGTAATAGATAGAGCTCGAGGTTGAATGGTTGGTGCAACCTTTAGTTTATTGTGTGCCCAAACAATTGATTCGAACAATTCTTGCCAATATCCTCTTCCGCTGAAGAGGAACATTAAACTGAACGCCCAAATAAAGTGAGCTCCCAAGAACATCAAACCGTACATGCTTATTGATTGACCATAACTTGTTAATACTTGAGAAGCTTGAGCCCAGAGGAAATCTCTTAACCAACCATTGATAGTAATTGAACTTTGTGCAAAATTACCACCAGTAAGTCCCCAAACATCACTCTGCATTTTCCAAGAGAAGTGGAAAATAACTATTGATAAACAGTTATACATCCAGAAGAGAGCTAAGAAAACGTGATCCCATGAAGAAACTTGACATGTACCACCTCTTCCAGGTCCATCACAAGGGAATCTAAATCCTAAAGAAGCTTTGTCAGGAATCAACCTTGAACTTCTTGCATAAAGAACTCCTTTAAGAAGTATCAAAACAGTTACATGGATTTGGAAAGCATGAATATGATGAATCATTAAATCAGCTGTCCCTAGTGGAATTGGCGCTATAGCTACCTTTCCACCAACTTCTACTAAACTTCCATTAAAGACTTCACTTAAAGCTTTGTGAGGTAAAGCTTCTGCAGTACCTGCTAAAAGGGAGGTCCCAACAGCAGATGCTTGAATACTCTGTACCCATTGAGCAAAGATTGGCTGAAGTTGGATAGCAGAATCACTAAACATATCTTGGGGTCTACCCAAAGCTCTCATAGTATCGTTGTGAATATAGAGTCCAAAACTATGGAATCCAAGCCACATACAAACCCAGTTCAAGTGACTGATTAAAGCATCTCTTGCCTTAAGAATTCTGTCTAATACATTATCAATATGTTTTGCTGGATCGTAATCTCTAACCATTGCAATTCCAGCATGCGCACCTGCTCCTACTATGAATAATCCACCTATCCACATGTGATGGGTAAATAATCCAAGAACTGTCATATAGTCAGTAGCTATATAAGGATATGGAGGCATCGCATACATGTGATGAGATACAAGTATGCTTATTGAACCAAGCATCGCTAGGTTTACTGATAGCTGAGCATGTCTACTTTCTGCCATGAACTCAAAAAGACCTTGATGACCTTTAGGAGCAGGGAATAATATTGGGTCTCCTTGTTGTGAATCTAATATTTCTTTCATACTATGACCAATACCGTAGTTGGTTCTGTACATATGACCACCAATTATCGCTATTACACCAAAAGCTAAATGATGATGTGAAACATCAGTCATCCATAAGCTTCCTGTCACAGGGTTAAGTCCACCTTTGAAAGTAAGGAAGTCTGAGAAAGCTAACCAATTTAAACTAAAGAAATTACCTGTACCACTCGCTAATCCTGGAAATATCTGACCGATAATTTGTGGATCACAGAGTTGATGCGGCATAGGCATATCTGCAATAGTTGCTATTTCTTTTCCATTAATAACTAAAGGAGAGCCTGCATCAATTGCGTCTAAGAGAGCTGCAGTAGGAGCTCCGATATGAATACAATGGCCAGCCCATGCTAAAGATCCTAAACCTACTAAACCAGCTATGTGGTGGTTAAGCATAGACTCGATATCTTGAAACCACTCCATTTTTGGAGCTGCTTTGTGATAATGAAAGATTCCAGCATGAAGCATAAGTGCCGCCATTACTACAGCACCTATTGCTAAAGCCATAAGTTCACTCTCATTAGTGATTCCCCATGCTCGCCACATGTGGAATATTCCTGAACTAATTTGAATACCGTTGTAGTTAGCACCAAGGTCAGCATTAAGCATTTCTTGACCAACGATTGCCCATACTTGCTGAGCTCCTGGTTTGACATGAGTTGGATCAGCTAACCAACCTGAGTAATTAGAAAATCTTGCTCCATGGAAAAATGCAGCACTCATCCATATAAAAATGACTGCAAGATGTCCAAAATGAGCTGAAAAGATTTTTCTTGTTGCTTCTTCAGCATCGCCTGTATGCACATCAAAATCATGTGCATCAGCATGCAAATTCCAGATCCAAGTTGTAGTTTTCGGACCTTTAGATAATTTACTTGACCAGAATCCTGGCTTATCTAATTTGGCAAAATCAATAGGTCTTGGATCGGCCTTGACAGGATCTTCCAAAACTTTTTTGTTTTTTTCTCCACTTTCTGGTGGGCTGATGGTCATCTAGCACCTCGAAAATAATTGACATTAAAGCCGATTGATCGGATCTTGAACCTATTTTTAATGATAATGTTCAAGAAAACGAATCCTTCGGAACTTTAGATATTCGTTTCAAAAATAATAAGGCAAAGATTCTTTCGTTATGCATTAACGTAACAAATGTTCTAATGATTGTTACTATATGAATATTTTGTTAAATTCTAGTCTATGACTAAATTATGAGTATTTTTACTCAAAATTTAAATAAATTTCTTAAATTTTTTTTTATATTTCAAAGAAAATTTTTTAAATCCAGCGACAGGATATAATTTCAAAGTTACTATCAATAGTTTCTAATTTGAAAGGCATTGCGATAGGTCTATCTAATAATTCAAAAGAAATTTTAAAAAGGCTTAAAAAAACAGAATTTGTCAAAGACATATATATTGCGGGTTCTTCAAAAGAGGATGGAAAGGAAAGTGAACTTATTAAAGTACAAAAACCTAGAGAAATATTACTAAAAAAATGGCCGGAGATAGATTTAATAATTTTTATAGGCTCAATTGCTGCAACAATACGCATAATAAATCCATTTTTAACCTCTAAAGATCAAGATCCAGGAGTGATAGTTATAGATAACAAATGTTCCAAGATAGTTCCATTAATTGGCTTACATCAGTCAAATACGCAAAATATTTCATGTCAAATTGCTAATTTACTTGGTGGCGAAATTATAGAAACTAATAATTCCAATGATCAAAGCCTCTTAAATCTTGATGCATTTGGAAATCAATGGGGGTGGAAAAGATCTGGTAAAATCAACGATTGGTCAAAACTAGTAATTAAACAAGCTAAAAACGAAGAAATATTTTGCAAACAATTATCTGGTAATAGCTTATGGAAAACTTCAGAATCAGCTGAGATTATTAATCAAATTGATAAAAAAGAAACTGAAAAACTAGATTCAACATTTCATGTGAGTATATTCGAAAATCATGGAACAACTTGGCACCCGCCTGTATTATGGATTGGCATTGGATGTGAAAGAAATACAAGCAAAGAATTAATATCAAATTCTTTAAATAATCTTTTGGAGTCAGGAAATTTATCGCAGCAATCAATTGCGGGATTTGCAACTATAGATATAAAAAAAGATGAGAAAGGAATTTTAGAACTTTCTGAAGAAAAAAACTTGCCTATAAAGTTTTTTAGTAAAAAAGATCTTTCAACAATAATTGTTCCAAATCCATCAAATGTCGTGCAAAGGGAAATTGGTACACCTTCTGTAGCAGAAGCCTCTTGCTTACTTGCAGCAGGAGAAGAATCAAAATTATTAGAAGAAAAAAGAATTTTCAAAAATAAATCTGGGGCAGTAACTATCGCTGTAGCAGAATCAAAAAATCAATATAATCCAACCCATGGTGAGATCCATATTATTGGAAGTGGGCCCGGTGATATCTCCTTCCTAACCAATAATGCAAGAAAAGCACTTTCAAGATGTACTGTTTGGATTGGATACAAAATGTATTTAGATTTAATAAAACCCTTAAAAAGGAATGATCAGGTTTTAATTGAAAGTAAACTTACTGAGGAAAAAGAGAGATGCAGTAAAGCAATTAAACTAGCAGAAGAAGGAATAAAAGTGGCTTTAATTTCTTCAGGTGAATCTGGATTTTATGGAATGGCAGGTTTACTTTTAGAATTAGTACAAAAAATCAAAAAAGAATATAGACCTTACTTTGAAATACATCCAGGTATAAGTAGTGTTCAATTAGCTGCTGCAATTAGTGGAGCACCACTAATGAATGACTTTTGTTCAGTAAGTTTAAGCGATAAATTAACTCCATGGTCTTTAATAGAAAAAAGAATTAAAGGAGCTCTTGTGGGCGACTTTGTAATAGCTTTATTTAATCCTCAATCCATTGAGAGAAATTGGCAGCTTAAAAGTGTAATAGATATATGTTTACAATCTAGGCATGGTGATACTCCAGTTTTATTAGCTAGACAAGTAGGGAGAGAAAATCAAACCAAAAAATTTTTTACTTTAAATACCATTCCTTTTAAAGAGATTGATATGTTATCAATCATTATTATTGGCAATTCTCAAACAACCTTAGTTGATGAAATATTTCTCACTCCCAGAGGATATTTACAAAATTAAGTTTCGCTAATCCATAATTTTTATAAATAGAATGTTTTTCTTTGCTTTTTCTTTATAAGAATACTAATCTTTTATAATAATGACGTAAGAAAATTAATTGAAAAATATTGGTTTAATTTTGTTTGACATTGATGGGGTAATCCGCAGCGTAGAGAATAGTTACAGACTTTCATTAAAAAAAACTGTCTACAAATTTACCGGATGGGAGCCAAGTTATATAGATATTGATAATGCTAAAAATGAAGGGATCTGGAATAATGACTGGGATTTAAGTTTAGAACTTATAAAAAGATGTATAAAAAAAGAAAACTTAAACCTTAAAATTCCTCCAAGAGAGGAGATAGTAAAATGTTTTGAAAAGTTTTACTTTGGTGGAGATCCAAATAAAGATAGTAAATACTGGTCGGGTTACATAACAAATGAGGAGTTATTAGTTGATAAAAAGTTTTTTGATTTAATTCAAGATAATGGAATAATTTGGGGTTTTGTTAGTGGTGCAGAGTCTGCTTCTGCAAAATTTGTTTTAGAAAAAAGACTTGGACTAAAATCACCACCATTAATATCTATGGGAGATGCCCCTGACAAGCCTGATCCTAAAGGTTTTATTAACTTATCAAAAAAGCTTATTGGAGATAAAATTGGTGAATCAAATATTCCTATTGCATATGTAGGAGATACTATTGCAGATATAAATACAGTTATAAACGCTAGAAAGGAAATACCATCTCAGAAATTCATAAGTATCGGAATAGCTCCCCCTCATTTACATTTAAATTCTCGATTAAAAGAACGTAATTCTTACGAAACAAATCTTAGAAATGCAGGCGCTGACTTGATTTTAAATTCTATTTATGACCTAGAAGATATTGATCTTGACTTGTTTTAAAACAAATATTAATTAAAAATTTTCTAAATAAATCACGGAGAGGGAGGGATTCGAACCCTCGACAAAAGTTACCTCCTGTAACTCCTTAGCAGGGAGCCGCTTTCAACCACTCAGCCACCTCTCCAGTTCTTATACATTATCAATTTTTATGCAAACATTCAAAATTTTTTATTTAATCGAAATGTCTAATCTACTTGAACTTTAGGTAATCTATTTTTAAAAGAACAAAGAATTTCCCAAGGAATAGTATTAGATTTTCTTGCCCATTCAAGAGGAGAAATTGTTTTATCTCCATCAGATCCTAGTAATAACATGGTACTACCAACTTTAATTTCATTAGAATCTGTTATGTCTACCATCATTTGGTCCATAGTTATAGATCCAACTTGAGGATAAAATTTATTATTATGAATTACTTTAATCTTGCCTGAAAGAATTCTTGGTACACCATCTGCATAACCAATACTTAATACAGCTAACTTAGTTTTTCTATGACTTACAAATTTGCCTCCATAACTTACACTTACACCTTTATCAATATTTCTTATAAAAGCTACTTTGACCTTCAAAGATAAAGCTGGTTTAAGTAATAAATTTTTATCTATTTTGTCTAATGGACTGTATCCGTACATAGAAAGCCCAACACGTACCATGTGAAAATGAAAATCATTGCTAAGAAGCATTCCCGCAGAATTAGCCAAATGAATCTTAATTTCATTATTTCTATCAAGATTAATTTGCTTTAATAATTCATAAAACTTAAGTCTTTGTAATTGTGTAATACTTTGAGAATCTATTGCGTTAGCTTCATCTGCAGATGATAAATGACTATATATTCCTTCTATTGAAATGTTTTCAAAAGATTTTATTTTTTCAAATTCCTGAATAAACTTATCAGATTCAAATCCTAATCTTGACATTCCAGTATCAACCTTAAGATGTAAAGAAAATTTCAATCCAAACTGCTTACCAATATTGTTGCAAATTAAACACTCTCTAAGACTACTTATAGTTGGCATAAGATCATTTCTACAGGCTATTATTAAATCCTTTTTCGTATATAAATTTCCCAAAACAAGAATTGGTTTGTTAACTCCAAAAGAACGAAGCTTAATCCCTTCTTTTAAAGTGGCAACGCCTAATTCTGAAGCTCCGCCTCTAATAGCATATTCAGATACTACTTTTGCATCATGTCCATATCCATCAGCTTTGACAACCGCCATAAATTGACAACTTTTACTTAATTGTGATCTTAACTGCCTTACATTTTTTTCTATTGCTTCACCATTGACTTCAATCCATGCTCTTTGTTTCGGATCTATATCTCTATCAAAATTTGGATATTTATCAAAATTAAATTGCTGACTTGTTTGCCGAATTTGCATTAACTTTGCACAATTATATGCGCTTATTGAAATATACAGTTAGCATGACATGTAAATTGTATTTTGGCATGGGCCAGACTCTAGTTTTAAATGCATCTTATGAACCTTTAAACATCACTTCTTGGCGAAGAGCTGTCATTTTGATGATCAAAGGTAAAGCAGAAAGCTTAGAGGAAGATAAATCATATTCAATACATTGCGGTAGAAAATTGCCGACAGTTATAAGACTTCGTTACTACGTTAAGGTCCCTTTTAGAGAGGTTTCTTTGACAAGGAAAAACATTCTTATGAGAGATAATAATTCTTGCCAGTACTGTAACTATAGGGGTAGTGATCTATCAATAGACCATGTTTTACCGAGAAGCAGGGGTGGAACAGATAACTGGGAAAATGTTACGACAGCATGTCTCAGATGTAATGTACAAAAAGGAAACCGAACCCCAGAAGAGGCAAATATGCCTTTAAAACGCAAACCTTATCGTCCACTAAGTAATCTTAATTTTGAGGCCACAAGACAAATTGACTCTGGCAGACATAAAGAATGGAGTAAATACGTAATAGGAATTTCAATCTAATAAAAATAAAATTTTAATTAACTTCGTTATTAAAATCTTCCATCATTCTTTTTTGTTCTTGTGCTATACATGCATCAATAACTTCATCTAACTGACCAGCAAGAATTGGTTCTAGTGAAAAATTGGAACCTAATCTATGATCAGTTGTCCTGTTATCTTTAAAATTATAAGTTCTAATTTTTTCACTCCTATCACCTGTTCCAACCTGGGAAAGCCTTTGTGATCTCTCTTTTGCATTAGCTTCTTTTAATTGAATTTCATATAATTTAGCTCTTAAAATTTCCATTGCTCGTTCGCGATTTTGCAACTGTGATCTCTCTTGAGTACAAAAAACTCTTATCCCTGTAGGCTTATGGAGAAGATCAATAGCTGTCTCTACCTTATTAACATTTTGTCCCCCTGCACCTCCTGATCTTGCTGTACCAACCTCTAATTCAGTTGGATCAATCTTAACCTCAACAGGATCAGCCTCAGGCATGACAGCTACTGTCGCAGTTGAGGTGTGAACTCTACCTTGAGATTCAGTAGCTGGAACCCTTTGTACTCTATGTACACCGGCCTCAAATTTAAGTTGACTATATACAGATTCTCCCTTAACAGAGATAACTAACTCCTTAAATCCTCCCATATCTGACTCAGAAGCACTAACGGGTTTTACAGACCATCCAATTTTTTGTCCATATCTTTCATACATTCTTGCTAAATCACCCGCCCATATACAAGCCTCGTTTCCTCCAGCACCGGCTCTGATTTCTAACATTACACTTCTCTCATCTCTTGGATCTTTTGGTAATAATGCGATTGTCGTTTTTTGAATCAATTCATTCTTATATTCCTCTAGAGTTATTAACTCCTCATTTATCAAAGATTCCATTTCTTTATCATTTCTATTCTCTTTCAGTAGATTTTTTGAATCTTCGATTTCTTTAGCAGTATCAAGCAACTTATTAAAATCAATCACCAAAGGTTCCAATTTAGACCTTTCTCTTGCTATTGATTCTAATTTTTTTGGATCATTGGCTATATCAGGATCTGCAAGCTGCACTTCCAAATTTTCAAAACTTTCTGAAGCAGTTTTCAACCTTGCAATTAATGTTGTGTATTCCAATTGAAATTGTGCTTAATTTTTAGAAATTCTATTTTTTAGAATCTTTTTCCTCTTTTTGATCTTTTGATGTGGCTGAATTAGCTGAACCCATTCCATATTTTTTCATAAACCTATCAACCCTACCTTCTGTATCAAGAATCTTTTGAGTTCCAGTAAAGAAAGGATGATTACCACTCCATACATCAACATGTAATTCAGGCTGAGTGGAGCCTGTTGTCATTACAACTTCTCCATTACAAATAACTTTTGCATCTGGATACCATTTTGGGTGTATTTCTGATTTTGGCATGATTTAAATTCCTTTAACGCTTAGAGAATTGAGGGGCTTTTCTTGCTTTTTTAAGACCATATTTTCTTCTCTCCTTAGCTCTAGGATCTCTACTGAGATGGCCTTCAGTTTTTAGCGGCTTCCTATTATCAGGAGATAATTCACAAAGTGCTCTTGCTGCTCCTTGCTTGATAGCATCTGCTTGACCAGTCAATCCACCACCAAAAACATTTACCAAAATATCATAAGAATTTTCAAGGCCTAATGTTTGCAAAGGTGCTTTTATTGAATTTAAGTGCAAAGGATTATAGTTTAAGTAATCATCTCCAGAACGACCATTAATTTTTATTAGACCATTTCCTGGAATCAAGCGAACTCTAGCCACTGAGGTTTTTCTTCTCCCAGTTCCCCAGTACACAGCTTTGTTTTTTATTTGACTATTCATTTTGATAAATTAACTATTTAATAATACAGGATTCTGGGCAGCATGAGGATGATCAGCACCTTTATAAACTTTTAGTTTTTTAAATTGTTGTCTTCCTAAAGAGTTATGTGGCAGCATACCCTTAACAGCTTGCTCGATGATTCTTTCAGGAATTCTTTCTTGTAGGGACTCAAATTTTTCAATTTTCATTCCTCCTGGTCTTCCAGAATGTCTTCTATACAACTTTTGTGATGCTTTTTTACCTGTTACCTCAACTTTTTCGGCATTAACTACAATGACAAAATCTCCAGTATCAAGATGAGGTGTAAAAGTTGGTTTATTTTTACCTCTCAGTACAGTTGCAATTTCCGAAGCAAGTCTCCCTAGTGTCTTATCTTTTGCATCAACTAAAAACCAATTTCTTTCAATGGTTTCTAAAGGTGGAGTAATTGTTTTATTCATTTCCCAAATTTATGCAAATAAATTTAAATTTAGTTCTAAATTCTACCTTATTGTAGGAATATTAAACAACAGTTTTGAATGATTTACACAAAAAATTAGCTTAATTAAACTTTACTTAAGAAAAACCCCTTATTAAAAAAACAGGGAAAAAATCATTTTTATTAGTCTTTTTAAAAACATTTTCTTCATAAACAGCATTTACAAAACATAACCCCTTAGCTGGAGCAGATTCTTTAACATCTTTTTTCTTTTTGTTAACCCATCTATCTGCAAAAATTTCTGGAGATATTTTTTTTTCTCCAACTAAAACTAGTTGACCAATAATTAAACGGACCATTCCATATAGAAAACCAGTAGCTTTAATATCAACTAAAATCAAATCTTCTACTCTTTTGATGTCAATATTTTTTATTTTTGTAATAGAGTTTTTTCTATTACTACCACTTTTCTGAAAAGCAAAAAAATCATGTTCTCCTTCCATTGTCTTTGATGCATTTAACATTAAAACTTCATCTAATACTTTTTGATATCTATGCCATGACCAATTATTGATGAACAAGTTAGGGAATTTACTGTTATTTATGACATATCGATAATGTCTATACATTGCTGAATAGCACGCATGCCAACTGTCTTTAACCTCAACTGATTCCAAGATCCTAATAGTTGAGGGTAAAAGACTATTTAAGACATCAGAATAACTATTTCCTGGAATAACACAATCAACATCAAAGTGTACTACTTGGCCTGATGCATGAACCCCAGCATCAGTCCTGCCCGCTGCAAAAGTCTTTACTGTATGATTTGTAATCTTTAAAAGAGCTCTGTCTAAAATTTCTTGAACAGTACTAGCATTTTTTTGTTTTTGCCAACCTGAATAATATGATCCATCATATTGGACTAGTAAAGCTATCCTTTTCAAAAGTTATTTTTTAGTAAAACCGCTTTATTAACTAAATCAAACAAGCTCGATTATGGCCATTTGAGCGTTATCACCTTTTCTAGATACAGTTCTAACTATGCGTGTATAACCACCATTTCTGTCTCCATATCTTTCTTTAGCTTTTTCAAATAATGAATGAACTAATTTTTTATCATAAATATATCCAATAGCCCTTCTCCTAGAAGCCAAACTTCCCTCTTTGGCTAGTGAAATCATTCTTTCAGCTTCATTTCTTAAAGCTTTTGCACGAGCTTTCGTTGTCGTTACTCTACCTTCCCTTATTAATTGTGTAGTTAAACCTCTTAGAAGTGCTTTCCTTTGGTCAGCAGGTTTACTTAATAATGGAATTCTAAGTTGGTGTCTCATAATCTTAAAATGGTTAAACAGATGTTCTACTTTGTGGAATAGAAATGCCTATGCGCTCAAGAGCCTCTATAACCTCATCTGCAGATTTAGAGCCAAAGTTCTTAATTTCAAGAAGATCTTCATAACTGAAGCCCATTAAATCCGAAACTGAGTTAACTTGCGCCCGTTTCAAACAATTATATGCTCTAACGGACAAGTTTAGTTCCTCCAAAGGAATTTGAGCTTCAGGAGATGGTTCAGGTTCTTCAGGGATTTCCTCAACCATTGTGACAGTAGCAAGGGGTTGAAAAAGTTCTATTAACTGATTTGCAGCTTCAGCAATAGCATCGTCAGGACTTGTTGAACCATCTGTTACGACTTCCATTTTTAATCTTTCTCTTCCCGTTCCGCCTTCCGCTACTGCAGTTTCATCAATAGTAAAATTCACTCTCTTCACTGGCATAAATACAGCATCTATTTGAAGTAAATCAATAGCAGTTGTCTCTTCACTCTTACGGTCTACAGGTCTATATCCAACACCTCTTTCGACATGTATTTCCAACTCTAAGTTATGACCCTCCTGAATAGTCGCAATAGGTTTTTCGCCATCAACAATTTCAACTTGAGAGGAGAATTGGATATCATTCGCCGTAACATCCATTGGTCCACTAGCTACTAACCTGCCTATTTCGAGCTCTGGATTAGAACTATTAATTGATAGTTGCTTGCAATTAAGAAGAATATCTAAAACGTCTTCCCTAACTCCAGGAATAGTAGCATATTCGTGATTAATTCCTGCTATTCTAACTGCAGTAACTGCACTCCCTTCAAGTCCTCCCATGAGGACTCTTCTAAGGGAATTACCCAAAGTTGTAGCTTGTCCCCTTTCTAGAGGGCCAATTAAAAAAGTTCCTGTTTGGGAGCGATCATCTGCTATTTGATGGTCGATTCTTTCAATCTGGTATTGCAACACGGAAAATAATGAGGTTAAGAGTTTTTTTTTGGGGGGGGGGTTGAGAATGGTTAAGACCTAAACGCGTCTCCGTTTAGGTCTTCTACATCCATTATGAGGCAATGGAGTTACATCTCTTATTAGAGTTATTTCTAATCCGGCCACTTGTAAAGCTCTTATGGCCGTTTCCCTACCTGCGCCAGGCCCTCTAACTAGTACTTCTATTTGTCTCATGCCTTGGTCAAGTGCTCTTCTAGCTGCAGCTTCAGCAGCTGTTTGAGCAGCAAATGGCGTGCCTTTCCGCGCGCCTTTAAATCCACTTGCGCCTGCAGAAGACCACGAAATTACATGGCCAGAGGTGTCAGTAATTGAGACGATAGTATTATTAAATGTGCTTTGGATGTGTACCACACCATTGGGTACATTACGCTTAGATTTCTTTGATCCTGTTTTTTTTACTGTAGCTGCCATGATGTTTTAATTTAATACTTCAATTTGTAAATAGATTTAGTTATTTATTTTTTTCTTCCAGCAACTGTTTTCCTGGAACCCCGCCTTGTTCTTGCGTTGGTTCTAGTTCTTTGACCTCTTACTGGAAGACTCATTCTATGTCTTCTTCCTCTTACACACCCTATATCTTGTAGACGTTTTAAAGCCATTCCCTCTTTTCTTCTCAAATCCCCTTCTAAAGTGAATTCTTCTGTAGCACCTCTGAGCTTTTGAACATCAGAATCTGAAAGGTCTTTGACACGAGTATCAGGGTTTACACCCGTATTAGCAAGAATTACCTTTGATCTCGTTAAACCAATTCCATAGACGTATGTAAGTGCAATTTCAACTCGCTTTTCGCGAGGTATGTCAATTCCTGCAATCCTGGCCACGTGTTTTGAATAAGTAAAAGTTTGAATTTAAGGGTTGAAATTTAACCCTGACGCTGTTTATTGCGAGGTCGTTTCTTGTTAATAACATAGATTTTACCTCTTCTCCTCACGATCTGATCGTCAGGACTAATTTTTTTGACTGAAGATCTGACCTTCATAGGGGTTTAACAAATAAAACGTTAATACTATATTCTACATCATCATCAAGCCATTTTTTGTTTGATATCAGAGGAAATAGTTTTTAAATCTCTATCAGCATCAATATATTCTAACAATGAGAGATCCTTAAAATATTGAATTAATGGTTCAGTAGTTTTTTTATAAATATCAACTCTTGTTCTAATTGTCTCTTCCGTATCATCTTTTCTCCCTCTTAAAAGCAAACGCTTAATTAGTACTTCCTCTGGAATATCTAAATAAAAAACTAATTCCAAAGGTTGATTTATTTCATTCAAGACTTCATTCAATGAATTTGCTTGAGATAAATTTCTTGGGTAACCATCTAGAATCCAACCTTTATTATCCTTGACTAAATTTTGTCTTACTATCTTTAATACGAGTTCATCACTAACAAGTTCCCCGCGATTCATAATATCCTTTACCTGAATACCAAGGGTAGTATCCATTTCGATTTCTTTTCTTAATAATTCACCGGTAGAAAGGTGTAAGTAAGAATTAGTTTGACTTAGCAATTCTGCTTGAGTCCCTTTCCCTGCTCCAGGAGCTCCTAAAAATAGTAAATGTTTCTTCATTAATTATTAATTAGTCCCTCATACCTTTGTGAAATAACATAAGTTTGAATTTGCTTAGCAGTATCTATAGCAACACCCACAAGAATAAGTAATGAAGTTGCTCCTAAACCTTGAAAGGTCTGAACATTTGTAGCTCTTTCTACTGCAGCTGGAATTATAGCTACTGAACCCAGAAATAATCCTCCCAATAAAGTCAACCTATTTTGTATCCCTGATAGGTAGTTTGCTGTATTAGTTCCTGGTCTAACTCCTGGTATCGCTACTCCTCCTTTCTTTAAATTTGAAGCCACATCAACTGGATTAATAGTAAGAGATGCATAAAAATAGGAAAACCCCAAAATCAAGGAGAAGAATGTAAGAGCATATGGCCATGGATTAGAGGATCCGGGATTTAAACTACTCGCTAACTTGATTAAGACTGGATTACCAGTAACATTTGCAATAGTTATAGGTAAAAAGATTAAAGCAGATGCAAATATGATAGGCATGACTCCTCCTGCATTTAATTTCAAAGGTAAATAACTTTGTCTTGTAGGAAGAAGTGTTGAATTTCCTATCTGCCTTTTTGCGCTAACAATAGGAATGCGTCTTGCTCCCTCTTGGACAAAAATGATTCCAACAATTGTCAGTAAAAATACTCCAAGTAAAACTGCTATGCCTAAAACATCTCCTCTATCGCCAGTTTGAGCTTTTTCAATGGTTGAACTTAGAGCCTTAGGTAAAGTCGAAACAATATTCAAAAAAATCACCAGTGAAGCTCCTTGACCTATCCCTTTCTCCGTAATAATTTCACTAAACCACATTACTAACATTGAGCCAGTAACCAAGGCAATGGAGGTTTGCAAGACAAATGTAGTTTCACTTATCCCCTGAATAGAATATTGTCTGAGAATTAAGGAAAAAATTATACTTTGCAAAAAACCCCATCCTAATGAAACATATCTAGTTATTTGAGCAATTTTTCTTCTTCCCGCTTCTCCTTCATTTTTTTGTAAATCTTCAAGCACAGGTAATGAAGCTGTGAGAAGCTGAATAATAATGGATGCGTTGATAAAGGGAAGTATGCCTAATGCGAATATTCCTAAGGTTGAAATTCCTCCTCCAGTAAAAATATCTAAAAAACCTATTAATTGCCCCCCTTGATCTATAAAACTTTTAAAAGCAACCCTATCAATACCAGGCATAGGGATGTATATCCCAAGCCTTACTAAAAGGAGAAGTCCTAAAGTAGTTAAAACTCTACTCCTTAGCTCTTTATTTAAAAATAATTGGGAAAGTATTTCAGAAGCGCTAGGATTTCTACTTTTGTTGACAAACATTTTGAAGCTTTCCTAAATTTTTAGTAAATTTATTTATTATTTATAAGCTCGCAGGATCCACCTGCGTCCTCAATTTTTTGTTTTGCAACTTTTGTAAATGCATGCGCTTGGACTTTTAACTTTACATTAAGTTTTCCGTTACCAAGGATTTTCAAAGGAAATTTTGGCTTGAAGATCAATCCTTTCTTAACTAGTGAGTCTAGGTTAACAATATCATTATCTTTAAAATCATTTAATTTCTCTAAATTAATTATGGAATAGTTCTTTTGATTAATTATTTCAAAGTGCTTTAATTTTGGAACTCTTCTATATAGAGGCATTTGGCCACCTTCAAAACCTGGACGTGTGGGTCTTCCAGAACGTGACTTTTGTCCTCTCATTCCAAAACCACATGATGCTCCCTGACCGGCTGCAATACCTCTACCCTTTCTTAATTTTTTCTTTCTCGAGCCAGAGTTTGATTTAAGTGTATTTAATGTTGAAGTCATAATTTTCAAGAATAGAGCTGTTCAAGTGAGATGCCTCTCTCCTTTGAGGCAGATTTGTGTGTTCTTAATTGAGAGAGAGCTACCATGGCAGCTCTTGCATTATTCAAGGGTGTTTTACTACCCAATCTTTTTGCTAAGACATTTTTTATACCGGCTAATTCTAAAACAGTTCTTATTGAACCACCAGCAATTACACCTGTACCTGGGGCAGCTGGTCTAATTAGTACACTAGCAGCACCATCTCGACCGTTAGATAAAGTCGGTATTGAATTATTTGGGGTTAAGGGAACCCTCACAAGATTCTTTTTACCATCTGAAACTCCTTTTCTTACCGCACCAATGACATCACCTGCTTTACCAACTCCAACTCCAACTTGACCTTTTTCATTACCTACAACAACAATTGCTCTAAAACTCATTTTTTTTCCGCCCTTGACAGTCTTAGAAACGCGTCGAATTTGAACAACTCTTTCTTGCCAATCAGAATCTCTCTCTAGATTTTTTGAATCACCTCTTCTATTTCTTTTTCGTTCATTACGATTATTCTTTTTTTGTTCTACGGGCATAGCTCCAGGAACGTTATCGTTCTTGGATTGAATTGCTTGTTTTGTTGGAGTGTCAGTCATAGTAAAAAATTAAGAGTTAGAATTCTAGGCCGGCTTCACGAGCAGCATCTGCAAGTGCCTTTACTCTACCGTGATATAGATTACCTCCACGGTCAAAAATTACTCGCTTAATACCTTTTTTTATCGCTCTCTTCGCTAATAATTTTCCAACAATGGAAGAAGAATTACAATCAGAAGGTAATTTCTCTGATTTTTCTCTTATTTCCTTATCAACAGTTGAAGCTGAGCAAATAGTTGTTTGAGCGCTATCATCTATAACCTGGGCGTAAATATGGTTATTAGAACGAAAAACAGACAATCTTGGACGGGTTGCATCTCCAATTAAGAATCTCCTTAATCTTCTATGTCTTTTTTGAGTTTGTAATTTCCTAGAAAGTTTGGTCATTTTTTTAATTGGAATTATTTTTTGCCAGATTTACCAGCTTTTCTGAGAATTCTCTCATCATGGTACTTAATTCCTTTACCTTTATATGGCTCTGGAGGTCTAATTGATCTGATTTTTGCTGCTTCATTACCAACAATTTCCTTATCAATTCCAGATACAGTAACGTTTGTATTACTTTCAACCTTGTATGTTATACCATCAGGGGGGATCATTTCTATAGGATGACTATATCCTGCACTTACAACTAGATTTTTACCTTTTACTTGTGCTCTGGATCCAACGCCTACAATTTCAAGTTTTTTTGAAAAACCTTGACTAACCCCTTCAACCATATTTGCAATTAAGGCTCTGCATAAACCATGTCTTTGCCTTGAAAAAATTTTGGTAGTAGTGGGACTTACAACAACAGTATTATCTTTTTTATCAAAACTAACTCCCTCTGGCATTTGACGTTTCAACTCACCCATAGGGCCTTTAACTGTAACTATTAATCCATCAAAATCAACAGTTACTTTATCTGGTATTAGTACTGGTGTTTTTCCAATTCTTGACATGATTAATCCTCCTTAATAAACATAACAAAGTACTTCACCACCTATACCTTGCTTCCTAGCATCACGATCACTCATGACACCTTTAGAAGTAGATATGATAGCAACTCCAAGACCTCCAAGAACTTTGGGTAAAGCTCTAGTATTTTTATAAATTCTCAAACCAGGTTTACTAACTCTTTGCATGGATCGGATAGTAGGGAATTGATTCTTGCCACTATATTTCAAACCAAGTATTATTTGTGACTTATAGCCTTCACCTTCTTCGTTAATGTCAGAAATGAACCCCTCTTTTTGAAGGACTTTTGCAATACTTAGGGACATTTTTGAACTTGGGATTGTTGTGGTTGTATGCTTTTTTTGACTCGCATTTCTAATTCGAGTAAGCATATCTGAAATAGGATCGTGATTTGACATAGTTTTAATTTAATTCTTACTAAAAGGCATTCCTAACTCCTGCAAAAGAGCTTTACCTTCTTGATCTGATTTTGCACTAGTGACAATAGTTATATCCATACCTCTTATTGAATCTATTTTATCAAAAGAGATTTCTGGAAAAATCAATTGTTCTTTCACCCCAACAGTATAATTCCCTCTTCCATCAAAACTTTTTGGATTAACACCTCTAAAGTCTCTTATTCTTGGTAAAGCTAGATTTATAAATCTCTCCAAAAAAGAATACATCCTGTCTCCTCTTAAAGTTACAGTACAACCAATCGGCATACCCTCACGAATTTTAAAACCCGCGATAGCTTTTTTAGCCCTAGTTACTAAGGCCTTTTGTCCTGTAATTGTTGCCATTTCGTTTAAAGAGGCTTCTAAAGCTTTAGAATTTGAAGCTGCCTCACCAAGACCTCTGTTAACGTTGACTTTGACAACTTTAGGTACTTGATGAATATTTTTGAGACCAAGGTCTTTTAAAAGTTTTGGTCTAATTGATTCTTTGTAGCGATTTTTTAGAGTCATAATTTTTTTTTCATTCTGGTCTTTGTCAGAATTGATAAATTAAAAAAAGTTTAAATCTGGTTTCTGATGAAAAATTAATCAATTACTTCACCAGTTTTCTTCAATCTTCTTTTTTTAACCCCCTCTTTATCAATAAAGTATTCAATCTTACTTGTAAGATTTTTATCTTTTGAAAAGAACATTACATTTGATGCATGTAAAGATGCTTCTTCTGTAAGTATTCTCCCAGTTTCTCCTTCCTGAGTTGGTTTTACATGTTTAGTCCTAAGGTTAATTCCCTTAACTACTACTCTATTTTCAAGAGGGATAGTTTTTAAAACCTCACCAGTTTTACCTTTATCCTTGCCATTAATTACTTTTACTAAATCTCCAGTTTTGATCCTCATTTTTATTCTTTGGATGTTGTTCTTTTGTTTTAATGAATCCAACATTTAAATCACCTCCGGAGCAAGAGAAACAATTTTAGTATAATTTTTCTCCCGCAGTTCTCTGGCTACAGGACCAAAAACTCTAGTACCTTTTGGATTCTTATCCTCATTAATCAAAACGGCAGCATTATCATCAAATCTGATTGAATTACCAGTATTTCTTCTTAAAGTTGCTTTTGTTCTAACGATGACGGCTTTCACAACTTCAGATTTCTTAACTCCCATATTCGGAAGAGCATCTTTAACAGTTGCTACAATTACATCCCCAACATGTGCGTATCTTCTATTAGAACCTAAGACCCTAATACATTGAAGTCTTTTCGCTCCGCTATTATCAGCAACTGTTAAATAGGTTTCTTGTTGAATCATTTTTTAACCTCCTTAGCCTGGCTTGTTTTATTGAGAATCTCTTCTATTGCCCATCTTTTATGAGCGCTAAGCGGTCTAGTTTCTCTGATTTTAACTCGATCACCTAAAACACATGTATTTTCAGGATCATGTGCCTTATATCTTGTAGTTCTACTTACAATTTTTTTATAAGTAGGATGTGGATATCTGTTAATAACAGCAACAACAACTGTTTTATCCATTTTGTCGCTGACAACAGTACCAATTCTTTCTTTAAGTGCCATAACTAATAATTAATCAGAAGTAGTTTTAGAAGCAGATTGACTTTTACTGAGAGTTAGTAATTGCGCAACTTGTTTCTTGATGATTTTAAATTTATGAGTTTCATTAAGCTGTCTCGTAGCTTGCTTGAATCTCAAGTCAAAAAGATCTTTTCTTAATTGGTCAATCTTTTCAGTAATTTGATCAGGATTTAATTTTTTAAATTCTTTAAGAGACTCTGAGTTTTTCATTTTTTAACCTCCTCTTGAGATTTTTTACTACTATTTTTCTTTTCTTGGGAGGCAACTTCTAGATTTTTATCAATGGAGATAAATTTTGTTTTTACAGGAAGTTTGTATTGAGCCAGTCGCATAGCTTCCTTTGCAGTTTCCTCAGTGATATCCTCACCACCCATTTCAAAAAGTATTCTTCCAGGTTTAACAACTGCGACCCAAAACTCTGGATTACCTTTACCAGAACCCATTCTAGTTTCGGCAGGTCTCATAGTTACAGGTTTATCAGGAAATATTCTTATCCAGATTTGACCACCACGTTTGATATATCTTGTCATAGCTCGTCTACTTGCCTCGATCTGTCGTGCAGTCACCCAACCACAGTCTTGAGCTTGGAGAGCAAATTGACCGAATGCAATAGTATTACCTTTTGAGGCTACCCCCCTCATTCTGCCTCTATGTTGTTTACGGAATTTAGTACGTTTTGGACTAAGCATTTTTTTACCTCCTATGAATTCTCATTTGAACGATCCTCAAATTCCTGAGGTCTTCTACTAGCTTTCCTCTTAGGGCTCGCACCCACAGGGATAGTTTGTTCTTCTTTAGGGAGAACTTCACCTTTAAAAACCCAAACTTTAATGCCTAGAACACCGTAAGTTGTATTAGCTTCACGTGTAGCATAATCAATTTCAGCTCTCAAAGTATGCAATGGTACTCGACCTTCTCTAGTCCATTCAGTTCTAGCTATTTCAGCACCATTTAACCTTCCCCCTACTTGAATTTTAAGACCTAAGACGCCAGCCCTTTGAGCTCTTTGTAGGGCCATCCTAATGGTTCTTCTAAAGGCGACTCTTTTTTCTAATTGCTGTGCAATATATTCAGCCAGTAAGAAAGCATCAGCATCTACGCGTTCAACTTCAACAACATTAATTCTGACTTGCCTAGTCCTATCTCCTATAGTTTTTTGAATACCAGATCTTAATTCTTCAATTCCACTACCTTGTCTTCCAACTATAACTCCTGGTCTTGCTGTTTTTAATTCAAGTTCCAGTTGGTCAGCTTTTCTAGCTATTAAAACATCGCTGATTCCCGCCGCTCCATATTTTTTTTGTATGAATGTACGAATTTTAAAATCTTCTTGGAGAAGAATTGGATATGTCTTAGAAGTAGCAAACCACTTAGAGCGATGCTCTTGTGTGATTCCTAATCTTAGTCCGGAAGGATGTATTTTATGTCCCATTAGTTTTGTACCTCCGAATTAGTTTGAGTAGGAGCAGATTCAACAGAAATACTGATATGGCAAGTCTGTTTTTTAATTGAAAAAGCCCGACCTTGAGCTCTGGGCCTATACCTTTTCATTACAGGACCACTATTAGCCCATGCAGAAGAAATCACTAAGGTAGATGGATCCATTCCAAAGTTATGTTCTGCATTGGCAACCGCAGATCTTAAAACTTTAGTAATGGGGTCTGTAGATCTGTAAGGCATAAATTCCAACATAATCAATGCGTCTCTATAAGACCTGCCTCGAATCTGATCCAAAACTCTTCTCACTTTAGAGGCTGATCCGCGAATATAATTCCCATGAGCAATTGCTGTTTTGGTTGTTTCAGGTGTTTTTGTCATGATTTTGCTCCTTTCTTATCTCTTATATGACCTCGGTAAGTGCGTGTAGGAGCGAATTCTCCGAGTTTATGACCAATCATTTGTTCGGTTATAAAAACTGGAATGTGAGTTTTGCCATTATGCACGGCGATTGTGTGGCCAATCATTACAGGTAAAATCGTAGAGGATCTCGACCAAGTTTTGATAACAGACTTGTCATTATCGGTATTTTGTTTTTCTACCTTCTTAAGCAGGCTATCTGCTATAAAAGGTCCTTTTTTTAGTGAACGTCCCATGATTATGTAAAAGAAATTGAAATAGTATATGAAGTAATCAAGAGTCTCTTCCTCCTCTACTCCTCTTAGAAACTCGACGACGTCTTCGAACTACTAATTTATTACTTGGTTTGTTCTTTTTACGTGTCTTTAATCCAAGAGCTGGTTTACCCCATGGAGTAACTGGACCTGCTCTACCAATTGGTGCTTTTCCCTCTCCTCCTCCATGTGGATGATCACATGGGTTCATTACACTACCTCTTACTTGTGGCCTTCTGCCAAGCCATCTTCTTCTCCCAGCTTTACCTAAGCTAGTATTTCTTATTTCAGAATTACCAACTTCACCAAGAGTTGCATAACATTCTTTTCTTACAAGTCTTACCTCAGTAGATGGGAGTTTTAAAGCAACATAATCTCCCTCTTTTGCCATAACTTGAGCGCTAGCCCCTGCGGATCTAACCATCTGAGCACCTCTACCTGCATATAACTCAACACAATGAACACTAGATCCTAATGGCATCACAGAAAGTGGCATTGCATTTCCATCTTCAATTGGAACACTTTCTCCAGATATGACATTTTGTCCAACTTTTACTCCAGCTGGAGCAATAATATATCTTTTCTCCCCATCTTCGTAGAATAAAAGTGCTAGCCTTGCATTTCTATGAGGATCGTAGTGTATTGCTGCAACTTTAGCATTAATGTTTCTTTTATCTCTTCTAAAATCGACTAATCTATATTGTCTTTTATGACCACCTCCACGATGACGACAAGTAATAACTCCACGATTATTCCTGCCTTTAACTCTATGTTTTGGGACTATTAGTGATCTTTCAGGTTTTGAACTTGTTATTTCACTAAAGTCAGTAACTACTCTCTGCCTAGTGCCAGGTGTATAAGGTTTAAATTTACGGATTGCCATGATTAAAACTCCTTAAGATTCTGGAAATAGTTGAATTGTGTCTCCTTCAGCAAGACGTACAATTGCCTTCTTGACCTGAGAACGTTTACCGGAAAATTTCCCGACTCTTCTTGTTCTCCTTGGAGGATTCATAGTGTTGACTCCTATGACTTTAACATTGAACAAGGCTTCTATGGCTGCCTTAATTTGTGGCTTTGCCGCTCTATGATCTACTTCAAAAGTATATTGGTTAAGATCTAGTGCGTTTGTAGCTTTTTCAGTAATAACTGGCTTTCGTATTACATCGGCTAAACGAGAATCGAATAATTTACTCATGACGCATATACCTCCTGAATTTTATCTATCGCTGATTGGCCTATTACCAATTTATTAGCATTGAGAATATCAAATACATTTAATTGGTCGGCGGCGATTAATTTTACTTTTTCAATGTTATTGATGGATTTTTTTATAACATCAGATGGGCTATCAAGAATAACCAAAACTTTTTCAGTTTTTTGTATACCTAATCGAGCAAGGCCATTGATGATATCACTTGTTTTAGGCTGCTTAAGAGTAGATCCAAAATCTTCAACAGCCTTCATATCAGATACTCTGGACATAAGTGCTGTTCTAAGTGCTAATCTACGTTCCTTGCGATTCATATCAAGATTGTAAGAACGCGGCTTTGGTCCGAAAATAATTCCGCCACCAGGTCTTAAGGGTGTCCTTATTGATCCTTGACGGGCTCTACCTGTACCTTTCTGTTTGTATGGCTTTCTACCTCCCCCACGAACTTCAGATCTTGTCAAAGTTGATGCTGTCCCTTGTCTTTTATTTGCTAGCTGTCTAAGAACTGCTCTATGGATTAAATCTGCCGAAGAAGTTTCTTTAGCAACTGCTAAATCAAGAGAAACTTTGCCGGATTTTTTACCATCCCACTTAAGAGTTTCAAGTGTTGTCATGATTTTTCACCTCCTTTTTTACCTACAATATTGTTTGGCTTAATGTTCACAATTGAGCCCGGCTTACCTGGTACAGAACCCTTTACTACAAGCAAATTTTTCTGATCATCAATTTTTAGAACTAACAAACCTTTTGTAGTTATCTGTTTTCCCCCATATCTTCCTGCCATTCTTTTTCCAGGGTAAATTCTGCCTGGAGTTGTTCCTGCTCCTGTAGATCCAGGTGCTCTATGATTTTTTGAACCATGACTCATAGGACCTCTGCTAAAACCATGTCTTTTCTGATAACCAGCAAAACCTCTACCCATAGATTTGCCACTAATATCAACTTTTTGACCAACCTCAAAGTTTTTTACAGTTATTTGATTTCCTATTTCATAAGATGAAATTTCTTCAACCCTATATTCTTTCAAATGCTTTAAAAGTTCTTCACCTGATTTCAACAAATGTCCCTTTTCAGGTTTACTTATATGCTTCTCTTTAGACAAGCCATAACCTACTTGAACGGCAGTATAACCATCCAAAGCGGTTGTTTTCAATTGAGTGACACGGCAAGGACCAGCCTCGATAAGAGTAACTGGTACCGAATTACCTTTGTCGTCGAAAAGTTGGGACATGCCCAATTTCTTTCCTAAAATTCCTATAGACATAAGACTAAATTAGGCTAGCTTGTAATAATTTTTAAATTATCTAAACCCTTCAATTATTTAGGTGAAGTTAATAAAAAAACAATTAGTAAGGTTGAGACTTGTCTAAAGATTTAGAAAGTTTCTCTTGGGATAAACCCACCTGAATTTTTTAACGAAACGCTAAAAAATGTGAAATTTTGCAGAGGCTCGGCTAGCTTGCGAGCTTAAAAATTCACTGAGTTACAATTGTACATCATCAAGTACCATAAAATAAAATAAAATAAAATAAAAGTGATTTTTATGCCATTACTTCTCACAGGGAAAAAGTTTCATAACGATTTAAAAACTAACAAATGTCTTGCAATCTTTGCTCCTCTTGAAGGTGGTTATGAAACTCGTCTTTTGAGGAGAATGAGGGCCAAAGGCTTTAAAACTTTTATAACATCAGCAAGAGGACTTGGAGATCCTGAAGTCTTCTTGCTCAAATTGCATGGCGTTAGACCTCCTCATCTTGGTCATCAAAGCGTAGGAAGAAATGGAGCTCTTGGTGAAGTTCAACAAGTAATTCCACAAGCTTCTGAGTTATTTAATGAAAATGATAAAAATAAATTACTTTGGTTAATAGAAGGTCAAGTATTGTCTCAATCTGAATTAGAGAGTTTAATAGAAATTTGCACTAATGATAATAAACTATCTATAGTTGTTGAAATGGGGGGTTCAAGAAAACTTGAATGGAAACCATTAAGTAATTATATTTTGGATGAATTTGAAAATTAAATTGTTTGATTAAAACTAATAATAAAAAAGATAAATGGATTAAGTTAATTTGTGGTGCCAGTAATGAAGATATTGTTGCCATAGAAGATTTATGTGCAATTTATACTGCTGCTGGTGTCGACTACATAGATGTTGCCGCAGAAGAATCTATAGTTCGCGCAGCAAAAAAAGGAATCAAATGGGCAAAAAAAGTCTTTAAAAACTCCCCTGGATTAATGATAAGCATTAGTGATGGTGATGATATCCACTTTCGTAAAGCAAAATTTGATCCATTAAAATGTCCACCAAATTGTCCAAGACCGTGCGAAAAAGTATGCCCCACTTTTGCAATTGATAATTCTGGAATAAAAAAGAGTAAATGTTATGGATGTGGAAGATGTTTAAATAGCTGTCCACTAAATCTAATTAGTGCATATGAATATAATTTGTCAAAAGATGATTTAGCATCAACACTTCAAAAAATAAAGCCTAATGCATTGGAAATTCATACAGAAATCAATCGACTATATTCTTTTACAAAAGTTGTCAATATCCTTAAAAGTTCTGGAATGAAATTTGACAAGATATCTATCAGTTGTGGATTAAATCAATCTTTCAACAAATCACAAGAACCCGAAGATCTTTTGAAAGCTCTTTGGGAAAGATATGAAATTCTTAAAAAATTTGATATTCCTCTTATTTGGCAGCTAGATGGAAGGCCAATGTCTGGTGATCTTGCTCCTACAACAAGTAGAGATGCTGTTAAGTTGTTTGAAAAAATCGGTTCAGATCTTCCACCAGGATTAATTCAACTCGCAGGAGGAACAAATGAAAAAACTCATGAATATTTGAATTCAAACAATCTTCCTGACGGAATAGCATTTGGTAGTGCTGCAAGAAAAATTATGCAGCCCCTTATTGAATTTGCTCACAAAAATAACAAAAAACTCTACGAATATCCTGAAAGAATGGCTTTAGCGATCAAAAAAGCTAAGAAATTTCTAGAGCCATGGAAATCGAGCTCGTTTAAATAATATTTTTATTTTTCAAATCCTGCGTAGTGTTTATAAAAACTTTGTATTGTTTTTGATAGAAAAATATCTTTTCATGTATTAAAATAGTAATTCAATGGGCCGTCGCCAAGTGGTAAGGCATCGGGTTTTGGTCTCGACATTCCTAGGTTCGAATCCTAGCGGCCCAGTTCTAATATTCAATTGGTGTCTTCTCAAAAAATTTTTCTATTTGATTTTGATGGAGTAATAGTTGATGGAATGCAAGAATATTGGCATAGCTCCTTGCTGGCCTGTGAAAGACATTTAAATTCACCCAACATCACTATTGATCAAAAACTTTATCAAGGAGTACCAAATTCTTTCAAAGAAATTAGGCCATGGGTTAAATATGGTTGGGAAATGATTCTAATTGTTCACGAAATTATAAAAACTGACAATCCATTAACAAGTGATAATAAAGTTGATTTCATTAATAATTATCATCAAAATTGCCAGAGGATATTAAATGAAAATTCCTGGATAGCAGAAGATATACAAAAAATGTTAGATAAGTCTCGCAAGTACCAAATTGATAAAGATTTTAAATCGTGGGTAAATTTACATAAACCTTTTTTTGAAATTATAAATTTTATGAAAGAATTAAGCAAAAGAGAAATAAAAACTGGGGTTATAACAACTAAAGGTAAAATATTTGCAGAAAAAATTCTTAAACAATTAAATATTTTTCCAGAATTTATTTTTGGTTATGAATCAGGAACAAAAATCAAAATAGCTGAAAAACTTACACAAAATTATGAAATTTTAGGCTTTATAGAAGATAGAAAAAAAACTCTAATCGATATTAAACAAAATTCAAAAACTTCGCACATTCCATGCTTCCTAGCTGATTGGGGATATTTGAAAGAATCAGATAAAAATAAGTTAAGTAATGAAATCAAATTATTAAAATTACGAAACCTTAGAGAATTAGTTGCAATTTAAAGATAATCAGCTAGAGTACAGATGTACTATAGTTTGTATTTATGAAGTTTGGTTTAAATAAAAATTTCCAAATTTAGAATAATTACAAGAACTTTAACCGATAAATCAAACAATGAGCCTTGAAGAAAAGAAAAAAACTGAATCAAAAGAAAAAGACAAGGCATTAAGTCTTGTCTTAGGTCAAATAGAAAGAAATTTTGGACGAGGTTCAATAATGAGACTTGGTGACGCCTCAAGAATGAAAGTAGAAACAATATCTACTGGAGCACTCACCTTAGATTTAGCATTAGGAGGAGGCTATCCAAAAGGAAGAGTAGTAGAAGTTTACGGACCAGAAAGTTCAGGAAAAACTACATTAACGCTTCACGCGATTGCGGAAGTCCAAAAAAATGGAGGAGTAGCTGCATTTGTAGATGCTGAGCATGCACTCGATCCAGTTTATGCGGCCTCTTTAGGTGTTGATGTTGAAAATTTGTTAGTTTCACAGCCAGATACTGGTGAAATGGCTCTAGAAATAGTTGACCAACTTATAAGATCGAGTGCGGTAGATCTTGTAGTTGTCGACTCGGTCGCAGCACTAACCCCAAGAGCCGAGATAGAAGGAGAGATGGGAGATCACGTAATTGGAAGCCAAGCAAGGCTAATGAGCCAAGCAATGAGGAAAATAACAGGAAATATTGGCAAATCTGGATGTACAGTAATATTCCTGAATCAATTACGCCTAAAAATTGGCGTTACATATGGCAATCCAGAAACAACCACAGGAGGTAATGCATTAAAATTTTACGCCTCAGTAAGACTTGATATCAGAAGAATTCAAACTCTTAAAAGAGGTACTGAAGAATATGGCATAAGAGCAAAAGTGAAAGTAGCAAAAAACAAAGTTGCACCACCATTTAGAATTGCAGAATTTGATATTCTCTTTGGGAAAGGTATTAGTACAACAGGATGCTTATTAGATTTAGCAGAAGAGACTAATATCATCATAAGGAGAGGTGCTTGGTATAGCTATGAAGGAGAAAATATTGGACAAGGAAGAGATAATACAATTATTTGGCTTGATCAAAACTTAGAAATCAGGAATAAAGTAGAATCTATGGTTAAAGAGAAATTAACAGAAGGAACTGAAGTCAGTTCTAATTCAATGAAAGCATTAAATAGCAATCCTGCTAATACAATCGCTGTTAATGATATAAAAACAGTAGCTTAGATTTATAAAGAATCAGCTAAAGTCCACCACCCAGCAGCAGGGCCTATAAATCTCACTACAATCCATAAGATTACTAACCCTCCGATTCCAAACCAACTGGCCTTAATACTTAATTTAATTAGGTTATCTCTCTGATTTAATGTAAAGGGAAGCCATTCAAATAATCTTGGAGACTCATCAATTTTGGTTTTAGTATTATTTTTTTTTGGAGGTAAACCAAGTGTTTTACGTCTTTTTGCTTCTCCCATATTTCTTTAGTTATTTACAAAATCATAACCTAATCAAAAGGTAGCATATAGTTAATTTGTTTTGAGGGTTGAATGTTTTGCAAAAGTAATCTTCCCCAATTTCTTTTATTTGCTCTTCCATCTAGGATTATTAACTTACCTGAATTTCTTCTTAAAGGAGAAATAGATCTTTCAAGTTTAATTCTAGCTTGAGGAAGAAAGAAGTCTCTAAACCAATCTTGAGAAAGCTTCTTTTTATGAGAGACAGTAATTGCATTAATGGGTTCTGACATATTCGGAATCGGAAGTAAAGGAATGATAATTTGTTCTGGAATTTGAATTAAATAAGAATTCATAATCCACCAGTCAAAACTAGAGCAAAGGATTTCATTTCTACCTGAGGGAATTGTCTCTAGCAATACTCTCTTCCCGTAAGTAGAAGCTAATTCTGTAGCAAGATTAGATTTTAAATCAATATCATCAGACAACACTAAAGTTAAACCCTTTCTAAAAAGTATTAACTTTTTGCATTTGTCCAAAATTGAATTGGTAAAAAGAGGATTATTAGGAAGCAACTGTTTAGAGGGTATATATAAAGAAATCTTTTTCTCTTCAAAATTACTCTTAAAATTAATAACCAAGTCAATATCTAAACTATGCTTTTTAAAATACATTTGGAAAAAATTATCTTTTCTCAATGCTGATAAAAAAACAAATTTATTATTTGAAAAAAATTCCTTAATTTGAAAAAGTTCATCTATTGGCTGTAAATGCAAATTCCAATCTAAATTTGAATCGTTTAACTTTACCCAGCATGCCCAACCTTGAGATAATGCTCTGTTGACGCTTAAAAATTTATCAGAAAAAAAAGAATTTTCATGAAAAAAGTTTGACAAGAAACTAATTTCTTTTTCATCTAAATTAATATAACTATTTCCTAAGACCTTTCTCAAGAAGAACTTTTTCTTCAACGAATCATATACTTTTATAAATTTTTGATTGATTAATTCAAATTCTTTAAAATTTTTTGTCCAATCCTTTTTAAGTAAAGAAATCCTAAAATGATTTTTTAAATCCTCTTTTATATCCTCAATTCCTGAATAAACTATTCGATGATTTCTAAGATTACGAGAATTGGGATCATTAAGAAAATTTTGGATAGTTATCAAGTGAACATGATGATTTGCAAAAATAAATTGATCATTTTTGAAAATAAAATTAAAACCTAGATTTTTAAATGAATTAATCTGAAATTGTCTTATAAATTGGATTTTTTCTTTAGATAAAATAAAAGTTGAATCCTCTTCCTTTAAAAATAAAGAAATCAAAATTGGAGGTAACCAATCATAGCTAGAGAAAATTTCTGAATTAATCAGATAGGTAGAATCATTTTCAATACATTTGGAAACTATCCTCCCAAAAGAGTATATGTGCTCCCAATTAATACTTTGATTTCTCAAAAAATTTTTCAAATATTGATGACTTAAAATTTCAAGCATTTATAATTAATTTAATTTCAAAAACATGCAAAATTTATGAACCTAATATACAAAAAATTGGTATCAATAAAAGAGGGTCTTGAATTAATTAATTTATGAAAATTGGAATAGTAGGATTAGGATTAATTGGTGGTTCTTTAGGATTAAAACTCCAAAGTCTAAATCATACAATTTATGGAATAGCAAATAATGAATTTAATGAAAAAAAAGCTAAGGATAAAAAACTTGCAAATTATGTAAGCTGTGATCTGAGCTTATTAAAAAAATGTGAGCTAATAATTTTGGCATTGCCTATCAAAGATTTGATCAGTCCGTCGCAACAATTAGTAGAATCAATACCTCAGGAAACAATACTAACTGATGTAGGGTCTGTAAAAGAACCAATTGTAAATACATGGGAAAATTCACATCCTCTATTTATTGGATCTCATCCAATGGCAGGAACAGAAAAAAAAGGAGTTGATTCAGGTTTTAAAGGTCTTTTTAAAAATGCAAAATGGATTATTACCCCAACACAAAATAGTGATTTAAATTCAGTAAGAACTATTTCCGAGCTCATAAAATCAATGGATTGTGAAATTTGCCAAGCTTCGCCAAAAGAGCATGATAAAGCAGTATCTCTAATTTCTCATTTGCCTATATTTTTAGCTTCTGCCCTAATAGAAACTGCGCAAACAAAAAATAATCAATCTTTATTAGATCTCTCGCAAAAATTAGCTGCTACAGGATTTGCTGACACTTCGAGAGTTGGCGGAGGCAATGAACAACTAGGCCTAGATTTAGCTATTCATAATCATGTTAATGTTTTAAATTCCATAAATAATTTTAAAAATAAGCTGAATATACTGGAATCTCTTATTAAAGAAAAAAATTGGGATTTACTTTCTAAAAAACTTGCTGAAGCAAAAGAAAATAGACAAAATTTTATAAACTAAAATTTTCTATACCTTTGGAAGCTAAAATTTGCCTTGAAACCATTAATGCAGACTGACTAACACCTGCGGTTCCCTCTCCTGGATAAATCGAATCTCCACATAACCATAATCCTTCAAAAGGTGTCCTACTTGATAATCCAAATAGACCAAAAATATCTGGATTTTGACCAAGCCCGCCTACTATTCCATTAGGTCTTTTTGTCCATTTTTCAAAGCCCAATGGAGTTGCTAATTCTCTATGTAGCCATTTTTCAGGATCAATATCAAATTGACTTTCCAATTCAAGGGATATTTTTTTCATAAAACCATTTTTTTTCTTTAGGTAAGTTTGTTTATCTAGATCAAACCAATCTTTAGTTTTGGTAAAGATACTAGCAATTAAAGTAACCTCACCTTTTGGAGCTCTTCCATCACCATCATCACTAATTGATACAAATAACGAACAAAATTCTTTTGAAACAAATTGATAATGATTGGAGAATGTTTTTTTAATATGTTCCTTTTTTAAAGCTGAATAAAAAACTACAGCTCCACTTGGATCAGGCAAATTATTAAGTCGATTTTTATAATTTTTTTTTCTTTCTAAAGGATCTTTCAAATGTTTTAGCAAAGATTGAGGAGGTGCGGTATAAATCACATCTTTTGCTTGATAAATAAATGATTTTTTTTTCGAATTAGCAGAGAGTTGCCAACACATATTTACGTCGTCAAAAGTTATAGATTTAACTTCTTGTCCAAAAATTAAATTAACTCCAGTTTTAATTAATGAACTTTCTAATGATTCACTTAAAGACTGCATAGATTTTTTAAGATGCCACAGACCATGTGGCTGTTGACACATCTGAAGAACAGTAGATCCATATAATGCTGCAGTATTGTAAACATCCTCTTGAGAATAAAGTTTGAGTTGAAGATTTAAGAATTTAATCAAGCGCTCATTCTTGGATAATCCACATATCCGCAATAGATCAAAAATAGTAGATTTAAGTAAGATACCTGTAACAAGGTTTGAAGGTACTAGTGCTTTGAGAAGTTGAGAAAAATCCCAAAAATTAGTTATTGGTAATACAGGATTATTATTAGCAAATATCCAATTACTTTCATGTATTAGGGTACAAAGCTTCCAAAATCTTTGACTCCCAGGAAACTGCATTTCTCGTTCAGCAATCCATTTACTTTTTTCATACCAAATAGGTATAGGATTACCACCATCATTTAAATCAACAATGCAAGCAGGGTCTAAAATTGTGGCTTCTGGGGATGGAATATCTAAAAAATCAAAAATTCTAGAATGTATTCCTCCCTCCTCTAAACCAGCAACTTGAGTTGCGCCAACATCGAAAGTATAATTCTTTCTTTTAAAAGTACCGGCACATCCTCCGGCTTGAGTATGAGATTCGATTAAAGTCACTGATAAGCCTTGTTTTGATAAAATCGCTGCAGAAGTTAGTCCTGCTATACCGGCACCTACAACAATAACTTCAGACTTTTTCATTAAAATGCAAAAATTATCTCCTATTGAAATTAACGAAATTTGTGAGGAATTAGGTGAAACCTATCCAAAAAGTATTGAACAAGTACATGGTGGCGATATTCATAATGCATGGCGAATAGAATTCTCAAACAAAAAGTTATTCCTTAAAAGAAACATTAGAAACAAAAAATTTCTTGAATTTGAAAAATATTGTCTCCAAAATTTGAGAAAATATATTAATCAAGAAAACTTAGTTATTCCTGAAGTTATTGCATATAAAAATATAAAAAATGTAGAGATTCTTTTAATTGAATGGTTAGATATGCATAACTTTGACCAACAAAAGCTTGGAAAAGGTTTAGGTGAATTGCACTTGAAATCAGCTGAATCTAACCCCAAAATGTTTGGGTTTCCAGTTGAGGGTTTTATCGGAACAACAGATCAGAAAAAAGGATTGGAAGATAATTGGATAGAT
Source organism: Prochlorococcus sp. AG-402-A04 (assembly GCA_003278045.1). GTDB lineage: Bacteria > Cyanobacteriota > Cyanobacteriia > PCC-6307 > Cyanobiaceae > Prochlorococcus_A. Next base: position 96,227 of record QCHG01000001.1, on the reverse strand, counting down.
TGTTTTTTAAACTTAAGGATAATACCCCAAATATTAAGTCTTAAATCGAGAATTTTAGATAAAGAAATTATAAATAAAGTTAAAGAAAAAATTAAATCAGAATTGCTGAATCACAAACCAATAAATGCTCTAGTTCATGGTGATTTATGGTCAGGCAATGTAGGAATGGACAAAAATGGAAAAGGGGTTATATTTGACCCTGCATCTTGGTGGGCAGATAATGAAGTAGATATAGCTATGACAAAACTATTTGGAGGTTTTAGAAAAGAATTTTACGAAGAATATCATAGAATCTTTCCTATAAAGAACGGATTTGAAAAAAGAATTATTATTTATAATTTTTATCACATATTGAATCACGCCAATATGTTTGGAGGAGGGTACTTAAACCAAGTTGAAGATTACGTAAAAGCAATTCTTAATATGTAATCTTTAACTACCCTAAATATGTCTTCTTAAGATTTTGTACCTTATCTAGAACAGCTTCACGATTTTCACTGGTACGAAGATTTTGCCAGCTCCATTGACCGACAACAATGACCCCTAGCAGTTCTAGTAAACCAGGAAGAATTGGGAAAAAGTTTATCGTGTCAATGACAACTTTAATTATTATCTGAGCTATTACGACAACAGCAATTATGCCTGCCGCCTTGCCGTACTTGCCCATTTGAGTCCAATCAACATTACCAAGGGTTTCGTTGACTTTTCCCATAACATCAGAGTACTTCTCTGAAAAACTTTTGGTTTCTGAGCTTGTATCGGAGCCGGAGTCTTGGTTTGACTCTGGAGTGTTATCACTCATGAATTCAGTAAACTTAATATATGAACCAGACAGTATCGGAAAAAACGACTATTGACTACCTTTTTGTTGTGCAAAATTCCGAACCGAAACATTTTGTATTTTTGTAGAGGCGTTGGTATATATGCTTTCTGAAGATATTTAAACTTAAAATTGATTTATAAAAACTTCACATTATGGTCTAGTTCTAACAAAAACATTAATTAATTAGAGTAATAAGAACAATTTTAAAGTCTAAAATTTTTATTTTAATTATTATATTTTCATAGTTTATCTCGCAAAAATTAAAGGATTTCAATGTCCAAAGATATAAAATTTAATTTCTTAAACTCTGATGAAGAAGAAAGATATCAAAAACATTTGACCCTCAAAGAGATAGGTTATGAGGGCCAACTAAATCTTAAAAACAGCTCAGTATTATGCATTGGAGCAGGTGGGCTTGGTTCTTCCGTTTTGATTTATCTAGCTGCAGCAGGAATTGGGAGAATTGGAATAGTTGATAACGATCAAGTTGAAAAGTCTAATCTCCAGAGACAGATAATTCATGAAACAAATACTATTGGCAATCTTAAAATTGATTCTGCTCGGGAAAGAATTAAAAAATTGAATCCTAATTGTGAAATATTAACCTTTTCAGAAAGAATTAATCCCAAAAATGCTCTTGAATTAATAAAGGAGTTTGATGTTATTTGTGATTGCTCGGATAATTTTGGAACAAGATATTTAATAAATGATTCGTGCCTGATATTAAATAAGCCCCTTGTCTTTGGAAGTGTACAAGGCTTTGAAGGGCAAGTGAGTGTTTTCAATTTATATAAAAATAGTCCTAATTTAAGAGACTTACTTCCAGAATCACCTTCTAAAAATGCTGTTCCTAGTTGTGCAGAATACGGGGTTGTAGGTGTTTCAACAGGTTTAATAGGAATTCTTCAGGTTAATGAAATTGTCAAAATTATTTTGAAAAAAGGCGAGATTTTGGATGGGAAGATTTTAATTTTCAATCTATTGAATATGAATATGAAAAAATTACACCTAAACAGTGATCATTTAAATAAACAAATAAAAAATCTGTCTCAGTATGAGAGCTTTTATGATGCAGATGAATATTGTGAGAAAACCGATAAAATTAGCAGTATTAATGCTAATGACTTTAATCGCTTATACAAAGCGAAACCAAACAAAATTCTTTTAATTGATGTTAGAGAAAATGATGAATTTTCTGCTTCTTCAATAGAAGGCTCCATATCAATTCCCTTAAGTCATTTGAACCAAAAATCTGACATGGAATTTATTAAGAAAGAAAGTTTAAATAAAGAGGTTTTTACTATATGTAAGTCTGGAAAACGTTCTGAAAAAGCTTCAAGAATCTTGTCTAAATTCAAAATTCAGTCAAGATCTATTAAAGGCGGCATCGAAAAGGTAAAAAAATATTGTGCAATTAATGTTTGAGATAAATTAGTAATCTACACCTCTTTTCAAATCAACCCCCACATTTGCATAATGCTTATGACAAACCATTTCAGAGTAAACATCAGCTAGTTCAAAGTATGAAGGCTCATTTTTACACCTCCCCGTAATTACAACTTCCGTATCTGCTGGTTTTTTTAGGAGCGTTTGATGTATTGATTCCACAGGTAGCAACTCTAAATCAACAGTTGGATTCAATTCATCTAAAATGATTGTCTTATACAAACCAGACAAAATAGCAGCTTTCGCAATTTCCCATGCTCTTTCAGCCTCAACATAATCAATTGGTTGTTGCTGACCTCTCCATACGATGGCATCTCTGCCTGAACGCAAATGATCTACTAAATGAGGATAACTCTCTCTCAAAGCTTCTATGGCAGCATCTTCGGTATAACCATTTCCACCTTTTAACCACTGTAATATTAAAACTCTATGACTTTTATCTTGAGATATTCCTTTACCAATAGCTTGAAGAGCCTTACCGAGTGCACTTGTAGATTTACCCTTTCCTTCACCTGTATAAATCTCAATTCCACCACTAGAACTACTTTGTCTGGTTAGTTCTGATAAGTCTCCTATGAAACGTGGTCTCATTTCTGAATGAAGTTGAGATATTCTTACCAAAGAGGGCGGGGCTGCCCTTCCAGTAATAATTATTTCTAATCCATCTGGACGATTTTGAAGAGAATTAACTACTTCATCGATATCAAGCATTCCTAAATCAAGAACTGGATTCAACTCATCCAGTACAACTACAGAATAAAGAGAACTAGCAATTGCTCCTTTAGCAATATTCCAACCTCTCTCAGCTTCACCAATATCAAACTTTGTCACTTGGTCAGCACTAAAGAATTCAGATCTTCCTGTCCTTACATGGTCAATTAAATGTGGAAAGCCTCTTTGTAAAGCCTCTATAGCTGAATCCTCGTCATATGGCCTCTCAGGGCCTTTTAAAAATCTTAGAAGTAAAACTCTTGACTGCCTTTTTTCGCATATTCCTAATCCTATTGTCCTGAGAACTACTCCCAATGCAGCCTGACTTTTCCCCTTACCCTCTCCATCATAAATATGTAATTGACCTTTTGATCTTTCTTGACTGTCACTTGCTGTGACAATTCCAATTCCTCTATTTCTACTCGTATTCGTCAATTGAACAAAATTAGTAAATTTAATCTAAGATATAGATAAGAATATTATTAAAGATTTAATAATAAATTCAACCTATTCATAGGTAATTTGAATATTAAAGTAATTAGCATGTTCAATCAACTAGAAATTCTCTCTGATGAACAAAGTGAAAAGCTTTTTACAATTAGACGATACATTAAGAATCTTGATAGTGCTTGTATTGCTTATTCCGGAGGAGTTGACAGTACATTAGTAGCATCATTAGCATTCGAGCAATTAGGTAGCAAGGCAATTGCCGTAACTGGTATTTCTCCTGCATTAGCCAATACTCTTCGTGAAGAAGCAAGAAGGCAAGCAAAATGGATTGGAGTAAAGCATTTAGAAATCAAAACATCAGAATTAGACCAATCAAGTTACAGTGAAAATCCTAAGGATAGGTGCTTTGCATGCAAAAAAGAGCTCCACAAACATACAACCTACCTATCTAAAAAACTTAATTACAAAATTGTTTTAGATGGAGTCAATCTTGATGATCTTAAAGATTACAGACCAGGTATACAAGCCTCAAAACAGGCAGGAGTTATCTCTCCCCTTGCAAAATTTAAAGTCTCAAAACAAGACATTAGGGATATATCAAGAGCATTGGGTTTTCCTTGGTGGGATAAACCTGCTCAACCTTGCTTATCATCAAGATTTCCTTATGGCCACGAAATAACTAGTGAAAGGCTAAAAATGGTTGAGAAAGCAGAAGAATATCTTAAAGAATGTGGATTATCCGAGGTTAGAGTTAGATGCCAAGGCTCAACTGCAAGAATAGAAATTCCTCAAGATGAATTAAAGCATTTTTTTAACAAATATAATTTTAGTGAGTTAGTTCAATATTTTTCTAATTTAGGATTTAATTGTACAAGTCTAGATCTTGAGGGACTAGTCAGCGGAAAATTAAATAGATAAATATTGTCAAACAACAGTTCTGATCTGTTTAGAGACTGCTGAAGGAGGATTTCGCTCAATAACACGCAAAGAATGTTCTTTAGCCATCAAAGATTCAATTAAATATTGACTAGCTAGTTCAGGCATCATATTTTGACCACATGTAAAAATATCAACTGCCGAATAATTAGATTCAGGCCAAGTATGTATCGAGATATGAGATTCTGCCAATAATGCAATTGCCGTAACCCCCTGAGGCTCAAATTTATTACTTATCAAATTCAAAACTGTTGCATTTGCCAATTTAGCAGCTCTATTTAAAATACATCGCAAAAAGGATTCGTCATTTAATTTTTCGCGATCGCATCTATAAAGTTCCAACAAAAAATGTTTACTTTGATGACTTAATTTTTGCTCATCACTTAACGAACTGAAAATTTGACTTTTTTTGTAGATTTCCATTTAAGAAATTTATATAAAATTAAGATTAGCTAAAAATCATGCTTTTTTTAAATTATAAGTGAATCATTTGTGACGAGCCTAAGAAAGACTGATTAAATTTATCTAAATGTGTCGCACTGATAAAACATTGACTATCTTTACCAACAGAATTTAATAACAAATTTTGCCTGGTTAAATCTAATTCCGCCAAGACATCATCCAATATAAGTATTGGAGGAACATTTAATGTTTTAGTTAATAAATCGAGTTCAGCCATCTTCAAGGCTAAGATAAAAGTCCTTTGCTGTCCTGAGGAACCATATTTTCTAACTGAAACATTATTGATTAGAAACTCAACATCATCACGATGAGGGCCAAAATTACATTTACCAGTCAATGCTTCTATTGAACGCTGATTTAAGAGCTGTTCAGCTACTTTTTTACTAATAACTTCTTCTTCTTCTTCTTCTGGACTTATATTTTGTATCCCCGAAAGATAATTTATTTCTATTTGCTCTTGAGATTTACTTAAATGATTATGCCAATATTCAACATATGGTTTTATTTTTAGTAAAGCTCTTCTTCTGCGCCTAAAAATTCTTGTACTTATTATTGACATTTGAATATCAAAGCTTTCAACAATATCTGTGGATTGGGTTTTTAAGAAACTTTCCGAACGCCAAAAATGACTTCTTTGTTTTAAAAGCCTGTTAAATCTACTTACAAGGTCTAAATATACTGGTTCAAGCTGAGATACGACTTTATCAATCCATGTTCTTCGATAACTGGGTTCACTTCTAACAATATCTATATCATTAGAGCAGAAACATACACTCCGAATATAATTCTTTATTTCACTCTGTTTTTTCAAGATTGATTCATTGACATAAATTCTTTTAGGCCCTTTTCGGAATAAATTTAACTTTAAATCGTCTTTAAAATTTATTTGTCCTATAACTACAGCCATATCACTGTCATTCTCAATTAAGTCTTTATCGCTTAGTGCTCTATTAGATTTTAATTGACTTAAAAATTCAACCGATTCAAGTAAATTTGACTTGCCAATACCATTGCAGCCAAGAACTATTGCTCTTTGCTCTTTTAGATCGATTTCAAAACTTTTATAGTTCCGAAAATTTTTAATTTTTAATTTATTTAAAAAAATTTTTTTTGTGCATTCATTAATTAAATTAGCTAAATTTAAAATATTTAGATTTTCTTTAAAGAAATTGAAAAATTAAGGGGCATGTAGCTCAGTTGGATAGAGCATCAGATTCCGGTTCTGAGAGTCGGGGGTTCGAATCCCTCCATGCTCGTAAAATGAATTTTAAAGTTTATATCCCATTACTCTTATTCCATTTGGATCTAGTATGAATCCATTTTCCTCTAAACTTATAAACGAAGATTCTGGAGCCTGAACAGAAATACTGCATCCAGGCATTTCTCTATTTATTTTCTCAAGAGTTACTTGAAGCAATATTGAATAATAAAGTTGCTGATTATTACCTGACAATGCACTTAAATTCCACAAGTTAGCATTTAATCCTTTGTCGGAAGTTACCCTTACAAAGCCATATAATTTATTTTTTGATTCATTCTGTATGGTAAAGAAAAAATTACTTTTCTGAATAGCCTCAGAAAGAGGTTTTATTGGAAATGTCTCACAACCACAATTCGCTAAAAGTTTGTTAACTTCTTTAGCTAATGGGATTTGAGAAGAATTAACAAAATAACCTTCTGGAAGAACAAGTTTTTTTTTAGAAAAATACTGCAATTATCAACCTGTATTTCTCATACCAGCTGCTATCCCATTTATAGTTAAAAGTGCTCCCCTCAATAGTTCGCTTCTGCTATAAGCTCTTCTAGATTCATCTTTATCTATAATGAATTCGCTTATTGGAGGTTGTCTTGTCTGATCTCTTAGTCTTCTAAGAAGTGAAACCTGCAAAAACCCTAATGGAATAATTGTCTTATTTCTCAAGCTTACTGATGATTTCAAATCTCTATCAGATTCTAGGAGCTTATTTTTACAAGTAATTTCAAGTATTAAAGATTTTGTAAGATTATATTCTTTAGAGATTACTTCAAAAATATCATCAAAAGAATCTTTATTTTCTTTACTGCCAAGAGTATCAACATAATATTTAGCAACTTCCAAATCAACCTTAGATAATGTCATTTCTACCTTAGATATAAGCATCCTAAAAAATGGCCATCTTTGATGCAGAACTCTTAATAATTCAATTTGTTGTGGATCTGAATTTAATTCAGATGACAATGCAGTGCCGACTCCAAACCAACTTGGCAAAAGAAATCTACTTTGTGTCCAACCAAATACCCATGGAATAGCTCTTAAACTTGATAAATCTTTTGCACCTTTTTTTCTTCTAGCAGGCCTACTAGATATTTGTAATTTACTTATTTCTTCTATTGGAGTTACCTCTTGAAAGAAATTTAACAAATCAGGATTCTCATGCACTAATTTTCTGTAATGAGACCTTGATGTTTCTGCCAATCTAGACATTAATTGATTCCATTCTGGAGTAGCATCAAGTCTATTATTGACCAAACTATTCTGAATTACTGCTGTAGTGACAGTCTCAAGATTGTACAAAGCCAGTTCTGGAAGACTATATTTTGAAGCTAAAACTTCACCTTGTTCTGTTATTTTTATTCGCCCTTTTAAAGTGCCGCTTGGTTGAGCCAATATTGCCTGATAGGCTGGCCCTCCTCCTCTCCCTACTGAACCACCTCTTCCATGAAAAAGTCTTAGCAATATGTTATTTCTACTTGAGAGATTTTGAAGGGCTATTTGAGCTCTGTGAATTTCCCAATTACTAGAAACAAAACCTGAATCTTTATTGCTATCAGAATATCCAAGCATTAATTCTTGCAGAGGTTTAAAAGATTCTCCTACTTTTGGCAATAATGATCTATAGAAATCTAATTTAAACAACTTTTCCATTACTTCTGGTGCTCTTTTAAGGTCTTCTACAGTTTCAAAAAGGGGAATAACTAATAATTTTGACTTTTGTGAATTTTGATCAAGAAGTCCCATTTCTTTTGCCAGTAAGAGAACTTCAAGCAAATCAGATGCACTATGACTCATTGAAATTACATAAGAATGGCAAATGCGACTTCCAAATTCTTGCTGTAGTCTCTTAACCATTTTAAAAACTGAAAAGGTTTCTTCTGTAGTTTTTGTCCAGTTAACGTCAGACGGAATTAAAGGCCTTTTTGTATTTAATTCGTCTATGAGCCATTTAATTTTCTCTTCCTCAGACATTTGGTCATATTGAACAGATAAATTAAGATAATTTGTAAGCTCTTGTATAGCGTCACTATGCCTTGTACTCTCTTGACGAATATCTAAACTTGCTAAAGAAAATCCAAAAATATGAACCTGAGTAAGTAAAGTGTTGACAGATTCACAAGTTAAATCTGTACTAATCAGGCTATTTTTTATTAATTCGAGATCATAAGTAAATTCGTTGACTGACTTGTAATATAAGTTTTCAACTTTATCTTGATTTTTGTTATCAATTTCTCCCTCTAAGTCAAATTTCCACCCATTATCAGCTAATAAATTATTTCTTTCTTGTGTTAACCGTAATTTTTCTAAAATATAACTTAATTTCAATCTGTAAGGCTCTGATCTATACCTTGTAGCCCTTGCTTCATAGATTTCAGGGAACTTAACCCTGTCCATTTCGAGTGACTCTAATAGAGAAGAACTGACTTGACTCCATTGCATCGAGACACTTAACTGATCTCTAAGATTAGATGTCGCAATAATATATCTTTCCAACATCAACTGCCTTTGATAGCAAGCAGTTCTCCATGTTATCTCAGGAGTGACCGATGGATTACCGTCCCTATCGGAGCCTACCCAAGAGCCGAAGTTACAAAAAGATTCAGATGGCAACTGAACATCTGGATAATTTTCGGTTAGTGCTTCAGTGATCCTGCCCCTTAATTGAGGCATGGCATTAAATAAAACTTGCTGAAAATAATGTAAGGCATAATCTACTTCGTCTAAAACTGATGGTTTAAATTGATGCAATTCGTCCGTTCTCCACCAAAGTCTTACTTCCTCTTTTAATTGGGTTTTTAGCGAATTTTTTTCTTCTTTTGTTATAAATTGCTCAATCTGTATTTTTTTTAACAAATTTGCTACTCTTGTTTGCTTATGTCTAATCGTATGCCTTACTATCTCAGTCGGATGTGCAGTAAAAACTAAACGAATATCCATTTCCTGCAATAATTCTTCTAATTTCCCTGGTGGTACATTTAATTTCCTCAGCCTGTAAAATAATTCTCTGAAAGTGACTGGAGCATTTTGCCTAGCCAATGCTGGAGCAAAAGGATCAAGATTGTCAGGCGATTTTTGAACATCCTTATTGGTAAAACTCTGAATATATCTATCTTCCTCGACTCTTTGTTCCAAAATATTCACGAGTTGAAAATACAATGAAAACGCTCTTGCTGCTGCAATGGATTCTGCTAAATCCATAGAATTAACAATATCGACTATTTCATTTTTAAAAGTTTTTGAACTATCACCATCAATTTGTTTTGAATAACTCAATTCTTTAAGCTGTATCAGTCTCTCTGCTTGATCATCTGGGCATTCTTCTCTGAGTACAGATTCCCAAAGATCTTCTATTAAAAGACGATTTTTATCAAGTGGATCATTGTTACTTATCAGATCCACGTTATTATTTTTTATCTGTCGAAAAGATTCCATATAATCATTATGTCACAATTGAAAATGTTCAGATCAAATGTTTATTTAAATAATCAAACATTCGCGCCTTCACTCCTAATCATATCTTCGATAGAAATTTTCATTATCTGCTCAATAGAAAAACCTTTTTCATATTGATTAATCCATTTCATAGATTGATTACCTTCTTCAAGGACTTTATAGATAGGATTCAAAAGATGTTTCATACCAAAATTCTCTGCTGTTGAGGACAAATCTGATAATAAGTTTTGAATCCACTCTCTACAAATAACTTTTTTGCCATCCTTCCAGTGAATTAATTCTGAATTCAAACTATCTTTAGCAGCATTAGTTTCATTTTGATCACATATTTCTGATAATTTATCAATAGAAAAAAAACTGGCCTTCATAGGATCTAAAGTATTTATATTTTCAAAAAGATTTAAAATCCTAAGTTCTATCATGGCCGTTATCCCTAAAAGCAAGTTAATATCATAAACAAAATCACAAATTCTTAATTCCAAACGATCAAGAATTAAAGGCCTTTGGGGACCATTTGGTCTAATTGAAGACCAAAAATGACGGATATTCTGCATATTTTTATTAGCTATATTTTCCTCTATCCAATCGATATAAGAATTATGATTTATAAAAAAAGGCACTTTACTTGGTGTTTTTGGAAATTGTATCCATCTCTGAGAATGATTCTTCGTAATTTTATTATTTAAAAAAGGTGAACTAGCACTTAGTGATAGATATAAAGCAGCCTCAGATCTTATCAGTCTAATAGCCGCAAATAGCTGGTCTAAATCATCTATTCCTAAGTTTATGTGTACACTTGAAGTTGCAATAGAGGTTCCATAATTATCTTGTATGAATTGATGATAAATATTATCAATATCAGATCTTTGAAATTTAATATCGTGTTTAAAACAAAGAGTTGATGAAGGAATGATTGTTAACTCTTTTTTGTTTAGCCATCGTCTTAATTGTTTTCTTGGAGTTATTAATTTCTCATATAAAAAATCGTAGTTTTTTTCAGGAGTTGTTATGTATTCAACGTTTCTATTATCTGGTTCTTTTACAAAATCAGGGAATTCTTTCTCAATTTCAGCTGAAACACCTATATGAGAATTTAAAGAACCTGTAAAAAGTTCTACCTCAAAACCCTTATAAAGATTATTTTGGCTCATTTATTTATCCAAACAGGCTAATGCTTTAAATATCCCCTTAGCTTTATTTATCGTCTCTTGATATTCATTTTCAGGAAAAGAATCAGCAACTATTCCAGCTCCTGCTTGCACGGAAACGTCATATTTCCCATCTCTTGAGGGTTTAACTATCATAGTTCTTATCGTAATTGCCGTATTAAGTGCACCATTGATATCAATAGATCCGTAAACACCAGCATAAGGTCCCCTAGCATCTTTTTCAAAGTGTTTAATCAATTGCATAGCTCTTATTTTTGGCGCACCAGTTACTGTCCCAGCGGGGAAAGATGCTTTTAGTAAATCCCATACATCAGCATTGTTTTGTAAGATTCCCTCAACTTCACTAACTATATGCATAACGTGTGAATATTTCTCGATAACCATTAAATCCTTGACCTTCACAGTACCAATTTCACAAACTCTTCCAAGATCATTTCTTCCAAGATCAATTAGCATTACATGCTCAGCTATCTCTTTTGGATCTTTTAATAAGTCCTTTTCTAATTCCAAGTCTTGTTGATTATCAATACCTCTAGGTCTCGTGCCAGCTATTGGTCTTAAGCTTGCAATAATCTGACTATTTTTATTTTTTTCAGCTTTAACCATTACTTCAGGACTGGAACCAATCAGATACCATGAGCCAAAATCAAAAAATGACATATATGGAGAAGGATTAACCATCCTCAAACTTCTATATAAATCAAAAGGATCATTGTTGACTTGAGTTTTGAATCTTTGACTTATAACTATTTGGAAGATATCTCCCTTTCTTATGTATTCTTTTGCAGAAAGAACTGCATCCTCAAAATCTTTTTTCTTCCAATTACTTTCTAGATCTAAATTCAGATTCTGATTTTCATTCCAATCTAAAAACTCATTTTCTTTTAGAGGAACTCTCATTAAATTTCTAGTTTTTTGAATTTTTAAAATTGAGTTTAGATACAACTCTTCAATCGAGAAATCTTCTGAAGAAGTTGTATCTGCATAAACCACTGCAGTAATACATCTTTTTATTTGATCAAAAATCACTAACTGATCAAAAAACATCCAGGAACCATAAGGTATATTGTTGTCTGGTATTTCATTTATTGGAACACTTGGTTCTATTCGATTTATTAATTCATAACCCCAAGAGCCATATAACTGTCCAATTGATGGTAAGTCATCAAGCATGGTTGACTTATATTTCTTTGTCCAACTTCTTAAAATATCAAAAGGATCACCTTTATGTATTTCAGTTTTACCATTATTCCAAGTTTTAACTATTTCTTGTCCATTACAGACGGCTTCCCAAAGAGGTTTAGTAGCAACAATACTCCACCTACCCAAATTTTCCCCACCTTCAACAGATTCAAGAAAAACACCATGGGAATCTTTTGAGGTTAATTTTAACCAAGTCGATAATGGAGTCTCTAAATCTGCTGGCCAAGTTTGAGTGATAGGTATGAAATTTTTACCTTCTTTGTAAGCCTTTAAAAAACTATCTTTTTGAGAGCTGATCATATTACTAATGTCAACCCAAATTATAATTATTTTCTTCTTTTATATCAACTTTAAGGAAGTTAATCAAAAGTATTCTTAGTTGTAAATTTTAAACCAGCTGGATTAGGATTTTCACCTATTCTTCTCGGATTATGTCCTACTTTCTCTCTGCCCTCATTTACTTTCTCAGAGAAAACACCATCTTTTGGGTGTAAAAATTCAATATCGCCACCTGGGAATATTCGGTAGATTTTAAAATCTTCAATTCTCGGTTTGAAGCCTCTTAATTGTGTCCCTAATGCAAGGCATTGTTCTTTTCTTGCAAAGTACATCAAATTATCACCTTCGTGCATAATAGCCGCTCCGCCTGTGGGCAATTCAAATGCTTGTTCCTTTGAACTTTTCCATACGATTGCATATTTTTCTTCGGTTTCTGCTGAGTTTAATAAACCCCCAGTACTTCCTATATGCTTTGGAAATTGACCAACTAAAGTTTCAGTCATCCTTGATTTTGAGTTATTTCTAATAAGAAATTAGCATTCATATTTTGCAAAATTGGAACTTTACAAGAAATTTTCTACATTATTTAATATATGGAAAACTTGTTTCTCATTTTATTTTGAATCGGAAATTGGAAAAAATACTGTCAAACCTGTATCACGTCTTTTTGTGACATGCCCTCCTAAACTAGCTAACAACTTTTGAGTAGCATTTTGACTAAGTTGTAAACTGCCTGTTTGAGGGTTCCAATTTAAAACAGGACCAATATCAGAACCATAATCTTTTTTTAGAATTTCTTTTTGATTACTTTCTAATTTTTGTATTTTCAATTGAAGTTTAAGCTTTTGACCAGCCGGTCTTAATTCTAAAATTAATGTACTACCTTCTTTTAATCCTCTAGTATTTTTATCAATTAATCCACTTAACATTAATTCCAATTTTTCAGAATCACTCAAAATTTGCGGAAGTTGATTGGGGATATCAATCTTTAAAGAAATCCCACGCCGATTTAATTGTTTATTCCATAAAGGAGCAAGCTTTTTAAAAATTTCGGCTAAATTAATTTTTGCCAAGTTATTTAATGACGGAACTTCATTACTCACTAATTCTGCTGCATTAAAGATTAAACCAAACCTATCAATTTGTTCATTACATTCATTATCTATTTGAATTAAACGATTTTTCATTGATTCGTCCATCTTATATTTTTTTAAAGTAGAACTTATGAGGGTTCTTATTGTTGCCAAAGGCGTCCTCACTTCATGAGATATTGCACGTAATAATTTTGCTTCAGTTATTTGCACATTTTTTTCATCGTTTTTTATAGAATTTTGTATATTATGGTTTGGCACAATACTTGCTAATTTTGCTGATAATATTGGCCAAAATAATTGTTCAAATTGATTATTAATATTAAGATTACCTAAATTATTGATTGCATTACGAAATTTTACTCCTTCCTCATAATTTTCTTGTTTTAATTTTGCATGCATTAATTCAATTGCAAGTTTTAGGCTTTCTTCATCACACTTCATAAATAGAATTTTCTTATCTTTTTCTCCAACAATTGATAATATGCATTGAAAATTTGGGGTGATTATCATCAAAAAAGGTTCATAACCATCTTCTTGACTAAGATGTAAAACTTTATAATTGCTAACTAAATCAAAATCTTTTTTTATCTTATCTGAATTATTGACTGGTAAAAAACCTGCATTCTCATTTTGAAAGTATGGAAACCCCTCTGGAGACCAAAGCCATCCATGAAGTTGATTTAAAAATTTTTTATCATTAAAAGCTGGCAAAGGAGAGGCGACCCAAATTCCCCCCTGGTTATAATTCTGATATAGGAAATCTTTTTGAATAACTTCTAAAGAAGCCCACCACATTCTTCTGGATGTATCATCATCCACATATATAGTTTGAATTCCCTGAATCAAAAGGTCTTGAATTTTTTTTATAGTTATTTGTGATTTCATCAACTTCTTAGTGATCTAGAACGTTTCAATATAGATAAAACAAACCCAATAGATATAAAGTTAGTCACCAATGACGTTCGACCATAGCTCATAAAAGGAAGGGGAATTCCAGTAACTGGTCCTAATCCAATAGTCATGAATAAGTTAATAATTATTTGGAATAAAAAAGTTGATGCTATTCCAATAACAATCAGAGATTCAAAGTTAGTCCTAGCAATTGTTGCTGTATTAATCAGTTTTTTAATCAAAAAAAAGAACAAAAATAAAACTAGTATGCACCCCACAAAACCCAATTCTTCGCCTAAAGCACTGAATATAAAATCAGTATGTTGTTCTGGAATAAATTGCAAATTAGTCAGCTTACCTTGTAGCAAACCAGTCCCAAATAATCCTCCAGAACCTATTGCAATTTGACTCTGTATCAAATGATATCCACCACCTAATGGATCTCTATTTGGATCTAAAAATAAAACTAATCGATCTTTTTGATATTCTTTTAGGCCATATTGCCACAAAATTGGTGTCAATTTTGCCACTAATAAATGGAACGAAATAGTTATCGCAGAAAAAATAATTTTCTTTTTCGAAGATCTATAAGCAAGATATCCTATAAATGGAATCCAGAAAATAAGAAGAGCCGGCAAGGTTAAATATAATATAGAAGTGAAAAGACAAAACACGAGTATCAAAATCCACTCAATTGGCATTTGCGACCAATAGAACATTACACCTGTCAAAACAAGTAAAACTAAAGAGGTCCCTAAGTCTGGCTGAAAAAAAATTAATAACCAAGGAATAAATACTACTAATAAGGGCAATACTAAATCTCTTATTGTTAAAATTATTTTTCTGTCGAGTACTAAAGCAAGAGTTAACACAGTACTTAGTTTAGCTACTTCTGAAGGCTGAAAAGAAAAGATGCCCAAGTTTAACCATCTTTGTGCACCAGAAACAGATATCCCAAAAAAATAAATTAGTAATAAGGATATTAAAGTACATAAATAAAATGAAACCAAATACTTTCTAAGTCTCTCTAACGGTATATAAGAAATAAAAAATGCTAAAAAATAACCTAAAAAACCAGTTAGGATATGGCTTAAATAATTCGATACTAAAAAATCACCCTGAATGCTTTTTATTAATAAACCAGAAATAATAACTAAAAACAGGGGAATTATAAGTAATGGAGAAAATAAAAAACCGCTATTAAAATTATCTTTTTTTGGTAATAATCCTCTCTTATTTGATAAAGAAATTCTCCTAAACATCAATTATCTATCAACAAATTGATCCTTAATTAATTGAGCTAAATTACTAAATGCAATAGAACTTTCTTTATTGGGCTGACTTATTGCGATTGGTACACCTTTATTGCTTTGATCAACGAGAGGTATTTCAATAGGAATTTGGGCTAATAATGGTAAATCATTTTCTTTAGCTAATGTTTGTCCGCCTCCTTTACCAAAAATTTCATATTTTTTACTTGGCATATCTGGCGGAATAAATACTGACATATTTTCTACAATTCCCAGTAAACGCACTCCGAGTTGTTTAAACATTGCTAATCCTCTCCTTGCATCTTGCAAAGATACCTGTTGAGGAGTAGTGACAACAATAGCTCCAGAAATAGGAACAGATTGAGAAAGGGATATTTGAGCATCTCCTGTTCCGGGAGGCAAGTCAATAACCAAAAAATCAAGATTATTCCATTCAACTTGGTACAAAAATTGTCGGATAATACTATTAAGCATTGGTCCTCTCCATATAACTGGCTGACCTTCTTCTATAAGGAAACCCATTGATACCAATGAAATTCCATACTTATTTATAGGTATTAACCTTTGATCACTGCCACTACCTTCTGTAACCTTTGGATTCTGTTCGGAGACCCCCATCATTGAAGGAGTGTTAGGTCCATATATATCCGCATCCAGCAAACCAGTTTTTAAGCCTAATTTAGCTAGAGAACAAGCGAGATTAACTGCAATGGTACTTTTCCCAACTCCACCTTTACCACTACTAACAGCTATGATATGTTTAATTCCATCAATCTTCTGCAAAACAGGTGCATTACTTTGAGTTTTAGATTCTGTTTGGGAGGGATTATTATCGATCTCTATTTGAACATCATCAATATCTTTAAAATCTAGTAGTACTTTTTTAACCTCTTGTACAATTCTATCTCTCTGAGAATTTGCAAATGATGGTAATGATAATGTTACGATTACTCTCGGTATAGTTACTCTTACATTTTTAATCCAAGCTAATTCAATTACATTTTTCTGTGATCCAGCATCTAGAACTTTTTGTAAAGCAAAATTCGCATCTTCTATTGTGGTCATTAAATTTTTAAATATTTTGACGAGGTAGTCGACAGTTTGAAAGATTAAGAACTATGTCGAACTATCAAATAATAGGCAATAAGGACCCCCTAAGAGAAATTATAAAGGGAAACTTATAATTAACCAAAAAATTTTTTTCTTTAAGATTTACTAAATACATGTTCAGAGAACCTCCTAAAAACTCGAGAGAAAAAACTAAAAATCTCTTATTAACACTACAAGACAAAATTTGTTCAGGGCTTGAGAATATAGATGGCAAAGGGAAATTTATAGAAGAATCCTGGCTAAGAGAAGAAGGTGGTGGTGGAAGATCAAGAGTATTGAAAAATGGTTCTATTTTTGAGCAAGGAGGAGTAAATTTCTCGGAAGTACAGGGGAAAGAATTACCTCAATCTATAATCTCTCAAAGGCCCGAAGCAAAAGGTCATGAATGGTTTGCTACGGGAACTTCTATGGTGTTACATCCTAAAAATCCATATATTCCTACAGTTCATCTGAATTATCGATATTTCGAAGCAGGTCCTGTATGGTGGTTTGGAGGAGGTGCAGACTTAACCCCCTTTTATCCTTATCTTACTGATGTAAGAAATTTTCATAACGAGCACAAAAAAGCTTGCGAGAAAGTTGATAAAGATTTGCATAAAGTTTTCAAACCATGGTGTGATGAATATTTCTTCTTGAAACATAGAAATGAATCTAGAGGCATAGGAGGTATTTTTTATGATTATCAAGATGGTTCAGACAAGATTTATAGAGGAAATAATCAAAATGGAGAGGCATCAAAAGCTTCTCAAAGGATTAGTAAATCTAATTTAAATTGGGATAATTTATTTTCTTTAGCGGAAAACTGTGGGCAGGCATTCCTCCCTTCATATTTGCCTATTATTGAGAATAGAGCTTCTCAAACATATTCATCGAAGGAGAGAGAATTCCAGTTATATCGAAGAGGTAGATATGTCGAATTCAATTTAGTTTGGGATAGAGGAACGATTTTTGGACTACAAACAAACGGCAGAACTGAATCTATATTAATGTCCTTACCACCTTTAGCCAGATGGGAATATGGATATAAAGCTAAAAAGGGTTCTCGAGAGGAATTTCTAACTTCAATTTTTACAAAACCCCAAGATTGGTTTAATGATAAAGAATTAGAGAAATTCTGTATAGAGAATAATATCTTTGATTAAAAATTATCAAATAACTTTTTCAAGTATTTTAGATAGGTGTCTTAAATAAAGAACCGTCACTTTTCAATTGAAGTTTGTCTCCAAGTTCATTTTCTAAAGAGATTAATTCATCTCTATGCGCTCTTAATCTCATTAAAGTTGAATCATTTTCATTTTCATTAATTAACCTTAATTCAAATTTCTCCTCTCTTGCTGATTTCTGAAAATAAACAATACCAGACAAAGGGCCACCAACTAATCCTAAAAGAATAGGCCACCAACCTAATTCAGGATATATTTGAATAATCACTAATCCCAAAGCACAAGAACCAAAACCGCCAAGAAATCCCAAAAAAATTGCTAAAAACTTACTGGAAACAACTTGCCCCTTAAATATTAAAATTCTTTGTTCAAAGTCTCCTCCCGTTTGCTTCCATCCCCTCAAGTTAAGCCATTGGCATAAATCATGCAAAACCTTAACTGGCTGTTGAGAAGATGAAATCTCAACGATGGTTGTTCTATCTTTACTAGAAGCCCTAAGAAAAAAGAATAATCCTACGGCCAAAAGAATCGTCAGTAATAATGTAGAGTTTAAGGAATAGGACATTAAAAATTTTTTCTAATAACTCCAGAATAAAAATTAAAATTACATCGTATTATAATTTCTTAGATTTATTCTGTAAAATAATTCTATTAGATAAAAATTCTTAATTAAAAAAAATCTTAAGTAATATTCTAAGATCTTAATTTACTTTAAATACTTATTAAAAATGACTACTAAAAATAAAAATATTGATCTTTTTTATAGCGATTTAACAGCAGATTTATTCAATATTTATAAAAACTCATCCTACCTAGCTATTGACACTGAAGCAATGGGGTTAATTCATGGAAGAGATAGACTTTGTTTAGTACAAATATGTAATGAATTTGGTAGAACATCCTGTATAAAAATCGAACATAATACCTCTTGTTCACCTCATTTAAAAGCACTTCTTGAAGATAAAAATATTACTAAAATATTTCACTATGCAAGATTTGATGTTGCAGCTCTAAAATGCAATCTTGAAATTAATACAAAAAATATTTTTTGCACTAAAATCGCTAGTAAGTTGGCAAGAACTTATACAAATAAACACGGTTTAAAAGATTTAATAAATGAATTATTAGGCATAGAACTGGACAAAAGCTCCCAAAGCAGTGATTGGGGTAGCAACGAAGATTTAACAAAAGATCAATTAGATTATGCAGCAAATGATGTTAGATATTTAATTGAAGCAATGCATAAATTAAAAGTTATCTTAGAAAGAGAGAATAGATTTGATTTAGCCCAAAAATGTTTCGAAACAGTTTCTGTACATGCTGATTTAGACATACTAAAATTCTCAAATATATTTGAACATTAAGAATCAATCTTCAGTTAAAAAATTATCTTCACCATCCAGAGTTTCCATTAGTTTATCAAGTATTCTTGAAGAACTTAATTTATCTCCATCATTTTTTTCACAAATTTTTAAAACATTTTGAGCAACTTGAATTTTTTCTTGAATAGTTTTAGAGCCTTCTTTTGCAATTTGAATTTCTACTTTCTTCTTAGCAGAAGATAAGCTTATACTCATAAGTTTTGCAATCTCTGCACAAATTTTTAGATATTGCCGATCATTTATTGGATACATAAAAGAATTAAAAATTAATATGCTATAGCCATTTACTAAGATAACAAATGAAGGTAAATAGCATCTACGATTTTCTTACTTGCTCCGGATTTCCCCATTCTTTTTTTACCAATTTTTGCTTGTTCTAACCTATTAACTTTTCTTTTCAAAAGTAAACTTAAACGTTTTAAAAGAATTTTTTTGTTCTTGCAAACTAAAACACTACCTCCCAATAATCTTGATTGCCTTTTTGCAAATGATTTTGTGAATTGTGGTCCATGTCCCGGTAGGGAAAGAGATGGAATTCCAAGGCCAGTAATTTGCTCTGTAGCAGTTCCTGCATTAGACAAGCCAACTTCTGCCATATTGGCCCACGAATTGAATTTACCTTTTCCAATCACTATATATTGATCTTTCTTTTTCCATACTGAATCTTCATCAATTAGAAATTTAACTTTACTCAGTTTTATAAAACCATATTTATTTAAATAACTTTGAATTTGAATCACATTCGCATTAATGCTCAAAGGCAAAAGTATTACCAAATCCTTGGATAAATGAAAATCTTGCAAACAATCAAGAAAATTATCAAGATTTTTAAGAGCTTCAGGGTATCTACTTCCAACTAATAAAATAATCCTTTTAAAAGAAATAATATTTGATATCTTCTTGTTTGTTGCATTAACAAAATCCATCATTGGATTACCAAAGTATTTTGCATCAATATTTTTTCTATTCAAATTATTAGCTGTAATTTTATCTCTCATGATTAAATTTTTACATCTTGGAGATTTCATTAAAAACATTTCCCATGGATCCCATTCAGAACCTTTAAACTTATGATAAAAATCGCTTAAATCCCAATCTGGACCACTACTCCAAGTATGATCACTTTTGGGAGTTCCAATGAAACTAAATTCGCATTCTGAACTCCAAGCGTAAAGTAATGGCAAGAAATCGCCTACTGCGATAATTCTGCAGTTATGTTTTGACTTCTGTTTTACCAGTAGAAAATTTCTTAAATTATCGATTAAAAATCCTGCGAACAAGTCAAGCAAAAATCCCTTCAGACTTTGATTACTAAAACCTCCACTAGGCAGCTCTTTTAGATATCCTATTTTACGAAAATTCTTTGATTTTATGGAATTAAATACATATCCATTTCCTACTAATGGCAAAACTTCAATATTTTTATTTTTTATTTTTTTTAGTAATCTTTTTATTATTTCGGATGCTATTACATCTTCTCCATGACCATTGCATATAAATAATAGAGAATGAGACACCTTACTGTTAAGATCATAAAAAGACTTAATCGAATCTTTTTCGGCGGCATGGCCAAGTGGTAAGGCAGAGGATTGCAAATCCTTTATCCCCAGTTCGAATCTGGGTGCCGCCTTATTTAATTTTTTTACACATTTAATTATGAAGTTTTCGAAGAACTTCAATTTCAAATAAAGGGTATAAAGTTTCAATTACTTATTGATATATAGAAAAATAATCTTTTATTTATTATTGGTAAATAATACCTTATATCCATTAATAAATAAAATTAGATCGATTTATTAATAATTTTCATCAGATTATTTATATAAATTTGAATTATTTTAGTAATCATTATCTGCTACACACATTCCTAAACATCTAACACCATTTGACGCAGTCCTTTTGCAATGATTACATAAAATAGGATCTTTCTCTGAAGTAAGGTTAATTTTTGGATTATTTTGGTCTTTGAAACTTATTAACTCTTGTGTTGAATCAAATAGAGTCATTCTTGTAATCATCACTTGAGTCGATACTAACAACAAGTGAAGCATTTGTGTTGGAAGAGGGTATATCCATAATTTTTACAGTTTCTTTAGGCTCATCAATAACTTGATTTTCTTCAGCACTCTCATCTACTGCACAAGCTTCAAGAGCCTCTCGAAGTAGTGAATCAAAAGTTGCTCCAGGCAATCTATGTCTAGCGACCTCAAGAAAGGTTCTCGGTAACGATTCAGATGCAGCATCTCGTAAAGCAGGATTATTCTTTCTATGTTCTTGTTCTTCTTCTATTGATTTAATAAACCTCAGTGTGACATCTCTTTTGGTAGAGGCTTTTATCAGCGTATCGTTTTCAGGATTATTAACATTATGTTCATTTTCAAGATCACTAAGTCTTTTTTCCAAACTATTTAAAACTTCATTAGCTTCTTTACTAATATGCGCTAATTGACCATCAGACAAATTAGGTAAATCAGCTACAAAAACTTTCCCATGATCCCTTAGTGTCAAGAAAGTTGGTCTTGGGCCTTGAGCCTGTCTACCAATTGATTCAGAATTATTACCTATTGGTCTTTTTGGAGGTGTAGGGCCAGCTGAACTACGTCTACGTGTAATTCTTTGATTATTTGCAAAAGGCATTGAATAAAGGTTAAATCTTAATACTAAACTTCCGATATAATTCGGCGCTAATTTTATTATATTACACCTAACTTTTTCATTTGGGTAAAAAAAATAATTTTTTAGAAATCATTTAAAAAATATAAATAAATTTAAGTTAAAATTTCTGGCAAAAACTTATTAATTTTTGAATCATTTTTTCGAACAATCTTTCCAATTTCCCAACTATCTATATCATGTTCTTTACAGATAGTTAATATCGCGTCCTTAAATTGTTTATCAATAATTAAACAAAATCCTACTCCAAGATTGAAAGTATTCCAAAAATCTTTTTCAGGAATAGATCCTTTGTCTTTAAGATATTTAAATAAAATAGGTATTTC
Organism: Prochlorococcus sp. AG-402-A04; assembly: GCA_003278045.1. GTDB lineage: Bacteria > Cyanobacteriota > Cyanobacteriia > PCC-6307 > Cyanobiaceae > Prochlorococcus_A. The sequence continues at coordinate 74,130 of QCHG01000001.1, read as the reverse complement.
CCAAGAACTGGTATTGATATAAGGAATAAAATCAGAAGGAATACATCTTGGTAAATTTTCTGGAATTCCACCTCCAGTAATATGAGACATTGCTTTAATTTCTATATTTTCAGATAAAATTTGGTTAATCACATTATTGTAAATTTTTGTAGGTTTCAATAGCTCATCATAAAAATTTAAATTAGAAACTTTTTCAAATTCTTGATCTATTTGATTATTGTTTTGAATAATTTTTCTTACTAAACTAAAGCCATTACTATGAACTCCACTACTTTTTAAAGCAATTATTAAGTCATTTTCAGATACTTTTTTACCATCAATAAGATTATCCTCATCAACTATTCCAACACAAAATCCTGCAAGATCGTACTTATTTTTTGAATAAAATCCAGGCATTTCAGCAGTTTCTCCGCCGAGTAATGAACAGTTATTTTCTCCGCAACCATGTGAAATTCCCTGAACAACTCTCAATAATTGTTTCTTATCAAGCTTACCAGTAGCAATGTAATCAAGAAAAAATAAAGGTTTTGCCCCACTTGTAATGATATCGTTCATGCACATAGCAACTAAATCAATACCAACCTCAAAGTGAAAGTTTTTACTTTGGGCTAATTCTAATTTTGTTCCAACCCCATCAGTTCCTGAAACAAGAACTGGTTTTTTAAAACTATCAATAGGAATTCTAAACAAACCTCCGAACCCACCAATACCCTCAATCACATTAGATGTATGAGTTCCTTCAACTGCCTGTTTAATTTCGGAAACAAATTCTCGCCCTGCTTCTATATCAACACCTGATGTTTTGTAATCCATGAAATAAAAATGATAGACTTTCCCTATATAGATATTCCTCCCAAGATTGCTTTTGTCCAGTAATTATTTATCAAATAGATTTATTTTTTAAAAACAAAGTGAAGAAAGTAATCATAAGGAAAACTGAAGAAATAGAAAATTGGAGGAGAAATATAAATAGTGAAATTAACTTCATTCCAACAATGGGTAATCTTCATAATGGACATATAAAACTAATATCAACAGCAAAAAATGAAAATTCTAATGTTAATTTAGTAAGTATATTCATTAATCCACTTCAATTTGATAACAAGTTAGATTTAGAGAATTACCCTAAAACAATCGATAATGATATAAAAATCTCCTTTTCAAATGGCGCAGATGCCATCTTCATTCCAAGTAATGAAGATATATATCCACCGAATAATAAAAATATTAAACTCCTAAAAGCTCCAAGAGAATTATCTTCTGCATTATGTGGATTAAATCGTAATGGACATTTTGATGGCGTTTGCACAGTGGTTTATAGGCTACTTAATCTCATCAAGCCAAAAAATCTTTACTTAGGTGAAAAAGATTGGCAGCAACTTTTAATTTTAAAAAATCTTGTCCAAAGAAAAAAATTAAATGTTGCTATTAAATCTATTCCTACACAAAGAGATTTTGATGGAATTCCTTTAAGTTCACGTAATGTACATTTATCAAAAAACGAAAGAAGATTGATTAGGTTTTTTTCAAGTGAGTTATTTGAGGCAAAAAAAAATTTTCAACAACAAAAAAAAATAAATTTAAACGAAATAATTAAAAAACTATCAGCAAAAAAAATTTCAATTGAATATTTAGAACATTTACATCCTCATACACTCCAAAAAGCAAGAATAGAGGATAATATTTCGTTACTGGCTGGTGCGATAAAATGTGGAGAGACAAGATTAATTGATCACGTTTTTTTAATGAAAAGAAGGCCGATTATTGCAATTGATGGTCCTGCAGGATCAGGTAAAAGTACTGTAACAAAGTTAATAGCGAAGAAACTTAAACTTTTATATTTAGATACTGGAGCAATGTATAGGGCATTGAGTTGGCTTGTGATAAAAGAAAATATTGATTATAAAAAAGAAAAAAAATTACAGAATATTCTTAAAGATATATCTATTGTTTTCAAGTCGAATACAAATGCACATCAGGATGTTTATGTTAATAACTACTGTGTTACTGAAGAAATTAGATCTCAAAAGATAAGTTCAATCGTTTCTAAAATTTCCTCAATAAAAGAAGTAAGAAAATTCTTAGTAGAAGAACAAAGAAAAATTGGAGAATCAGGCGGACTTGTTGCTGAGGGAAGAGATATAGGCACTACTGTTTTTCCTCATGCAGAACTTAAAATATTTTTAACTGCAAGCATCGATGAGAGAGCAAAAAGAAGAAAATCTGATAAAAATAGTAAAGACTCACAAGAAATAGACGTTCATAGATTAAAAGAACTTATAAAGAAAAGAGATTTTGAAGATTCCAATAGGGAAATTTCACCTCTAACAAAAGCGAATGACGCAATAGAAATTATTACGGATGGATATTCAATTAATGAGGTAGTGGATAAAATTATTGATCTTTATAATGACAAGATTCCTAAAGAGACTGAGATCAATTAAATTCAAGAAATACTTTCCAAAAAACCGTTTACTGAGTCTTCTAGAATATCAAGAACATAATCGAATCCCTCATCACCTCCAAAATATGGGTCAGGAACTTCTTGCTCTTTAAAAACTGATCTAAAATCTTGGATTTTTTTAATTGCTGCAAAATCAGTTGAAGCTGTTCTATTTTTAAGATCTTGAATATTTCTAAAATTCGAGTCGTCCATCGCAAGGATATAGTTAAATTCCTCACAATCTTTGCTAGTAATTTGACGCGCCCTGCTTAAGATATTGATATCTCTTCTTTCTGCCGCAATTCTCATCCTAGAGTCAGCTTTTTTTCCAATATGCCAACTCCCAGTTCCAGCAGAGTCTACAATAAAGCCATCGGTTAATCCTTTCCTTTCAAGTAGACGTAAAAAGATAGCTTCTGCTGCAGGAGACCTACAAATATTTCCCAAACATACAAAAAGAACAGAAATTTTTTTCATATGATTCAAAGCACGATAAAATTATAAGACTTTTAAGTAGTAAATAAAACTTCTTTAATTAAAGATTCAGTAAATTCTTTACCAAACAAACTAGATAGCATTGGCCTCGCTGGATCGTTATCTCTTCTATATTTCAAATAATTATTTTGACCATTTATTAATTCTTTTTGCAATTCCATATTTGCTTCTTTGCTTTCGAAAAGAATTTCCAAATACAAATCAAGATATTTCTTAAATGAGTTATAAAGCTGATTAGCAATTAAAACATCACTTCTTTCTTCTTTTGGTAATTTTGACCAGATTACTCCTGGAGAAAAAAATCTAGCTACATCTTCAGACATTTTTTCAGCTAATGGGAGTGATGTATGACAATGATTTTTGAGTTTTATAAGTTTTTCTAGTAACTCATTATTGTATTGATTTTGTATTTTTAATGAAGGCTGAAAATCTAATACTAATAAATGATTATTAGGTAAAGAAACAAAATCTACTCCAAAAAATGGGACGTTATAAATAGTATTAGGAATAATTAAAAAATTCAAAACAGAATAATTTGGACTATTTATACACACTGCTCTTGCGAATTGAATTCTTTTTTTATGCGTTACACCCCAAGTAGAAAGATTCACATTTTTTTTTAATTTTTTGGAACCATAAGTTGAATCTTTATAAGAATATTCCGAAGGTATTATTTTCTCTAAACAGTTATATTTACTTAAAGTATTAGTTAAATATTTTAGAAAATTATGCCATCTCCAATCTGGCCTGTAAAAAATAGTATCTTGTATTAACATTCAATGAATAATCTCATTATTTAATGTAAAAAGAAATTTATTGATAAATTTTTTTGTCCATTTTTCTCCAAAAAAAGATTTAAATAATTTATCTGCAGGATCTTTTTCAAAACTGTACTTATCATATTTAATTTGATTAATCTTTATTTCTTCTGAATTTAAAAATTGATTAACAGGATTCGATTTATAAGTTTTCAAATAGTTATTTATAAATGAATGGAATATATTATTTAAATCTCTATCAAGATTTAATTTATTTCCTCTACATATAATCACCCAAGGGGAAAAATACTTTTTTGAGTCATATATATTCTTCATTTTATTATTATCAAATGCAGAATATTTTTTCTTAATACTACCTAAACTTGAACAGTATTTTTCAAGATACTTGCCTTCTTGAATTAAAGGTTGATAATCAAGAATTGCTAATAACTTTTGAGAAGTTCCAAACCATAAAATATCAGCTCCTAAAATAGGCATTTCACTATCAAAATTTGGATATGCAACCGTATTAAACACTTGTAGTTTTTTGCCACCATCTAATCTTGTTATCCGCCATTTTCTATATTCTGGAGATGAAAAAAGCCAATTTTTAATTATATATTTTGAGTCTTCATTTTTATGTTCTTTGAATTCGCTAGATATTTGTACTTCATGACCATTTAATTCATCAATATTGGTTTTAAGGAAATCAACAAATGAATCAAACATAAATTACTAAGTCTCAGTGCTTCCTTTCCTTACTTTTTTTGTAATGTAATTAAATACAATCTTGCCTAAAACAGCAATCAAGTTACCCTCAAGCTCCTTAAACATTTTCATATTGTAAGTAAAAGCTTGATTAGCTTCATCAATAATTTGATCAGCAGTCTTTTGATTTATTGGAAGTTGATTCAAAGTAAGGGAATATTCTTCCTTAAATTTCTTTTCATCAGCAATTAATTCAAACTCATAAAAATTTAAACCATCATTTCCTTGCAAATTTAATGCTTTTTTAGCGATCCTTTTCAAAATTTGTCCCCCAGATAAATCTCCTATATAGCGTGTGTAGTGGTGACCAACCAATAGCTCTGGTGAATTTTTTGCGACCTCTCTGATTCTTTCAACATATTCTTTTGCTGAGTGAGAAATATTAATTTCGTTCTTCCAGTTATCACCAAAATAAAATTTAAGATCATTTACAAGAGTTTCTTTCCTGAATAATGACTTAAAACCTATAGGTTTTATTACTGGATGTTCCTCTTTGACCAGTCTTTCAATTTCTTCTTCCATAGCTTCATAGACAAAATATAAATCACTAATTAATTTTCTATAAGATTTTTTTTCAACAACTCCTTTTAAAAAACAAGCAACAAAGCCAGTATTTTCTGCCATAGTGTGGGATTTTTTTGTCCCTTCTCTTAATTGTCCTGCAAGAGCGACTGCCATATATTTTGAATTATTTTGTAAGTGTATTTAATCTACAAGGAAAATACATAAAACAGCTAATTTTTGTTACCAGCGGATGTTGTAGAAAATAGCTTATACAGTTCTTTACAAACCAAAAAAAGGTTATCTTTTTGTTCCTTTTGCGGTAGATGAGTACCAGTCATTTCCCAATCACCGATGGTAGCCACTCTCCATCTCTCGGATGGAACAATCATACCTCTCATTATAATTCCCAACAATTTCGGGACTCTGCCTTTGTTATCATTTTCAATTCTTAGTTGTAAGAGTATTGCTCTACATTCAATAAGAGGACTCCATCCAGGAAAATGAAAAGCAAAATCAATACTATCTTGCATGGATTCATTATTTGAATTGTCCCAGGGACTAAAGTTTACGCTTGCATCTGGAAAATATTTCCGAAACAAAGCAGCAGTAGAAGCAATTTTATTAGCTATTTCAACATTACTTACATTTGAACTCGCATTCATAAGCAGCTGAGTATTTTTTGAAAAATGACATAATTTGCTTTAACTTGCTTATTAAATACTTTTTCTTTTAATAAAGATGTTGAAATGCTGATCAATAAAGTATTTCCTATTCACATTTGAATAATAAATTTCTAGGTTTTAAAGAAAATAACTCATCGCAAATTACAATACGAGGAACTTCAATGAGTTATCTGTTATTAATGCAATGCTATGCCAAAATTTGAAAAATTAACTTTACCTAATGAAGGCGAGATAATAACTTTTAATCAAGGTAAACCTAATGTTCCTAATAATCCAATTGTCCCATTTATTAGGGGTGATGGTACTGGAGTTGATATTTGGCCTGCTACTCAAATAGTTCTTGATTCAGCGATTAAAAAAAGCTATGGAGATGAAAGAAAAATTAATTGGTTTAAAGTCTATGCAGGTGATGAAGCTTGTGAACTTTATGGCACATATAACTATCTCCCTCAAGATACTATTGAAGCAATCAAACACTTTGGTGTGGCCATCAAAGGTCCTTTAACGACACCCATCGGTGGAGGTATTAGATCTCTTAATGTTGCATTAAGGCAAATCTTTGATTTATATAGCTGTGTTAGACCATGTAAATATTATTCAGGAACTCCAAGCCCTCATAAAAATCCTCAAAATTTAGACGTTATTGTTTATAGAGAAAATACTGAGGATATCTACATGGGAATTGAATGGGAAGCGGAGGATAATAATTGTCTTGAATTAATTAATCACTTAAATAACTTTGTCATACCAAAAAGTAAAAATTTAAAAAATAGATCCATACCAAACGGATCAGGTATTGGAATAAAACCAGTGAGTAAATCTGGTAGCCAAAGGCATATTAGAAAAGCTATTGAACATGCTAAAAGATTATCAGGAAATAAAAGGCATGTGACTCTAGTACATAAAGGGAATATTATGAAATATACAGAAGGTGCATTTAGAGATTGGGGATATGAATTAGCAGTAAATGAATTTAGAAAAGATTGCATTACAGAGAGAGAAAGCTGGATTTTAGATAATATTCAGAAAAATTCAGAAATTACAGTTGAAAATAATGCTCGAAAAATTGAACCAGGTTTTGACAAGCTTACAAATAACAAAAAAGCATTCATTTGCGAAGAAATTAAAGAAGTTATTGCATCAATATCCAATTCTCACGGAGATGGCAAATGGAGAGAACTTATTCTTGTTGATGATCGGATAGCTGATAGTATATTTCAACAAATTCAAACTCGACCTCAAGAATATTCAATTCTTGCAACATTAAACCTTAATGGGGACTATGTTTCTGATGCAGCTGCAGCAATTGTTGGAGGCCTAGGTATGGCTCCAGGCGCAAATATTGGAGATAATGCAGCAATTTTCGAAGCTACGCACGGTACCGCTCCAAAACATGCAGGCCTAAACAAGATTAATCCAGGCTCAGTAATTCTTAGTGGTGTAATGATGCTTGAATATTTTGGTTGGGATGAAGCAGCTAACTTGATTACTAACGGTTTAAGTAAGGCAATAGAGCAAAAAAAAGTTACCTATGATCTAGCACGCTTAATGGAACCAAAAGTAGAACCACTATCCTGCAGTAGTTTTGCTGAAGAAATTATCTCAAATTTCTAATTTTAAAAATTATTTTTATTTTCAAAAACTTTCCAAATATTAACCAGTGAATCTTTAGTGCCAATGTTTCCAGGGTGAGTAACAATGGGAAGTTTTTGGCCATTTTTTAGGTTGTAAGTCACCACTGAAATGCCTGTCAAAATCTGTCCTTCAAGATAAACATAATCTGCATCAAGTCCTTTACTAAGAATCAAATTTGTTGTTATTCCACCTTTTGAAATCAAATATCCTATTTCATACTTCAAATCTGCGACTAATTCAGCAATAAAACAAGCAAGTAAATTATAAAAAGTAAATAGTTCACAAGAATCTAAAGACATAAATTTTCTTGAAGTAAACAAAACAGGAGTTTTTCCTTTATCAAAAGAAAATCTAATTTCTTTCAAAAATTTATTTTTAAACAAATTCCTTCTCTTCTGATTATTATCTAATGAAGTAATTTTAAAGAATTCAAAAACATCTAATTCAACTGGATTGCAATTACTTATCTCTAATAAATTATTCAATTGTATTGTTGAAAGTTCTACATAAGATCCAACAATTATCAGTCCTGGAAGAAAACTCTTTTCTTTATTTCTTATTCTTAAATTAGAGAAAAATATTTCACTCTGAGAGACACTTTTTTTTTCAGAAATTGAACTTATAAAACTTGCTGCAGTTCGAAAAAGGAATTTTTTTTGTTTAATTAATTTTTTAATTACTAAAGAAAATTTTTTTAGTTGAGAATAATTTTCTACATCTACAATTACATGCTTATTATTATTTAAGTTATTCAGTGTTTTAAAAACAATATTATTTTCTTCATCATTTAGCATTTTGATATCTGACAATAAAAGATTTTGAATATCTTCAAAATTTATTTGAGATTTACTCTGCTGAAATAAAAGATTCTTGACATTACTTGTCTCATATCCAAAAATTTTATCTGATGCAAAAATTGTTTGACTAATAGGAGTTTTATCAACATAATGAGATCCATTAATTGTGAATCTTTTACCCTCTATAAAAGCTGGAATATGAAAAGTAGCATCAAAAGGACCTAAGCAACTATTTAGAACAATTGGCTCTATAAAGTTATGTCCTCGAAGAGTAGAGTCGCCCCTACTTATAAAAATAATTTCTTCTTCATAGGCTTGAGACGCAATTACAGTCTTAAGATTTTTGCAAATTTCCTCTATTGTTAATTTCGCATCATTTTCCGAAAGTGACCTTGTATTAGCCAAAATAAAAAATAAATTAGATTTAGATTCAAAACCTTTGACTAAAGTTGAGCAGTCCCACTTAAGCAGTAATAAGCAATCGTGAACAGTTTGAGATCCTGTAGGATCATCATCTATAACGACAAATTTCATAAGTATTGCATTATTACTTCAGAGATTTTATTTGTATTGAGGCATTTAACCTTTTACTATCATTAAAAGGAATCATAATGTTTCTAAATCCATCTACAAAAGAATTTCGGGGACTAGTCCAAGGTTCGAGACATATCATTCTTCTAGGAGGATCACTCCAAATAACGCCTAAATCAAAAGGATATGGATGATTTAAAGTTACTTCTCTTTTAAAAATTTTATCTCTAAAAGAGCTTCTACCGGAAGTATACATAAGTAGATCAACTCCTAAATTAATTTTGTTTAATTGATCCAAAGTATTACTTATAATATTTTTTTCTTGATCCTGACAATTAAGTGGATTATCAAAAAACTCTAAACTTTTGAAATCCGAAACATTAAAATAAGGATGTAAACCAAAATTTATAGGCATAGCACAGTCTGTTTTGTTATGGATTGTAATTTCAAATTCTAAAAAGTTAATTTTTAAGGTAACTTTTATTTTTAGTTCGAAATCGAAGGGATAATATTTTTTGGTTTTTTTAGATGCATTTAAGAATAAGGATAAAAATTTTTCATTTTCATTGAAGGAATATTGCCATTGCAAATCCCTAGCGAAACCATGTTGCGGTAATTGCAAATAACCATTTCCAAATACTGAACTTGAGGTATTGAGATTTCCACAAATTGGAAACAAAATTGGAATACCTCCCCTAATACTTTTTGTCTCGTCAATAAATCTTTTTTCATCGAAATAAAGTATTTCATTACCATCCGAAACCCAATTTGTAATAACGCCTCCTCTTTTAGGACAAAATTTAATGTAGTTATTTTTATCTAATTGAAAGACAAAAGTTCCTTGATCTTTATTAGATAATTCAAGTTTCATGATTATTACTTAAAGAGAATCAACCCAATCCAAAATATGCTGATTAACTAATTCAGGTATCTCATCATGAGGACAATGTCCTGCTTCAAGAATAATTTCTTTTGTATTCTTTGGTGTAAATTTTTTATATAGATGTCTTTTTTTTGGAGTGTTCATCCATGGATCTTTCCCTCCCCAAAGAAGTAATAATGGTGCATTTAGTTTTGCGAATAGCTTATCCAAAGGCAATCCCTGAGGACCTGATGGGTTAAATACACTTCTAAAAACATTAAAAGCTCCGAAATCTAGAGAAGGCTTCCTTATTGACTCAACTAAAAAATCATCAACATTTTTTTTATCAACATAAACTTGATTCAAAGTTTTTTTAATATTTTTTGGATTTCTCATATTCTCAAAAATCAAACGTTGAAGAACAATATTTTTCAAAAATATCCCGGCAACTGTTTCAATTGAAGTTTGTAACATATTCTTTTTGATAGTTTTTTCTTCACTAAAATATCCAGCAGCATTAAGTAATATCACTCCTGCGTTTAGCTCATTTAATTCTGCACCAGCTGCTAATGCGGCATAACCACCTAATGAATTTCCAACAACAATTGTAGGTTTTTTTATTTTCTCTTTTACATAAGCGATAACTTGATCTTTCCATAAAGATCCTGAGTATTCGATGTCTTGAGGCTTAGGACTTTTTCCAAAACCGAGTAAATCCATTGCATGGACTTCGTATTTTGTACTCAAAACAGGTATATTAAATCTCCAATGATCCGTAGAAGCACCGAAACCATGAATTAATAAAATTGCTAATTCTTTTGATTTTTTTTTAGGGTTAGCAATAACAGTATGTATTGGGTAATTTAAAAAATTCCAGTCATAATTTACATCACTATCGATCAGAGCTGATTTTTCCATTTATTGAAAATCTTTTTGTTTTTTTGATTCTAATAAACTTATTTCCTAAAGAAGACCCACAGGATCAGCCGCAACATCATCTGAAATTTTATTACCATCATTTGGGGGCTTATCTTTTAGGACAATTCTTAATAGAACAGGTGCAAGAAATGTAGTTCCAATAACCATTAATAAAATAGCTGCTTCAAGAGAAGGAGTTAATAACTTAGCGCTTGTCCCTAATCCAAGAAAAATCAAACCAACCTCTCCTCTAGGCATCATACCCAAACCTACTACTAATCTATTTGTAGGTTTATCACTTGAAAATACCCATCCAGCTGCAATTTTTCCAATAATTGCAACAACTAATAAAAATCCTGCAACTACAAGAGCTGACCTACTTGTTGGATCAAGTGGATTGATAACTGATAAATCCATTCCCGCTCCCACTAATACAAAGAAAATAGTTGCGAATAAGGATACTAAAGGTAAAACGGATTGTTGAATTGCGTGGTTATTTTTAGAACTACTTAGGATTAATCCAGCTGCAAAAGCACCTAAAGCTGCTTCCAATCCAATGGCTGTTGCGACGAAACAACATAATACAAGTATTACAAAAGAAGCTACCACTACGGCTCCAGGAGCCTTTAATCTATCTAATAACCAATCAAAACCTGGAGCAGCTGTTCTACTTAGTGCAATAGCAGCAATAACGAAAACTACAGCTGCTGCAACTAATTTAACGATAGGAGCAATTTCTAAAGAGCCTCCCGCAGCAAGGGCGACTACAACTGCCAGAATAACAATTCCCAAGATATCGTCTAACACTGCTGCACCAATAACAATCTGTCCTTCTCTAGTTTTTAAATAACCCAACTCACCAAAAACACTTGCAGTAATTCCTATACTTGTTGCCGTCATAGATGCTCCAGCAAAAACTGCTGGAATTAGGTCTACTTGGAATATAAACATTAATCCAAGAGTGCCAAAGGCAAACGGTAAAATTACACCAGCCATAGCAACAGTGAAAGCTTGTGCTCCGACAGCTACTAATTCCTCTAACTCACTTTCTAGTCCTGTTAAAAATAAAAGAGCATATAATCCTAGAGTTGCTACTGCTTGGAGGGATGGAAAACTTTCGAAATAAACATCAGGTACAGCTTCTGGGGGGATTGAGGCTAAAGAACTAATAACATTTACAAGTCCTTCATTTAATTCGGTTCCAGCTGAAGGCGGTATCAACAAATGGAATCCTGATGCCCCTATTACAACACCTGCAAGAAGCTCACCTACTATTGTTGGCAAACTAAGCCTTACTAATACTTCTGCTAATGCTCTTGCAGCTAAAAATATCAATAGAAATCTTATAACTCCTATCAACGTTTCAGCAACTTCTAAATCATGTGCACTTAATTCAGCAAGTAAAGAGTACATTTAAGTGTAAAAAAATAAACTACCTAATTGGAAGATAGTTTATTGAGGGCCCACTTTAAGAAATATGTAAGAAAAAAGCAAAAATACTCAACAAGTGTGGATCTGAAGTTACAACAAAGAAATTTTCTTAAAAATGGCTATTGTCTCTATATATGGCTAATCCAATGAATTCCAACCAACCCTTTGATCTTCGCTTGCCTACACCAGGCTGCTATCTAGATCCTGAGAAAGCTGGCATGGATTCAGATGCTGTTTTTCAAGGAATGACAGCCCATCTTTTCTATACTCTTGGAAAGTTGGCAACCTCTGCAAGTCATCATGACTTATACATGGCTTTGAGTTACGCAGTTAAAGACAGGCTAATGACAAGATATTTAGCCAGCCAAGAGGTCATAAGAAAAAAACCACAAAAAACTGTAGCTTACTTATCGGCAGAATTTTTGATAGGTCCTCAATTAAGTAATAACCTCCTCAATCTTGGCATAACTAAAGAAGCTGAAGATGCATTAAAAAGATTTGGTATTGAATCATTATCAACAATACTCGAAGTAGAGGAAGAGCCTGGATTAGGTAATGGTGGTCTTGGTAGACTTGCTGCATGTTATATGGAATCATTAGCATCTCTACAAGTACCAGCAGTTGGTTATGGTATTCGCTACGAATTTGGCATATTCAATCAATTAATCAGAGATGGTTGGCAAGTTGAAGTTACTGACAAATGGCTAAAAGGGGGATGGCCTTGGGAACTTCCACAACCTGATGAATCATGTTTTGTTGGCTTTGGAGGAAGAACTGAAAGTTATAGAGACGATAAAGGGAACTACAGATCAAGATGGATTCCTTCTGAACATGCAATAGGTGTCCCTCATGATGTTCCAGTCTTAGGGTACAGGGTAAATACATGTGACAGATTAAGATTATGGAGAGCTGATGCAACAGAAAGTTTTGACTTTTATGCTTTCAATATTGGTGATTACTATGGAGCAGTAGAAGAAAAAGTTGCCTCTGAAACACTTTCAAAAGTTCTATATCCAAATGATGGAACCGACGAAGGTAGAAGATTAAGACTCAAACAACAACATTTTTTTGTAAGTTGTTCTCTTCAGGATATGTTGAGAAGCCTTGAGAAAAGATCAATACCAATAACAGAATTCCCTAAGCATTGGACAGTTCAATTGAATGATACCCATCCTGCCATAGCAGTTGCAGAATTAATGCGACTTCTTATTGACCAATATCAAATAGGTTGGGATAAAGCTTGGAACATAACAACTTCCTCAGTTGCTTATACTAACCACACATTACTGCCAGAAGCTTTAGAGAAATGGGATTTAAATTTATTTAATGATCTTCTTCCTCGTCATCTAGAAATCATTTATGAAATTAATTGGAGATTCCTACAACAATTAAGACTACGTTATCCTGGTGATGACAAAATCCTTCAAAAACTCTCAATAATTGATGAAGAGGGCTCCAAATCAGTTCGGATGGCTCACTTGGCTACAATTGGAGCACATCATATAAATGGTGTCGCAGCTCTTCACTCAGATCTAATAAAAAGACAACTTCTTCCAGAATTCGCAGTACTATGGCCCGAAAAATTTACAAATGTAACTAATGGAGTTACTCCAAGAAGATGGGTTGCCCTATCTAATCCATCATTATCCAACCTTCTTGAAAAAGAGGTTGGTCCTAATTGGATAACAAATATGGAACTTCTAAAGAAATTAGAAGAAAAAAAGGATGACAACAATTTTTTACAAAAATTTGAGGAAACTAAATTAAATGGCAAAAGAAAATTAGCTAGTTTTATCCATTCAAAAACTGGAATACTTGTAGATCCATCAAGTTTATTTGATGTTCAAGTAAAAAGAATTCATCAATACAAAAGGCAACATCTAAATGCTCTACAAATTATCGCTCAATATCTAAGAATCAAAAATGGTACAAACAAGTATGAAGTTCCAAGAACAATAATATTTGGAGGCAAAGCTGCGCCAGGTTACTTTATGGCAAAGCTAATGATTCGATTCATTAATGGTATAGCTGATGTAGTTAATTCTGACCCAGATATGGATGGTTTATTAAGAGTTGTTTTCCTACCAGACTATAACGTTAAACTTGGTGAAATAGTATATCCCGCAACGGATCTTTCAGAACAAATTTCAACTGCTGGAAAAGAAGCTTCTGGAACTGGAAATATGAAGTTTGCCATGAATGGAGCGTTAACTATTGGAACATTAGATGGAGCTAATGTTGAATTAAGGGATCTTGTGAAAAAAGAAAATTTCTTCCTTTTTGGTAAAACTGAAAGCGAAATTATGGATTTAAAACATAATAATTACTCTCCTAAAACTTTTATTGATCAATGTCCAGAACTAAAAGAGGTTATACGCCTAATTGAAATTGGCCACTTTAGCAATGGAGATAAAGAATTATTTAAACCTTTATTAAATAGTTTGACTGGACATGATCCATTTTTTGTTATGGCTGACTTTGAAGACTACTTAATTAAACAGGATATAGTAAGTGAATGCTGGAAGAATAAAAAATCTTGGAATAAAATGGCATTATTAAATACCGCCAGATCAGGATATTTTTCTTCAGATAGATCTATCCGAGAGTACTGTCAATCTATTTGGAAAGTTTCTCCAATGCCAGTTGAAATTACTTGCGATGTGGAAGAATTAACTAATTGATATTTTTCTTATCTGGTGAATCTGGAGTTTGATGAAATAATCTATTCAAAATTAATCGATCCATATTTAATGGATCAGGAGCTAATTCATTAGCAATTTCTTTAAATTTTGATTCGATACTGTTTGAAATTTTTGCATCAAATATTCTTTCCATTAATGCCTCAATCGAATATAAATAAGCATTAACACTTTCAAGTTCATCTAAAGCTTCAGTAATTTCCTTATCAGAGATATGTTTATCTTCTGGACTGATATCCTGATTTGATTCTCTTTCAGATAATTCTCTTTGTAAATCATCAGTCATTTTAGTACATAGAGTTCTGAAAGATTGTATTGATGCCCAATTCAATTCTTGTTGCTGCTTAAAAGTAGGAAATTCTCTAATCAGACGATCATGCTCTTTATAAAATCTCTGACAATCAGAGCATTGACATGGTTCTTCAGTCAAAAGTAAATATAATTCTTTTTATATCATCTCACTAATTAGGCAAAATTGTAGGGCCATCCAATAATTCGTCATTTTCATCGAGTGAATCTGGACTATCTGGCAAAGGTATCTCAATACTCGTAACCAAATTAATAACATCTCTTAGTCTCATAGAATCAGCAAACCATCCCATTGCTTGCTCGGCGTCACCTCTTTTTTCAGCATCATTTGCTTGATCTTCATGAGCTTCCGCCAAAAGAGCAAGCCAACAAAGGCATCTCGCTTGAACTATTGAAAGATCTAAATCATTAGGTTTGGATTTAGAAATGCGTTCATGCTCTTGTTGAATTAAGAGCTTTAAACGCATATCATGCAACTTAGCCATAAAAGATTTACTACTAACTATACGCTAGCTAGAGAGTAGCAAGTTTGCACACATACTACATATAGTTTTTTATTTTTACGGGACTGGCGGGAGTCGAACCCACGACCTACGGTTTAGGAAACCGTTGCTCTATCCTGCTGAGCTACAGCCCCAATAGATGATTTTTGGAGTAATAAGCATTATGCTAAATGAAAGCAGGAGAGGCAATCGCAAGAAAGTTTTATTTTGTTTCCAAAATAAAACTTTCTTGAGGAAAGTCCGGGCTCCCATATGGTCAGGCTTGCTGGGTAATTCCCAGTGCGGGCAACCGTGAGGATAGTGCCACAGAAACATACCGCCTAATACTTTACGTATGGCAAGGGTGCAAGGGTGTGGTAAGAGCGCACCAGCAACATTGAGAAGTGTTGGCTAGGTAAACCCCGGCTGGGAGCAAGGCTTAGTAGATTTATGACCATTACACAATCTACTATTAAGCGCCGCTTGAGACTGTGAAGTAATTCCAGTCCTAGATAGATGATTGCCCATTTTATTAATTAAGATGAACAGAACCCGGCTTATGACCTGCTTTCTAATTTTTGTAATTATTCAAATCAAATGAAAAATATAATTAACGCTAAGAGGATTAATCAAATAACTACTTTTTTAAAGTCTTTAAATATCAAATCACAAAGATTTTCTGAAATAATTAGAACTCAAAATATTTCAATTTTTCAAGATTTTAATCAAGCATTGATCCACTCCTCAGAGGATAAAATATTAAATTATGAAAAACTAGAATTTTTCGGAGATGCAGTACTCAGATTAGCGGCTTCTAATTTTATTGAAAAAAAATATCCTCGAATGAATGTAGGAGAAAGATCAGAGCTAAGAGCACAAATTGTAAGTGATGAATGGTTAACTAAATTAGGGAAAAAAATTGATATAGAAAAATTAATAATTAAAGGTCCTAAAGCTCTTGGTGATGAAAATTCAAAAAATACTATTATTGGTGAAGCTACAGAAGCTTTAATCGGTGCTGTTTACAAGTGCTTTAATTCCATTCAGGAAGTCAATCTTTGGTTAGACGATATTTGGGAGGAAGATTCAGAAATATTTTTAAGAGCTCCTTATAAATTTAAATCTAAAACAGTATTGCAAGAGTGGTGTCAAAGTAAAGGTTTTGATTTGCCAGTTTATAAAATAATTGAAGTCTCAAAGAAAAATGGGGACTCTAAAAGATTTTCTTGCGATATATTCATCGAAGGATTAAAAGAATCATCTGCATTCGGCAAGTCCCATAAACAAGCAGAAACAAATGCAGCTAGAGTTTTGATAGAAAAATTTATTACTACAGGTACAATATAATTTTTATACTATTTCTAAATTGGTTAGCTGAAAAGTAATGAGTTTATCCCAATTACCTCCTTCAAACAGAACCGCTGCATTTTTTTTTGTAACTCTTTGTACAAACCCTTTATATCCTCTATAAATGGAATTATTGTCTTTTACAACAACAAAAGATCCAGGGAGAATGGGTTTAGTAGATAATTCCATAAAATACTCACTCTAATACAATATATGATAATTAAAAATGAATGGTTGACGGTTGGATTGATAACATCATGTCATGGAATTAATGGACAGGTAAAGGTTAAATCTCTTAGTGATTTTGAAGAAAGATTTTTAAAACCAGGAATTAGATGGTTGCAAAAAGAAAACGAACCTCCTTCAAAAATAGAACTTATATCTGGTTTCAAACAGCCTGGTAAAGAGACCTTCATAGTTAAATTCCAAGGAATAAATACAAGAAATCATGCGGAAAAACTGAAAAAATTTAAAATTATTGTAAAATCCGATACACTACCCAAATTACAAAAGGAAGAATTCCACTTGTTAGAACTTCTAAATCTCGAAGTCAAGACTTTAGAAAATGATGAATTAAAAAAAATTGGGAAAGTTATCAATTTAGAAAATGAGAAAAATAATTTACTTGTTATTGAACTATTTAAAAATCAAAAAAAAGTTCTAATACCATTTGTTAAAGAAATAGTCCCATTAATAGATATAAAAAATAATTTTCTAATCATCAATCCTCCCAATGGACTTTTAGAGCTATAAATTAAAAAATAAAAAATTTGTAAAAAACTGATTATTCAACAGTTACACTTTTAGCTAAATTTCTTGGTTGATCCACGTCAAGTCCCCTATGAGCTGCAATATGATAACTCAATAATTGTAAAGGTAGTATATTAAGTAGAGGTGAAATCCATTCATTAGAGGCAGGAACTTTCATTAAATAATCAAATATTTCAGTCCCATTACATTCGGGAGCAATCCCAATCAAATATGAATCTCTAGCTTTTGCTTCTTGAGCATTACTGATAACTTTATCAAAAACCTCACCAGGAGAGGCAATAGAAATTACAGGTACTTTTTTATCTAACAAAGCTATTGGACCATGTTTCATTTCACCAGCAGGATATCCAGCTGCATGAATGTAACTAATTTCTTTAAGTTTTAACGCGCCTTCAAGAGCAATAGGATAATTTATTCCTCTTCCTAAAAAAATAACATCTTTAATATTAAAAAAATCATGTGCTAGCTTTTCTGAAGATTTATTATGTTTCTCTAAAAGATCCTCCAGTAATGGCGGAAGTTTTATAAGTTCGTTTATTAATTTACCTATTTCATCAGGACTTTGATTACCTTTAATTTGAGCAAATTTTATGGCTAATCCATAAAAAGAAAGTAATTGAGCAAAAAAAGTTTTTGTTGCTGCAACTCCAACTTCTATTCCTGCACAGATATCAATTATGTTTGAGACCTGCCTTCCTATAGAACTCTCTTTTCTATTTGTTATCGCAATAAGATTGGGTTTAAATTTTTCATTTTCAATTAAAGAACGTCTTTTGATTTCCATATCGATCGCCGCAATTGTATCAGCAGTTTCTCCGGATTGAGTAACTCCAATGGTTAGTGTATTTGGCAATAGTGGTGGTGGTGAATATCGAAATTCGCTTGCATAAAAAACATTTGTAGGGATACCTGAAAATTGCTCTAATAAGTAGCTGCCCACCATTGCAGCATGTTTACTTGTACCGCAAGCAATAATTTCAATTCTTTCTATTGATTGAAAAAACTCTGTATCAAATGGATATTTGATTTGATATTGACCATTATCTGAGTTCTTAATTAAATAATTTTCCAACCAGTTTTTTGCAGTTTGTGGCTGATCATATATCTCTTTCAACATGTAGTGTTTGAAATTCATCTTATCCATTATTTGCTCTGAGACTTTTAGAGAAACTGGATTTCTATATTGTCTCTCGTTGTTTGAGTCATATATTTCAATTCCAAGCGGAGTCAACAAAGCTATTTCTTCATCCTCCATAGGCAAAATAATATTCGTAAAGTTTGCAATGGCGAGAGTATCACTAGCACAAATAAATTCTCCTTCACCCAAACCAATTATCAAGGGTGCTTTTCTTCTTGCAACTACCAAAGAGGTTGGTGCACCAGACCATAAAACAGCTAAAGCGTAAGATCCTTCTAAATCTGATAATACATTTCTCACAGCTACTAATAATGTTGACCCATTATTCTCAAGATTCAGTTTACTTAATGTATTTAACTCTCTTTGAATTAGATGGGGTATTACCTCTGTATCTGTATCAGAATTAAAAATGATGCCCTCTTCCTCTAATTTATTTTTTAAATCTTGGAAATTTTCAATAATACCATTTTGAACAACTGCTATATTTCCTAAACTATCGGTATGAGGATGTGCATTTTTAACCTCAGGTTTTCCATGAGTTGCCCATCTTGTATGTCCTATACCCACAGTTCCAGGAATATTATGATCATTAAGATTACTTATTAAATTCTTGAGTTTTCCTTCTGCTTTATTACAAGAAATAAAATTTGTTTCGGAGTTTATTATTGCAATACCTGCAGAATCATAACCTCTATATTCAAGTTTTTCTAAACCATTAATTAATAATGGTAAAGCTTTTTTATATCCAGTTACAGCAACTATTCCACACATACGAATTTTTTTTTCAATTATATTGAATTAAAATACGTATTTACTAAAACATGGACTCTCTTAAAACTGCACTATAAAGATTAATGCACTATAAAGATTAATATGCTAGACCCATACTCCTAGAAGTCTCATCTCCTAAATAAACACGAATACTTAAGAAATCTGTAGGACATGCCGTTTCACATCTTTTGCAACCTACACAATCTTCTGTTCTTGGAGAAGAAGCTATTTGACCAGCTTTACAGCCGTCCCAGGGAACCATCTCTAAAACATCAAGTGGGCAAGCCCTTACACATTGGGTACAACCAATGCAAGTGTCGTAAATTTTAACTGCGTGTGACATGTAAAAATTGTCTTTTGAACCTCGTTTTATAATACTATTGTCTTACAAAGAAATTAAAAAAATTAAGATATGCTTCACTCTTGTTAACTCTAGGGCATAAAATCATATAGATAATTTAGTAATTTCCATAAACTATGTCACAAGAAATCCTTGAAAAAGTCTGTTCTATTGTTTCAGAACAATTAAGCGTTGAAGCAGGAGAAGTCAAATCAGATTCAAATTTCCAAAATGATTTAGGTGCAGACTCTCTAGATACTGTTGAATTAGTAATGGCTCTTGAAGAAGCATTTGATATTGAAATTCCTGATGAAGCAGCTGAAGGAATAGCAACTGTTGGCGATGCAGTAAAATTCATCGAAGAAAAAAAAGGTTAGTATAGGATGCCAAATTTCCATCGAGTAGTTATTACTGGTATCGGAGCAGTAACTCCAATTGGTAATAACATTGATGAATATTTAGTCGGTCTTCAAACAGGTACTAATGGGGTTTCAAATATTACTCTCTTTGATCCTGAACAACATACCTGCAAATTTGCTGCAGAAGTAAAAAATCTTCAATCTGAAAATTTTATTGAAGCTAAGGAATCCAAAAGATGGGATCGTTTTTCCCAGTTTGGAGTTATTGCTGCAAAGCAAGCCTTTAATGATTCTGGACTTGAAATTACTGAAGCTAATGCTTCAAGAATTGGAGTGATTATTGGTTCTGGTGTTGGAGGCTTACTAACTATGGAAAGTCAAGCTCAAATATTGAGTCATAAAGGGCCTAAAAGAGTAAGTCCATTTACAGTCCCAATGATGATACCAAACATGGCCACTGGATTGGCTGCAATCGCTTTGGGTGCAAAAGGACCTAGTTCCTCTGTTTCCACCGCTTGCGCAGCCGGTTCAAATGCAATTGGTGATTCTTTTAGATTACTCCAACTTGGGAAAGCAGATGCAATGATCTGTGGGGGAGCAGAAGCAAGTATTACACCTCTCGGAGTAGCTGGTTTTGCCAGTGCTAAAGCTCTGTCTTCCAGAAATGAAAGCCCTCAAACTGCTAGTAGACCTTTTGATGCAGAAAGAGATGGATTTGTTATTGGAGAGGGATCTGGAATTCTTGTTTTAGAAACTTTAGAAAATGCACAAAAAAGGAATGCGAGAATTTATGCAGAAATAGTTGGTTATGGAACAACATGTGATGCACATCACATAACTGCTCCATCTCCAGGCGGGATTGGAGGAGCCAAAGCTATCAAATTAGCAATTGAAGACGCTGGTCTTAGCATTGAAAAAGTTGATTACATAAATGCTCATGGGACAAGTACATCAGCTAATGATAAAAATGAAACTTCTGCAATTAAATCTATTTTTAGAGACAGATCTTACCTCATTCCTGTAAGCTCTACTAAGTCGATGACAGGTCATCTCCTAGGAGGCTCAGGAGGTATAGAAGCTGTAGCTTGTATACTTTCTTTGACACATAATTTTATCCCTCCTACAATTAACTACGTCAATCGAGATCCTGAATGTGATCTTGATTATGTACCAAATAATGCAAGAGAAGCTCAATTAGGAGTTGCTCTTTCTAATTCTTTCGGCTTTGGTGGTCACAATGTTTGCCTTGCTTTCAGCAAAATGAATTGAAGACAACCAATTCTGTATTTCCAACTTAACTTATTTTAAAACAATGGTCGCTGCATCTGTTTCATTAGAATCACTTTGTGTAAATAGTATAAGAATGCTTGCTGTAGATGCAGTAAATAAATCTAATAGTGGTCATCCTGGATTGCCAATGGGATGTGCACCTATGGGTTATGCATTATGGCAAAACATACTTAATCACAATCCTAACAACCCAAAATGGTTCAATAGAGACCGTTTTGTATTATCAGCTGGTCATGGCTGTATGCTGTTGTATTCCTTGCTTCATTTAACAGGATATAAATCAGTTTCCATAGAAGATATTAAAGAATTTAGGCAATGGGGATCAAAAACTCCGGGACATCCAGAAACATTCGAAACTGAAGGTGTTGAAGTTACAGCTGGGCCTCTTGGAGCAGGAATTTCAAATGCAGTTGGTTTAGCAATAGCGGAAACACACTTAGCAGCTAAATTTAATAAGCCTGATTGCAATATCGTTGATCACTATACTTACGTAATAATGGGTGATGGCTGTAATCAAGAAGGTATTGCATCAGAGGCCTGCTCATTAGCTGGTCATCTTAAGCTTGGAAAATTAATTGCACTTTATGACGATAATCAAATTACAATTGATGGGCGAACCGACGTTTCTTTTACAGAAGATGTCCTAAAAAGATACGAAGCTTATGGATGGCATGTACAACATGTTGAAGATGGGAATCATGATGTTAAAGGAATCACAGAAGCTATCGAAAAAGCAAAATTAATTACAGACAAGCCTTCAATTATAAAAATTTCTACAACCATAGGTTATGGTTCTCCCAACAAATCCGATACTGCTGGAATTCATGGAGCAGCTGTTGGAGAAGAAGAAGCTGCATTAACTCGAGAATTTCTAAATTGGGAATATCCTCCATTTGAAATACCCAATGAAGTATATGCACATTTTAGAAAATCGTTAAACAAAGGTGAAAGTTTAGAGAAAGAATGGGATTCTAAATTTGAACAATATCAAAAAAAATATCCCTCTGAAGGAGCCGAGTTAAAAAGAATGTTAGAGGGTCAATTACCTGAGAATTGGGACTCAGATCTCCCCTCTTATTCCCCTGATGATAAAGGGTTAGCCACCAGAAAGCATTCACAAATATGTTTGGGTGCTCTAGGTCCTAACCTACCTGAATTAATTGGCGGATCTGCAGATTTAACTCACTCAAATTACACAGATATAAAAGGCGAAAGTGGATCATTCCAACCAAATAGCCCTGAAAAAAGATATTTACATTTTGGCGTACGAGAGCATGCAATGGCAGCTGTACTTAATGGTATTGCCTATCACAATAGTGGTCTTATCCCTTATGGTGGAACCTTCCTTGTTTTCGCCGATTATATGAGGGGCTCAATGAGACTTTCAGCACTTAGCGAATTAGGAGTAATCTATGTCTTAACTCACGATTCAATTGGTGTAGGAGAAGATGGTCCAACACATCAACCCATTGAAACTATCCCTTCTCTACGGGCCATGCCTAACATGCTAGTTTTCAGACCTGGAGATGGCAACGAGACGAGCGGAGCTTATAAGCTTGCTATTCAAAATCGAAAAAGACCTTCTGCCCTTTGTTTAAGTAGACAAGGTATGCCAAATCAAGAAAATACTTCGATCGACAAAGTTGCTCTAGGGGGATATGTAGTTTCCGATTGTGAAGGAACACCAGATCTAATATTTATTGGTACTGGAAGCGAACTGAATCTTTGCATTGAAGCAAGTAAGGAAATTTCAAGCTTAGGTAAAAAAATTAGAGTTGTTTCTATGCCTTGCGTAGAACTCTTTGAAGAGCAAGAAGAATCTTATAAAGAAAGTGTTTTACCTAGTAGTGTGAAAAAAAGAGTTGTAGTAGAAGCTGCTCATTCATTTGGTTGGCATAAATATACAGGTTTTGATGGAATTTGTATTACTATGGATAGATTTGGTGCATCAGCACCAGGTGGAGAATGTATGAAAAATTTTGGATTTACAGTCGAAAACGTAGTTAATAAGACGAAAGAAATTCTATAACTACTAATTGATAACTACACTGAAGTATTGCATCCTTCAAGCTTATCTTTTAGCTGATCAAGAGATTCATCAGAAATCTTTGAATTCATTGGACAATGTTTAGGGCCACACATTGAACAAAACTCTGCCTTTTTAAAGATTTCTTCAGGCAGTGTTTCATCATGGTACTGCTTTGCCCTTTCCGGATCTAATGAAAGTTCGAATTGTTTATTCCAATCAAAATTATACCTTGCATGACTAAGTTCATCATCTCGATCACGAGCTCCAGCTCTATGTCTTGCTATATCAGCAGCGTGAGCAGCTATTTTATAAGCAATTAAGCCTTCTCTTACATCTTCTGCATTTGGTAGACCTAAATGTTCTTTTGGCGTTACATAACATAACATAGAAGTCCCATACCATCCTGCCATCGCCGCTCCAATAGCACTTGATATATGGTCATAACCAGGGGATATATCTGTCACTAATGGACCAAGCACATAAAATGGGGCTTCCGAACATTCTTCCATTTGCTTTCTTACATTAAACTCAATTTGATCCATAGGTACATGACCAGGACCTTCAACCATTACTTGAACATTATGTTCCCATGCTCTTCTAGTAAGCTCGCCTAAGGTCTTCAATTCAGCTAACTGAGCATCATCAGAAGCATCATGCAAACATCCAGGCCTTAGTGAATCTCCTAGAGAAAAAGTACAATCATATTTCTTGAAAATCTCACAGATATCATCAAACCTTGTATAGAGCGGATTTTGTTTAAAATGATGTAACATCCATTGGGCTAAAATACCTCCTCCTCTACTGACAATTCCAGTAATTCTTCCTTTAACTTTTGGCAAATGCTCTATTAATAGACCGGCATGAATAGTTTGATAATCTACGCCCTGCTGACAATGTTTTTCAATAATATGAAGAAAATCGTCTTCTGTTAGTCTATCTATTGAACCATGAACACTTTCTAAAGCTTGATAAACAGGAACAGTTCCTATGGGAACAGGAGACTCATGAATAATTGCTTGTCGGACTTCATCTAAATTTACTCCTCCCGTAGAAAGATCCATAACCGTATCAGCACCATATTTAACAGCAAGTTTGAGCTTTTCTACTTCTTCATTGATATCACTTGCATTAGGGGAAGCACCAATATTGGCATTAACTTTGCATCTAGAAGCAATACCTATAGACATTGGCTCAAGATTCAAATGATTAATATTAGCTGGAATAATTAATCTTCCTCTTGCCACTTCTTCCATTATTAAAGAAGAGGGAAGATTCTCTTTTTTAGCAACAAAATCCATTTCTTCAGTGATATATCCATTTCTCGCAAAGTTCATTTGAGTTACATTGTCTTTCCCAAGGCGAGGCTTAATCCAAGAACTTCTCATAATTTCTTAATTTTTAAAAGTGTTATTACTAAAGTTTGATCAAATCTCAACTTCCCTGCATCGAAATTAATGATTCAGGTTCAAAGGGTATGATCTCAGCTAAGTTAAATTTCTTAGCACCCCTAGTATTTATCTTATTAATAGCTCTTTTCTAAAAATAAGTCATCTCATATTGCGTGAAAATAAATAAAATTGTTTTATTTATTTTTTTGATAAGACTTTATCTTATTTAAAATATTTTTTCTATCCAATTGTCTGCTCAAACCTCTCTCCAAAATAATTACAATCCCCATTAAGCCAATAGGTAAATAAAAAATCTTCTTGGAATTATCCCTAAATATTAATCCGATGGCAGATATAAAAATCATGAAAGGAGCTACAAAAGATAAAATAAATCTTTTATTAATTTTCATTTGCCAATAGTATTAATTTTTTCATTGTTTAATTTTACTATGGATTCTGTTATCACTTTAATTCCAACAGCAATAGCTCTTTCATCCGGATCAAATTTAGAACTATGAAGAGGCGCACATCCATTGGAACTAGAAACCCCAAGCCTAAACATAGCTCCAGGAATTTCATTTAAAAATTCAGCGAAATCCTCAGCTCCTAATGATGGTTTTTGTAATTCGATTACATTTTCTTGACCCAAAATCTTAATTCCCGAATCTCTGAGGACTCTATTAATTTCAGGATTATTATTAACTGCAGGAGTGATTTCTCTAAATATTACTTTTGCTTCAGCTCCGCAACTATTAGCTAAAAAAGTGATATTTTCATTGAGCCAATTACCAATATTCGTAAATACTTTACGATTAGTGCATCTAACAGTACCAATTAAATTAACCTTTTCTGCGAGAACATTGAATGCATTGCCACCATTTATTTTCCCAAAAGTTATTACTACTGGATCTAGAGGGTCTAACTTCCGTGTTATTGATTCTTGAATTCCCGAGATAACTTTTGAGGCCGCCCATATAGCATCAACTCCTTCATGAGGTCGAGCACCATGGCCTGATTTTCCTTTAATCTCAACATTAAGTTCTCCAGCAGCTGCAGTTAAACTTCCCTCTTTAATGCCAATAGTCCCTACGGATAAATCGGGGTAGACATGAACTCCCAAAATATGGGTTAAACCATTAGTTGCACCATCCTTAATCATCCATCTAGCTCCACTCGCAATTTCTTCAGCAGGCTGAAAAATTATCCGAGTCCCAAAATTTAGTTTTAAATCCTTAATAATTTTTGCGACACCCAATCCAATCGAGACATGCAAATCGTGACCACAGGCATGCATAACACCATCTACTTTTGAAGAAAAACTTAATTTAGTTTCCTCAAATATTGGCAAAGCATCCATATCCACTCTTAAACCTATAATACCTTTATCTAGGGGGCCAAAATCAGCTATAACTCCAGTCCTACCAATAGATTCTCTAACATTCCAACCAATATCTTTTAAAAAACCACTGATCAAGATCGCTGTTTGATTTTCAAGTCCACTTAATTCCGGATGTTCATGGATATGTCTTCTTAAGTTAATTAGTTCATCATTAAACGAATCAATTTTTTTATGTAACTGATCTCTATTCATTATTTATTTTAAATCGATAAAATTCATTAAATCTTTAATTGGTTGAGGAGGCCATCTTCTTATTTTTTTTAACCATTCTTCATCACTATATCTTGGATCTAATTCAGTTACCGCTATCCAATTACTCTCTGCTTTACCAGCTTCACCATTAGACCAATTCAAAGCTGTTAAAGCTGCCCTAGCATCTGCAAAAGTTGGATAACGTCTAATTAACTTTATTAATTCTTTTTCAGCTTCATCAATATTTCCCAACTGGAAATCTGCTAACGCCAAACTTGACCTAGCCATGGCAAATCCTGGATTATATAAAGCAGCTTTTGAGAATAAATCTCTTGCTTTATCCCAATGGGATGTAGATCCTTCGACGTTAGCTAAATTATATAATGCAGAGAAATTTTTACTATCTAGAGAAATAACGAACATATAATCCTTTTTCGCTTGCGACCATAAACCCAATGATTCCTCAGCTATCCCCCTGTTAATGTAAGGATCTATTTCACTAGGATTCAAACTTATTGCCTTATTTTGGTCATCTATTGATCCCTTAACATCTCCTAAAACAAGTCTTACATTTCCTCTATTGCTAAAACCTGCGGCATCATCAGGATAAGAATCGAGATATTGATTCCATTCTTGTAAAGCGAGATTAAATTTTCCGCCTGAACTAAGATCTAATGCATTTTTAAACAAATCCTCTCTCAAAGATAATGAATAGCATGGTGCAATATAAAAAATATTGAAAAAAATAAAAATTAATAAAAAACAAACCTTAACTTTTTTAAAAGTTATCATCTTTTGAATCAATGTACTTTTTTCCTAAAGCAGTAAGCAATCTTCCTCGAGGAGTTCTCGTGATAAAACCAATTTTAATAAGATATGGCTCAACTACAAATTCTAACATTGAAGAATCATCTCCCAACCCAGATGCAATTGAATCGAGGCCAGTTGGAATATTATTGTTTTGGTTAAGAAAAGATAAATAGTGTCTATCTAAAGAATCCAATCCTTTTTCGTCTATTTGGTAAGAATTTAAAGCTTTTTTTATTAAATTCACTGAGATAGTATTAGTTTCCATAACAACTTGAGCATAATCTCTAACTCGTCTTAATAATCTTAAAGCAATTCTTGGAGTCCCTCGAGATATCTTTGCCAAATCATAAGATGCTTCATCGTCTAAATTGAGGTTTATTAATCGGGAGAAATTAACAATAATTTGTTTTAATTCATCACATGTATAGAATTCAATTTTCTGAGATATCCCAAATCTATCTCTTAGAGGTGCACTTATTGAGGCTAATTTAGTTGTCGCGCCAATCAGAGTAAACCTAGGAAGATTAATTGTTCTGCAACGGGCTCCTCTATTAGCTCCCATAGTTAAGTCAAGTCTAAAATCCTCCATTGCAGAATATAACAACTCTTCAGTTAACCTATTTAAGCGATGTATCTCATCGATAAATAAAACTTCACCTTCTTTTAATCCAAGAAGTAAACCTACAATATCTCTTGGTCTTTCAATTGCTGGTGCAGTCGCAATCCTGCATTTTGTATTCAATTCGTGGGCTATCAAAAAAGCAAGAGTAGTCTTACCTAGACCAGGCTGTCCATATAAAAGAGTATGCTCCAAAGGTTCTTTCCTAATAATTGAAGCATCTATAGCTATTCTTAAAGAAGATTTAAGTTGTTCTTGGCCAATAAATTCTTTTAAATTAAGAGGCCTCGCTAAGTTAAGGTTTTTATTTCTCTTTTCTTCTGGAATGTTTTTTGAATCAACTAGCCTAAGTTCTTTTTTACGAAAAGAAAAGTCATTATCGCCTATATTGGAAGAAATTATTGCCATAATGAAAGGTTAATTGCAATTGTTCTGAGAAGAAAGATTTTTTATAACTAAAATGGCAAAAAATTCAAACAAAGTTAAAAAAAATACTAATAAAGAAAATAATTTTAAACTTCTAGCTGAGAATAGATATGCAAAATTTCAATATGCAATATCTGAAACAATCGAAGCTGGAATTGAGCTTTTAGGGACTGAAGTTAAGTCCATTAGAAACGGAAAAGCAAATTTAAGAGATGGGTACTGTTCATTTAGAGATGGTGAGATCTTATTATTAAATGTTCACATTTCACCACATAAAAATGTGGGGTCTTTCTTTAATCATGATCCATTAAGAAATAGAAAGTTGCTACTACATAAAAAAGAAATAATAAAAATGAAATCTAACACTGAAAAAAAAGGAATGACTATTGTTCCATTATCTCTTTATTTAAAAGGCTCATGGATAAAACTAACTATTGGAGTCGGCAAAGGGAAAAAATTACATGACAAACGCCAAGATGAAAAACAAAAAAGTATTAAAAAAGAAATCAACTCTGCACTAAAAAGATGAAATTATTATGCAGAAATCTTGCAACTATGAATCTAAACTTACTGAACTTGGAGGTGGGGAAGGATCAGGATCTGCAATTAACATATGTTGTAAGACTGTTTCAGGCCTCTCACTATCTCTCCAGCGAATTTTGTATGCAGGCATTTTTGTACCTCTACTTGTAGTTTGCTCTACTGGTTCAATAACCCATCCTCTTCTTGATCGGCCCTGAGGATTTCTTTTTACTACTGCATCCGCGTGTTTGAAACGGAAACCAACACGTTCACCACTCATTTAAAAAATTTCGTATTGGATTAATTTATCTATTTTACTTCATTCAAGGGTAATTTTTAACTTTTTATGGAAGTTATTTCTGGTTTTAACAATGGGAAAGGGATTACATCTCTAATCGATGCGCTATTAGTAATTAACATAATTAGCCTATCAATGCCTATACCTAATCCTCCCGTAGGCGGCATGCCAATCTCTAAAGCATTTAAAAAATCTTCATCTATACAGTGAGCCTCAAGATCTCCTTCATCTCTAAGAGATTGCTGTAATTGCATTCTTTCTCTTTGATCTACTGGATCTATCAACTCACTAAACGCATTTGCCAGTTCTCGACCAACAATGAATAATTCAAATCTCTGAACTATTTCTTTATTATCATGATGAGGCCTAGCTAAAGGAGAAATTTCAACAGGATAATCAATAACAAAAGTGGGTTCTATAAGTTTTGATTCTACTTTTTGCTCAAAGACCTCATTTAAAAGTCTTCCCATAGTATTTACTTTATTAGAAAAATCAACATTGATATTATTAACGGCTTGTTTTGCTGCTATAAAGTCTCCACAGAAAGAATCAAAATCAATCCCTGTATATTTTTTGACAATATCTTTCATGGATATTCTTGACCAAGGCTTAGAAAAATCAATTTCTTTATTTTGGTAATTTATAATTAAAGACCCACATGCATCGGCAACAATATCTTTAATCAATTCTTCAGTTAAATTCATCATATCTACATAATCAGAATAAGCTTCATAAATTTCCACTGAGGTGAATTCTGGATTATGCCTTGTACTTATCCCCTCATTACGGAAGATTCTTCCCAATTCATAGACTTTCTCAAAACCTCCAACAACCATTCTCTTTAAATGTAATTCTGTAGCTATTCTTAAATACAACGGAATATCTAATGTATTGTGATGAGTTATAAATGGTCTTGCTTCAGCGCCACCGGCTTCAGATTGCAGAATTGGAGTCTCTATCTCTAGAAAATTTCTATTATCTAGCCATTTTCTTATAAAACTTATACATTTCGCTCTGGTTTTAAATACATTTTTAGAGTGAGGATTTACTATTAAATCTAAATAACGTTGTCTATATCTTTTTTCAATATCAGTCAATCCATGCCATTTATCTGGGAGAGGTTGTAATGATTTGGATAACATTTCCCATTTTTCTACTTTAACTGAAAGCTCACCTTTATTAGTTTTTTTAATAGTTCCATAGACGCCTATCCAATCACCAATATCTACTATTTCCTTGAGATCTTCAAAAGAAAGTAATTTTTGTTTTTCTAAATTGAAATTAATAATCCTTTTATCTAGATAAAGCTGAATCTGACCTTCTTGATCGCTTATTGTGAAAAAGGCAATTTTGCCCATTACCCTTTTTGCCAGAACTCTACCAGCAATAGAAACACTGAAGTCTTCCTCTTGACCATTTTCTAAATAATCAAATTTTTGAATAAGAAAACTCGTAGTATGTGATACCTTAAAGCTCTGTGCGTAAGAAGCAAATCCTTTATTCAAGAGTGAACTAGCTTTTTGTAAGCGCGCTTCTTTTATTTCAGACAAAATTTATTTAAATATATTTGTTTTATTTAATAAAATTATCAGACTATTGCTCAACTTGCCAAAGATGTTGCTGTTTCGCCAACTCTCTGAGATGCATAACCAATCCCTCTAACAGTTAATATTAATTCTGGATTTCTTGGATCTGGTTCCAATTTACCTCTTAGTCTTGCAACATATACATCTACAACTCTTAAATCTGCTGCTCTACGAGGAGGGTAACCCCATAGCTGTTCTAAAATTTCTGCTCTAGGAACAACCTTTCCGGGCTCGTCAAACAATAATTCTAAGAGGCTAAATTCAGTATAAGTGAGGCTTATTCTATCTCCCGCTCTTGAAACTTGTCTGCGATTAGTATCAACAACTAAACTTCCAAACTTCATAACCCCTTTGCCTGAAGGAACTTCTTTAGTTTCCGCAACTGATATAGTTGGGCCCATTCTTCTCAAAATGGTAGCTATTCTAGCCTCTAACTCTTTTGGGCTAAATGGTTTAGATAAGTAATCATCAGCCCCTAAATCCAAACCTGCAACTCTCTCTGAAATAGCCTCTAGAGCTGTTAAGAATATTATTGGAACTACTGATTCTGCTCTAATTCTTCTACAAACAGCAAATCCATCCATTTTTGGAAGCATAACATCAAGAACTATCAAATCTGGGGAATCCCTGTGAAAAGACTCAAGAGCTTCTTCGCCGTTGGTGGCTGAATACACTTGATATCCTGCTAGTTGAAGCCTCGTCACTAATACCTTCAAAACTGCTGGTTCATCATCAACAACTAAAATTCTTGCTTTTGACATAGTTAAAAAAGATTTCTCGATATTTCAAAGCAAAGAACTATTGCATTGAATATTCATTCTAACAATTAAAAATATAACATTACGAACCCTCAAAGGGATATTTCTAAGGTTTACAAATATCTTAAATAATTTGAAATTTATATAAATTTTTTCAAACACTTTTACCTAGTGGAAAAAATTATTACTGCATTTTGCTTCTTGAAAATTTAAACATTCTTAAAAGTTGGGAGCAAATAAAGGGAGCAAAAAAACCTGTCAAAAAAACTTCCGCTAAGATATTTTTAACACTGGGAATCAACATTAAAGAATTACTATCTGAAAAATTTCCATACAAAATTTGTAAATAATAAAGAGCCCCACATAAAAAACTTCCAAAAGAGCAAATTAAACCATACCTAAAATGTCCCAACAAAATATCACTATGTAATTTAATTCTGCCAAACAAAAACCCACACAAAATTAAGCCTGGTATTTGAGTAAAACTTTCATTTAAAGTTAGAGAATCTAAAATTAGACCTAAAAACAACCCAAATATTAATCCATTGATTGATCCATTAATCATTGCCCAAGGCAATAACCAAAATAGTGGCCAATATGGCTGAACCCCTAAAAATCCAAGCCAATTAGGGTGCCACAAAAAAATAATTGGGATAAAAAAAAAGCTTATTATGGATAATTTTTTTGTAAAAAATTTATTCATTAAATATTTAGTTTCAAAATTTGCACCCAATCAATTACATGAGGTTTTGCTAAAAGTGAAATTTTTGCCGTTTTTTTTGATTTCAATGTCTTATCTATAGATTGGACAATACCAATAGGAATATTTGGAGGTAATAACGTACTAGCAGGAGATGATGACACAAAATCTCCGACTTTAATTTCAGCATCTTTTGAATAAAGTATTAGGCTAGGATAATCATCTCCTAAACCGACTAGTAATCCACTGACTTGAATTCTATCCACCCAAACTCCTAACTTACTTTCTGGAGAAGTTATTAAAGTTACCGACGAAGTGAATAAAGAAGTATTCTTTACTCTTCCTAATAATCCACCCGGACCAACCACAATATTACCAATTTCTACTCCATCCTTTGAACCTTTGTTTAAAATGATTTGTCTCCACCAACTACCTGTTTTTCTCGAAATAACTGCAGCTGTAATATGTTCATCATTAGATGATTCTTGAAGAGATAAGATTTGTCGCAATCTTATATTATCTTTTTTAAGAAGATTTAACTTTATTAAATATTGTTGGTCAATACTCTCAAGAACAATTTCTTTTTGAAATTGACCAGGCCAAAAAGGTTTTGAAATAAAATAATATAAATCTTTATAAAAAGCTCCTTTTGATATTCTTACAAAAACTAAAAATAAAAAAATTGCGAACAATAGCCAATTTTTCTTTTTATGCCACCAACGACTAGTAGAAATTCGTCGGATACCTAACATAATATTAATCTCTTATGGCATTCCTTATAAATTCTGGAGTGTCAACAACTCTTTTGAGTTTTTTAAAATCATCCAACACCTCTCCACAACCATTCACTACGCAAAGAAGTGGGTTTTCAGCTATGTGAGTAAAAATTCCTGTTTCATCACTCAATAAATCATTAATGCCTCTCACTAAAGCTCCACCACCTGCAAGCATAATCCCCCTATCAACTATGTCTGCGGCAAGTTCAGGAGGTGTTCGTTCTAAAGTTCTTTTTACAGCTTCGACTATTTTACTGAGTGTTTCAGCCATGGCTTCTCTGATTTCTCCTGATGTCAAAGTGACTGACCTAGGTAGACCAGATAAAAGATGTAAACCTCTAACCTCTAAAGTAGTTTTATCAAAATCATCATCAGGAAATGCAGATCCAATTTTGATCTTGATATCTTCTGCAGTTCTCTCTCCAACTACTAAATTATGAACTTTTTTAAGGTAGAGCGCAATTGACTCATTTATTTCATCGCCTGCTATTCGAACAGATTCACTCAAAACAGTTCCTCCTAAACTTAATACTGCAACCTCAGTAGTACCTCCACCAATATCAACAATCATTGTTCCAATTGGCTCAGTTACTGGTAATGATGCTCCTATTGCTGCTGCGACAGGTTCATCAATTAAATGAACTTCTCTAGCTCCCGCTAATCCAGCTTCTCTTACTGCTCTTCGCTCAACACTAGTCACCCCACTTGGAATACCAATCACTATTCTTGGGGCTACTATACCCTTTCCTTCATTACATTTTTGTATAAATGTTTTTATCATTTGTTCTGCAGCGTCAAAATCTGCGATAACCCCATCTCTTAGTGGTCTTACGGCTCTTATATTGCCAGGGGTCCTTCCAAGCATTAACTTTGCTTCTTTACCAACAGCTAATGGAATCCCTTCTTCTAAATCCATAGCTACTACAGAAGGCTCTTGTAAAACAACGCCTTTTCCTGATACGTGTATAAGAGTATTGGCAGTTCCCAAATCTATACCAATATCTCGAGAAAATTTGAATCTGTTAAAAATCACAATAAGAATTTCTTTTTTTATAAATAATATATCTATTTTTTGATAAGCTCTCGGTATTCTGTCCTTTAGTTATGAATAGCACGTAAAACTTTGAGCAAAATCTGGAAATATGAGTAGTATAAAAAAAAAAATTATGGAAATTAACACTATTAACCTTGTTGGCAGAGCAGGAAGAGAACCGGATGTCAGATATTTTGAATCAGGCAGTATCGTAGCGAATTTCACAATTGCAGTAAACAGAAGAAGCAGAGATGAAGAGCCAGATTGGTTTAATTTAGAAATTTGGGGCAAGCAAGCACAAATAGCAGCAGATTATGTGAAAAAAGGATCATTAATTGGAATTACAGGAAGCTTTAAAATTGATAGTTGGAAAGATAAAAATACTGGAGAAGATAGATATAAACCAGTTGTTAGGGTAGATAGATTAAACTTACTAGGCTCGCGAAAAGAGTCTGATAATAACCAATATCCCAACAGCAATAACTCAAGTGAAATTCCTTTCTAAGCTCTATTTTGTTTCAAAAATCTAATAAGTATTTTTATAAAAAAATATAAGAAAATTAAAATTAAAATTGGCTTTACAACATATTTGATTTGATCTAAATAAGTTTCAATAATTAGATAGTTTTCACCAAATAAATACCCTGAATAAGTAAGAAGTGCTACCCATATCAGGCTACCAAATGTAGTCCAAAGCAAAAATTTTCTTAATGGCATAAGTTCTATGCCAGCTGGAACTGAAATTAAAGTTCTTATGCCTGGTACTAATCTGCCCCAAAAAACTAAGGAAACCCCATATTTATCAAACCACCTTTTACTTTTATTTAGGTCATTAGAAGAAATACCAAGATATTTTCCTTTTTTATCTAGAAAATTTGAAAGCTTTTTTTCATTTACTAATCTACCTAAATAATACCAAGGCAATGATCCTAAAATAGTTCCAAGCAATCCCCAAAAAACTAAAATATAAAAGTTTAATTTTTGTTGATAAACAAAAAAACCACCCAATGGCATTATTATTTCAGAAGGGATTGGAGGTATTATATTTTCTAAAAACATAGCCAGACAAATAGTCAAATATGCAATTGTTGAATTTTTCTCAACAGCAATACTGATGTAATCAGGAATTGAAGTAATAAAATTTATAAAAATTAAACTCAACCTTAGTATCTATAAAGTTCTGGTTTATAAGGTCCATCAACAGAAACATTAATATAATCAGCCTGTTCTTTAGTTAATTTTGTTAATTTTGCACCAATTTTATTTAGATGCAATCTAGCTACCATTTCATCTAAGTGTTTTGGTAAAACATAAACCTCTTTAGCATATTGCTCTGACTTATTGAAAAGTTCTATTTGAGCTAATACTTGATTAGTAAAAGAATTACTCATAACAAAGCTTGGGTGGCCAGTAGCACAGCCTAAATTGACTAATCTACCTTCAGCTAAAAGAATAATTTTATTTCCACTAGGTAGAGTTATGTGATCAACTTGAGGCTTAATATTTTCCCATTGATAATTTTTTAAAGAAGCTACATCAATTTCATTATCGAAATGTCCAATATTACAAACTATGGCCTCATCCTTCATCTTGATAAGATTTTCATGTGTTATTACTTGATAGTTACCAGTAGCCGTAACAAAGATGTCTATATCTTTCACAACATCATCTAGCGTAACAACGCTAAAACCTTCCATTGCTGCTTGAAGAGCGCAAATTGGATCAACTTCAGCAACTTTTACAATTGCACCAAGCCCACGTAATGACTGTGCTGAACCCTTACCTACATCTCCAAAACCCATTACTAATGCAACCTTCCCAGCAATCATCACGTCAGTTGCACGCTTTATGCTATCAACTAAAGATTCGCGGCAGCCATATAAATTATCAAATTTGCTCTTAGTTACTGAATCATTAACGTTGATAGCAGGGAAAGGTAAAGAATTTTGCTTTTGAAGTTGATAAAGTCTTGCGACTCCCGTTGTAGTTTCTTCAGTGACACCAATGATATTACTTTTGATTCTAGAATAGAAATCATTATCATTTTCTAACTTGGTTTTAATAGAGTTGAATAAGGCAATTTCTTCTTCATTACTGGGATTATCTAAAACAGATAAATCTTTTTCAGCTTTACTACCGAGTATTAATAGTCCAGTTGCATCTCCTCCATCATCGAGAATCATATTTGGAGAGTCTGAACCCCAATCAAGGATATAGTGGGTATATTGCCAATATTCATCAAGAGTTTCACCTTTTTTTGCATATACTGAAATTCCTTGATCTGCGATAGCTGCAGCCGCATGATCTTGAGTTGAAAAAATATTACATGAAGCCCATTTCACTTCTGCACCAAGATCAACAAGAGTTTCTATTAAAACTGCTGTCTGGATAGTCATATGAAGACTTCCAGCTATTTTTGCACCTTTTAGTGGCTTTTCAGATTGATATTTATCTCTTAGTGCCATTAGTCCAGGCATTTCTGTTTCTGCAATTTTAATTTCTTTACGACCAAAATCTGACAAGGAGATATCAGCAATTACGTAATTAGGTGTAGAGGTTTTAACTGAATTCGCGATAACCATTTCTAGTAAATATATTTCCTATTAAACTATAAATGATTTTTGGGTAATTTTGTGTTTGTTGAGAATTTAAAAGAAACTTTAAATTTAGGAAAAAAACTTTCACTCAAATTAAATCCCCAATCAATTGTCTTAATTCAGGGTCCAATTGGGGCTGGGAAAACTTCATTTGTTCAGGGGATTGCTAAAGGCTTGTCAATCTCTGAGGACATTACAAGCCCTACATTTGCTTTATCGCATCACTATAACTCTGGGAAAATTCCACTAATTCACCTTGATTTGTACAGGTTAGAAAATATTTCTTCAGCAAAAGAAGTTTTTTTTTCAGAAGAAGAAGAGGCTATACAAAAACAAGCTATTTTAGTTATTGAATGGCCAGAATTAATAGAGCCAGTAGTTGATAATTTCTGGAAAATAGAAATTAGTTACGCAAAAAATTATGGAAGAAACTACGAAATAAGAGACCCAAAAAATTTATTAACCTTCTCATAAGATGGCTGTTGCTCGATGGCGCCCTCACCAAGACAAGTTAAAAATCCACAAACACCTGCGAACTTAATGCAATCTTCTATCTCTAGTTGATTTGAAGGATAGCCGGCAGAA
The DNA here is from genome assembly GCA_003278045.1 of Prochlorococcus sp. AG-402-A04. Classification (GTDB taxonomy): domain Bacteria; phylum Cyanobacteriota; class Cyanobacteriia; order PCC-6307; family Cyanobiaceae; genus Prochlorococcus_A. Next base: position 37,081 of record QCHG01000001.1, on the reverse strand, counting down.
ATTAATTTTGAAATAAAGCCAGCTAGAAAAGCATCGCCTGCGCCAGTTGTATCAACAATTTTTTGTGAAGTAGGAGGTTCGGTAATTCCTTGCAATCCGTTGATATACCATAAAACGGGATTTTTTCCATCTGTTATTATTACATCTGGTCTATTCGATAATTGTTGAGATATTAACGAGGGATTATCATCCTCAAAAAACAAAATTGCTTCTTCCTTAGCAAGCTTCAAAACATTTGCATGATTTAAAAAATTCTTAATTAAATTAAATCTCGCGGCTTTACTAATTTCTGACGAAAAACTTGAATGATCCCAAAAGACCTCTCTCCAGTTCAAATCAATAACTATTTTGACTTCAAATTTATTAGCTTGTTCAACAATAAACAAAAGAGTCTCTGCTGATATTGGAGATGATAATAAGATCGTTCCTGTAACCAAATATTTTATTTCTAGAAAAGATTTCTCCAAATTTAAAATTTCATTTTCTATTAATTTCTTACTAAGAACTTCATCTGCATAGCATGAATGAGAACTTTTCTCAAATCCTGAAAAAAAACGATCTCCAAATTGATTTCTATCTACATTAACCAAGCGAGTAGATGAATCATTATCTATTTGCAAGAAATCTAAATTAACACCCAATTGATCAAATTCCGTAATAAATTTTTTCCCATAATCATCATTACCCAAACTTCCTATAAATATTGAATCTATTCTTAATTTTCTTAATGCACAAGCAACATTAGCCGGTGCACCCCCAAAAAAATCTGTAAATCCTTGATTTGACTTATTTCTGATTCTGTCTATTAAAGCCTCTCCAATACATATGACCTTTTTCTTTTTCATGAAATGAACGCTTTTCCTTAACTAAGAATAATTTATTAAAAACAAATATTTTTTTTTTGAATTAAAGTTTAATTAAAATCATATTAATAGTGTCTCTAAATAAATCTGAAACTTGGAAGTGGAAAAATTGGAAAATTTCTTGGTCTTTATCCAAAGAATCTACTTCTGAAAAAAATATTAAAATTTTATTAGTTCATGGATTTGGAGCATCAAAAAACCACTGGAGAAATAATCAAGATTTTCTTGGTAAATTTTCTAACTGCTATGCAATTGACTTATTAGGATTTGGAGAAAGTAGTCAACCTAGTGCTTTATTAAATTACGAACCTGAAAAAGAAAACTCAATTAAATATTCATTTGACTTATGGGGTAATCAAGTATCAACATTTTGTGCAGAGGTAATAAAATCTCCTGTTTACTTGGTGGGAAATTCAATTGGTGGTGTTATTGCATTGAAAGCTGCTGAAATCCTGAAAGATTATTGCAAAGGTGTCATTTTAATTGATTGTGCACAAAGAACTATGGATGATAAACGTTTAAAAAAAAGTGATATCTTAATGAATATACTGAGACCCGTCCTTAAAACGATAGTCAGACAAAGAGTAATTAGTAATACACTTTTTAAAAGAGCCGCTAATCCAAAAGTTATAAAGAAAATACTTGAACAAGCTTACCCTTCCGGAAAAAATATCGATAAAGAATTAATCGAAATACTTTATAAACCCTCTCAAAGGAAAAATTCTAAAGAAGCTTTTCGTGGTTTTATTAACTTATTTGATGACTATCTTGCGACTGACCTTTTTGATAAAGTTAATGCTCCAATCCAATTGATATGGGGTGAGAAAGATCCTTGGGAATCTTTAAATGAAGCAAGAGATTGGAAGCAACAATTCAGGAATATTAAAAGATTAGATATTATTAATGAAGCTGGGCACTGTCCTCATGATGAAGAACCTGAAAAAACGAATAGGTTAATAAATGAATTTATTCAAGAAACAAAATAAGCTTCTACATTATCACTAAGTCTTCTCAAACCTCTTAATCCATCTCTCTCTAGGTTTCTTACTCGATCCCTACTTATCCCTAGAACCCTTCCTATACCTGTAAGAGACATTGGCTCGTCACCATCCATTCCATATCGCATTCTTAAAACTCTACATTGCAGATCAGGCAATTGATGTAAAAGAGAATGCAGATCACCTCTCATGCAATCCATCTCTATTTGTTCATCTGGCAAATCCTCACCCCCTGCAAGTAAATCTAATAAAACAGTATCTTCCCCATCACCAACTTTGGTTTCAAGACTCACTGGCTGTCCAGCTTTGCACATCAAATCCTTAACATCTTCTTCCGGAAGCTCTACGTATTTTGCAAGTTCACTTACCGTTGGAGTTCTAGACATTTCTTGACTGAGCTCTCTTTGACCTTTTTTTAACTTATTCAACATTTCAGTAATGTGAATTGGTAACCTTATCGCCCGACTTTTTTCAGCTATTGCTCTTGTAATACCTTGTCTAATCCACCAGTATGCATATGTTGAAAACTTATAACCTCTTGCTGGATCAAATTTTTCAACTCCCCTGACCAATCCAATAGTTCCCTCCTGAATTAAATCTAAAAGTTCCATATTTCTTTTTGTATATTTTTTTGCAACGCTTACTACCAATCTTAAATTCGCTGCGACCATTCTTTCTTTAGCTCTCTGTCCTGCTCTCAATCTTTTCTTAATAATGGAGGAAGATAAATTTAATTTGTTAGATAATTCATCAATACTAGGCTTATCTCCTGTTAATTCAATAATTTCTAATTCTTTTCTTTCAACTTCCATGTACTCTTGAACTTGTCTACCTAGAGTAATTTCTTGCTCATGAGAAAGTAGCGGAACTCTACCTATATCTCTTAAGTATGACCGAACAAGATCAACATCATTACTAGCTTTTATATGCGCGATTGACGCTAGTTTATTTTCACTTATTGTTTCAGAAGACATGAAAGTTGAATGATGTTTTGTAAACAATACCATTAAGAAATGTAAAGTTAAACAAAAAAATCCACATTTTTACAAAAATGAGAATAAATACCTAGTCTATTTAGGCCAATGATGAAATTAATAGCCATTTTGCTGTACTGAGATAAATAAATACACCTGCAATATCAGTGACGGTTGTAATGAAAGGTGAGGACATTAAAGCTGGATCCAATTTCATTCTGTCAAACAATAAAGGGAGAATCGCTCCTGTTGTAGCAGCTAAAGTTGTTATGGATATTAAACTTATCCCCACCGCTGAGGCAATTAAAGGCCCTTCTCCTTGCCACCAAGCGAAGGGAAATACTACCAGCATCATTAAAACACCTAAAAGAGCGCCTGTGATTGCCTCCTTAACTACTGCCTTAATAGCCCCCAGAGACTTCAATTTTTGAGTACTTAAACCTCTAATAACAACCGTTGAACTTTGAGCACCAACATTCCCCCCAGTACCAATAAGTAGTGGAATAAATGCAGCTAATAAGACTATTTCTTTTAATATTTGATCATTCATAGCTATAACTTTTGTCGTTAAACCATTTGCCAAAACCAAAATTAATAACCATAAAATTCTTCTTCTAGCAATTGTAAACAAACTACTTTGGAAATAATCATCTTCATCTCCTAGTTGTACTGCCCCCGCTGCGTAAATGTCTCTTGTTGCTTCTTGTTCTATGACATCAATTAAATCATCAACAGTTACTATCCCAACCAGTCTTTTTTCTTTATCAACGACTGGTAGAGCTAAGAAATCATATCTTTGTATTGCTCTAGCGACCTCTTCTTGATTCGTATTAGTAGATATATTAACTACATCTCTTGTCATAACGTCACCAATTGGCTTAGAGGGATCAGCAGTGACAAGGTCTCTTAAAGAGAGAATACCAGTTAAATGTCTTTCTTTATCTGTAACATATAAGCTATAAATAGTTTCAGTAAATGGAGCTCTTTTTCTAACTAAAGAAAGAGCATCAGCTGCTGTTTGCATCTCTTTAAGGTCTATGAATTCAGTTGTCATTAATCTTCCAGCAGTTTCAGGCTCATATCCAAGTAATTCAGCTGTTACTTTCCTTTCACCAGGACTAAGAGCAGACAAAAATTTTCGAACAACTTTTGCAGGTAATTCATCAAAAAGTTGAACCCTATCATCTGGAGACATTTTTTCAACGATTTCTAAGACCTCTCCTGAACGAAGTCTTTCTAATAAAGTTTGCTGAACTACTGGATCTAAATATTCATAAACCTCAATTGCTTCATTTTTCTTTAATAGTCGAAATGCTAATGCCTGCAATATTAGTGGAAGGCTTCCGATAGCATCTGCAATATCAACAGGTTGCGAAGGCTCTAAAAGTAACTTTGCCTCATCATAATTTCCTGCGATGAGCAATTGCTCAAGTTGAATAGTAATGTTTTCTCTTGTACTTAAATCTGAAGATAACGATGTAAATTTTTCAAGATTATTGTCATTCATAAATATAATCCGTTATCAAAGTAACTACATCATTATATGAAATCTAAGTAATTTTTCTACTTATCCAGAACCCGAAAAGCATTGTGAATAAATTTACGATAATGATTAAATTAAAAAAAATTATAAATTTTATCCAATCCGCTTGATTTAAAATTGTGTACAAAAAATATATAAATCCGCTAAAGGATGTAAAGCAAGAAAAAAAACCACTCAATAAAATTTTTTCAGTTGAATAACTTAATCTTTTACTAATAAAAAAACCAACTAAAAATGATCCAATTATTGAAATTAAAAAATTATTATTTATAAATAATCTTAAAAAAGTAGCTAGGTAAGCGGCTAAAAGAATATAAATAAAATTTTTTATTTTCACTTTAAAAAAAACTCAATAAGAAAATAACCCAAATAAAAGAATAGGAATGAAAAAATTATCACTTCAATATAGTGGTAAAATAATCTTAGGAATTTTCTCTTTTTAAATAATTCAAATAGTTGATATATAAAAGAAGAAAATGTACTAAAACATCCTAAAAAACCACTATAAAATAAAACTAATATTTTATTATTAGTAAAATTTAAAGCTACTAAAAGTCCTAATAAAAAAGATGATAAAAAATTTACTATTGAAGTATTTTGAATATCGAAGCCTATAGTTTTTTTAAAATTATTTTGTATGAATATTCTTAGTATTAATCCAAAAGTACTGCCCAGTAAAATTATAATTATTGAACTAAAATCCAAAATTTACATTTTTATCCAGCCTTTTAAAACCTTATTAGGATCATCTAAAAATTTATTAGAAGCTATTTCAACCCTAACCCAAGTTTCATTTTTGCTTACTTTCCAATTACGTAATACTGATAAAGTTGAACCTACATCAAGAGCAAGTAATTCCCTAGAATTAATTAAAGGACAAGCATAAAGAGATGTATTAGAACTCAATATAATTTCATTTGTATTATTGGGGAACTTATTTTGATTTAAACTTTTTTGGATCCCACCAGCAGGTAATGTAATTGGAGCAACTAATGCAAAAGTAATTAAACAAAAATTCTTGAGAACATTATTAATCATATATCTAAAGTTGCCATATCTAAGTTGCTACTATGAGTTTCAATAAATTCTCTTCTTGGTGCAACTTTATCTCCCATTAATATGTTGAATATCCTGTCAGCTTCAAGTGCATCTTCGATTTCCACCCTTTTCATCATCCTCGTTTGAGGATTCATAGTTGTATCCCATAATTGTTTTGGCATCATCTCACCTAATCCCTTAAATCTTTGGATATTATAATTTGCATTTTCTCCAAAACCTTGAATTGTTTCCTTCAATTGATTCTCGTTATAACAGTAATTATGATTCTTGCCTCTTTCAACTTTATAAAGAGGAGGGCAGGCAATATATATAAAACCTTTCTCAACAAGTTCTCTTTGGTATCTGTAAAAAAATGTCAGCAATAATGTTCTTATATGAGCACCGTCAACATCAGCATCCGTCATAATTACAACTCTATGATATCTCAAAGAGCTTTCATCGAACTCCTCTCCTTTTATTCCTAATCCTAGAGCTGTTATTAATGACTGTATTTCTGTATTTTTATATATTTTAGTGTCGTCAGTTTTTTCAATATTAAGAATTTTACCCCTGAGAGGCAAAATAGCCTGAAAATTTCTATCTCGTCCTTGTTTTGCGGAGCCACCAGCTGAATCTCCTTCAACTATATAAATTTCTGATTCTGAGGGATCTCTAGAACTACAATCTGCTAATTTTCCCGGTAATGTAGAACTTTCTAAAACACTTTTTCTTCTTACTAATTCTCTAGCCCTTCTCGCAGCTTCTGCTGCATTAAATGATTGAATTGCTTTTTCAAGAATCAAGTCCAAAATTCCAGGATTGAATTCCATATATTTTGTAAGAGCCTCCCCAATAAGAGAATCAACAATTCCCCTTACTTCAGTATTTCCCAATTTTGTTTTTGTTTGTCCTTCAAATTCGGGATCTGGAACTTTTACTGATAAAACAACAGTTAAACCCTCTCTAATATTTTCGCCAGCTAAATTTTTTTCAACATCTTTTCTTTTGCCTCTCTTTTTTGCAAGATTATTGAAAGTTCTTGTCAGAACTGTTTTTAGCCCTTCAATATGAGTTCCTCCATCAATAGTTCTAATATTATTGGCAAATCCTAGAATATTATCTGAATATACATCTGAACACCATTGCAAAGCTGCTTCTACATATACATTTTCTTTCTGTGAGTCAACATAAATTATTTCAGGATGAATAGAATCTTTTTCAGCATTCATGTATTCAACATATTCTTTAATACCTCCTTGATACAAGTAAATTTCTTCTTTAAAAGAACCATCTGATAATTGATTTCTTTCATCTCTAAAAACAATTTTTACTCCGCCATTAAGATAAGCTAGCTCCCTTAATCTTGATGAAAGAAGAGCATATTCAAATTCAATTCCTCCAGAAAAAATCGTTATGTCGGGTTTAAAGCAAATTGTTGTTCCTTTCTTAAGTGGTTTGCCGGTCTGCTTTTTAGTTTCTAATTCACCCTTTGATACACCTTTTTCAAATCTTTGATTAAATTCGCTTCCATCCCTATAAACAGTCACATTAACCCATTCGCTTAGAGCATTAACTACAGATATTCCTACTCCATGCAAACCACCTGAAACTTTATAACCGCCACTTCCAAATTTACCTCCTGCATGAAGAACAGTTAATACAGTTTCTAGGGCACTTTTCCCTGTTCTTGGATGAATATCTGTTGGAATACCTCGTCCATTATCAGAAATCAAAGCAGAGCCATCCGCTTGTAGAACTATTTCAATGTGATCACAATGTCCTGCAAGTGCTTCATCAACCGAGTTATCAACTACCTCATATACTAAGTGGTGTAATCCCCTAGGTCCTGTTGAACCTATATACATCCCAGGCCGTTTACGAACTGGTTCTAACCCCTCTAAAACCTGTATCTGTTCTGCGCCATAATCATTTGAGATTTTATTAGATCTTTTGTCCTCACTCATTTAATATAAAAAAAATATTAGACTTTTAAAATGTTATTTTTAAAAGGTATTTCATTAAACTTACCACCGTAATAAGATAAAGGCTCGAAGTCAATGAAAAATTTAATTACTTTAATTATATAGCTAATATTCTTTTCTTCAGAAATTCATATGTCATCATATCTACCTCATGTAATAATTTTAATTGGGCCTACTGCAAGTGGAAAAACAGAATTGGCTATTGAAATTGCAGAATATTTTAAAACTCATATACACAATATCGATTCAAGGCAAATTTATAAGTCCATGGATATTGGAACAGCCAAGCCTTCTAAAATCCAACAAAAAAAAATAAAGCATTTTTTAATAGATATTGAGGAACCAATCAATCCAATTAATGTAAAGCAATTTCAAGAAATAGCTCAAAAATCTATTAAGAGACAAATTAAACAAGATAACTTACCTTTTCTTGTTGGAGGAAGTGGGTTGTATATGAATTCAATAACAAAAGGATTTTTTGTACCAGATGTCCCTCCTCAAAATAATTTCAGAAAACAATTAGAAGAACTTGGTCAGGAAAAATGTTGGGACCTGTTAAAAAATTGTGATCCATTATCAACAAAAAAAATCAATTTTGCTGACCACATTAGAACAATAAGAGCCTTAGAAGTCTTTTACGTAACGGGTAAACCTTTGTCAACTCTAAATCTTCAAAAACCGCCTAACTGGAAAATCCTAGAGCTTGGAATAGATAGAGACAATTTAAAAGAAAGAATTTTTCAAAGAACAAAAAATATGTTTTTATCTGGAATTATTGAGGAGACTAACCACCTTATCTCTAAATACGGATTTGATTTACCAATCTTAGAAACGATTGGCTATCGAGAAGCTAAGGATGTTTTAAATAACCGTTCAACAATTGAAAAAGCGATTGAGTTGACAGCGACAAAAACAATCCAATTTGCCAAAAGACAAAAAACTTGGTTTCGTAATAAAAATAATCCTCTTTGGCTTAATAACAAAAACCTGCTAAAAGATGCAATAATTAAAATAGAGTCTTTTTTAAGCTAACTTTATAAAAATAGATTTTGTTCATCATCCAATCAATTTATTTAATTAACTGAATGCCCCCACGCCCACGCTTTGACCGAAGAGCTCCAGTTAGAGAGCTACCAAATATAAATGAAAGAATAAAATACCCTCAATTGAGAGTCGTTGATTCAGATGGAAAACAATTAGGCGTCATAGATAGATTAAAAGCATTAGACATAGCATCTCAAAGAGAACTTGATTTAGTTTTGGTAAGCGAAAAAGCAAATCCTCCTGTTTGTAGAATAATGGACTACGGTAAATATAAATTTGAACAAGAAAAGAAAGCTAAAGAAGCAAGAAAAAAATCTCATCAAACAGAAGTTAAAGAAGTAAAAATGAGGTACAAAATTGATAAGCACGATTATGATGTTCGGATTGGCCAAGCTACTAAATTTCTAAAATCGGGAGATAAAGTGAAATGCACTGTAATTTTTAGGGGAAGAGAAATTCAACACTCAAATTTAGCTGAGACACTTCTTTTAAAAATGGCTAATGATTTAGAAGAGCAATCAGAAGTTCAACAAAAACCAAAAAGAGAGGGGAGAAACATGATTATGTTTTTAAGCCCTCGCAAAACTCCTCTTATTAAAAAAGATTAAGGGTGAGTAATTGTTATCAAAAAATATGACGAATGTTAAAGTGTCACTATATCAAAAAGTAAATTAAAAGGATTTTTCTAAAGTGAGATTCCATATTCAACAAGACAGTGATATCCCAGCATCTACTCAACTAAATAATCAAATTTGTTTCGCTATTGCAGCAAGACATTTTCCTCCTGGACACAGACTTCCCAGCACGCGGCAACTTGCAATGCAGACTGGACTCCATCGTAATACTATAAGCAAAGTTTACAGACAACTGGAAATTGATGGAGTTGTTGAAGCAATAGCTGGATCAGGTATATATGTGAGAGATAATCTTACTAAAAAAGCATTTACAAAATCACTCTACTCAAAAGATAAAATAAGTAAAGCACCTGATCAAGAAGCAAAGAAGGTTATTGACAACTTAATTAGTCTTGGATTCACTTTACAAGAGACAAGAGAGATATTGAACAATGAAATTGATTGGCGTATTAAGTGCGGTTCAAGAATCATAGTCAGTACTCCTAGAGAAGATATTGGAGCTTCTATGTTAATAGCAGAAGACCTTTCTACAACAATTAACGTACCAGTAGAAGTTGTTCCTATGGAAGAGTTAGAAAAAGTTTTGAGTAATTCAAATAATGGTACGATTGTAACAAGTAGATATTTTTTACAGCCTCTAGAAAAAGTTGCTAAGCAACATGGAGTTCGCGCTATTGCAGTTGACTTGAGCGACTTTCAAAAAGAATTAAAAATTCTCAAGGAATTAAATGCTGGAAGTTGTGTAGGTATTGTTAGCATAAGTCCTGGTTTATTGAGAGCAGCAGAGGTGATTATACATAGCATGCGTGGTAATGAATTAATGCTTATGACGGCAATCTCAGACAATAACAGTAGATTACTCTCACTTTTAAAGGCTTCGAACCATATAGTGTGTGATGGACCTAGTTTATCAGTTGTAGAAAACACATTATTAAAAAATCGTTCTCAGTTGATGAGATTACCTCAAATAATATGTGCGAAAAATTATTTAAGTATCGATACAATAAATCAGTTAAAAAAAGAAATAGGAGTTATTAATTAAACCATGATATTGAAAACTTTTAAGTCAGATATAGAGATTATCAGAGAGAGAGATCCCGCTGCAAGAGGAATAATAGAAATATTTCTTTGCTACCCAGGCTTTCAATCCATAGTTATTCATAGGTTTACGCATAAATTATGGCAATTAAAGATTCCTTTGATTCCCCGCTTACTGAGTCATCTTAATAGGCTAGCAACAGGTATTGAAATTCATCCTGGGGCAAAAATTGGTAAAAGGGTTTTCATAGATCATGGAATGGGAGTTGTAATTGGTGAAACTGCTGAAATAGGAAATAACTGTTTGCTTTATCAGGGAGTGACATTAGGAGGTACTGGTAAAAGCCATGGCAAAAGACACCCTACCTTAATGGAAAATGTTGTAGTCGGTGCGGGCGCAAAAGTTCTTGGATCCATCACGGTAGGATCTAATACTCGTATTGGTGCTGGCTCAGTAGTTGTTCGAAATGTAGAGGGGAACAGCACTGTGGTAGGAGTTCCTGGCAGGGTAGTTCATCAAAGTGGTGTCAAAGTTAATCCGTTAGCTCACTCTGCCTTACCAGATGCAGAAGCTAATGTGATAAAAAATTTAATGGATAGGATAGACTCACTTGAAAATGAAATTCTTAAATTACAAAAAACTCTACAATGTATAGCCAGCTCAGAATCTATTGATATTTCAAAACTCGGTGATTCTCAAAATCTTAAAGACAAAGAAATTTTTGAATTTCTTGGAGATGATTAAATACTGATTTAATTTTTTTCATTAACGTCAGTTTTCGGTTGAAACATAAACATTGAATAAATAACATTTCGTCTCATATTAGTCATCATTTCGAGAAACATATCATATCCCTCGTTTTTATATTCGATTAATGGATCTTTTTGACCATAACCCCTTAATCCTACTGATTCCCTCAAGGAATCCATGGATTGAAGATGTTCTCTCCATAAATTATCGATTTGCTGCAAAATGAAAAATCTTTCAGCTTCTCTCATTAATCCTGGACGAATCTTTTCTATTTGTGATTCCTTTAAATCATAAGCTATTCGCAACTGCTCTTGAAGATAGTTTTTTAATTCTTCTATTGAAAGTAAATTAACATCATCAGATTTAAGATCATCTAATAAATATATAAATTCTTTGACTTTAGAAATTAATTGATCAATATTCCATTCTTCAGGAGGAAGATCAGGATTAATATAAGCATCTACAATTTCAATCATTGTCCTTTCTCCATATCCTATTACTTGTCTCTTTAAATCAATTCCTTTCAATACTCTTAGTCTTTCGCCATAAACTGCTTTTCTTTGATTGTTCATTACTTCGTCGTATTCAAAAACTTGTTTTCTAATATCGTAATAATAGGTTTCAACTTTCTTTTGAGCACTTTCTAAGGACCTAGTAAGCATTCCTGACTCAATAGGCATATCTTCGTCAACCCTAAAAGCATTCATTAGATTTGCTACTCTATCACCTCCAAAGATCCTTAATAAATTATCATCTAAAGATAAAAAGAATCTTGTACTTCCAAGATCACCTTGTCTTCCTGCTCTTCCTCTAAGTTGATTATCCACTCTTCTTGATTCATGTCTCTCAGTACCAATGACATGTAAACCACCAGCTTCTCTTACTTTTTCTTCTTCATGAATTAAAACTTTTTCATATTCTTTTTTTACATCAGACAAAGATTCTCTCAAGAGCTTTATCAAGTTATCATTAGTTGGTGCTTTTTCTGCAGCTGTAGCTATCTTGTCATCAAGCTCCAAGACAGAAAGTTGTCTATCTCCCCAAGTTTTAACAAGTTCATCAGATAAAAGAGAGAGCTTCTTTTCAATTGCTTCATCTAATTTGCAAGGGAAAAGACTTGTTGAAGAATTTGAAATATTCTTTTTCAAATTTGAACCAGCTTTTTTAGAAAAACCACCCTTAGATTTTGAATTTCTTTGTTTAGGGATTGGTGGCTTATGCTCATTATCAGGCTTGACTAACAAAGGAATTAAAATTTCTTTTAATTTAAGCCTTGCCATATAGTCACTATTACCGCCAAGAATTATATCTGTTCCCCTTCCAGCCATATTAGTTGCAATAGTAACAGCACCTGCTCTTCCTGCCTGAGCAACAATTTCTGCCTCACGTTCAACATTCTCTGGCTTAGCATTTAACAAATTATGTGGAATTTTTTCTACTGATAAAAGTGAACTTAATAATTCACTTTTTTCAACACTTGTTGTACCAACTAAAACAGGTCTACCATCTCTATGAATTTGTGCGGTTTCTTTAGCAACCGCTTTCCATTTACCAATCTCTGTCTTGAATACTTGATCAGGCCAATCTTGTCTCTTTCTTATTTGATTTGTGGGTATAACTGTTGATTCTAATTTATAAGTTTTTTCAAATTCAACCTCCTCAGTTTTTGCAGTTCCAGTCATTCCTGCTAAACCAGGATATAAAAGGAAAAAATTTTGATAAGTTATGGATGCTAATGTTTGAGTCTCAGGCTGAATTTTAAGACTCTCTTTCGCTTCTATTGCCTGATGTTGTCCATCGCTCCAACGTCTTCCTGGCATTACCCTTCCAGTAAATTCATCCACTATGACAGCCTCATCGTTCTTAATAATATAATTAACATCTTTAATAAATAATTCTTTGGCTTTTAAAGCGTTAGTTATATAATGCGCCCAAGGATCTTGAGGATTATATAAATCATTAACTCCCAAATACTCCTCACATTTTGCAAAACCCTGATCAGTTAATATACAACTTCTCTGTTTTTCATCAACTTCATAATCGCCTTCTGGATCAATACCATCTTTACTTAATTCTTTTGCTTTGATTAATGCCAAAGATAATTCTGCAGCTTTTTGATATTTTTCTTGTGGTCTTTCAACTTGGCCAGAAATGATTAAAGGCGTTCTTGCTTCATCAATCAATATTGAATCAACCTCATCAATCACGCAGTAATTAAATCTTCTTTGAACTACCTCATTAATATCAGTAGCCATATTATCTCTTAAATAATCAAATCCTAATTCTGAATTTGTGGCATAAGTTATATCACAATCATAATTTTTCTTTCTCTCAACTGGATTCATATCTTGCTGAATCAAACCAACGGATAAACCTAAAAAACGATGAACTTGTCCCATCCACTCAGCATCCCTTCTAGCTAAATAATCATTTACAGTAACAACATGAACACCTTTTCCGGTAAGAGCATTTAAATAACAAGGTAATGTTGCGACAAGAGTTTTTCCCTCCCCAGTTTTCATCTCAGCAATTTGACACTCATTTAAAACCATCCCGCCTATTAACTGCACATCAAAATGTCTCATATCAAGAACACGTTTACTTGCTTCTCTTACGATTGCAAAGGCTTTAGGAAGAAATTCTTCTAGGAGTTCTTTTTGTTTTTTAAAATCTAATTCTGATGAAATCTTTGACTTAAGATTTTGAGTTTCTTTTCTAAGCTCATCATCAGTCAATTGAGAAATTGACTCTTCCAAAAAATTTATCTCTTCCACTATTGGTTGATAGCGCTTTAACTTTCGTGTATTCGGATCTCCCAACAAAAGTTTTAGCATAAGTCAAAGTCCTTAAAAAATTATCTTATTACAAACATTATAAATTAGTGCGTTACAACAGAATGAAGAAAACTATTGTCTCTTTAATTTTATAGAAACGATCGATTAATGTATTTAGATTGAAGTCACAAAAATAACCTAGCTGGCATCAATTTTTAAAAAATCTTTTTAATAAATGAAAGAAATATCTCTAATCAAACATGCCAAAGGAGCTTTAGGGTTAAGGGTTTTTGGATTAGGTCCTAATCTTAAACCAACAAATGGATTAATTAAGCTACAAAAATTACTAAATAACAATGCTTTCTGGGCAAAAAATAGAACAATTAATGACTTAAAAAAATGTCTTGCTAAAAGTGATGTTGTAATAAGTCTTTGGGTTGGTAAGGAAATAGTTGGTTTTGGTAGAGCTTTAACAGATGAAATTTATCGTGGTGTACTTTGGGATATTGTTATAGATCAAAATCATCAAGGCAATGGTTATGGCAAATTAATAGTAAATAATCTTTTATCTTCAAAAAAAATTAAAAATACAAAGAAAATATATTTAATGACGACGAATAAAAAATTGTTTTATTCTCAAATGGATTTCAAAGAAGTTACCTCCCAAAATTTATTAATTCGTGAAATATAAAGTTCTTTTCTATAAAAGTTAAATCAAGAAACAAATTTACTATAAAGCCATCTTATAAAAGGGCCTAAAATAGGAACTGGTCCAAAAGTTGGACCGCAAAAATCAAAGTAATCTCTATGCTCTTTTATTAATCCATTTTCGCCAAATAATAAACGAGTAGTTCCAGGGTAAATAAATTCTTTACCCATAATTTTTAAACCCATTGTCCATTCAACAAATCCACAATTTTCAGTTATGGAAATCGCATGAGCTTCTAGAAAAACATCATCACATCTTTTAACTAGCTTTTCTTGAGCCTTGATATAAGAATCTAAGCCCTCTGTTTGCTGCGTTGGGTCTACAAAAATAACATTCTTATTATAAAATTCAGCCCATTTTTGTTTTGTTGGTGCATCTGCACCATAAGGTTTAGTAAATAATCCCTTTAAATCCTCAATAGAAATTACTCTTGTCATTACAAAATGATCATTACAAATACTTTAAGAGATACAAACATTAAAAGCGGATGAAGAGATTCGAACTCTCGACATTCTCCTTGGCAAGGAGATGCTCTACCACTGAGCTACATCCGCATAACTTTTTTATTTTATCTCAAAGAAGGGGGCAATGATAAAAATAATTAAATTTTTTCAATTAATTTAAATTTTTAATTAAGGATCCCATCTCAATTGCTTGTAAAGCATAATTCCAACCGAGATTATTTTTAATACCTGCTCTTTCTAAAGCCTGCTGCATAGTATCAGTAGTTAAAACTCCAAAAATAATTGGAACATTATTTTCATTTGAAACTTGCGAAATACCTTTGCTCGCCTCAGATATAACTACATCATAGTGGGAAGTTTCACCACGAATCACAGCTCCAAGAGCAATTACAACGTCATAACTCTTTTTTTTCATGAGGGTTTTAGCTGCGATTGGTAATTCGAATGAACCAGGAACCCAAGCTATATCTACTTGATTACTTAATTCAGAAGTATCTAAACCATGTCTTTTTAAACAATCAAGACAACCAGATAGAATTTTATTTGTAATTAAATCATTAAATCTTGCTATTACAATCCCAACTTTTAAAGTAGAGGCATTAGTAAAAGAACCCTCAAAAATAGCCATTAAATTTTACTTAGATATATTAATAGACTCTCACGAAAAGGTATTAAGTTCAAACTAATGAAGAAACTATCCCTGTAACAAAAACCAAAACAACCCAAACAGCAGCAATAGAGTAAATTTTTCTCCTACTTTCTCGCTGTCCTTCCTCACTAGAAGGTTGAGTCACATATAAAACGGGTACTCCAACTACCGCAATTAAAGAAGCAAATAATAGAGCATTTACGAAGAAAAAGTTAACAGCCTGCATAATTCAGTCTTAGGTTTCAAATATTATAAATACTATAATCTCATGAAAATGATAATTTTTAGAGAAAATTTACATACTTTAGCCACTTTAAATGCAAAAAAAAAAATTCTACCTAATATCTATTTAGGAATTAAAAAAGTATGCAAGAAGATACGATAATTCAAAAGAATTTATTTGCGATTGGTAATGATAATAATGAGCAAAAAGAAATAACAAATATTCCAGAAGATTTATCTTTGGAAGATTTAAAAAAAGAATCGCAAAAAAGACCCAGACAAAGAAAAAATTCAACTAATTTAATAAATAAATTGAAGACTGATTTAATTTCAAATAACAAAAATGTTTGCATCAATGAAGAATCTTATAGCTATAAAACAGTTTCCAAACTGAAATTAACTCCTGTAATGAAGCATTATGTAACTCTAAAAGAAGAAAATAAAGATAGGTTATTACTTTATAGATTAGGAGATTTTTTTGAATGTTTTTTTGAAGACGCTGTATTAATATCTAATCTTTTAGAAATAACGCTTACTAGTAAAGATGCTGGCAAAGAGATTGGTAAAATCCCTATGGCAGGGGTTCCCCATCATGCAATGGAGAGATACTGTGCTGATTTAATTAAAAAAAATTATTCTGTGGTTATATGCGATCAATTAGAAAAAAGTTCTGGAAATTATGGGACTCCAATTAAGAGAGGAATAACAAGAATAATTACTCCTGGAACTGTAATTGAAGAGGGGATGTTGATAGCAAAGAAAAATAATTGGATTACTGCTATTTACTTATCAGAAGAAAACTCAGATGAATCTTATGATTGGGGTATATCAAAAGCTGATGTAAGCACAGGAGAATTAATTACTTTAGAAGGCAAATCTCTGTCTAAACTATTTGATGAAATTATTAAATTAGATTCTTCAGAAATCATTGTAGGAAGCAATGCAGTAAGAAATTTATTAATTAAAGGAAATAGTCAAATTACATATACTGTTTCTCAAGAGACTAATTTTGGAATTAATGAAGCAAATTATCTAATAAAAAATTATTTCCAAATTGCAAACCTAGAAGGGATAGGACTTAAAAATTTAAACAATGCAACTAGATCGCTTGGAGGTTTATTAAATTATTTAGAAAAAATTAATCCTTCAAATTTAGATAAAGATTCCTCTTTAAAAATCTCATTAGACTTTCCACAAATCCAATATGGTCACAACAAATTAATTATTGATTATCAAACTCAAAAAAACTTAGAAATCAAAAATACACAACGGGAAAACAAATATGTAGGTTCGCTACTATGGAGTATTGATAGAACTTATACTTGCATGGGTGCAAGGTGTTTAAGAAGGTGGATAGATTCACCACTATTAAACGTTAATGAAATTTATAAAAGACAAAATATAATTACAAACTTTATTGAATCTAAAAAATTACGTACAGATACCCAAAATTTACTTAGAGCAATGGGGGATTTAGAAAGACTTGCAGGTAGAGCTTGTGCAGGTCATGCAAGTCCCAGAGACTTAATTGCAATAGCTGAAGGTTTAAAAAAATTGCCTAGATTAAAATCGATAATTGATGTATTTAAATATGATCTCCCAGATTGGACTGATCAATTAAAAAATATTGATGAAGAACTCTTAGAATTAGCTGATACTATAAGTTTTAAACTAATAGAAAATCCTCCTCTAAATATTAGTGAAGGAGGCATTATTCACGATGGTGTTGACAATATATTAGATGGTTTACGCAATTTAATGGATGATTACTCTGAGTGGCTAAATAAAGAGGAATTCAAAGAAAGGAAAATTAGCAAAATTTCAAACCTAAAAATTCAATATCATAAAAATTTTGGTTATTACATTTCTATTAATAAGTCAAAAGTTAATTTAGCTCCACAACATTGGATCAAAAGGCAAACACTTACAAATGAAGAAAGGTATATCACTTCAGAAATCAAAAATAAAGAAAATAAGATTTTCCAAATAAAAAGTAGAGCTTCATCAAAAGAATATGAAATTTTCTGCGAATTAAGAAATATAGTTGCTGAAAAAACAAAACAAATAAGATCAATCGCAAAATCCATAGCATCTCTTGATGCACTGCTTGGTTTATCAATTACTTCAGTAGAAAACAATTTTATAAAACCTTCATTAATACCTATAAATGATTCAATTACAAAAAATAGTACAAAAATTATCGCAGGAAGAAATCCAATTGTAGAGCAATTGTTAAGTGATAAAAAGTTTGTAGCAAACGATATCTCTTTTAAGGATAATCAAAAATTAATTATATTAACCGGTCCGAATGCAAGCGGAAAAAGTTGCTTTATAAGACAACTTGGTTTAATACAAATTCTCACACAAATTGGTAGCTTTGTTCCTGCTAATAATGCTGAAATCAAGATTGCAGATAGGATTTTCACAAGAATTGGAGCAGTTGATGATCAATCATCTGGACAATCAACATTTATGGTAGAAATGTCTGAAACTGCATCCATTCTAAATCAGGCAACTTCTAGCTCACTAGTTTTACTTGATGAAATAGGCAGAGGGACATCAACTTTTGATGGACTTTCAATAGCTTGGTCAGTAAGCGAATATCTTGCAAAAAAAATTCAATGTAATACTATTTTTGCTACGCACTATCATGAGCTTAATTATTTAAAAAATTCAAATACGAATATACAAAATTTTCAAGTTTTAGTAGAACAAAATAACGATCAGCTAATTTTTAGCCACAGGATTGTTAAAGGGGGCTCAAACAAAAGCTATGGCATAGAAGCAGCTAAATTAGCAGGAGTTCCAAAAGAAGTTATAGAACAAGCAAAATCAGTTTTAAATTCTTTAGAAGAAAATAACAAATTAAATTACGATATTAATTAGATTTTTGACATTTTTATAAAATAAATACTTTTTAAATAGTTTCCCTCAATAAGGCGTTAACCGCAGCAGCTGCCATGGCAGCACCTCCTCTAGTTGAATTCAAAACAATTCTAGGAAGATCGGTAGAAATTAGTTTGTTTTTGCTTTTTTCTACTCCAATAAATCCAACAGGCATTCCGATAATTAAACTAGGTAAATCTTTTGCATCCTCTAAAATATCAATTAAATAAGTTAACGCTGTAGGCGAACTGCCAATAACTACGATAGGTGATTTGCTTCCAGAATTCATAGGGGATAACTCCTTCCAACCTTCACTTAAGCCATATGCAGTTTTAGTTAAGTTTGTATGATTATTTTTTCCAAACCACATTCTTGCGGTGAATACTTTATTCCTAGTGGTATTCTCTGCCATGGATTTTATTGCTGCTGCAGCCATATCAGTATCAGTTAAAATCGGAGCACCATTTTTAAGTGCCTGAAGCCCTTTTTCGCAAGCGCCTTCACTAAAATTTACAAGATTTTGAACTGAAAAATCTCCTGAAGTATGGACTAATCTCTCTAAAACTCTTTTTTCCAAATAATTTAGATCATTGGCTAATAAATGAGATCTTATGAATCTGATGCTTTCCAAAAAAATTGGATGATCTATTACCATTAAATTTATTTTGTGTTAGAAGTAATCATAGTTAATATATGGTTTTTATTGAGCTATTATGCCAATACAAATATTATGGGGTAATGATTTAAATGCGCAAAATACATTTATTCAAAAATTAATTGATAAGGAGGTATCCAATGAATGGAAAGAAATAAACGTAACAAATTTAAATGGAGATGATGATGAGCAAGTCAATAAAGCTTTTGATGAAGTTCTTACACCTCCTTTTGGAGAGGGATACAGAATAGTTACATTGAAAAATAATCCAATTTTTACTGCCAAAAATGAGGATCTAAGAACTAAATTTGAAAAAATTCATGACAATATACCTCAAAATACTTATTTCATTTTACAAAATACAAAAAAACCAGACTCAAGACTAAAGAGTACTAAATTTTTACAAAAACTTATCAAAAATAATTTAGCTAAAGAAAAGTCATTTTCTTTACCTGAAATCTGGGACTATGAAGGACAAAAAAGATTTTTAGAAGATGCAGCAAATGAAATGAATATCAAAATTGATAAAAATGCAGCTGAATTAATAATTGATTCAGTTGGCAATGATAGCTTTAAACTAATCAATGAATTAGCCAAAGCAAAAATATACCTTGCTGCAGTATCAAGTCATTCGAATTCACAACTTTTTCTTAAAAGTATTGATGTAAAAAAAATATTTAGTGATCATCAATCCAATATTTTCAAAATCATTGAGCTTCTCTTACAAAAAAATATTAATGAAAGCCTCATAGAAATAAATTATTCCTTACAGAAAGGAGAACCTGCTTTAAGACTAAATGCAGGTTTAATTAGTCAAATAAGAATTCATACCATTATAAAATTAGCAGTTAATTCAGGTAACGATAATGCAGAAAAGATTTGTAATCTTGCAGGCATTTCTAATCCAAAAAGAATTTTTTTTATTCGAAGAAAAGTCAAAAATGTATCTCAAGAATATTTAATTAATTTATTGAGTAACTTACTAGATATTGAATCATTACTAAAACAAGGTAATAATCCTATAAATGTTTTTACAGAGAAATTAATTAATTTAAGTTAACCAAATTATAAGTTTAAGAATTTACATTATGATTTAAATATGGCTTTACTAGTAAAAAAATTTGGCGGTACTTCTGTAGGTGATATTAAAAAAATTAAAAATATTGCAACTAGCATCTGTCAAAGTAAAGAAGCAGGAAATGAAATTGTCGTAGTTGTCTCTGCAATGGGGCACACTACAGATGATTTAAATTGTTTAGCTGAATCAATTAGTAAAAATCCAAATCGAAGAGAATTGGATATGCTTCTCTCGACTGGAGAGCAAGTAACCATAGCTCTTCTCTCAATGGCATTAAACGAATACGGAATACCTGCAATTTCAATGACAGGTAGCCAGGTAGGAATTATTACTGAATCAATTCATGGGAAAGCGAGAATTCTGGATATTAAAACAGAAAGGATCCAAAATTATATCAATCAGGGTTTTGTAGTTGTAGTTGCTGGATTTCAAGGAACAACATTAAGCTATACGGGTTCAATGGAAATTACAACTTTGGGAAGAGGTGGTTCAGATACTTCAGCAGTAGCTTTAGCAACAGCTTTAAGAGCTGAGACGTGCGAAATTTATACAGACGTTCCAGGGGTTCTTACTACTGATCCAAGAATTGTTCCTAATGCAAAACTCTTAGATGAAATTAGCTGCGAGGAAATGCTTGAACTTGCGAGTGTCGGTGCTTCAGTTCTGCATCCAAGAGCAGTAGAAATTGCTCGCAATTATGGAATTAAATTGTGTGTCAAATCAAGCCAAAGTGACTCAAGTGGGACTCTCCTAGAGAGTCAAATCCAACCTCTCCCGCTAAAAAGAGGAAGTTTAGAATTAACAAAAACAGTCAATAGCCTTGAGGTATTAGAAAACCAAGCAGTATTCAGTCTCTCAAATATTCCTGATAGGCCTGGGATTGCTGCACAAATATTTGAAAAACTTTCAGAAGCAAGTATTAGTGTAGATTTAATAATACAAGCGACAAATGATGGAAATAAAAACGATATTACATTTACTGTTAGTGAAATAGAAGTTAAAAAGACTGCAGAACAATGTGCACTTATAACTAGCCAATTAGGAGGAGAATATAACTTAAAAACAAATATGACTAAATTAAGTATTCAAGGAGCAGGCATTATGGGCAGACCTAGTGTTTCAGCTGATTTATTTGATACTTTATCTCAAGCGAATATAAATGTCAGGTTGATAGCTACTAGTGAAATTAAAGTCAGCTGTGTAATTGAAATTAATAATATACCAAAAGCTATTAGATTTGTTGCTGAGAAATTTAAGTTATCCGATACACAAATATTTGTTAATCCAATCAATGAAAAACAAGATCAACCTGAAGTAAGAGGAATTGCATTAGATAAAAACCAAGTTCAAGTAAGTTTTAGAAAACTGCCTGATCGTCCAGGTGTAGCAGCATCAATATGTTTAGCATTAGCTGAAAATAATTTACTTATCGATACTATCGTTCAGTCTGAAAGAATTTCCTCTTCAAAAACTAAGGATATTAGTCTTACAATGAACAAACAAGACAGAGAAAAAGCTAAATTAGTTTTTGAGGCCTTAACAAAAAAATTACCCGGATCATATATTGAAGATGGCCCTGCTATAGCCAAAGTAAGTACTGTAGGAGCAGGAATGGCATTTAAGGTTGGAACGGCTGGAAAAATATTTAGAGCATTGGCTGACCAAAATATCAATATTGAAATGATTGCCACTAGTGAAATCAGGACTTCATGTATTGTCTTAGAAAAAGATTGTGACAAAGCAGTTAATGCAATTCATAATCATTTCGAATTAGAAAAATAAGTTCTTTTTAATTATTTCTTGCCAATTTTTGTCTTAATTTTTTGATTCTATCCCTCAAATTTGCTGCTTCTTCAAAATTTAAGTCTTTTGCAGCATCTTTCATTTTAATTTCTAACTTTTCTATTAAATCAGGCAATTCTTCTAGCAAACATTGATTATCACTGGAACTGAGAATTGCGTCAGTTTTGTTATTAACTATATTTATTAAATCTTTAGATAAACCACCGGCATCTAGTTTTCTGGAAAGTTCTAGAAAAGATAATATTGAATTTTCTATTTTTTTTCCCGCAGGTTTTGGAGTAATACCGTTGACTTGGTTATATTTTTTTTGAATAGTTCTTCTTCTTTCAGTTTCAGATATTGCTCTTTTCATTGAATCTGTGAAGTTATCTGCATAAAGCAAGGCAACACCTTCAACATGTCTCGCAGCTCTTCCTATTGTTTGAATCAATGACCTTTCAGCCCTAAGAAAACCTTCTTTATCAGCATCTAAAATGGCAACTAAGGATACTTCAGGAAGATCTAATCCCTCTCTTAATAAATTAACTCCTACCAAAACATCATATTCGCCCATTCTGAGGTCTTGAATAATTTCAATTCTTTCAATTGAATGGATTTCGGAATGCAGATATCTAACTCTTACTTTATTTTCAGATAAGAAATCAGTTAGATCTTCAGCCATTCTTTTAGTAAGTGTTGTCACTAGCACTCGTTGATTCTTTTCAGCTCTAATTCTTATTTCAGATAACAGATCTTCTATTTGGCCCTCACTAGGTCTTACATCAATTACAGGATCTAATACCCCAGTTGGTCTTATAACTTGCTCAATAAATTCACCATCACATTGATCTAATTCCCATTGACCCGGAGTTGCACTTATAAATAATGTCTGTTTTGATTTTTCCCAAAACTCTTCACATTTCAAAGGTCTATTATCTGCAGCACTGGGCAATCTAAAACCGTGATCTATTAAAACTTTTTTTCTAGATTGATCACCGTTATACATCGCATGAAGTTGAGGACATGTAACATGACTCTCATCAACTACCAATAACCAATCTTTGGGAAAGTAATCTATTAAACATTCTGGAGGTGAACCTTCCTCCCTGCCTGATAAATGACGAGCATAATTCTCAACTCCATTACAATAACCAACCTCTTTGAGCATTTCTAAATCATATTTTGTGCGTTGTTCTAGACGTTGAGCCTCTAATAATTTTCCTTCGTATGTAAATTTATCTAGTTGAGTTTTTAATTCACTTCTAATTGCACTTATTGCACTTTCAAGTCGTTCTTTTGGGGTCACAAAATGCTTCGCTGGGTAAACGCTAACTTGTTCCAAACTTTCAAGTATTTCTCCTGTAGTAGGGTCAACATATCTAATAGCTTCGACTTCATCGCCAAATAATTCGATTCTAATTAATCTATCCTCATAAGCTGGACCGATTTCTAAAACATCTCCTTTAATTCTGAATCTACCTCTTGTAATTTCAATATCATTTCTAGTATATTGATTTTCAACGAGAGTCCTTAAAGAAGAACGTAGATTCATTGATTTTCCCACTTCAAATTTAACTGCAGCTTTTAAATACTCACTCGGTATACCAAGACCATAAATACAACTTATTGAGGCTACAACAATTACATCTTTTCTCTCAAATAATGAGCGTGTTGCAGAATGCCTAAGCATATCTATTTCTTCATTAATTGAAGCCGTTTTGGCTATGTAAGTATCACTTACCGGTACATAAGCTTCTGGTTGATAATAATCGTAGTAAGAAATGAAGTACTCAACAGCATTTTTTGGGAAAAATTCCCTTAATTCATTACATAGTTGTGCAGCTAACGTTTTGTTATGGGCTAATACAAGTGCTGGTCTTCCTGTTTGTTGAATTACATTCGCAATAGTAAATGTTTTACCAGTTCCAGTAGCTCCTAAAAGAGTCTGAAACTCTTTACCAGTATTGACACCTTTGACTAATTTTTTAATAGCTTCTGGTTGATCTCCATTTGGTTCGTAAGGAGCTTGAAGCTTATAGTTGTTCATCAACCTAATAGCAAAAGAGTATTGCTATACTAAGAAATTTTTTCTCCAATTATTGAATTTTTCAAAGATTCTTTTAAGCCCCGAACAACCGCAATCATCGATATTAAATCATCTAATTTATTAACTACAGATCCAACGCCAACTGCTGAGGCTCCAGAGGATATTGCTAGTGGGCAAGTTACTTGGCTTAATCCAGAGGCACTCATGATTGGTATATTTAAAGATGCTTTCTTAAATTCTTGATGAATAGCATAGGTAGCTGCAAGAGTTGGTACTGATTTTTCAAAAAAGCCTTGAATTCCTGAAGAGTAAGGAGTAGAACTGGTGCCACCCTCTGTTTGAATAATGTCAACACCTTCTTCCACCAGCTTTATAGCAAGATCAACTTGTTTATCAATAGGCATAGTATGAGGAACAGTTACTGATAAAGGAACATTAGGCAATAAATCCCTCGTCTCTTTTGTAATGTTTAAAACTTTTTTTTCTGAAAAATTAATGCCTTTTTCATAAAAAGTATCGTAATTTCCTATTTCAATTAATGATGCTCCTGCTTTTACAGAATCTTGAAAAGATTGAGGCACTACTGAACTAACACAAACGGGTAGTTTTGAAATCTTAAGTGCTAAATCAACTAGTTCAGGTTTACAAGCTATATCGACAAGATCTGCACCTCCTAATGAAGCAGCCTCAACAATTATTTTCACAGATTGAACATCGAAATTATTCAATCCTGAAATAACTTTGAGTAAGGATTTGCTTCTTAACTCTTCTTTGATTTTTTGTGGCAAAAGATTAATCAGACTCATTTACTTAATGAATTTATTACCCGATTGTGACATTGTTTTAGTAAAACAGTGCATTTTTTAAAAAATATTATCTGAGCAACACAATATGACTGATAAAAAATTAACTCAGAAAAATTGGTCATCATGGCATCATCAGCTTCATAAGGAGATTCTTAACAAAAAAATATTAATTCCCAAAGGATCCAATATTTTAATAAGTGTTTCCGGGGGTCAAGACTCAATGGCCTTATTAACCCTAATTAATGACATAAAAAAACTACATAATTGGTCTATTAGTGTTTGGCATGGTGATCATCAGTGGCACGAAAAATCATCACTATATGCTCTTGAATTAAAAGAATATTGCGAAGATAAAAATATTTCATTCTCTTTTGATCAAGCAAATAAAGAAAGTATTTTTTCAGAAGAAAAAGCACGAGAATGGAGATATAAAAAATTATGTGAAAGAGCTAAAACTTTATTAAATACAAACCAGCAAAAAAATAATATTTATTTGTTAACTGGTCACACGAGTAGTGATAATGCAGAAACATTTATCCTCAATTTATCTAGAGGAAGCAATTTTGCAGGTCTGAGTAATATTGAGAGTAAAAGATTAATAGAAAATCAAATTTTTTTAATAAGACCAATATTAATTTTCAGTAGGGAAGATACAAAACAATTTTGCAATGATATGAAGATCCCAGTCTGGGAAGATCCTACAAATTCAGATCTTAAATTAAAAAGAAATTTAGTAAGAAAAAAAATTATTCCTACCTTAGAAGTCATGTATCCTGGTTGCTCTGAAAGGATAAATAATTTTTCTCAAAAAATGAGCAAATACAATAATGAACGTAATGATCTTAGTGAACTAGCTTATTTATATTGTAAAGATGTAAAAGGTATCGATAGGAATCTTCTAAATGGTATGTGTATTGAAGCGAGGTGCACAATCTTAAATAGATTTTTAAAAGAAATATCTGCAAAGCAATGTAGCTCTAAAAATCTGACAAATTTAGCAACTTCAATTTATAAAAAAAATAAAGGTCAAATTAATCTGCAAGAGTTTTTAAAAATTGTTTGGGATAAAAACTATATAAATTTTGAAAAAAGTTAAGATGTTACAGCAGATCTTCTTCTTCTTGTTCTACCTTCAAACGAATCTTCTGTAGCAGTCTCAGCTGATGGATTCTGTGACACTTTTGGACTTTTTTGGGTATTTTGTGGGTTATTTGAAATATTAGGAAGATTATTGTTTGATTTCTTACGGAAATTGTTATTATTTCTATTGGAGAAATTTTGCTCTTCGGTAATTTTTGGTATATAAGCACGAGTTCCACTTGGGGCAGGTTGAACTAAACACAAAATAAGTGGTTCAACTTGTAATTCTCTTCTCATTCTTCTCGATAAACCATTTTCAATTTCTCTTTGTACACCAATCCAATCTACCTCAAAATTATTAGGCCCAGTTTGTCTGGATAATTGTTTCCATCTATTTTCTAAGACCCAGCTAATTTCTCGTTCTGTCCACATAGACATTTTTCTTGGCTCCGCAGTAGTGATAACTCCTCTTAAATTAACTCTGGGAGGCGCAACCATCTTCCCGTCTGTACTAATAGGAGCTAAAACAGTTACTACACCATCCCCAGCTAATTGCTGCCTTTCCTTTAATACTCGAGCATCAACTATCCCGTTTCGTGAGTTATCTAGCAGTTCGACACCAGCTTTTACGGGATCACCCTTTTGAATAGAATTAGGTGTTAACTCAACTACATCTCCATTTTCAATAATTAAAATATTGTCCTTTGGGACCCCCATAGTTTGTGCACTCTTGCCATGACAAACAAGCATTCTATGTTCTCCATGAACAGGAACAAAAAACTTAGGTTTTGCGAGTGCCAACATTAACTTTTGATCTTCTTGAAAACCATGACCAGAAACATGAATATTCTCACCCTTTCCATAAACAACCTTTGCTCCGAGTTTCATTAACCTATCTATTGTATTAACAACAGAAATAGTATTACCAGGAATTGGACTGGCTGAAAATATTACAGTATCAGTAGTCTTAAGACGAACATGCTGATGTTCACCACGAGAGATTCTGCTTAACGCTGCTAGGGGTTCTCCTTGACTTCCCGTCATTAATAATAAGGTCTCCCTATCTGGCAAATCTCTAATTTGCTTGATAGGAACAAACAAATCATCTGGGCATTTCATATAACCAATATCTCTCGCCTTAGCAATAACATTTATCATCGATCTACCTAACAAACCGACCTTTCTTCCATGTTTCATGGCCAATTCTAAGATCATTGTCACTCTATGAACAGAACTAGCAAAAGTGGTAAGGATAACTCGTTCTTTTGCCTCTGCAATATGTTTTTCTAAAGAGGGATAGATGGTCTTCTCAGAAGGACAAAAACCTGGAACTTCGGCATTAGTCGAATCACTGAACATACATAAAACACCCTTCTCTCCATAATGCACCATTCTTTCAATATCAAATTGCTCTCCATCGACTGGCATATGATCAAACTTAAAATCTCCCGTGAAAATAATTGTGCCAACCGGTGTTGTAACTGCTAAAGAAAAGCTATCGCAAATAGAATGGGTATTTCGAATAAATTCAACAGAAAAATGTTGTCCTACTTTTACAACATCTCTTGGATTTACTGTCTGTATAGTTGTTCTATCAGATACTCCTGCTTCCTCCATTTTTCCTCTAAGCATTGACATTGCCAGTCTTGGGCCATAAATAATCGGAATATTAAAATGCTTTAGATGATGAGAAATACCTCCAATATGATCTTCATGCCCGTGAGTGACAATCATTCCTTTTATTCTTCTTTGATTTTCTTTTAAAAAAGTTGTATCAGGCATAACTACATTTACGCCATGCATACCATCAGATGGGAAAGCTAGGCCAGCATCAACAAGCATTAATTCATCACCATATTCAAAAACACAAGTGTTTTTTCCTATTTCATGTAGTCCTCCAAGAGGTATTACTCGCAGAGCTGGCGTATTGCTTTTAGATCTAGATGAATCATGAATAGATCTATTTACAGTTGAATTTGTACTTGATTGCATAATTTTGAAAGTTATGAAGGCCTGCTTGTAATCAAATAAGGTTTATTTAAATTTAATTATCAAGTTAAATTTAATCCCTATTATAGTGATTTCAGGATAAAAGATAGTTGCTTTTTCATATCATTAGTTAATGGTGACAAAGGACTTCTAGGATTACCTACATCCCATCCCGATAGCTCCAAAGCAGCTTTAATTGGGATTGGATTAGTAGTCATAAAGAGTGCTTTAAAAAGAGGCTGAAGTTTTTCATGAATAGCAAGCGCATTGGAAACCTCTCCACTTTGAAAGGAATGAATCATCTCTTTCAATTGCAATCCAACCAAATGACTTGCAACGCTTACGACTCCTACAGCACCTACAGATAACATTGGAAGCAACAATGAATCGTCGCCACTATATACAGAGAGTTCAGAGCCACAAATAGCTCTTATTTCTGTTACTTCCTCTATTCTACCGCTTGCAGCTTTAATACTGAGAATATTTGAGAAATCCATAAGTTTCTTCACAGTATCAGGTAATAAATTGCATCCTGTCCTTCCAGGAATGTTATAGAGCATAAGAGGCAAATCCTTTGCAGAATTAGCAATAGAACTGAAATGTTTATAAAGACCTTCTTGAGGTGGCTTATTGTAATAAGGGACAACGACCAAAGCACCGTCGGCACCAGAGTCGTAGGCTTTTTTTGTAGCTTCCACAGCCTCGCTCGTACAGTTACTACCAGTGCCAACTATTACTTTACAGGTTGCATCCAAAGATCCTTTTACCGCAATAAATAAATCATGCTGCTCCGCCCATGAAAGAGTAGGAGATTCTCCAGTAGTACCACATAGCACAATTCCATCTGAACCGTTCTCAAAAAGATAATTTGATAGTTTTATAGCTAGTTCATAATCTACATCTCCATTTTCAGTGAATGGAGTAACCATTGCAGTCAATATTCTTCCAAATAATGGATTATTACACTCAGTTTTGTCTGTAATCATTTTTTTGGAATTAATAACTCAGCTATTTGAACAGCATTAAGAGCTGCTCCTTTTCTTATTTGATCTCCACATAACCATAATTCTAATCCATTAGGCTGACTTATATCAGTTCTTAGCCTGCCAACAGCAACATTATCCCTTCCCATAACGTCATTTGGCATAGGAAATCTATTATTTTTGTAATCCTCAATAATTTCAATTCCAGGAGATTGTTTTAATTCTTCAAGAGCATCTTTAGGCTCAACTACACCAGCAAATTCAATATTGATCGATTCAGAATGGGCTCTAAGTACTGGGACTCGAACACATGTAGCAGAGAGCTTTAAATCAGCAATATTTAATATTTTCCTAGTCTCATTAACCATTTTCATCTCTTCTTCGCAGTAATTATTTGCAAGCATGGGTGAATTATGCAAAAACAAATTAAAAGCTAGTGAGTATGGCAAAACTTTACTTTTTTGAGGATTACCAAGGAGATATTTTTCAGTTAAAAGTTTTAGTTCCTCCATTGCCAATTGACCTGCACCACTTACGGATTGATATGTTGAGACAACAACTCTTTGAATAGTCGAAAGTTTATTTAACGGAGCTAAAACTAATGTCAGCAAAATGGTAGTGCAGTTTGGATTCGCTATTACCCCATCATGATTGAGTGCTTCACTTGCATTAACTTCAGGAACTATAAGAGGTACATTTTTATCTAATCTGAAAGCACTTGAATTATCTATCAATAAAGCATTTTGTTCCATAATGGTAGATAACCATTTTTTTGAAATACTTCCACCGGCTGAAGCCAAAACTAAATCAAGATTCAGAAATTCTTCCTTAGTTGTTTTTTTTGTAACTAATTCTTCACCTTTCCAAATAATTTTTTTCCCTTCTGAACGCTCTGATGAAAGCAAGACCAATTCTGATATTGGGAAATCACGTTGTTCAAGAATTTTGAGTAATTCAGATCCGACAGCACCTGAAGATCCTAAAACAGCAACTTTTAATGGCCTATTAGGCAAAAACGGAGATTGTCTCACACTTTAAAATGATTTTTATAAATAGATTGACTATTTTTTTTACTTTATCAAAAAAATAACTTTCAAGGAAATCACATAATGTGAAATAATTAAGTTTCGGCTTTTAGTAATAAATAAAAAAAATGGCTAAAGAAGCATTAATAGTCAAAACAACTCGTCTGCCTCAAAGTAGAATCTCATTTGAATTAGAAATACCATCTGAGACATGCAAAACTTGTGTGAATGAAACAATCAGTTCTATCAGTCGTTCAGCTAAAATTCCGGGATTTAGACTTGGTAAAATTCCCAAACAAGTCTTAATCCAAAGGATTGGCATAACACAACTACATGCTTCTGCTCTGGAAAAAATTATTGATAAATCATGGCAAGAAGCCTTAAAAATAAAATCTATAGAGCCACTAAGTGAGCCAGAATTGGTAGATGGATTTGAATCTTTACTTGCAAAGTTTAGTCCTGAAAAATCACTTAAGGTTACTCTTCAAACTGATGTTGCCCCAGAATTAAAACTTAAAAAATCCAAAGGACTAAGTGTTGAAATATCAAAAACAAAGTTTGATCCTAAGTCAATAGATGAAGCGCTAGAAAAATCTAGAAATCAGTTTGCAAACATTATTCCAGTTACTAATAGAGCAGCTAAATTAGGAGATATTGCTGTAGTTAGTTTCAAAGGAAAATATAAAGATTCTGGTAAAGAGATTGATGGTGGAACAAGTGAATCAATGGATCTTGAGTTAGAAAAGAACAAAATGATTCCCGGTTTTGTTGAGGGAATCGTAAAGATGAAAATTGGTGATACTAAAACACTTAACCTTAAATTTCCTGAAGATTATTCTCATGAGGATTCAAGAGGCAAAGAGGCAATCTTTGAGGTAAATCTTAAGGATCTTAAGGAAAAAGAATTGCCTGAACTTAATGACGATTTTGCAAAACAGTCGGGTAACAAAGAATCATTAAAAGAGTTAAAGAAAGATATTGAAAAGCAACTTAAAGACAATTTTGAAAAAACTCAAAAAGATATCAAAATTGAAGCTTTACTAGATGCCTTAACAAACGAATTGGTTGCTGAAATTCCAAAATCTATGATTGATATAGAAGTGAGGAATAATATTGAACAAACCGCTCAAAGATTTGCTCAACAAGGTCTTGATGTTAAATCTACTTTCACTCCGGAATTAGTTAAGTCATTAGCAGAGTCAACAAGACCTCAGGCTGAAAAAAATGTTCAAAGAAATTTAGCTTTAAAAGCACTAGCTGAAACAGAAAACATAAAAGTTGAAAAAGATGAAATTGATTTAAAAATGAAAGATTATGAAGATGCAATCTCTCAATCTTCAAAACAAATAGATATTAAAAAATTAACAGAAGTAATTTCTAACGATTTACTCAAAGAAAAATTAATAATTTGGCTTGAAGAAAATTCTGAAGTAAAAGAAAAAACTACAAAATCTTCTAAAGCTACCAAAACCTCCAAAACAACAAAATCCACACAAACTGCGCCAAAAACTGCAAAAACTACAAAAACTACAAAAACTCAAAATAAAAAAGAAAAAAAATAATTTATGAAATTTCCTACTAATTAAACAAAAACCCCTTAAATTATTTATTAGACGAAAACTAATTTGTGAACTCAGAAAAAAAACATTTAATCCAAAGCTCAATAAGTTCTCACGAAAGTAATAATAAAACTATTGCTGCTGTTCCTACTGTGATAGAACAATCAGGTAGAGGAGAAAGAGCTTTTGATATTTATTCAAGACTATTGAGGGAGAGAATAATTTTTTTAGGTACTGGAATTAATGATCAAGTATCTGACTCACTTGTTGCACAATTATTATTTCTTGAAGCGGAAGATCCTGAAAAAGACATACAAATATATATCAATTCTCCTGGAGGCTCAGTAACTGCAGGAATGGCCATTTACGATACTATGCAACAAATATCCCCAGATGTAGTGACTATATGCTTTGGAGTAGCGGCAAGTATGGGGGCATTTCTACTTTCTGGCGGAGCAAAGGGGAAAAGATTGGCTTTACCTAATTCTAGGATTATGATTCATCAACCTCTGGGAGGTGCACAAGGTCAAGCAGTAGAGATTGAAATACAAGCTAAAGAAATACTTTTTCTCAAGAAAACATTAAATTCGCTTTTAGCAGAACATACTGGTCAACCTTTAGAAAAAATTAATGAAGATACAGAAAGAGATTACTTTTTATCTCCCTCAGAAGCAGTCGAATATGGATTAATTGATAAAGTTATCAAAAAGTGACAAGGAATACTGATTTTTTAAGAATATGATGACGAATCGATATTTATAAGCAATCCTAGTGAATAAGGAATATTTAACACCTTTCACATTAAAAACTTATAATCGATGGCTAAATTCGACGCCCATCTTAAATGTTCATTTTGCGGTAAATCACAAGACCAAGTAAGAAAGCTTATAGCTGGTCCTGGGGTTTATATCTGTGATGAGTGCATAGATCTTTGTAATGAAATTCTTGACGAAGAATTACTTGATAATCAAGCGAACACAAACAACTCTCCGCAAGTAAAAAAGAAATTACAAACTGATAGTCCAAAAAAATCTGTTCCTTTAGAATTAACATCAATTCCTAAGCCATTAGAAATTAAAAGTTTTCTAGATAATCAAGTTGTTGGACAAGAATCTGCAAAAAAAATATTGTCAGTAGCCGTATACAATCACTACAAGCGGTTAGCTTGGAAAGTTAAAGAAGATAGTAAAAATAACAATGCAACAGATTCACAAGCAACTAAATTACAAAAATCAAATATTTTACTTATCGGCCCTACTGGAAGTGGAAAAACATTATTGGCACAAACTTTAGCAGAGTTTCTAGATGTTCCTTTTGCAGTAGCAGATGCAACGACTTTGACAGAAGCTGGATATGTCGGAGAAGATGTTGAAAACATACTTTTAAGACTTCTGCAGAAATCAGAAATGAATGTAGAACTAGCTCAAAAAGGAATTATTTATATTGATGAAATAGATAAAATTGCAAGAAAAAGCGAGAATCCTTCAATTACTAGAGATGTCTCTGGTGAAGGAGTTCAGCAAGCATTATTAAAAATGCTTGAAGGAACAATTGCCAATGTGCCACCACAAGGCGGAAGAAAACATCCTTATCATGACTGCATCCAAATTGATACGAGTCAAATATTATTTATTTGCGGGGGAGCTTTTATAGGTTTAGAAGATATCGTTCAAAAGCGAATGGGTAAACACTCTATAGGATTTACAACCAATTCAGACCAAAACAAAGTTGATACAAAAAAAATAGTAGACCCAAGAGATTCCCTGAAAAATTTAGAATTAGATGACTTAGTAAAATATGGCCTAATTCCAGAATTTATTGGAAGAATTCCGGTTTGTGCTGTACTAGATCGTCTTACTAAAGAAACTTTAGAATCTATTTTGACTCAACCAAGAGATGCATTAGTCAAGCAATTCAAAACTTTGCTAAGTATGGATAATGTTGAATTATCATTTGAGCCTGATTCTGTTGAAGCGATAGCAAATGAAGCATATAAAAGAAAAACAGGGGCAAGAGCATTAAGATCAATAATTGAAGAGCTAATGCTAGACATAATGTACACTTTGCCTTCTGAAGAAAATATAAAAGAGTTCACAATTACGAAAAAAATGGTAGATAGTTTGTTCTCATCTAAAATTGTTAAACTACCTTCAGGATCAACAAGAATCATTAAAGAGTCTGCATAAAATTAGAGTTTAATTTTTTAAGTGAATCCCGAATTTTTCTAATTAATGAAAAATAAATGCCAAATATACATAAGCCTTTTCATCAAAAATATAGACCAAACAACTTAGACGAACTTGTTGGTCAAAAATTTATATCCATTACACTCAAACAAGCACTATTAACAAAAAAAATTGCTCCTGCATATCTTTTTAATGGTCCAAGAGGGACTGGAAAAACATCAAGTGCAAGAATATTGGCAAAATCTCTAAATTGCCAGGCATTCGAGCAACCTACGATAACTCCTTGTTGTAAATGTGACTTATGTAGACAAATTACAGATGGGAGCGCTCTAGATATTATCGAGATTGATGCAGCATCAAATACAGGAGTAGAAAATATAAGAGAAATTATAGAAAGAGCGAGATTTGCACCTACTCAAGCGAGATGGAAAGTATATGTTATTGATGAATGTCATATGCTTTCAACGGCAGCTTCAAATGCTTTACTAAAAACTATTGAAGAACCGCCCTCAAGAGTTGTATTTATCCTTGCGACGACCAATCCTGAGAGAGTATTAAATACAATAAAAAGTAGATGCCAAAAGTTTGATTTTAGAAGAATAAGCCCAAGTGATATTTTTCAACATTTATCAGAAATCGCCGAAAAAGAATCCATTGAGTATGAAGTGCCGGCCTTAAAAATGATTGCAAAAAGATCTAATGGAGGGATGAGAGATGCACAAAGCCTCCTTGAACAATTGAATCTTTTACCAGAAGGAATAACAATAAATAATATCCAAAACCTCCTAGGAGAAGTATCTGAAAGTGAATTAACAAATATGATTAAATCATTAATTGAGAATAATCCAGAGTCATTAATTATCACCTGCAACAAACTATATGATGCAGGAAACGAACCTCTTCAAATAATTATCGGATTATTAAATATAACAAGAGATCTACTATTACACACTACAAATAATAAATATTCAGATCTTTATTATACGTCTGATGAATTTCAATATGAATTGGATAAAATCTCAAAAACAATAAATAAATCAACAATAATTAATTGGCATAATAATCTGAGAAATATTGAATATCAAATCAAATCAAGTGATAATCCAAGGCTTTGGTTTGAAATACATTTAACTGGACTTCTAGGTAATCAAGAGATAAATAGTTTTAAAAATAAGCAAGAAAGTAAAAATAATACGACTGAGGAGAATCATGAAAGTAGAAAAAACATTACAATTTTTAATAAAGAAAATATTTCTAATGAAAGTCAAAAACCAAGTATCAAAAAGGAGATAGATCGCGATGAATTGATCGAAAAAAAAGACGAAAAATTAGAAAAATTGGCAGTTCTTGAAAAAGAAAGTATTGAAAATATTTCTGACAATAACCAAAATAATCTTGGATCAAATAATTTAAAAGATAAATGGGAATTAATTCTTTCTAAAGTAGAGTTACCATCAACAAGAATGTTACTTTCACAACAAGCCGAACTTGAAAGTTTTGATTCGGAGAAAATAACAATTGCATTATCTCCAAACTGGGAAAATATGATTAAGAGCAGAAAAGTTATAATTGAAAATACTGTAAAAAAGATATTTGGAGATCAAATAATACTTAATTTCTCAACTAAAAATTTAAATAAAAGTAAACCAACAAATACTCCAGAAATGACCCAAAATGAAGTCAATAATTTTCGACCATTAAAAAAAATAGAACCAAAAACTAATTCATCACCAAAAATATCAAACGAAGAGACTTATGATGATAGCTCAAAAAACTTAGCAAATTTTTTTAATGGAGAAATTATAGACCTTAATGAATAAATTAAACTCCAGTGTGAATAGTTTTTCGCCAAAGTATCTTTTTGGGAAAAATAGACATCTTTATTGTTACCCAAGGGATTACTAAAAACCAATGTGATAAATAAAAAACCGAGACAAATACCATCAAAAAATTGCTTTTTTGCAATACTGGTACTTCGCTTTTACAAGAAGAACCGTACCAAAACGCAATTCCAGATAACATAAAAGCTGTAAATGAAATAGGCCAGTAAATTGGTGAATCTAACAAAGCAATACTGAAAAATAAATCAAAAATAGAAATTATTGGTAGAGCATATTGCAAGATGAAGAAGTAAGTTAAATCAAATTTTTGCAAATAATTAATTTTATCAGTAAATAATTGATCTCCATAATCAAAGAATCTTTGCAAACCCCCCTCTGCCCATCTTTGCCTTTGCGCTAATAAAGCATTTAAATTCTCAACTGCTTCCTCCATAACTGGAGGATCCCACAAGATTCCAATTCTAGATTTTGATAATAATAATCTTAAACTCAAATCAAGATCATCTGTAACTGTATCTTCATTAAAAGAACCACATGCCAATAATGTTTCTTTATTAATTAATTGGCCATTTCCCCTTAATTCAGAAACTCCAGCAACTGATAATCTTCCATATTGAAAGATTGCGTCCATAGCCATTTCCATTGACTGACAAGAAGTTAAAAAATTCTTACTTACATTTGTTACTGATTTTCTTAGTTGAACTGCAGACCAATCACCCTCTTCTACAAAACTAAATAACCTTATCAAAGAATCTTGTTTTAATTCAGCATCAGCATCCAAAACTAATAACCATTCACCATGAGTAAACTTCAAGGCATAATTCAAAGCTCCTGACTTTCCTCCGCCTGCATTTGGAGAACGGCTTATTACTTTTAGCTTGTCATATTGTCTAGCTAATCGATCTAAAATTAAAGGCGTTTTATCAGAGCTACCATCATCGATTATGTAAATATTTAATTTGTTTGTTGGATAATCTAAACTAAATAATCTTTCAACTAATCTTGCTATAACATTCTCTTCATCTCTAGCAGCGACTAATATATCAAGCACAGGCAACTCTTTATTACTAATTCTTCTGCTTACAATATTTACAACGTTGTTCCTTTTGACATTTCTAGAAATAACTATTAAACCGTAAAAAACAATCACAAAAGAAAGAGTCAATATAATGTAGAAGAAATTTTCGATATTGAAAGCATGAGGAATAAAAGCTATAAAAAAACAAGCACTAAGAAATATAAACGACTTCAATCTTCGATTTTTATAAAAACCCTTACTCATAAAAGTAAATTTTGATTACTTGACTTTCATTGAGACAATATCTCAAATTTTTTCAGTTTTGCTTTTCGATAGTAATGATTCAATATTTGTTCATAAGAAAATCCTAATTTAGCCATTTCAATCGCTCCTGACTGAGATAAACCTACACCATGGCCGAAGCCTCCTCCTCTCAAAAGCCATAAATCATCACTTAATTTA